>NZ_JADJKN010000001.1:0-46323 GCF_016705985.1 Candidatus Aalborgicola defluviihabitans
CCAACCGTGGCGAAGCAGAGTGTCGCCGTCGACCTTAAGCAAAAGCCGGCGCGAGGCCTTCACGATATGGTGCGCCAGGCCGATCGCGGTGATCGACAACTTCAGCGTTGGTGTGACCCGACGGTTGGGCATCGATCACGAGACCTTGGCCGCGATCAACCCGCGCATCGTCACATGCTCCATCTCAGGTTTTGGCGAGACCGGGCCAGATCCGCTGCGCCCGGCCTTCGACCAAGTGGTACAGGCTATGGGCGGCGGCATGTCGATAACCGGCTTTGCCGATCAGGCGCCCGTGCGCTCTGGCATTCCGCACGGCGATCTGGGCGGTGGCATATTCGGTGCCATCGGCGTATTGGCAGCGCTGACCGCGCGAGAGAAGACAGGCGTGGGTCGGCATGTCGATGTGTCGATGCTCGATGTACAGGTCTCGATGCTCAACTACATGGCCACCATGTTTCTGCTGTCGGGCGAGGTGCCTGAGCGAATGGGCAACGCTCACTTCGTCCACGTGCCTTACAACAGCTTCAAAACCTCCACCAATTACATCATCATTGCCTGCATCGGCGACGCCTTTTTCGAGAAGTTTGCCGGAGTTGTGAGCCGCCCGAGTTGCGTGATCCGAAATACCTCAAGCAGCCCGTGCGCTTCGCGGACAAGGACTACATCGAGTCCATCATCAATGAAGAGCTGGTTAAACACGATGCTGACTACTGGCTGGCCCGGCTGCGCACGGCGCGCATTCCCTGTGGCCCTGTGAACGACCTGGCCCAGGCCTTGTCTGACCCGCAGGTGCGGGCACGCAATATGGTGGTGGATGTCCAACTGCCCAGCGGCAGCGTGGTGGCCATGCCGGGCAATCCGGTGAAGATCTCCGGCTGCGACGACCCTGCGAACCGAGCCTCGCCACCGCGCCTTTGGCGAACCTGGTGAGGCGGTGCTCTCGACCTGCTGAAGTATCCGGTCGAGCGCATAGCCGCGCTGCGCAACGCGGGTATCGTGCAATGACGCGGGCCGGTAATCGAGATCAACGAGGCAGGCAAGTGGCAACGCTATCCGCCACAGGAGCAAGCCACATGAGCACCCTCGCCTCGATGAGCGTGGGCCTGGGCAAGCGTCCGGCCCTTTTGGTGATCGACGCCACCCGCGGATTCACCGATCCGGCCAGCCCGGCGGGCTGCGAGGGCGGGGCTGCGCTGCTTCAGATCGCGAAACTGTTGGCGGCCTTCCGTGCGCGCGGCCTGCCTGTGTTCTTCACCAGCAACAGCTATGCACATGAGCACGAGGCCCGCGTGTTCCGCGAGAAGTTGCCAGCGCTCAACGCCTTGGCGACCGGCGGACGCTGGGCTGAGATTGATCCGCGTGTCCTGCCCCGCGACGGTGAGGCGGTGCTACGCAAGACAGTGCCCAGCGGCTTCTTCGACTCACCTCTGCGCGGCTGGTTCGCTGCCGTCGACTCCGATGCTACCGTGGTCTGTGGCTTCTCGACCAGTGGCTGCGTGCGCGCTTCGGCCGTCGATGCGCTGCAATGCAATCTGCGTAACCGGGGCTCGCGATGCCTGCGGCGACCGTGATGCCGAGGCCCACGCCTACAACTTGCGCGACTTGGCGCTGAAGACGGGCGATGTCTGCGATAGTGCCGACATCATCGAACGCTTGGGCTTCGCCATCGCGCAAACCTGAACGTTGGAAATACCAAGATGCGCAAGACATTGCCCAAGGACCATGCTGGTGACTTGCTTGGCCCAACTCGGCAAGTGCTGGCCTAAGCGCTGAGCTGCAGCCCTTTGCAGTCCTCAAGCTCAACATGAACATCGAACAGATCACTCTTGTACGCACGCCACAAGGCGCGCCCATCGAGGACGATTTTTCGGTCGGCGGTGCCAGCTTGTCGGCACCGATCAAGGGCCAGGCGCTGGTGCGGGTGCTAGCCTTGTCGCTCGATCCTTACCTACGCAGTGCGATGTCCAGTCGTCACCTCAGTGCAGCCATAGCGCCCGGTGACGTGGTGAGTGGTGAGGGCCTTGTCCAAGTGCTGGTATCACAGCACCCGCGCATGGCCCCGGGTACGATCTGGGTGGCAGCCTGCGGCTGGCGCAGCCATGCCCTGCTGGACGCCACGACCATTGAACAGGCACGCCCGGTTGGTCCCGAGGTTCAGCCGCCGACGCTGGCTTTGGGCGTGCTGGGTATGCCCGGTCTGACAGCTTGGGCCGGATTCAAAAAGCTGGCCGACGCAAGGCCCGGCGACACGTTGGTGGTCTCGGCTGCAAGCGGGCCGGTAGGTGCCACCGTGGGGCAATTGGCGAGGTTGGCCGGTTGCCGAGTGATCGGCATCGCAGGCGGATCCGAGAAATGCGCGTGGGCAACCGGCGAGGCCGGTTTCGATGCTTGCATCGACTACCACGTACACGACCTGCGCGTGAGCTGCGGCGGCACGCCCCAAGCGGTGTGGACATCTATTTCGATAACGTTGGTGGCAACGTTTTAATGGCAGTCTGCGAGCAACTGGCCGTAGGTGCCCGTGTCGTGCTGTGCGGGCTCATAGCGCAGTACAACGGTTCCGCGCCGGTTCCGCTGAATCCAGCGTTAATTATCCGTGCCCGTGCCACCATGCGCGGCCTAGTGGTGTACGATCATTGGCCCCAGCTGGCTGAAATGCAGGTTGAAATTGGCGCTTACGTCCGCGCCGGTCAACTGCGATGGCGTGAAGACATCAGCCATGGCTTGTCCGAGACACCAGCCGCCTTTGCCCGACTGATGGTCGGTCGCAACAAAGGCAAGGCACTGGTGCTTCTTTGATGCCGTCCTGCATGACAGGTCATTCAGGCATCACTGAACTGTCACGGCTGATCGGCCAGCTGAATGCAATAAAGCCAGTGTCGGACAAGTGATCAAGCTGCTCGGCGCACCTGCGGGCACGAGGGCGTCCGCCTCGACGCCCACTTGTACGCCGCAGAGCGAGCTAGTGAAATCCTGTTCAGTCCACCTGGCGCGGCAACAGCGCGCCAGGATTCATCAGGCCGCGTGGGTCGAATTGCGCCTTCAAGCCGCGCAACACCGCCAAGGCCTGTGCCGATAGCTTTTCAGTGAATGGATATGCGCGGCCGATCTGGAAGTTGATCGCTCCGTGGCGTGACAGGATGCGTGCCGTGTCCATCCACAGGCCCTGCACAAAGGCGCGGCGATCATCGCGTCGTTCACGGTCAAGCCAGGCGGCGGGGCGCTGCCCAGCTCGGTGGCTTCGATGTGCAGGGCGAGACTTCGTCGTACCAGTAATAGCAGGGCTCGAACAGCACGCCGTTGGGCACATTGGTGGTGAGCGGCGAATAGAGCACGCCCATGTTGTTGAGCTCGGCCTGACGTGAGCTGATCATCGCTTCGACCTCGGCTACAGTGGCGACTATCTCGCCCAGCGGCACGATGCCGTGCACCGGCACCCAGCGTTGGCCATCGACGCCCAGTGCCGAGCGCAGCGGCGGGAACGGCAGGCCGCGCATGCCCTTGGGCACGACCGGCGGCAGCACACGGCCCTGGTTGCGCTTGACCAGCGCTTCGATGCGGCTGAGCTGCAGGGCGATGTGGGCCTCGTCGTCACCTTCGACCGTCAGATGCAGCGAATAAGCGGCCAACTCCAGCGCGGTCGTACCGGCCATGGCCATACTGGCCACGTCCTTCAGTCCCGACAGCAAGCTCTTGCCGCTGGTCAGCACGCCGATGGCGGTCTTGGCTGCTGCGCCGAGCCGTTTGCCCGTTTGCGCGGAATTGCGCGCCTTGTAGGCGTCAATACCAAAGGCCTCGGCGCCATGGCCAGCGTGCGCCAGTTCGACCTGCATGCGCAGCATGGTCTCGAAATCGTCAAAGGCATAAGAGCCAAAGCCCATGGCCTCTGAGTCCTTGATCAAGCGCAGGCTGGCCGCCACCTTGATGCCGAACGCCCTGACATCTCCGACGAACAGGCCGGTGATGTCGAGGCCACCCCAGCGCACGAAGGGGGATGCCGTTCACGTCACCAGCCGAGCCGGGATGCGCATGCGCCGTCAGCCAAGACCACGTCAACGCTAAGCACCGATTCAGCGGCGCTGCCATGGCGCACCGAGCCGAAGAACACGCTGTTTTGCGACAAGGTGCCGCCGATGGTGGCCTTCTTGCCCGACAAGGGGCCCCAGTAGGGCGTGCGCAAGCCTTTGGCGGCCAGCGCCTCGTGCAGCTTGGCCCAGGTGCAGTCGGCCTCGACGGTCACGAAACGGTTGACCTCGTCGATCTCCAGCACCCGGTCGAGCCGACGCAGGTCGAACATCACGGCCTTGTCATCGTTGGCGACATAACCGCCGGTGTAGGACATGCCGCCGCCGCGCGGCACCACTGGGTGGCCCGCCGTGGTGGCCACGCGCACGGCGTCGACCACGTCTTCGGGCGTACGCGGCACCACCACACAGGCCGGGGGCAGGCCCGAGTGAAACAGGTCATGCGAGAAGTGGGCGCGGCTGGTGTCGTCGTGCAAGACCTGCTCGGCGCCGATGGCCGCGCTGAGTGCGGCAACGATTTCATTCTGATTCATGGTGTGCTTTCAAGGGGTTTAGTGATCGGGGGGGTGTTGGGTTGGTGCGGCGCGGCGTGGTACGGGAAGCGTTCGTCTCAAGCCGCGCTCTAAAGAAGCTGCTCATCGCGCATGCGCCGCCACAGTGTGGTTCTGCTCACCTTCAGCAGCGCTGCCGCATGCTGCTTGTTGCCGCCAGCGCGGAGCAGTGCGTCGGTGATCATGGCCGCGTCAAGCAGCACATGCCGCGAAAATTTTCGCCGACTGTCTCATCATCATCCGCCAAGTTGCCGTCATGGCCAGCGCTCCAGGCGCCGTGGGTAGGCGGTTCAATGTGCGGACGAACAAAGCTGTCGGTGGTTTCCAGGGCCAACTGCATGAGAGGGGTCGATGCCGCTGTTTCGCTCAGTTCTTCGGTTTCGTCCAGAAAAGCTGCGTAATTTATGTTCGAGATCGAACGGCAGCCGCTCAGGAAGACAGCAAAACGTTCCATGAGGTTCTCCAGTTCACGCACATTGCCGGGCCAGTCATAGCGCTGCAAGATGTTCATTAGGGGGCCCAACGCCTGGTCGGCAGGCAGATTGCAACCTTGGCGGCGCATGCTCGAAAGCAACAGCTTGAGCGCCAGCACGCTGATATCCTGCGGTCGCTCACGCAACGACGGGATTGCTAAGCGCAGAATATTCAGGCGGTAGTAGAGATCGGCACGAAAGCAGCCGCTTTGGATGCGTTCGCGCAAGTTGCAATGCGTTGCTGCCATGACGCGCAGGTCAACCGGTATCGGCTGCTGGCTGCCTAGGCGCACGACTTCGCGTTCCTGCAGCACGCGCAAAAGCCGGGTCTGCAGCGAGATCGGCATGTCGCCGATCTCATCGAGAAATATAGTGCCGGTGTGCGCCGTCTCAAAGAGCCCGGCCTTGCCGCCCTTGCGCGCCCCAGTGAAGGACCCGTCCTCGTAACCGAACAGCTCGCTTTCCAGCAGTGACTCGGGAAATGAGGCGCAGTTGAGCGCAACAAAGGGGCGTTCGCAGCGCAGGCTGGCGTTGTGAATGGCCTGCGCGAACAACTCCTTGCCGGTCCCACTCTCACCTGTGATGAGTACGGTGGCCATGCTCTGCGCGCAGCGCTCCGCCACCGCACGGGTGCGCTGAAGCGCCGGGCTGGAACCAACGATGTGGTCGAAGTGGTAGCGCGCCGTAAGGCCGCGTGGCTTGCGCTGCGACCGCACCATCGTGTCGGCACGCTGGATCGCCAGGGCGTCGGTCAGCTTGAGCAGCGCACCGGTGAGTTGGCCGGATTCGAGCAGCGCCGTGTGCGTCAGCAGGAAGCTCCTGCCGCCCAACGTGACCACCGACTCGATCGCCGAGTTGGCCCCGGTTGTGAGGTTGTCCAGCGCCAGCATCCAGCGCCACTCGCGCAGGTCAAGGCCCACCACGTCGCTGGCGGGGACGCCGAGGATGCGGGCCATCGGCGGGTTGACGGCGGTGATGTGGTGATGCTCGTCGAACGGCTAGCACGGCATCATGCAGACTTTGCAGCACGGCGGTTGAGTTAGGCGTACCCGCGTGGCCTCCAGTAAGACGCTCTCAGCGATCTGAATCGCACTTTCGAGCGACAGGCGAATCGATTCAAGGCTGTAAGCCATGATACCGACAATGCCATTCTTTTCGGCCAGTTCAACTACCAGACTGGAGCCCACGATGACGCGGTAGCCGTCTTCCTTCAGCCTTATGAAACAATCCATGATGTCATCGACTGTTTCATAAGGCTGCTGTGAAACATGAACCTGTAACAACTCCTTGGTGGCTTCAAGCTCGGGCAGCAGCTCTTTGCAGATGCCCAGGCCCACGCGATCGGAGGTCTGGCGCGCCTTTCTGCAAAGCCTTGGAGCAGGTCATAGCCACTGACCTTACCCTCCGACACCACGGGCACCCAGATCAACGCCGACTGCAGCAGCGAAGCGTTGGCGCCGGCCGAGATGATCACATCGTGCGCGCGGGACTGGTCAAGCTCACGCCCGACGCGCAGCGCTTCGTCAAGTACGACCTCTAGCACCTGGATGTCGGCCCGGTGGTTGAATTCTGGCACGGCAGCATGAACCAAGCGCGTCAAGGCACCGTAACTGAAAACGCAAAGGCGGGGTTTGCGAGGAATGATTCGGCCTGTCACGGATGCCTTTCTAATCGGCTGCTGGAGGATGCCAGCAAAGTGGGGGCGCGGCCGTATCAGCCGGCCAGCATTATTCAGTCACTGCAAGTATCAGACCAAGCGCAAGCAGGGCTGTTCCACGTTCAAGCCGCATCCGCTGAAACAGTGTTGCAGATCATGCGAAATGAATTGGCATAAACTTTGCATAGATTGCTTATCTTTGCAATTGCAACAGGCGTGCTGAACATGAATAACGCAGTGATCATCAATGAGGTTGGGCCGCGCGACGGACTGCAAAACCAGCGTATCCCGGTGAGCTGTGACGACAAGCTGCGGCTCATCCAGGCCCTAGTTGATGCAGGCCTGCGGTCCATCGAAGCGACCAGCTTTGTGTCGCCCAAGGCCGTGCCGCAAATGGCCGACGCCGACGAGCTGTTTGTGCGCCTGCCTGCCCCTGACCGCGTAGCCTACTCGGCCCTGGTGCCCAACGTCCGGGGTCTGGAGCGCGCACGCGCCTGCGGGGTTCACGAGATTGCGGTCGTGCTCTCGGCCACTGAGACCATGAACCAGCGCAATATCAATATGGGCTTGATCCAAGCCACCGAGGTCTGCGCCCAGACGATGGATGTCGCCATCAAAGCCGGTTTGCGCGGCAAGGCCTATGTTGCTGTGGCCTTTGAGTGTCCGTTTGAAGGGCTGGTGCCGCTCGATCGCGTCTTGTCCCTGGTTCGATCGATGTTTGCGGCCGGAGCTGCCGAAGTCGTGATCGCGGACACCATTGGCGCCGCCGCGCCACGTGCGGTGTCGACCCTGCTGCAACAGGCGGTGGCCGAATTTGGTGCAGCTAGGCTTTCTGTCCATTTGCATGACACGCGCGGCTTTGCGCTGGCCAATGCCTGGGCCGCCATCGAAGCAGGTATTCGCAAGTTCGACACTAGCTTGGGCGGACTTGGGGGCTGCCCCTTCGCGCCCGGCGCGGCCGGCAATCTGGCCACCGAAGACCTGGTGCAGATGGCCGCGCAATGTGGCTTGAGCACCGGCATCGACATGGCCGCGTTGCGCCAAGCGATTGCCTTGGCGCAGACCCTGACGCAAAGGCCGCTGGGCGGCCGCATCACGGCCTGGCTGGGCATCGGCGATACCTACCGTGCGCGCGCCGTGCAATGACCGTTTATGCAAAATCTTTCAAGAAGGACTACCATGACTAACCTTAAACGCCGGCAGGCCCTGCAAGCGGTTGCCGTCGGCGCAGGCACGCTGGCGCTGCACCGGCCCTCATGGGCTGCGGCCGACCCTGACGTGATCATCATGGGTGCCGGTCTGGCAGGGCTGAATGCGGCCCTGCAGCTCGAAGCCTTCGGCTTGCGTGTGCGCGTGCTCGAAGCGTCAAACCGCATCGGCGGCCGGCTGCGCACGCTGGACAACGTGGCCGGGCACCCGGAAGCGGGCGGCAACCAGATTGGCTTGGGCTATGCCCGCACTGTTGACACGGCGCGGCGCCTGGGCGTCGAGCTGCTGCCCATGGGCCGTTCGCCGCTGATCCAGGACGACCGGCTCGTGTACTTCATCGACGGTCAGCGCATGTCCAGCCGTGAATGGGCTGTCTCACCCAAGAACCCATTTCCGCCGACGCTGCGTGCCGGTCCGCCGGACCGCACGCTGGGTCGCCTGCTGGGTTCCAGCCCCTTGAAGTCGATCGATGCATGGCGCGACCCCGCGAACTTTTCCTATGACGTGCCGGCGCTCAACGAGCTCCGCGTCCGAGGTCTGAGTCCGGCAGCGCTAGAGCTACTTGATGTCAACAACAGCTATGGCGCAACGTTGTCCGACACCTCGCTGCTGAACTTGTACTATGTCCAGACCAACTTTGCGGAGCTGATGAAGTTCAAGGGCCCCACCTTCAGCGTCAAGGGCGGCAACCAGCGGTTGCCCGAGGCTATGGCCGCGGCATTGAAAGGTGAATTGCACCGCGACAGCCGCGTCACCCAGGTCGATACCGATGATCGCGGCGTGTCGGTGCGTTGCGCGGACGGCTCGCGGCACCGTGCACGTTTCGCGGTATGTGCGTTGCCGCTGCCAGCCTTGCGGGGTGTGCGCATGCAGCCCGGCTTGTCCGACCTGCATGCCGAGGCAGTGAGCCAGATGGCCTACGCTCGCGTCACGCAGATCCACCTGGAAGTGCTCGCGCCTTTCTGGGAACGCGATGGCCTGTCGCCCTATCTGTGGTCCAACGGCCCACTCGAACGGATCTTCCCGAACGACGGCAAGGGAAATGGCCAGGCCGACAGCCTCACGGTCTGGATCAACGGGGCAGGCACGGCACAGTGGGACAGCATGACCGAAGCCCAGGCGGGACAATTCGCCATGGACGAGCTGAACAAGGTCTACCCGGACGCACGCGGCGCGGTGCGCGTGGCCGCGCATGTGGCCTGGCATCGCAACCCCTTGGCGGGTGGGGCCTGGGCCAACTGGCGGCCCGGACAAATCTCGCGCTATGCCCAGTCACTGGGTGTGCCGCAGGGCCGATTGCACTTCGCTGGCGAACACACGGCACGCACCGTGCGCGGCATGGAAGGCGCGATGGAGTCGGGTGAACGCGCAGCAGCCGAAATCCTGGGGCAGCTATGAAGCGGCACTCATCTTTGCCATTGGCCTTGTCGGCGGTGGTTCTGCTGGGCTGCATGCAGAGCGCGCCGGCCGAACCGACGGTGGCCATGCGCGGCCGCATCGCCTTCCTGCGCTGCGCTGCCTGCCACTCCTTGGGCGCGGGCGAGCCCCACAAGGTCGGCCCCAATTTGCGCGGTGCCATAGGTGGCAGCGCGGCACAGACCGTCGGTTACAACTACACACCGGCGTTGCGTCAAGCCGGGCTGCGCTGGGATGACGCCACCTTGAAACATTGGATCCGCAACCCGGCTGCGCTGGTGCCGGGCACCTCGATGGCGTATTCAAACGCGCTGAGCGAAACCGAAATCGAAGCACTCTTGGTTTACCTTAAGTCCGAAACCCAATCGCGCTAAATCCGGGAGTCTTGGCAAGCCTCTTGTATAGACCCTTGTTGTTGCACCGTCGCCGGTTCATCGGCCACAGACGAACCTCATCGGGCTTGCCGCCCATTTTCTTAACTTGGAGCCATAGAAATCTCATGACATTCAAACAGTTCGCCAAATCCTTCAGCGTTACCGCCGCGGCAACGCTCGCCCTCACGCTGCTCTCGCCCGCCGCCGCCGCCACACTGGACCTGAGCAAGCCTGCTGATGGGCACCAAGCGATGCTGCGCCTGATCGGCGACATCGACGGCAAGCCAGTATTCAAGGACTGGGACGTCACCATCCTCGCCTTGTTGCCGGGTTCCAAGCCGATGCCCATCCTACGCATGCAGGGTTACAACGTCGGCCGCCTGATCGCCAAGCCCGATGGCAGCCACGACTGGGTGACCCGCGAGGTTTCCTACTACCAAGACTTGAAGAGCGGCGAAATCATCGAGAGCTGGGTCAATCCGATGACCAAGCAGAGACAATGCATCGTCCAAGTCGCCAACGACCCGGTCAGCAACCACATGGTGCCGCCGGGAGCGAACGGCCGTGCGCCGGGCTTCAACCTTTCGGGCGAGACCGGCTCCTTACGCATGGACATTCCGCTGTCCTATCCCAATACGCTGCAGCCGGCCGAAAACCCGGAAGAGTCGTCCGGGCCGTCTTACCTGGCATCAGAGCATTTCATCTTTTTCGCGAAGCGCGCCGACCTGATTTCGGACACGCAGAGCTCGACCCTCGCTCACCACGCCTGGTTCCGCACCGGCCCATGGCTGCCCTGGATGAAGATGGGCCAGACGCCGGGCTACCTGATCTACAGTGGCCAAGGCAACAAGTACGCCAGCTTCAACGAGTTACCTGCAACGGTGAAGGCCTATACGCTGAAGCACTTCCCGTCCTTCGTCACCGCACCGGACAGTTTTTACCAGCCCAACGAAACCAGCTGGACCTATTACGCCAAGTTGAAGAAGGCCGGCAAGCTGCCCGAGAAGTGCGACTGACACAGAGATCCGTCCTCCACCAACTCAATGGACCCGCCATGCCCGACTACATGGTCATCACAGCTCGCATCAGCGACCTGCAGGCATTCAGATCCTGCGCCGAGCCACTGGGCGTCTTAGCCCAATACAGCAGGCGCAAGTCTTGCGGTGGATCAACGGCAAGGACCCACGGCAATACGGTTTGGAATTCGGGCTGTGGACGCGACAGATTGCTGCCACGCTGACTGAGCCCGACGTCGCCGACAAGCCTCCGCAGCGAGATGCAAAGCTCGACCGTTTCGCCCGACGGCGCACGACCTTTCCAGAACGCGTTCTGCAACATTATTGTTGCAGCGTATGTTGCAGCGTCCGCTTTCATGCTGGCAAGCTTTTTGCATCAAACTCGACTTCGTCGTTGCAATTGGCAGCGGCATACTGATGGCCAGGACGTTCGCCACCTCTTTTGGCAATGCTGGCAACCCTTTCCAATGAAAGCAAAAAAGCAATGATCGACAGTACGCAAAAAACCATCGGGTTCAGTGAATTCCGGCGCGGTTGGCCGGTCGTGGTCGCCTCGATGTTCGGCATCGGGCTGGGCTTGTCACCCGTGCCGTTCTACACGATCGGCATGCTGGCCCCGGAATTGCACAAGGCCTTCGGCTGGGAGTTCGGAGCCATCATGACTGGGCTGATGATCATGACCCTGGCGGTCTTGGTGGCCAGCACCGTGGTCGGCTATCTCGGCGACCGCTTTGGCGTGCGGCGCGTGGCGCTGATATCGCTGGTGCTGTTTTCCTTGTCCTTCATGGCCTTCTCGATGAGCAATGGCTCGATCGTGCTGTTCTACATCAACTGGGCGGTGATGGCCCTGCTCGGTGCGGGCACGCTGCCGGTGACGTGGACACGGGCTGTGAACAACTATTTCGACGTTCGCAAGGGGCTTGCACTGGGCCTGTCCTTGATTGGCACGGGCATCTTTGGTTTTCTCATCAAGCCCATCACCGCATGGCTGATTGTCACTTACGGCTGGCGCACGACGTACCTGGTGATCGGCCTGATGCCGCTGTTCATCGCCTTCCCGATTGCGTTCTTCGCCTTCCACGACGTGGGCACGAGGTCGGAGACCGGTGAGGCTCGGCGCAAGGCTTCGGCCGCGCGCCAGTTGCTCACACCGGGGCTGACCTTGGGCCAGGCGGTCAAATCATGGCGTTACTGGGTGTTGGCGTTCGCGTTTGTCTTAGTGTCCTTCGGCGTTGGCGGTCCGATTCCGAACATGGAGAACATCCTCAAGGTGGCCGGCTTTCCAGGGCATGACATTGTCAGCCTGGTGGCATGCCCTGTCCTCGGCACCACCGCCGCACTGCTGATAATTGGTGCAGTCTCGCTACTGTTCCTGGGCCGCTACCAGCGCTTCGAGCGTTAATGCCGCTGACCGACCTCAGCGCTCGCACCGTCAAGGTCGAACCGCTGAAACAAGATGAGGGAACTCGGACCTTGCTGTCGGGCAGTGCAGAGTTCTCGCGCCTAGGCATGGGCTTGACTTCTCAATGCTGGACGTGCAGATCTCGCTGCTGAACTACATGGCCCCACAATGCACCTGATGTCGGGCGAAGTGCCGGAGCGCGTGGGCAACAGCCACTTCGTGCATGCGCCCTACAATAGCTAACGAGCGCAGACCGGCCACATCATCGTGGCCTCCATTGGCGATGCCTTCTTCGCAAAGTTCCGCGACATACTCGCGCGGCTGCGAACGGTCCGCCTCCCGTGTGCGCTAGTCAACAATTTCGCGAAGGCTTTGTCAGACCCGCAGGTCCTGGCCTGCAACATGGTGATCGACGTGCCGCTGCAAATTGGCAAGAGCGTCTGGATGTCGGGCAATTTCTTTAAGTTTTCGGGTGACACCGCTAGCGCCGTCACCCCGCCGCCGCTGGGCGAGCGCACCGAGTTAGTCTTGCGCCCACAAGGGTTTATCCCAATACACGATTGACCTGTCGACCTCAGTTCTGGCGCGGCTCTTGCTCACAATTGTTTCACGCAGGCTGTGGTGTTTCAAACAACATGACAGCCCTCGGTCTGAAACACCGAGCGGCAGCGACTGTTATTGCTGACGTGCTTTGTCCGGCGAGGACCGCGAATCTGCCGCAATTGCCAACTCGTCAAGTTTTTATCATAAGAGATATGGAGCCATCGATGTCACCTTCCAAGCCCTTGCTGCTGATTACTGCACTCCTCGCGGCCTACCCTGCCTTTGCCCAGACAACGCCTGCCGCAACGGCCACCGAAGCCGACGCCAAGACAGCGCCGGCCAAGGCCGCCGAAGCCGCGCCGGCGCTGGCGACCGTCGTCGTCACGTCCCGCCGCATCGCCGAGCGCCTGCAGGATGTGCCCCTGTCCGTCGTGGCCCTGACCGGCAAGGATCTGGAGGAACGCGGTGTGCTTTCGCTGGTTGACTTGTCGTTCCTGACTCCCGGCCTGAGCTATTCAAGCGACTTTGGCCGCAGCGGTGAACGTCCGACGGTGCGCGGTATTTCGGTGTCACGCCTGGACGCACCGCAGCCGGTATCCGTCTTCATCGACGGCGTCTACGTCCGTGACGGCGTCCTCGCGCTGGGCCTCGACGACGCGGAACGCATCGAGGTGATTAAGGGTCCGCAGTCGGCACTCTATGGCCGTGCGACCTACGCCGGTGCGATCAACTACGTGACGGTCAAACCCGGTAACGTCCTAAAGGGCAAGGTCAGCAGCACTGTCGCCAGCGACGGTGAGCGCTCGGCCTTTGGTGCCTTGACCGTGCCGCTGGTGCCCGATGTGCTGTCGATGCGTGTGCGCCTGAATCATTCGGAATTCGGCGGCCAATACACGAACTCGCTCGACGGCAGCAAGCTGGGCACCGAGAATTCGAATTCCGCCGGCGTGAAATTCGCGTTGAACTTGGGCGAAAGCTTTACCGCAGCGCTGGCGCTGGACAACGCGCGCACCCAAGACGGCCTGTTCGTCACCCAGGTGCGCAAGATTCCCTTGCAAGCGGGTGGCAAGATCATCAGCCAGAACGACTCGTTCAATGCACCCAACGGCACGATGTGCAACGGCTACTTGATCAACCAAGTGGGCAACGATCCAATCACCAAGCTGCCCAGCGCAAGAGTACCGGCATCCGCAGCGACCATTCTCAATGGCTATCCCTGCGGCGCGGCATCGATTGTGGGCACCAGTTTTCCAGTCGGCGGGCCCGCCTTGAAGGACTACACCGATCCGGTGACGGGCATTGCCTATGGTGATGTCCGCGGCAACATTCGCAACGTCGATCGCGGGGCGCTAACGCTCAAGTACGAATTTGGCGGCGGCTATGAGTTGACATCTCAAACAGCTTACACCAAGACCGCCGCCAATGTCGGCACCGATCAGTCCTACGGCGGCATCCCCATTGCGCTCGGCACCTCGTGGCTTAGCTACACCCGTGACAAGCTCGACTACAAGTCGCAGGAATTCCGTTTGACCTCGCCCCTCGACAGAGATCTGACCTGGGCTGCGGGCCTGTTCTATTACAATGAAGAAGCCACAGGCACGACGACGAACCTGCTTGTGCAGAAGGGTCCTGCGATCGTCCCCGATACGACGCGGCTCAAGCCTGCGAGCACCGTGACTAACATCGCACCCTTTGCGACAGTACAGTACAAGTTCAACGATGCGATGCGCATGTCGCTGGAAGGTCGCTACTCCAGCGAGCGTGTCCAGGTTGGCGGCCCACCGCAGGGTATCGCCGTCGTCACGACCGGTCCGTGCGTTGCCGGCCAACCCTGCGGCATCACGGGTGACAGCACCTTCACCGACTTCGCACCGCGCCTGACCGTGGACTATAAGCTGACCCCAGACACCATGCTGTACGGCCAGTGGGCCAAGGGCAGCAAGGCCGGCGGCTTCAACACGCTGCCAGGGCTCGCATCCAACTACCTGACCTTCGAAGGTGAAAAGATCCGCGCCTTCGAGATCGGCGCCAAGAACCGGCTGCTGGGCGGTCGCATGCTGGTGAATTTGGCGCTGTTCCAGAACGATGTCTCCGGTCTTCAGTTGTCCAACGGCGTCACGCTGACCAACCCCTTCACCGGCGCTTTGCAGAACGACACCGCGACGGTCAACATCGGCAAGGCACGCACCCGGGGGCTTGAGGCCGAAGTCATGTATCAAGCAACCAGGTGGCTACAGTTGTCCGGCAACTATGCCTACACCGACGCCAAGGTGCTGGCCGGGACCGAAGCCAGCCAAGGCTCGGTATTTGGTGGCGACACCTCGGTGGCAGGTTTCGAGCTGACGCGCTCGCCGACGCACTCCGCAGCCCTGTCCGCTGCGGTGGACTTGCCGATCCAAGGCAGCGCGATGCGCTTCGTGTCGCGCGTCGACGTTGTCTACCAATCGCGTCGTTACGCCGACCTGAAGAACCTCATCTGGGCCGATCCGTTCACCCGTGTCAATCTGAACGCCGGGGTACGTGGCAAGAACTGGCGTGTGGTCGCCTTTGTTCGCAACGCCACGGACGACCTGACAGCCGGTAACGCCTTCCCCTACGTCGACGCGAACACGTTCCGCCGCACTGCGGTGGACTTCCCCGTCCGCATGCGCCAGTTCGGTGTGACGGGGTCGTACGACTTCTAAGCTGTGATTTGAGGTCTAGTGGGTCACGCGCATCACCATGCTGCGCGTGACCTCACTCTCGTTGTTACCATTCGCGGCGCACGCAAACACCCTCAGCGTCGTCCATCATTCAGGGTGACCGCCGACAGTTATGTCACTTGAACAGCAGCACACGAAGCACGTTAACGCCATGTCGATGGCGCTGTCCCTGCGAAGCCATCCTCTCGCCCGACGAGGCGCGGAAGGCCATGCGTTTAGGCATCAAGCTGTCCATCTTCAAGCTTCCGCTGAAAACTTTCTTCTCAAAAAAAGGGCTGCTCCGAGGCAAGCCAAGTAGTGCCCGCACATTGTGGGCTCGGTCGGCTGACGCTGAGCCGCACCTCCGCTTTGTTTCCGAACTTGCAAGACTAAGTCACCACAGTGAGACCTTCCAATATGAGCAATTTGACTAAGATCCGCACCGCCGCTCGCCTGAGTGGCCTGGTTCTGCTATTCCTAGCCACGGCTTGCGCCGCAGCAACAATGGCCCCGCTTGCAACCCAAAACGGTGACGTCCAGGGTTTGATGCAGGATGGTGTTGCGGTCTTCCGCGGCCTGCCCTATGCGGCGTCGCCGGAAGGAGATCTGCGCTGGCGGCCCCCCCAACCAGCACCGCGTCGCAATACGACCTTCGACGCCACAGTGTTCGGCCCAGTGTGTCCGCAATCGCAGCGTGGATCGACCTACCTGACCGGCATGCCGATGGGCGAGGACTGTCTGCGTCTCAACGTCTATACCCCGGCAGCGGCGTTCGCGGGTGGCGCGCGCGTGCCGGTGATGCTGTGGATCCACGGTGGCAGCTTTCGCTGGGGCGCCGGCTCGTGGCCGGACAACGAACCGTTCGTGCTCGCAAACCAGGGCGTTGCGGTGGTGACCATCAACTACCGACTCGGGCGTTTGGGTTTATTCGCACACCCGGCGCTGTCGGCATCGATGCCAGGCGAGCCGCTCGCCAACTATGCGCTGATGGATCAAATCGCCGCGTTGCGCTGGGTGCGCGACAACATCGCCGCATTCGGCGGTGACCCGGCCCGCGTGACCATCTTCGGCCAATCGGCCGGCGGCGTGTCGGTAACGGCGCTGATGGCCACTCCCGAAGCACGCGGATTGTTCAGTGGCGCGATCGCTCAAAGCGGTGCCTCGCGCATTGAAGGTGATCGCCAGTTGCGCGGCACCGGCTTGCCGATTGAGTCGCTCGAATCCGATGGGCTACGCATGGCAAAGTCCTTCGGCATTGGCAACGACGCGGACGCGCCCGCCAAACTGCTTGCGCTGCCGGTGGCCGACATCCTGGCCTATTCCGAAAAGGAAATGCCGAACTCGATGAACCCGGTCGTCGACGGACGTGTGATGCCGAACGACGTTTCGCGCATCTTCCGCGCCGGTCGTCAGCAGGCCGTGCCGTTTATGTCTGGCACCGTTGACCGCGAGGAATCACTAATGGGTCGCTACCCGTTCAAACTTGAGGATCTGATGCGCGGCGATGACCCGGCGCCCGTTCGCGCGGCCTACGCCGATCTCGATGAAGCGGCACGCGTGAAGGCCTGGTTTGCCGACTCGCTGTTCCGTGGCCCCGCACGGTTTCTTGCCGGCGAGATGCCGCGCGTCGGGCAACCTGCATGGCTATATGAGTTTAGCTATGTCGGCGAGACCTTGCGCCGTACGGAATCGGGTGCGGCGCACAGCGACGACGTGGCGTTTGCGTTCGGCGACCTCGGTTTACGCGCCCGCTGGCGCAGCGAAGCACCACCCACCGATGCCGATCGGCGCATGGCCGCCACTGTGATGGGCTACTGGGTGAATTTCGCCAAGCATGGCAACCCGAACGGGCCAGGACTGCCGAACTGGCCAAGCTATCTGCGCTCGACTGATCAACTGCTCGAATTGGGGCCAACGATCAGCCCGCACAAGCCCGGACGCGAGGCGGTCTTGCGCTTCCTTGATCGCGGCTACGAAGCGGCGCTCAGCACGCCGAAAAAGTAAACGATGCAACACTGCGGAGTCGCACGGAAGTTCACACTTTTTGGCTGGTGTTCACGCGCTGCGCGATTCGAAATTGCCCCATCGGCGTGGCCCCGAGCTGAACTCATCGTTCGTGGCGCGGTTCTTGCCTTTAGATGTTTCAAAGGAAACAGCCACCGTTGCTGATTCCTGATGTCCGGCAACGGTCACACCTGCACGCGAAACTGATTCTGACAGTTCATGAAACAAGGAGTAATGAAATGAAACAAAATTCTGGGGTTGATCGACGCCGGCTGCTCAGCGGCATTACGGGCTTAGCGGGTTTTGCCGCCCTACAGGGTGTCGCAATGGGTGCCGCAGCGGCCGAGAAACCGGCTGCGGGCGCCAAGCCCTCAAACATGGGCGTGCCCGCCAACGGCCGGGCCTACGAGCGCAAGCCCTTGCGCTCGGACGTCATCACCGTGGCTGCCGTGCAATCGCGGATCCGGTCCGTGGACGCGCAAAGCTCGGCGCCGGGCATCCGTGCCAACCTGGCCCACATGGTGGAGCTGATCGACAAGGTTCAAGGTTTTGGCGGCGTCAAGGATTTGCTGTGCTTTCATGAGTTTCCGCTGCAAGGCTGGAACCCCTGGGACCGCAAGGAACTGGAGCGTGTGGCTATCACCATTCCCGGGCCGGAAACCGAAGTTATCGCGGCCAAGGCTCGCCAATACAACTGCTACATCCAGTTTGGCGCCTACGTCGTCGACAAGGACTGGCCCGGCCACATTCTAAGCATCACCTCGATCATTGGCCCGAACGGTGAGCTAGTGGCGCGCGACTGGAAAGCACGCAATATCGTCGGCGTGTTCCCAGGCTTTGAGCTGGTGACCACGACGATTTACAACGTGCTGGATCGGTTTGTCGAGATGTATGGCGCGGATGCGGTGATTCCTGTGCACCGCACTGACATCGGCAACCTGGCCACCTCGTCGACGCAGTTGGAGCCCGAATTGTTCCGCGCGATGGCGCTCAAGGGCGCCGAGGTCTTGTTGCGCACGGCGTCGGGCGGCTTCAACGCCGACGACATCCGCATGACCTCGCTCTACAACAAGGTGTACTCGGTGATCGTCAACAACGCGGTGTCACCCGACAACCCGCGCTTTCTAGACGATCCGGGCGGGGGCGCAGGTGGCACCGAAATCCTTGGGCCGCGTGGCGAATCGCTGGCCAAAGCGAGTTCGAAGTTCGAGCAAGACGTCGTGGCCCGACTGCCGCTGGCCAGTTACCGCGCGACGCACCAGATCCCTGACTTCCATCTGGCGCTGTACCAACCGGTCTTCGATCGCTTTCAGCCGCGCCAAGCCCCAGGCCTGTTCAACCGCTACCTGCCCACCGATCTGAAGGATGCCAAGCGCTATCTGGACGAGAAGAACAACTGGCGTTAACGACAGACCTGTCCAATGCCGACTTCAAGAATCGACATCAATTGCTCCCTTCTCGCAAAAGAACGCTACCCATGAGGCCAAAGAATGACAAGACATGGTTCGGCGTGCTGCTAGCGTGTGGGCTTTTGCTGACCGGGCTGGCCTACGCTGCCGAGCCGGAACCCAACGGTGAGGCAGAACTGCTGCGCTTGCTTGATCTCTTGAATGGTCGCTTCGACAACTTGCAACAGATGCGCTTTGTTGCAGCGACTGCAGCGGATGCGAAGGTCAATCACTACGAGGCCATGCGCATGCAGGGCCGTTCCTTCAGTAGCACGCAGCTTGAGGGCCGCTGGATTTACTCGCAAACCGACAAAATTGAGCCCGGCGATGCCAGCAAGGGCAAGCTCTATCGCCAAGTCTTGCAGCAGTTCTTCATCACCGACGGGCAGATTTATTCGCGCGCGTGGCGCTTTAATGATCCTGCCGTTAAGCAGCAGGGCACGCCCAGCGATGACTTCCTGCTACAGCTCAGCCCGAAGCAGCTCAGCATGGCCATGTCCGAGCCTTGCCTGACCCGCTGGGCCCAAGTGGGCGAGCAGTTCACCGGCCGCATCGACCCGGCCACCTGTTTGCTGCAGTCGAAATACAAGAACGAGAAGCGTCGGCTCTTTTCCGAACAAATCGTCTTTCCGTCGGGCAGCTGGTTTCGCGAAGGCGCGTATGGTGAAGACAATAAGCTCGCCTTCGGCCTTGAAGAGGGCTACTACGTGCGTTTGAACCGGCTGCCTGCGACCAAGCCCCAAGCCGATTGACCACTGCTGTCTGAGTCCGAAGCCAAAATGAGCCAACCAAAATTCGAAATTTCCGGTTTCACCGAGGCCGTGATCGTCGTGCGCGACGAGCAGCCGCACCTAGATTGCTGGGTGGGTAAAGGGGCGTGGGAAGTGCGCCACAAAGGCGCGGTGGACCCACTCCTGCTTCACGCCTGGGGCCGTCCTAGTGCCACGGGCCGCGAGTGGCTGCTGGCCCACCCGGATTGCCAGGTCGGCGTGGTGCGCCTGATGAGGCTCGACGGCGCCGCGCCACAGACCGACATCCGCCAGGACGACCAGTGCTGGGACGTCGGCGGCATCTTCGATCTGAACGTGAGGGTGCTCGATTTGGCCCGACAGGCCGAGCGAATGCGCGCGCTGCACTGGCAGGGCGCCTCACCCCCGATAGGTTGGGACTTTGGCGCACTGAAGGTGCGTGAATGGCTGGTGCGCGGCCCGGACAATGTGCGCCTAGCCCTGATCGAACGTGTCATGCCGCCGCTGACTGGCTTCGACCATATCCGCGAGTTCAGCCAGGTTTTCAATTCGAGTCAGATCGTAGGTGACATGGAAGCCTCGGTGGCCTTTTACCGCGACGTGTTGGGCTTCCAAACGGTGATGCAGTACGAAACGCCGCATTTCCCGCCAGGCCCCAACCTGTTTGGCATTCCGCCCGGCGTGTCAGAGCGCATCGGCCTGCGCCTGGCGATCATGCATCCCGAGGGTAAAAACGAGGGCTCTATCGAGCTGGTGACCAACCCGGGTGCGCAGGGTCGTGATCTGAGCGAAAACGCCGGACCGCCGCACTATGGCATGGCCGCGCTGCGCTTCCCGGTGCGCGGCATCGAGAACTTCGCCGCCCACCTCAATCACCAGGGCCATGTGCCCGACATGCCCCTCACCCAGCTCGACTTGGCACCGATGGGTCAAGTGCGCATGTTGGCACTGCGCACACCAGATGGTGCCTGGCTGGAATTCATTGAAGCGGTGGCCTGAAGCCCGGGCCACTGTTTGTAAGTAGTTTTTTTGACTTTTGGAGAATGACATGAGTAGTTTGGCATCCGTCACACAGTGGCACCACGAGGTTGATGTGTTGATCTGCGGGTTTGGCATGGCCGGCTCGTCGGCGGCCATCGATGCGATCGACGCAGACCCAGGTGCCAAGGTACTGATCATCGAAAAGATGTCCGAGCGCTATGCCGGCGGCAACGCCCGTGCGTCCGGCCAGTCGCTGATGATCAACAAGAACCCCGAAGCGCTAAATGAATACCAGCGCGCCATGAGCGCACCGAACCCGATCCCGGAAGACATGCTCGACATCTGGGCCACCCGCATGTCGCAGCTCGAGCCATGGATCCAGGCGCGAGCCGAGGAAGTCGGTGCCAAGTTCATTAAGGGCACGGGCTTCAGCGAACGCGAAGCGGTGCTCGAGTTCCCCGAGTTCGGCGCCCGCGAGGCGGTGGCCTACACCTCGACCATCTTGCCGATCCCGGCCGGTGTTTGGCTGGCCTTCAAAGCCAATGTGGATAAGCGACCGGTGCAGGTCATGTACGAGACTCCGCTGACCGACCTGATCCAGGATCCCGACACGCTAGAAGTGTTTGGTGCGGTCGTTGAGCAGAACGGCCAACGCGTCAATATTAAGGCCCGCCGCGGCGTCATCATCGCCGTCGGTGGCTATGAAAACAACCTGGACATGCAGCGCAACTACTGCGGCTACCAGGACATCCACCCGCTGGGCACGCCGGGCAATACCGGTGACGGCATCAAGATCCTGCAAAAGGCCGGTGCCGAGCTCTGGCATATGCGCAATAGCGGCCAGTCCGGCGGCATCTGGCCGGGCATCCAGCATCCCGATGTGAAGACGGTGTTCATGCGCAACTTCTTCATGCAGACCTTCAGTTGGCTGGAGATCTGTGCCGACAACCAGCGTTTCTACAACGAGACCGCAGAGCTGCAGCTGACCCACTACAAGGAAAAGAAGCACGGTTTCTTTACCGACACGCCGCACATCAACGCGCAGCCGGTACACATGATCTTCGACGAGGTCACGCGCGAGAACAACTGCCTGGTCGTCAAGGCCTTCACCTGGAACATTGCCACCGAGGAGATCGAATGGAGCGACGACAACAGCGTGGAAGTCGAGAAGGGCTGGATCCTGAAGGCCGACACCATCGCTGAGTTGGCCGTCAAGATGGGCCGCGACCCAGCCGCTGTCGAGGCCACGGTGGCCAAGTACAACGCCGACTGCGCCAAGGGCGAGGACGAATTCGGTCGTCACCCGGTCACACTGCAGCCGATCAACCAAGGTCCGTTCTACGCACTCAAAATCGTGCCTGCCGTGGTTTGCACCAGCGGCGGCGGCAAGCGCAATATGGAAGGCGAAGTTATATCGACCAGCGGCACGACCATCCCGCGCCTCTTCGAAGCCGGCGAATGCGGTTCGATGTTCTCGCACCTCTACCAAAACGGTTGCTACCTGACCGAGGCGATGATCTCTGGCCGCGCCGCCGCCAAGAGCGCCCTCGCTCAGAAGGCCTGGGACTGATATGCGCGTCAACACCATTTCAATGAAGCTGCTCCTGCGCATCGAGGACGCCAGCGTCAAAGACGGCAACATCGTGATGAACGGTTTCGCAGGCGCCATGCCCTGCGAAACCATCATCTCGCCTGAGGAGGCGCTGCAAGTCATGCGCCTGGGTATGACGCTGCCGATCACCAAGCTGCTGCTTAAGAGCTTTTTTGCAAAAAGAGCGGTGGCTGCGGGGCAAGTCAAGTAGTACCCGCACGTTGGAGGTTCGGTCGTCTGACCCTGGGCCGCACCTCTATTTCGTATCCGAACTTGCAAGCATTTGGCCCCACAGTGAGCCCGCTTCCAACATGACCAACTTGACTATCCTCCGCACGGCCCATCGCCTGGGCTGCTTGGGGCAACCCGCGCCGCATCGCAGCGCAACTTTCGACGCCACCGTATTCGATCCTGCGTGACCATCTTCGGCCAATCGGCAGGCGGCACGCGTCAAGGCCTGGTTTGCCGACTCGCTGTTCTGCGGTCCCGCGCGCTTTCTTGCCGTCGGGCAGCCGGCATGGCTTTATGAGTTCAGCTATATGTCGGAGAGACCTTGCGCCGCACCGGACGCTGCGCACAGCGACGGCGTGGCGTTTGCCTTCGGCGACCTCGGGTTGCGCGGCCGTTGGCACAGCGAAGCACTACCCACCGATGCCGAACGGGCCAAGACTGCCAAACTGGCCAAGCTATCTGCGCTCGATTGATCAACTGCTCGAACTGGAACCGACGATCAGCGCGCAAAAGCCCGCCCGCGAGGCGGTCTTGCGCTTCTCCTTGATCGGGGATACGAGACTGCGCTCAGCGCCCCGTAAGGTATTGTCAAGCAGGGGCCGTCAAGTTGACAAAACACTGTGTTTAGTCATTACGCAGAAGTTCGATCAGTTCATAATACGTTTGCATGTAGCCACCAACGCCACCTTTCAGAAATACGTAATTGCCATCGTTGGTGCACCAAACATCGTAAGGCGGGTGTTCCTCTGGTAACTGCCCGGCCGTATCGACGTAGCGGAAGTGCAGCGAGTCAAAACTTCCAGCGGCGACAGAAATGCGCTCGGGACCGACAAATTCCAGTCCAAAGCCAAGACGAAACAACATCGGACCGGTCGCTCCTCGGTGGTCAGGTGAGGTCAGCATCAAGTTCGGGAAGAACTGCTTGCCCGGACCATTGGCAAGATCGTAGATGCGAAGACACAGAGCATCGCCGCATATTGGATGGGACCCAAGCCAACGCACACGCTCCGTCAATTCAAGGCGTTGTGAGAGGCGGCCGTCGCGCCGATTAATCGTCTGGCACTCGGCGTATTCCGGTGTAAAGATCATCAGACCGGTACCCTCATACTGGTCGCCCACGGTAATGCGTACCGAGCAGTCCAGTGGGTACCAGTTGGAATCCATGGCCAAGACCACGTCACGAATCACGTTCGGAGCGTCATCAATTTCACAGTGAGCATGCACCAGACGCACGTCATCGGCCTGGTCCGTGATGCTGAAATATTCACGCCCGCGCTCTTGCCCAAGCCGCTCGGGTTTTGTGCTGGTATAGCGGATCGTGCCGCGGAGAGTTTTGTGTTTCATTGGAACCTTTATGAGAGTCGAGTTCGAGTACCGATACGGGGCATTTCCTGGTGACTATGTAGGCCATTTGAAAGAGGCGAAGGTCCTACAAGGTCTTGGCCAGCAATCCGATCCCAGTGACTCGTCCTTCACCCGCTACGGGTGAATTAGCCACAACACCGCTCATAGAAAGGGAGTTGCAGAACATCGCCAAGCCGGGACACAAAAAAAGCGAATTCAGAAACTTGCTCAGCAGCATGGAGTCCATGGTGGCAATGCAATCACCCAATCAAAACGGCTTAGTCGCACCTAAGAATGCTGTCGTTGGTATCAGCATCCAATTCAGATACGCAATGATTGAGACCAATCACATGGGTAAGCGAATAGACAAAGACCTTGGCCGAATACCATTTCGCCTGTCCGAACGGGCTGTACCACAAAAGTGATGACACTGATGCGAGCATTAACACCGCGATGATCACAAGGCGGATGGCTTCGTCGATTTTTGTTAGCCTCAGACCTATATCGGTATCGCGCAAATAGGACGCCGACAAGCACGAGGCAAGCCAACCTGCAAATAGAACCCACATCAGCACAAGCCAGTCAATACCAAGTGGTTGCGCGCCCCAGAGATATCCCATGTGAAGTCCAAGGGGCAGCAGAAGCAGGATGATGCCGGTACGCGCCAGAATGTCGATACGACCGGCCGTTTCCATGTGACGTTGACGAACTTCCATCGAAAGCTTTTGATTGATGGGTTATAGGATGTCTGAAATACCCCCCGATTCGCCACCCACCCAGTAAACCATGGCGACGATATGTAACCAACGCAACATATTGACTTCATGAATTTCCATGTTTTCTATTCTCCAGTTCAAATCAAATTACTTAGGCGCAATTGCACACAAGTTGCTGAGAAAAAACTACTCGGATGGCATACCACTTTTTCAAAATATCGTCAGTAAGGCGAGCAGAATTTAGTGGCCGTGATCATGCGCATGATCATCGCCATGGTGGTGGTGTCCTGCTTCGCCATGGCTATGGGTGAAACCAAGGCTAGGATCAG
The DNA here is from genome assembly GCF_016705985.1 of Candidatus Aalborgicola defluviihabitans. Classification (NCBI taxonomy): domain Bacteria; kingdom Pseudomonadati; phylum Pseudomonadota; class Betaproteobacteria; order Burkholderiales; family Comamonadaceae; genus Allorhodoferax (SeqCode); species Candidatus Aalborgicola defluviihabitans. The sequence goes on from NZ_JADJKN010000001.1 coordinate 24,741, forward strand.
GTTCAGACGCCTTGTGTGGGCCACCAACACGTGGCATCGTTGCTTCAAAATCTTCAGGCCCGTGCGGATGGTTGTGACCATGCTGCACTATCCACTTATACAACTCCGGATCACGTTGCGAAAGCTTCGCTACAGCACGAACTTGATTCTCTTCAACGCTGCTCCAAGGGTTGTAATGAAAGTAGTTGAACAACTTGGAATCCACGCGCCCCAATGCTACACAACCCTGCTCGCTGGCAAAAGCACCATGGTTGATGTAAGCAGGACGCCAGAAATAACCGCCGGTTGGCACCGTACCAAATTGCATCATCCAAGAATCCCCCCATAGGTGGTACGACTCTTCAGCGCAATCATGGTAGGAAATATTGTCTTGCCAGAAGTGGGGGTCATGCAGTACAAAATGTCAATGCATGGGTCCTATCGTTGAAATTTAGCAGTTTGATTAAGCATCCCGTCGCCACACTCGGCTTGGCGACATTGCCAAGCGCCCAGGGGATGTCGTTGTACGAGTCGGTTTGGTGGAAACGGTCTGTCCGACATAGTGGGTGGTGGGTGTCTGACTCAACAAGACTAGGCTCGCCGGTGTTGTACATCATCAGTAGTAGGCAACCTCCTTCGCTTGAAATTTTGGGCTGGGAGTACCCTGCGGGGAAGAACACGTAATGGCCCTTGCCTACTTTCTTGGTGCCCAGTTGCACCTCCCCCTCTATCACCAGCAATTCAAGTTCTGACCAGGAGAAGCCGGGAGGCTGTTGGTAGCCTGCGTCGAGCTGTACCGTCATGCTACAGGCTCCGGTATCAGTGTCCAAGCTAAGCATTTTGTAGTGCATGCCGTTGGAGAACCCCTTCATAGTCATTTTTTTGAAGGGAACGTCACGGTCGCAGAATGGTTCAATGTGAGGGCGTGCCATGTTTAGCTTTCTTGAAAATGGACAAAATACTTAATAAACAACCTTGTGAGGACCGCTTGGTTTTACAGGAATGTCTGCCAATTTGACTTTCATGCGCTGGTCACCATCGACGTTGAAACCGCGGTTCTGAATACGCTCAAGAAACTCGGCGTACCATTTCTCCCGTGTCGGGCTCATCTCATCCATGGCCTTGACAATGCGGTCATAGCGAGCCTGTTGATCCTTGATCTCTTGGTCCAGCCAATCTCTTTCTTGTGCTGAGCGTTCATGCGGAATAAAAAGGGTTTGAAACGACATAGCTGTGCTCCTATAACGTTAAGTTGATTTGTTTTGAAAAATTGTCATTGCTAAATCTTGCGATCCTGCTGTTGCCAGTACGGTTCACGCAATTGTCGATGCAGTACTTTTCCTGTCGGGTTTCGGGGAAGGGTGTCAACAAAGTCGATCGTTTTTGGCTTCTTGTAACCTGCGATCCTCCCGTCACACCAAGTAATCAAATCCTGTGCAGAAATAGTGCGGCCTGGTTTGAGCACTACAATTGCTTTGATGGATTCACCCCATTCCACGGATGGCACGCCAATCACTGCGACCTCATAAACCGATTGATGAGACTGCAAGACCCGCTCCACTTCCGACGGATATACATTGAACGCTCCGGTCACAATCAAATCCTTCTTGCGATCCACCAGATAAACGTAGCCGTCCTCATCAATGCGCGCAAGGTCACCAGTAAGCACCCATCCATCGCGAATCGCCTCCGCTGTAGCTTGCGGATTGCCCCAAAACCCAACAATATTGGCTTCAGTACGCACACCAATTTCACCAACGGTTCCGACGGGGACACTAAGACCCTTATCGTCAAAAATGGCAACATCAACAGCGACTTGCGGTTTACCACATGAAAGTAGCCGGTGCTCATAGGCAGGGTCGGTCAATGCGAGCTCATGATCCGCAGGCTCCAACACGGTGCCCGCGGTACCAGTTTCAGTGGATGCGAAAGTTTGCCGGAATCGACACTTTGGTAGCTTGCGTTTAGCTTCGCGCAGCACCGCGACTGGTATTGGTGACCCTCCGTAAAGAATGGTATCCAGTGCGCTAAGGTCGTACTGTTCAAAATCCGGTCGTGCAAGCAGTCGCTGTATGGTGGTCGGAACCAGATTGGTGAAAGTGATTTTCTCGCGCGCAAGTGTTTCCAATGCACGCTCAGCATCAAAATTCACTATCACACTGGTAGACCCGACATACGCCGCGCAGTAAATACCGGCGGTGCCTGCAGCTGAGTAAAGCGGGGAGGGCAACATGACACGGTGCGTGCCTCTGCTTCCTATCGCGTGCACATGAACAAACATGCCCAACAACGTGCTGCCGTGCGTGTAGATAGCCCCCTTTGGGAAGCCAGTGGTGCCACTGGTGTAGAGCAGCATCGACGGCTCATCATAGGCCAGCGGGGTGTCCAACACAGGCTCAGACGGATCTCCGAGCGCGACCATAGTTTCGTAATCGATGACCGATTCATCTTCAGTTTCAATACCAATCAGCAGTTCGCATGCCGCCACCTGCGCCATAGCCAATTTGGCGTTTTGCAACTCGGATTTGGCAACAATTAGCATGCTCACACCTGAATTTTCAAGTATGTAGGTGATCTCAGGTGGCGATAGTCGATTGTTGATTGTTACCACGATCGCCCCCAACTTGGACAACGCAAACGATGACTCGACCCACTGATGACTATTGCGTGCAAATATTCCAACTCGATCACCTCGCCTAACACCAAGCTCACGCATCGCATTGGCAAAGCGGCAACTCCTGACGTTAACGTCGGACCAACTCAACCGGACGTCCTCGAAAACCAGACCTAGTTTGTTTTCGGAAACGCGCGCGTTTCTACTGAGAATGTCACCAACCCCCGTGAGTCCACCGAAAATTCCAGGCCCGTTATGCAAAAGATACCCCCGTCATAAACATTAATTGCTGAAAACGTCAGGCAAATGCGCCAGACTTCTTCATCCACTTGGCAAATACCGGAGGTTTAGGGGGTTCCAGGAACGTCTCTTCCTTGCATCGGGCGCGCAACTCCTCAATGGTTCCACCCCGGTCGAACAATTCAATCTTGCCTCGTTCTGCGGCCATCTTCTGTCGCAAGGCATCTGTTGTGGCGTTATCAACAGTGAAGTCCTCTCGAACCACGACACCGTAGCCACGTGCTCCTTTGACCGTGACAAGTCCGCGTCGGCAATCCAGCGCTACCAAGTCCGCAGATCGTTCCAATGGATCTCCCCAGCCGCCGCCACCCCACGTATTGAAGTAAAGAATGTCGCCTTCTACAACCTTGATGCGGTCGCATTTGGCTGGCAGCCACGCTTGACTTCCGTCTTGACGCTTCAGCAACTTGTTACTGCGCGCACCAGGCTTTCCACCATTAACTCCCCAAGGATAGGTTAACCAACGGTCATCATGGATTGAGATTTCGCCTGTCGCCAAAAACTCATAGGCGGTACACACGCCATTGCCGCCTCGGTGCTTTCCTACACCGCCAGAATCGGGGATGGAACTGTATTCAACAATACGGAGTGGGAAGTAGCTCTCCAGAAACTCATTAGGAACATTGGTAAAGGATGGCCATAGGGAGTGTCCGTCGGGTCCGTCACCGGCAGGACGTCCCGGGATACCCCCAAATCCAATCTGAAATAGTTGGTACCACTCCCCATTCTTGTCATAACCCGAGAACATTAGGTGCGGGCTATCGGAAAAGCCAGCTGCGTTAAGCGCCTCGGGGGCACCTTGCCCCAAAACGCCACCCATGACGTCGAATATGCGCCCCAGCAAATGCGTACGACAGGAAAGTGCTGCTGGACGCCTAGGTTTGAGAATGCTTGCTTCCGGGATATTTACCTGCACCAATTCGTAGAAACCGTCATTAAACAAAATCTGAGGATCAAACAAATTGATGAAAAATGCCCCCAAAAACATCTTGAACATGTCTTCATTTAGAAGAAAATTGACCGAGCTAATCGACTGAGGGTCAGTGCCTGTGAAGTCGAAGATCGCCCTGTCCCCCTCTCTCCACATCTTGCAGGCGATCTTGTAAGGGCCCATACCGACTCCGTCGTCATCGATGTAGTCCTCAAAATACTGCGGCTTTTCCGGAATCACCATCTGAATAATAGAACTCATGGCGCGACGGTTGCGATCAAGCATTTCCCTCATTGCTGCAATGTATTGGTCAACACCAAAACGGCTGATCATCTCCTGCACTCGACGTTCGGCCAGGCGCAAAGCGGCAACGATGGCATCAAAGTCAGCACGGTTCCAATGCGGCATGCGACAGTTACGTAGAAGCAGTGCGTGCATTTCTGAATTCAGTTCTCCCTTGCGGTAAATCTTTATCGGAGGAATCTGCAACCCTTCTTCAAATATCTGTGCCGCGTCAGTAGGAAGGCTGCCTGGTACTTTGCCTCCGATGTCAGTCATATGTCCGAACATGGCGGCCCAACTAACGATGCGGCCCTTGGTGATAAATCGGCATCATCGTCAGCCAGTCGTTTAAGTGACTAACTGCACCATCGCACGAGTAAGGATCGTTGGTGAGGAAAATATCGCCTTCCTCGATGGTTCCTTCATAGCCCTGGACAAATCCATGAATGAAGGAGCCGAATTGGCCAACAACCATCTTTCCATCGTTATTGGCAATCATTGGGAAAGCATCATGCTGCTCTCGAATTCCGGGCGACATGGCTGTACGGAATAGCACCGCATCCATTTCCGTTCTTGCGTTGCGTAGCGCATTCTCAATGATGTCCAGTGTGATCGAATCAAGCGCGACCGACTGGAAAGGGGTGTTGTCAGTTTGGACAATTTGTGCTGGCATGATGAATGTTCTCCGGAATGCGACTCAAACGTTTGGGCTGATAAGGATATTCCCCACAGCATCCACTTCGCCGGTATGACCGGGCAGAATAAGTGTTGTTGTGTCCATCTGACAGATGATTGCCGGGCCAAGAATGCGGTTACCTGCGATGAGCTTATAACGGTCATAAATCTTGGCTTTGTGATGAGCCCCATCAACAAAAATGGTCGAGTCCTCCAGCACTGCCCGAGAGGCGTCTGCATCGCCCTTAGGCAAATGCTCGGCCCGCACGTTGGTTTCAGGACCCTGAACAATTGCTCGGAGGCTGACTAACTCCTGCTCGGCGTCAAGTGCAAAGGTGTACAACTGAGTATGCATTTCGTCAAAGCGCTTTGCCACTCCGGAAATCCCATCCGCCTCCAATTGGGCGTGTGTAGTACCGACGCTTAATCGCATGCCCTGACCCTGATATCGCACATCAAGCTGATAGTCAACTGTCTGGTGTTCGTCGGCAATGTTTTCGGCGTGCAGGGCTCGTTTGGCAATGGCCGTCAATTCGTCAAGAATCGAAAGCACCTCGGCAGTTGATGTCTCCTTGAACCGGCGAATAAACGTCCGCGACGCCTCGTCGCGCAGACGAGTTGTTGCATCACCATACGCGCAAAGCACCCCAGGTCCCGGCGGAATAATGACTGGCCAGGAGCCAGTAAGACGACCAAGCGCATTGGCGTGCAGTGGGCCGGCTCCACCAAATCCGATCAGCGCAAAATCCCGCGGGTCATAGCCCTGTTCGATGGACACCAAACGTAACGCACCAAACATATTCTCGTTCACAATATTAATGATGCCTTCCGCCGTCTCATGAATCGACTTGCCTAACGCTGTGGCAATGGGTTGGATGGCCTTTTCGGCGAGCACCCGGTCAATCTTCATGTCACCGCCCAAGCGAGATGACGACGGCAAATACCCCAGAACCACATTAGCGTCGGTGACGGTTGGCTTCTCCCCACCCTTGCAATAGGCTGCAGGACCAGGGTCGGCACCTGCACTTTGTGGTCCAACGCGCAGGGCCTTGGTGAGTTCTGGAACATATGCGATCGAACCGCCACCAGCACCAACCGTGCGCACGTCAATAGAGGGAGCGCGCACCGTCACATCAGCAACACGTGTTTCGCGTCTGGCTTGCGCCACTCCGTTCTGGATCAATGCCACATCTGTAGAGGTTCCACCCATGTCGAAAGTCAACAGATTCCTGAAACCCGATTGATGCGCGATCCATTGTGCCCCCGTGACCCCGCCTGCAGGGCCGCTCATCAATAGGGCCACCGGATTGGCACGTGCTGCGTCAACGGCTGCCAGGCCACCATCCGACCGAAGCACGTGCAATTTCACACCAGGTGCCTGACGCTCCAATTGGGTATAGAGGTTGTGAATATAGCCAGAGACTTTTGGACGAACGTAGGAGTTGACAACAGTAGTCTCGGTGCGTTCATACTCATACATTTCGGGGATGACATCAGAAGAGATCGATACGGGAACTCCCGGCATAGTCGCTTCTATGATCTCACGCACTTGTTGCTCGTGTTTCCCATTCGAATACGCATTGATAAGACAAACCGTCATCGCCTCTATGCCCTGCCCCTTTAGCATTTCGAGACTGGCTCGCAGTGCATCTACGTCAAGCGGAGTCACAACATTGCCGCGTGCGTCGATTCGTTCATTCGCTTCTGTTGTCAGTTCAAGAGGCGCCAGCAACGGTCGCTTGTTATAGCTCACCCATCCTCCGAGACCACCAGGAACAAACGAGCGGGCAATCTGCAATACCTGTCGGTAACCATTGGTTGTAACAAGTCCGACTCGAGCACCCGTGCCTTCAAGGACGGTATTCGTTGCAACCGTTGTGCCGTGCATGACGTGTGTAATCAGCCGTGGGTCGATGGAGTTTTGTTCACAAATTTTGGCGATCCCGTTGAGAACACCTACTGAGGAGTCTGTCGGTGTAGACGGAACCTTGGCCGAATAAGTCTTCCCACTTCGCTCATCGATAAGCAGCAAGTCGGTAAATGTGCCTCCCACATCTACACCCAGCCGGTAACTGTTTGATGTTTCATTATTCACGGGTATCTCCTTCGCTCCATTGTTTGGCCGAACTAAACTCGGCACATCGGTTTTGATTGGCCTTTGCGGAACCATGTGGCTCATTGAAGTATTGACTTATCTCGCAGCGTATTAATACGGTCTTGGTCATAGCCGAGTCAATCGCTGAGTACCGGTTGGATGTGCTCGCCCAACTTGGGCGGGGCCGTAAATAGCCCATCAGACTGCCCAGACATCTTGTCCGGGTTCCCTAGAAACACTTGGCAGTGCGTATAAATGCTAGTCATGCAGTTGTCACTAGCAAATTTCTTGCCAACTCTTGTGATATGTAAAGACGGCGTTCAGCTTAGGAAGCTGGACGACAGAAATTATCCATTTACGTTGTTTTGGTTTGTTTGGGTCCCTCACCCCTTGGCTTGTTCAAATTAATTGCTCCTGCATGATTCTTTAGAGGTCGAAAATATTTCGAGCGGCGGTTGTATTTCTGCCGTCTGGAATCCTAGAAGTCGCAATGAATTGCTCTCAAGACTTTCGCGTTTTGGAACATCTGAGACATAGACGAAACGTCAGGAACGTCAGTTTGAAACACCTGCATAACACTATCGATTCCGCGCCAACAGGGTGATCACCACTGTGTCCGCTGGCTTCGATCCTGATCGTCGGTCTGTAAGTTGACCTGTCCAACAAAGCCGCTTTGCTCATTGAAAATCAGAATGCCAGACTGTAGAACTGGTTTGGCTGCGGACATGACTTGACCACCGGGGCAGTGCAACTGCCCCAACTTGATCATGTGCGTAGTCTCGATTCCAGCGATCAACTTTTGCGCACTCCAAAAGGACTTGAAACCCATCATCGGGTTTGTCACTTGTTTCACGCCCCGGTGGTCTTGTTCGTCAATGTTGTTGAGGTATTTTGATTGGCGTAGTTCGATGTTCAAACAGACATCAACGTTGACACTTTTGATGGCCGTCGTGTTGGCTGCGCTTTTGTCGAAGGTGATCTTCTCTGGCTGGCCAAGCAGATTGATGGCGCGGTACAGATATTTCCATTGGCCGGCGACTTTGATATAGGTTTCATCGAGCCGCCAACTCATCCCAACCGGGCACTTTCGGCGGCGTGTTGGGGGACCACAATTACCTTTGCCGGTTAGCGACAACTCTTATGCTGGCCGGGTGTGGACCGACCCTGACGCCAAACGCCTTCGGGAACTGGAACTGGGGAACGCGCGGGGGGCGCGCGGGGGGGGGAGGGGGGCCGGCCGGCGCCCCACCCGGCGCGCCCGGGGGGGGACGGCAAGGCTCAAGCGGCTGTTCACCTGAGCACCTAGCGTGCAAACCAACCATCCTCGACTTTTTAGCGCTGCTGCCGAGCGCAACTGCGTGCCCATTCTGGCGGAACTGAAACGCCTGCTGCCACCACAAGGGCTGATGCTGGAAATTGCCAGTGGTACGGGGCAACATGCGGCGCACTTTGGCGCAGAATTGACTGGTTGGCGCTGGCAGCCAACTGATTTTGACCCGGCTTCATTGCCTTCCATTAGCGCCTGGTGCGGCGATCTGGCCAACGTGCTGCCGCCACTGCGGTTGGACGTACTCACTGACCCATGGCCTTGCGAGTTGCCGCACACGGTGGATGCGATGTACTGCGCAAACATGCTGCATATCGTGCCCTGGGCTTGCACTGCTGCATTGATGCCGGGGGCTGCGCGGCAACTGTCATCGGGTGGTGTGCTGATCACATACGGTCCCTACCTGGAAGAGGGCGTGCCGACTGCGGCAGGTAACTTGGAGTTTGATGCAGATTTGCGCTCCCGCAATCCTGCTTTTGGCCTCAGGCAACTGTCCATGGTGGAGGTAGAGGCGCTGGCGGTTGGTTTGCATTTGCAACGTCGCGTGGCCATGCCAGCCAACAATCTGCTGCTTGCATGGGGCAGGTTACGCGCGAACTCCGTAGCGTGATGGGCTAGCCTAAACAGTCCTGGCACTTTACATTTGCCCGAATCTCTGAAAAACTATTCACCGAACGAATAGCTTGCCGGCTAACGTTGCCTGCGCCCCCCATGGCAGCATGGATAGAAGTACGCCGTCCTTGAGCACAAAGTGGTGGAAGATGGCAGCTGCGGAGGGCATCTGGTCCACACGAATGCCACCAAGCAGCGTCAGGGCATGCCCTTCACTGCCCAGCGCCAGGAGCGCAGTTGCCGGTAGCGCAAACATCAGTGTCCACAGCGCCAGATGCACAAGCTTGGCCATCATTTGCATCCAACTGGCCATTTGCAACTGTGGCGCCGCCGGGCGAAATGCCACCCAGATCAGACGCAACAAGGTCAGCAGCAGAACCAATAGGCCCAAGGATTCGTGCCAGACGATGTCGCTTCGCGTGGCGGGGTCGACCCCCTGGCGCATAAGCCGGCCAAAGCCCTCTGGCCCGAGGATGAATGCGATGGTCACGACGATGGCCGTGACCCAATGGAATGCGCGGCTGAGAAAATCGTAACGGGGTGAGGGATGGCAGATTCATTGTTGTCCCTGATAGTTGATCGTATTCTGAACCTTTGCGTGTTAAAGCAGTATTGATCCGGATAACGATGCATCCGTCCGGTGTGGAGAATGTCGCCATGCCCCGCCCCATCTGCCCTCGCTGCCAACGACCGCAAAGCACTTGATATGCTGCTTCGTCACCCCACGGCGCATGCCACCGAGGTGCTGATCATGCAGCATCCGCTGGAAGTGCACGAAGCGAAGAATACGGCTCGCCTGCTGCACTTGAGCCTTGCGCACAGTCGGCTTGTGGTAGGCGAGAGGTTTGACGATGCTGTGCTACACGCGTTGATTGCGGAGCCCCATGCCACCGTGCTGCAGCACCCAGCCACTGCACACAAAGGCCACGCCGCGCCCGCATCACTGGACGCTGTCCAGCTGGCAGACCCCAGCAAGTTGCGACTGGTAGTGCTGGACGCCACCTGGCGCAAGAGCCGAAAAATGTTGCACCTGAGCCCGCTGTTGCAAGGGCTGCCGCGACTATCGCTACAAGAGGTGCCAGCGTCTGGGTACGGATTCGCAAGGCGCACAAGCCTGGACAACTATCCACGTTGGAGGCGACCTGTGCAGCACTGGCACAGCTAGAGGGGCGCCTCAGAGGCTTGCGCCGCTGTTGTTTGCGTTCAGCGGGTTTGTGGCGCAACAGATGGCCTTGGCGGCACAACCCATTCATTTCTCTCGCCCCGTGGTGTGCCGACTTTGTAAGAGAATGTGCCAACGGTGGCGCTGCAGCCGGGATGGGGGAGAATGCGTGCAGATTGGGGGTACACTGTGCTTGTCTATATCCTCGCATCCATTGCGGTCCTAATGGGCATCGCGACATTGGTTTTGACCATCCAGTTGCAGCGTAAGCGCCGCGACACACGCCAACTCCAGCGCTACGTGTCCAAACTGCAAAACGCAGAGCGGACACTCAAAAACATGCTTTTTTGATCCCTTAACCGGACTGCCCAACCGCTTGTTGCTGATGGACCGCTTCCAGAGGGCCATTCAACACGCCAAGCGCAGCCGCACCCAATTTGCGGTGCTGATGGTGGACCTGAAAAGTTCAAGGCGATCAACGACACCTATGGCCATGCCGCCGGCGACGAGGTGCTGGTCACCATTGCCCAGCGGATGGTGTCACTGGTGCGTTCGACCGATACGGTGACCCGCCTGGGCGGTGACGAATTTGTTTTGATTATTGAGTCGCTCACTGAACGCGCGAACAAATTGGAACGTTGGGCCAGAAGCTGATTGACTTGCTCGCGAAGAGATCCTGCTGGATTCCGGTGAAGCGGTCAGTCTGGTGGCAGCGTTGGCTTTGCCTGGTATCCCTCTGACGGCGATTCCTTGAAGGAGATCTGGAAGTGGCGGACGAGGCCATGTACTTGGGTAAGACATCGGGGTTGATGGCACTTTGATGCGGGGCGCATCGTGCCACAATGAACCCAATTCCATTGCACGACTGGCTCACCATGAACATGCTTTCCAGAATCATCCTGATCACCACAACCGCACTGACCGTGGCACTGTCACTGGCCGCTTGCACTCTGTAGAGGTACAAAACACACAGGCCGCCAAGGAGCTCAAAGCAGAAACGCGTGTGCCCGGTACGGCCTACAACGGCTGGCGGGTGTTTCCAGGACAAATGTGCGGGTTGCCACGGGCCGGCCGCTACCGGCCGGGGAACGCGCCCAATCTGGTGGTGCGCATGCGCGATGTGGGTCCGCGCCAGTTTGTCGATCTGGTGCTCAAGCGGTACGACTGGGGTCTGGGCTCCATGCAGGCCAACCATGCCGGCGTAACCTGGGACACCATGGTGGACGATGTTATGCAAAACAAGCAAGGTTCATTGACCATGCCCGCCTGGGAGGGCGAACCCGCGTGACGGCGCACATCACCGATCTGTATGCCTACCTTTCCGCTCGCGCACAGGGCACGCAAGGCCGGGTCGCCCCGCGCCTTAAGCGTTGAGCGCGCGCGGGCGAAGAGAAGTCCGTGCGCGCCTGCAATGCCCGCTGACGTGCTGTGCAGCCTTCCAGGTGGTCGTTCACCAGCTCATGGCCTGCATGAAGGCGTACATGGTGGTGGGGCCAACAAAGCTCCAGCCACGCTTGCGCAAATCTTTGACAAGGCTATCGATTCCGCCGACGTGGTGAGTCCGCTCAGGCTTTGGTAGGTTAGCCGCTCTGGCCGGGTGGTTGGCTGCGGTTCAAATTCGCCAAAAGTAGGCTGCCAGCGAACCAAACCGCTGCGCAGCGCCTGGGCTCGCTGGGCGTTGTTGATGGTGGATGCAATCTTGCCACTGTGGCGCACAATACCGGCGTCCAGTACCAAGCGCTTGATTCGGCCTCGCCAAAAGTGGCGACCTGGTTCATATCGAACCCGGCAAAGGCCAGCCGAAAGGCCTCGCGTTTGTTGAGAATGGTGAGCCAGCTCAAACCCGCCTGAAGCCTTCCAGGCAGACTTTCTCGAACAGACGTCTATCGTCGTTGACGGGAAAGCCCCATTCGTGGTCATGGTAGTGCTGGTAGGCGGATGTTGAACGGCACCACACGCAGCGGGTGACATCGTGGTCATCGGTAAAGGTGCCGGTGGGCACAAGTTTGTCATCGGTCATGGCAAATTTTCTGGAGGGTGTGGGGCGCAAAGACCACCGCACGAACAATCACACTAACTGATAATGTGTACAGTATATTGCCAGCAGTCGAGCCAAAAAGGAAGCACTATGTACCTGCCGCCGCACTTTGCCGAAGAACGCCCTGAAGCATTGCACCACCTGATTGCGCACAACCCCCTGGGGGCGCTGGTTGTAATGGGCCCCGACGGGTTGGACGCCAACCACATCCCGTTTGAGCTGAATGCCGAAACCGGGCCAAACGGCACCCTGCACGCCCACGTGGCCCGTGCCAACCCGGTATGGCAACAGATGTGCAACGGCGACCCGGTGCTGGTGATTTTCCGGGCTGAAGAAGGTTATATTTCACCCAATTGGTACCCCAGCAAACACGAAACCCACCGCCAGGTGCCAACCTGGAACTACCGGGTCGGCATGCGCATGGGCACATCCAGATTCGCGATGACGAGAAATACGTGCGTGGTCTGGTCGGCCGGCTGACTCCGCGAGCACGAGCGCCGTACGGGAGACGCCAAACCCTGGACCATGGCGGACTCCGACCCGGCCTACATCACCAGCATGATCCAATCCATAGTGGGGGTGGAAATTACCATTGCGCGGCTTGCAGCCAAATGCAAACTCAGCCAAACAAAGAAGCACGTGACCGCCAAGGCGCGGTTGACGCCCGCATGCCCACAGAAACCACGCATTGGCCGAGGCCATGGCCACTACGCTAGAGCCCCAAGCTTCCACACCCAGTTCGAGGCTGACCCTGGGCAATCAGTTCGCGCGTAAGTCATAAGCGGCCGTAACCGCTTTTTCTTCACCGGGGTAGTCATTGTGAACACGGTGGGGTTCCAGCATGGGCCTTCAACCGTGCAAAGTCCGGGTCACGTTCGAAGCTGACCCATGCAATCCAACGGCCGGTCGGTTCCCGCTGGGTTGAAATCGATGCGCAGCGCCCTTCGTGCTCAAGTAGGGATAGGCAGACATGGACAACTCCTTATAAAAACCAACCAGGGTGCCAATTTAGCCACCCCGCCGGTAAATTCAATACACCAGACGCCACCGACAAATCCATAACAGAAAATAGGCTCTAGCCCTCGTGGAATATAAACAAACCGCTACCAAATAAATAGCAACCACTATCCCCGCAGGAGTTCCGTAGCGCTGGAACAGTATTTTGACCCGCTGTACATAAACCTGGTCTCAGCATAAGGCGGCACACCGGCGTATTTTTGTACCGCTTCGGGGCCGGCGTTGAGGCGGCAGCGGCCAGCGTGACGTCGTTCTGAAGCGCGCGAGCAAACCGTGCGAGGTACTGGGCCCCACCGCGAATATTGTGGGCCGGGTCACCGGCATGCGCCACACCCAGCATGCGCGCGGTGCCAGGCATCAACTGCACCAAACCCCCGCTCCCTTTTGTGAGCGGGCACTGGCGTTGAAATTGGATTCGGCGTGGATGACGGCCCGTAGCAGCGCCGGGTCCAGATCGAACTGGCGTGCCGCCTGGCCAATCTCGTCTGCATATGCGTCCAAGTTCAACTTGGTGGTATTCCAGTTGATGTTTGAACCCTCACACCGCAGGCGTAACACGACGGGCGGTACACCACACAGGCACCCTTTGGCAGGCGGAACGTCGGAGAAGGTGGGCGTGCCACCCTGCAGCGACTTAAAAATGCGCGGCCCTTGCCAGATACTTCAGAAGTGGCCAACAAGGGCGCGCACAGCAGCACGGCACCCAGCACCAAGGGAAGGCAACGGTTTTCAGGGGCGAGTAGAGACGCTGAAATGCGCACACCACATTGTCCAACCAACGCCCACCACTGACCAGCACAATGCCCAGCAGCACCGGAATCGCGCCGATCAGAAAGTTGGGTTCGATTGGTTCGTTCAGCAGCCATGCGCCAAAAACTATGCCGAACATGGGCGTCATAAACGAGAAAACGCCGCCATGTAGAGGAACACCGCCATGTGAGGTATTGGTGTGGCGCAAGCCTTCACCCACGAGTAAAATTCCAGGGCAAATAACCCACCTACCACCAGGCCAGGCCCAACGCGCCGTCGGTGATGCGCATGCGCTCGCCGCGCAGTGCCATGGTCATCCCACCAGCAGTGCGGCCACGCCCGAGCGCAGGCCAATCTGCAAAATGGGCGCAATGTCGGGCGCCGTGGCCTTGAGCACCACCTGCCGTATGTCCCACAGGAGGCAAATCACCATCATCGAGCCGATGGCTGTGGAATCGAGTGCCCTGCGCGTGTCCATGGGAAAATTTTCCGGGTGATTGCGGTGGTTCGATTATGGAGTTGGCTGCTTTCGCAATATAGTGAATAACTGACAAGCCATACGGGCAGAGCCGCCAAACCATGCCCATCCTGCAACCTGGGCTCGAAATCCCCTTGTCGGCCCGGGAGCCGCCGGCGCCCATCATGTTTCGCAGCGCGTATGTGCCGGGCCGCTGGTCTGTACCCCGAGCACCAGCACGCCTGGGCGAGTTTGTCTACGCCTTCAGCGGCGTCAGTGGAGGTCAAGGTGGTCGGCCACCACTACCTGGCGCCACCGCAACACGGCATTTGGCTGCCACCAGACGTGGAGCATGTGGGCCTGAACCGCCATGAGGCTCACCACTGCTCGCTCCACCTCTCACTGGCTGCGTGCGCGGCATTGCCCCGCCAGCCTTGCGCGTTGACCGTCAGCCCCTGTGCGTGCCTTGCTGAACACCTGCAGCAAATGGGCGCGCACCATCTCTGCAATGCAGCGCAAGAGCGGCTACAAGTATTGGTGGACCAATTGTCAACGCGCCCAGCGCTGGCAGCTACTTGCCCACTTCGACGACCCGCAATCAGCAAATGCATGCTGGAAGAACAGCTGGGCGACAACCGCTCGCTGCCCGAACTGGCCCAGGCGGCTCACACCACTGAGCGAACACCGACGCGCCGCTGCCAACGTGATCTGGGCATGTCGTTGGCCGATTGGCGCCAGCGCCTGAGGGTGGTCAAAGCCATGCCACTGCTGGAAGCCGGACAGACGGTAGAGACCATTGCACTGACCTGGGCTATGGCAGCGCATCGTCTTTCATCACCATGTTCAAACGTCTGGTGGAGCCACGCCGGATGAGTTTCGCAAAGGCGCGGCCGGAAGATCAGTTCAGCCGCAGCCTGAAAACAACGCCAAGAGCATGCCGCGGCATGCCCTTTGTGTAGCGCGTGGATGTCAATCTAGTCAGGCCTTTGCTACCCCAGGCCGCGCGCCAGTGCAAACACCGAGTTGGTGTACCGGGCGGGCCACCGGAGTGGCGTGGCTTCTGAACACCCTTTTGGCACAACTTTGCGTTCGTCCGCCTGAAACCCCTTGGCCATTTGTTCAGCCGCCAGGCTGTGCAGCGTAACCGTGCGCAGGTAGGTCACCACGGTGGACTGCAGGGCATCCCACAAATCCTGGGTCATTTCGGGCGCTGGCTGACGTTTCGCGCAAGGCTTCCTTGGGCCGGGTGTCAGCGCTGTCTTCAATGGCACCAATAATGTCGGCAACCGTGATGGCGTCCGCGTTGTGCGCCAGGGTAACCACCCGCCTGGCCCACGTGTGCTTTCCACCTGTCTCCATGCTGGCGCAACTTGGCAAACATCTGCTCCAGGTAGGACATGGAAATACGGTGGCGCACGGCCAAATCTTGTAGGGGAACGGGCGCTGGTGTCTGGCGTGAGGCCAGGCCAATCATGGCGGTGATGGCAAAACGGCTGCGGGTACTCAAACGCATGGAATCACCCTTCCAACACACATGGGGTTGGTTGGTTTGAATGTAAGGTAGATAATGCTTCGTGTAAATTCGTATTTCTAACTAATTCACTTCGATTTATACGAAACTAAATAGTCGACATGAACTTCAAACATCTCCACTACTTCTGGTTACTGCCAAAGCTGGCGGCATTATGCGCGAAGGTGAGCAGTTACACACAACACCACAAACCCCGTCGGCCCAGATAAAATTACTGGAAGATTGGCTCGGGACGCAAGTTGTTTCGCAAGAGCGGACGCAACCTTGAACTCACCGAAGACGGGCACGGCCCCTGGGCTACGCTGACCAGATGTTCACGCTGGTGCCAATTGGAGGCTGCCGTGCGCCAGGCCCGTGACGGCCAGCGCGTGCTGGACTTCAAGGTCGGCGGCAGATCTGGTCACCAATCCATCGCCCACCGGCTGCTGGAGCCCGCCTTGTCTGGTGGCTGAACCCGTACGCCTAGTGTGCAGCGAGGGCAACTTTCCTGATCTTTGGCGCAACTGGCGCTGAATCGGCTCGATTTGGTGTTGGCCGACGAACCCATGTCCAAGCGCATCAGCGTCAAGGCCTTCAACCATCCGCTGGGTCGCACCACCATGAGCTTTTTTTGTGCACCCCAACTGCGGCCCCAGCTTAAGGGTGTCTTTCCCAATGTTTGAGCAACTTTCCCTGTTGATTCCCAGTGCTCAGGCCTCCGTGCGCCAGAGCTCGAAGGTTGGCTCACCCGCCACGAGATCCTGCCACGCATCATTGGTGAATTTGATGACGCCGCCTTGATGAGCGCTTTTGGCCGTCAAGGACGCGGGTATTCATGGCCCTTACGGTGATGGAACACGTGACACGATCGAGCAGTTTGGCGTTGAGTTAATCGGACGCACCGACGAGCTGGTAGACGAGTTCTATGCCGTAACGGTGGAGAGGCGCATTACCCACCCTTGCGTGGTGGCAATTACGGATGCGGCGCGGGGCGGTTATTTGGATAATCCTTGGCGGTGGACAGCTCTCAGAACAGCCACTTAGCCCTATTTCCACTGTTGAATCACTTCCTGTGGCAGCACCGCCACCCAGCAGGGCCAGTCAGAGCATCGGCGTTGCAGTCTTAAAAGGTCAGGGCTGCAGACCAGGCGCGAAACATGTGAGTAATCGAAACACTGTTCTGTCGCTGGTTTTGGCCAACGACCGTTTTGCTTTTGGTTCAGGAAAAGTCCATGCTCCAGTCTGGAGACATACTCCAGTTAACGCCAAGAGTCTGACTGCGATCCAGCAAATTACCCACTTTCCCGCCAGCACCACGCGCCGGACCTGCGGTTCAACCGAGCGCGTGCCAGATCGATTGGGTCCACGCTGTAGTCATAAAGCGTTCACGGTCATGTAGACATCCAGCGTGTTATCTCCCAACCCTTGATGCACATCTACGCGCGTCCGACCTCGCTGTGGAATGTGACCATTGAGGGTCGACACACCAGCTTGGGAAGAGTAGCGATACAAATCACGGGCCAGTTCGAGTCAGGTCGAGTTGCTCCCTAGCCAAAGTTTGTCCACATTCCACGCCACCGAAACGCCATGCCTGTTCGACATGGATGAACTCGTCACTTGAAACCGTCAGGTGGCCAGTCACCATCCAAAGCGGCGACGCTCGCCAACCCAGGGTCGCCCGAGCTGCATCGAAGTTTCCACGTTCTCCAGAAGGCTCTGGGAAAGATCCAGACCAATGACAACCTGTAGTCCAGACGGCCCAACCGTTGCGGCCAGATTGTTGGACCAATAGCTTCGCTTCCGCTGCCGCGTGTAGGACACGTCGCCCTGCATCGCGCCACCGCCCTGAGCGTGTGCAGTGCCAATAACCATTGCCGGCACCAGAGAGGCCCTTTGCGGCAGAGACAATACACCGCAGGATAAGACCAAATTTCGAACGAAACGTCATGCACTGACTTTTACCGGTGATTGTCGGACGTTGAAAGGCACACCGCGTATTAGTTGTCCTGGCGCTTTTGGTCCCTTCGCTTTAGCCGTTTACGCAAAGCCTGGCGCTGCTCATCGTCGAGGTCATCCGCTTTTTCGCGGAACGTCCGTATGGCGTCTGGAAGAATTCGCATGACATCGCGGACTCGCTGCCTTAGGCATTTCTTTGCGCTCTTGGATGCGCCCCTCCAAATGCAGTGTGCGCGACGCCAGGAACTCGGGGCGATCAGCAGCAAGCGCAGAGCCAAGTCCCTTGCTGCGAATACATACTGTCCGGCATTTACCTGCAATTCGCCGGTGGGACTGCGAATGACGGCTGTGCCATCCATTACAGAGTCATAGGTTCCTGGATGGTCACGGGAAATTTCCGGTCCCACCACGGTTGTTTCCACGGCCCGTTCCGCGAATACCGATTGCCGCCGTCGGTGTTGCCAGTCAATATCCTGACGGGTTGATCTTGCCGATCCATCCGGTGATGGAGCGCAATGCCCCGCGCACCAGAGAGATATCAATCATCGCCTTATGGTCCTGAGTAGCCTGGGAACTGCAAAACTTTTGAAGCGTGTGTTGGGGCGCACCGCCAAGAGGCCGCCGTGCCTCGGTCACCACGTTCAGTTCACCCGTTTGTTCGGTTTGTACGGTTTGCCCAACCAGCAATTTTTGGCCCCAAGACGGAATGGTGATTGGATGCCGTCCTCATGAATGATCGAAACAGCTCCGCCGACTGCATCAACGGTACCAAATACCTGGGCCAATGCGCCCAAAGGACCATCGGTGCACAAACCAGCAAACAAAATGTCGCATGTCGCACCCCACTAAGTCGTCGCGATCGTACTGTTTTGGGTGCTGAATAGAAGATTTGGCTGACAGCTGTTTGCTTGCTTGCGGTGTACCTAACCGGCCAAATGTGCCAACACGGCGGCAGCTGACAACAACAGGGCAAACCACATTCCCAGCCGAAAGGTCCGGATCAGGATGGCATTGCAATCAACTCCAGTGGCACCGGGCGTTAAGGCCCGCGCAGTAGGCCCATGTGTGCGGTACCACTACCAAAGGCAGAGCATCCAGGGCTGACGCAGTAACAGTGCCACCAACACAGGCAACTTCAGCTTGCACTCAACAGGATGCGGCACAGACGCCACGATGCCGTCTGGCCCCACCTAATCAAAAAGGTGGCGCCGTCCGGCCAGTCGATCGTGGTACATCGCGGGCATAATAACCACCAGTGGCTGCTGCCAGCGCGATAGCCGCGGCCGCCGCCATCGCTTCTCCGATGCTGATACCGCCCGTGAGCAACCACCGTACCCAGCATGCCGCTTACCAATCCAAAGAATACAAATCCCCAGCCTCCAAAGAGTAGATAGGCAATGGGGCGCGGTTTTTAACGGACAGGCCAGCGCCGCGAACAAAGACGCAGCGCTCTTGGCGGCCAGAACGGCTTAGCCCCGGTAGCGCCACCCGAAAGAAACCCCCAAGCCGCCGGGTTGCAGCACGCCCAGGACGAGGATGGCGATTTGCACCTGGTGCGTACTCAGTCAGCTTCTCCATAGCGGTGGCACGTGGCAGGCCAGCGTTTGAGCCAATACGTTGGAGCACCCCGCGCAGAAGTTCCACGCCGGGACCGTAAGTTGGTGATGAGCTGCACTGGCACCCTGCTGCGGCGGCACCGCCGGGTCGCGTGAGGCCTCAGTCCACCGCGCCAGACTGCCACAGCCCACGCTTGGCTCCGATACACATGCCGGCCCCAACCCAATTAATAAACTGGGCGTGGCATTATTGTCGCCCTAAGCGCAGATGGACGGCGCTAACAGCTTGAGGTCAAAATGCCAGGTAAAAGACTTCAGGTAAATGTCTGCGTCGTCCAGCGGTAATACGCCCTGACTTTCGCTTTGAGCTTGATGAGCAGGGGCTTGCCCTTGCGGTCCAGGGTCTTGCGGCAGGCACCTTTGACCCAGCCTTCGCTGATAAGGTATTCCTCCACACCAGTGCGTCCGAATGCCGTTGAAGCGGATGCCAATTGCGTGCCCGAACACGGCGGCAACTGTAGTGGGGCTTACTGCGGGTCGACGGACAAGTGGTCCGGGCAGTCGGGGCGTTGTGTGGTGTGGCTGCGGTGTGGGCGCTGATGGTAAAGGCATCCCAAATGGGGTCAGTGGGAGGCCGGGGTCGACGGCATGAGCCTTGCAAACACCCAGGTGGCCCAAAACTGCACGAGGTTTCCAAAGGGAGTGATGGTGTTGCACTAGCAGCGATGTTCCTGCTGGCGGTTTGTGCCTAGCCATACGCCACAGTCCATGATGACTAAAATGAATATGCGTGTTGCAACACGCCACATTTACACGCTTCACGCAGAACAGGCGGATTGCGAGTTCACGCCCGGGCCGACGGTCGGCTGCCAGGGCATTAAGGATCAGGTTGAAAGTCGATGTGCAGAGGGCACGAAATGCGATCCTTGAACCCGGTTCTGGGCGGTCACTGGACACGAGGCCACGACACCGCCAGTCTGGGGCCGGCGTTGCCAGTCGTAGAGTGGCGAAGGGCGCCGGGATAGAGTTCGTCGTCCGTAAGACTCATAAGTTCACTCCACTCGGCTGCCCCAACTTCTCGTTGCAGTACCCACGATTCCTTCAGACCAGGTAGAAAATTCACCGGGGACAGCTAACCGTCCAAGAAACTGGAGGCCATGGCGAAGTTCACAGGTCGGTCTGCGAGCAGCTTGCGGGGCACCGGGGGGTATCTGCACGCAATGCCAGCGCGGCTAATGGCACTTCCCAGCTTCATCTTCTACCTCCAACGCCAGCCCAGAGGGAAGGCACTCGGCCAGGCCTTGGAAGGTGCCCGTCACCAAAGCCAGTGACCCGTTTGCCGTCGCTGAGATGTGCGGTCCACGCAGGTCAGAATGGGGAGCCAATCTGGTGAAATCTGGTTAAAACCGCGTCAGCTGTTCCTGCTGGATGACAATCACACTAATCGGTGAACGTGCGGGGATTGGCGGGTATGCCAATTCGCCGTCCACAGGGTGGCTTTGTGCTGAAGGGCCACCGTATTAAGATGTCGCAGTGGTTCGAACAGACGAGGTAGACACCCGTTTGCTCACAAACCACCCCCTGAAACAGCAGGCAAAACCACGTGCTCGGTGGCGCGGGCGTGGTTTCGCAGGAACAGTGGCTTGCAACCAGGACTGCGCAGACCTGCACGTCAAAGTCGGCTAGGTCTGCGTGGCGGACCAGATGGTGGGAACAGATGGGTACGGGTCCACCGAGGCCGTCGGCCGGGGTCGAACCAGCCCTGCACCACGGCGGCCTTCTCCTGCACCCATGAGGGCGCAACTCATTGGTCAGAAATGGTCTTGACATCTGGTGCACCGTGCAGCATTTCGTTGGCAACACCTTCAGCCATCGGGGCGCTGGGCCATTTAGCGCCATCTTGGCGCGGATATAACGCTCAGCGCGGGCGCAGGTCAGCGTCGGGCAGATGCCGTGGGTGGGCACCAGCCAGTCATTCCGGGATACGCGCCAGCGCTGGCCCGGTACAGCATTCTTTGCTGCTGCAGGTAGTAGTGCAGATTGGCCTTGGGCAGACCACTCTCGTTCTAATGGCAGCCATGGGTGGCACCACCAAAACCGGCACAGGGAGCAAACACCCCCTTTCTGCCGCACCGGATCCGATTCTCAGTGGCCTGGCGAATCTGGCCCTGATCCGCATCGTCTTCTACGCGCCGACGAAACATGCGACATCTGGGTCGTGCTATGACAGCGGCATCCCCACACCACGTGGGAGCATGGCGACCTTACCTGGGTCTTTCGCGATCACCCGGCGAGCTGCCACCGGCTTGCAGCACCTTGACG
>NZ_JADJKN010000002.1:0-874055 GCF_016705985.1 Candidatus Aalborgicola defluviihabitans
TGGAGTGGAGTGACAAGTGTCCTGAATTTGACGACGACGCAGCCTGGCCTTGCGAATGGATTTG
Source organism: Candidatus Aalborgicola defluviihabitans (assembly GCF_016705985.1). NCBI lineage: Bacteria > Pseudomonadati > Pseudomonadota > Betaproteobacteria > Burkholderiales > Comamonadaceae > Allorhodoferax (SeqCode) > Candidatus Aalborgicola defluviihabitans. The sequence continues at coordinate 65 of NZ_JADJKN010000002.1, forward strand.
CATATAGCGCATGGCCTAATGCTAGCGACGAGCGAGCGCCATCCTAGCAATAACTGGATGATTGGTGAACTCAAGGTGCAGGAAGGATTTCAAGCGCTGGCAGCCCATTGCTTTCATCGAAAATACATCACCTCTACTTCAATTTTGAGCACATCCCCCTGTAGAATTTGTAAGGACAAAACTCAACAGAGCCAATATGGCCGCAGGGACAATGATGCTGTCTGGCTACAGCCAACGCCCCAACCCGGAGGATGCAGGAAACCCTCCGCAAATGTCGAGAATCACCATCTTGGCGGTCCGGGCACAGGCGCGCGCATGAACGGTTCCGTTAGCCAGCTCAACCTGGCGCTGAGCCGATTCTTTCGAATGGCCGTTGTGGCGGGAGTCGAAAGCGCTGTACGCATCCATATCGAACGTGGCGACGACCTCAACGCCCGCGATTCCGGGGGGCAGACGCCCCTTATGCTCGCCGCTGCCCGCAATAAGCCCCACATTTGCAAACTGCTTCTCGATGCCGGGGCCGACCCGCTCCTGAGCGACGCTGACGGGAATGACGCACACTCCATCGCCATGACCGCTGGCTTGGGCGAAATTGCGTTGCTATTCGAGCCTGCGTTTGCCCCAAAATTGCAAGCCATAGCCACGGACGACTCCATTCCAATGGACGACGAGCCCGCTAATGACGATGTGATTCGCATCGCGGAACCCATCCCAGAAGGGACTCTCCCACCCCAGACATCAAAGCTGGAAACCACCGCCGACATCGCGCCTTCGCCACTGCCTGAAACCGTTAAATTGGACGCAGCCCTAAACGAGCCTGCCCCGGACTACGAAGTTGAGAGCGTATGGCCTGCCGATCCGGTGGTCCATGTCGTCGAGCCAATGGACTTCGACGAGGGTGGAGCGACACTGGACCTGTCAATGTGGGAAGCCGAAGCTGAACTTTCCACGCCCAACGGCGACCCTACCGTGTTGGCCACCGCATCGGAAGTTCAAAATACGATTTCCGCGCATGCCCCCATCGACGTCTCCGCCGACTGGGATGACTTCGAGGCCTTCTTGCCCGAGCGCGCGTCGCCTCTGCCCAAAGCGGACGATGCGGAAGCCCGCGAGCGCCTGCGGGCTCTACTGCTTCGCGCGGCCCGCGAAGGCAGCGTGCCAAGCCAAGCCATCGAAGACCTGACGATAAACGATGACCAGACGCCCAACACCGATGCCGAGGCCTTGCTGTGCATGGTCGTCAACGATCTGGGGGCGGAGGCCGACGAGCGCCATGAATATTCCACGCACCAAGATAGCTTCGCGGTGCATGTCGACCCGCGCGAATCTCCTGACGAAGAGCAAGCCATCGACGAGGCTATTGCTTTCATCGAAGAACTGGAGTCGCGCCGCAACGACCCGTTGCGCCTTTACCTGCGAGATTTCCAACACGGCGCGCTGCTGACCGCCGATGAAGAAGTCATCCTTGGCAAGCGATGGAGCAAGGCATCGAGGCCGCGCTCGACGCACTGGCCGTCTCCATCACTGGAATCGAAGCCGTCGTCGAAGCCGCCCAATTGGTGAAAGTCAAAACAAAGCCACTTCGCTGGATGTCGTCAGGGACTCGGGAAGATCTCCCTGATGTGGGTGTTGACCAAGACGATGCAATCCCCACCAAGGCCGATGGCGCTGACGACGACTCAGAAGGCGACAAAGGATCGCAGGAAGATTCCGACGAGTGCTCGCCAGAAGATGAACTTTCCGAATTCGCAGCGAATGCGGAACGCCTTTGGGCCATCGCCCGATCGCTAGAAATACAACCCACGTCAACTAACAAAGCCATGCGCGAATCACTTGGCTCTCTGGGGTTGTCTGGTTCCTACCTTTTGGACCTGTCCGAATCGAGGCGAATCGCCGAGCATGAACCTGCCCGCGCGCTCAGTCGCGCGATGCAGACGGGGATTCAAGTTCTCGACGTACGCCACTTGGTGGATACGTCAGCAAGTGGGCCGATATGTCGCGGACAAAGGCAGGACCATCCGCGTTCCAGTCCACATTCACGAAAAGCTGCAACGGATTGAGCATGCCGCGCGCGACTTTGAAATCGACAACGGAAGAGCCCCCACCATCGCCGAAATTGCTGAACTCGTGGATTTGTCCCCGCGCAAGGTTGGCGCCTGCATGCAGATCGCAGCCGAGCCTCTGCCAATTCACGAACTCGACATCGACTCCATGATCGCCACGGACGCTCGCGATGAATACACTTCGCCGGACCCGATGGACATCGTCTCAGATCGCGATCTAGCCATAGTGGTCCACAAAATTCTCGGAACGCTCAAACTAAAAGATGAGAGCATTCTCCGGATGCGATTCGGCATTGGCGTGGCCGATGCCATGACATTGGACGAAATCGGAACCCGAATGGGCGTCACGCGCGAGCGCATCAGACAAATCGAGTTCAAAGCCATTCACCACCTAAAACGCCCTGGTCGCCTCGACGCTCTGCTGACTGCGCTCAATGGCCCCAACCCGCCCGAGCGCCCCAAGGACGACGAAGACGAGGATGGTGGCGCTTCAGACGACCCCGTAGACGAGGCGCAGGTCAAAGAACTGGCCGATGCCGTCGCCGCCAAACCGCCACGGAAAAACGCGCGCAAACCGCCTCCTGTTCCGGCAATAATTCCGAGCCTTGATGATGACCCAAATATACCCGCGACGCGCCCAAATTCCGTGTCGGTCCCGGTGCAAAAGCTTCTAGATGCAGCCACCGTGCTAGGAGCCTCGGTGAAGGTTGATCAAAAGGGCGCTGACAATAGCATTTGGATCGATTTCAGCAAAGCTCCCACGACTCCCCCGCGAGCGTTGATCCGCAAATTGGTCGACTCAGGATTTAAATTTTGGCCCGGCAAGGGGTACTGGCGATGACGCAAAAAACTCGCAACGCGCCGCCGCGCGCCGCCGCCATGCTCGAATCCCTTCGCGGGCTTGGCTACTCCACCGCCGCCGCGTTGGCTGACATTGTCGACAACAGCATTTCCGCGGGCGCGACCGAGGCCCGCGTCGAGTTCGTGTGGGATGGCGCGAATAGCCGCATCTCCATTCTTGACGATGGGCGCGGCATGGACGATGGCGAGCTTGAGAGTGCCCTGCGCCTTGGCGACAAAAATCCGCTCGACGCTCGCGACGCCCGCGATCTTGGCCGTTTCGGCATGGGACTTAAAACCGCGTCCTTCTCGCAGTGCCGCAGGCTCACGGTCGCTTCCACAAAGGACGGCGTGCAAAGCTGCCTGCGGTGGGACTTGGAAGAACTGGTCGCACGCCCCGATAGCGATTGGCTCCTTTTCGAGGGACCAGCCAAGGGCTCCAAGCCCTACTTGACCGCCTTGAAAGGCAAACGCTCGGGCACTCTGGTTTTGTGGGAGTCGATGGACCGCATCGTCTCCGACGGATACACCGCAGACAACTTCAACGATCTGGTCGACAACGTCGAATCCCATCTGGCCATGGTCTTCCATCGTCTGATCCAAGGCCCGCGCCCAAAATTCAAACTGCTCTTGAATAGCCAAGCCGTCGCGCCGTGGGACCCGTTCATGACCGGGCACCCCGCCAAGCCATGGTCTTCCCCTACCACCCATCACGTGACCGATTACGGCTCCGTCGCCGTCCAGTGCCATGTCCTGCCGCACCGGGACAAGCTGACTCCCGCCGAATTCGACGAAAACAGCGGTCCGGCCGGCTGGACCGCCCAGCAAGGCTTCTACGTCTATCGCAACGAGCGGCTCCTGGTGGCTGGCGGTTGGCTTGGTCTCGGTCGACCGCTCGCCCTCCCGTCTCACTGCGGCCATGGCTCATGGCCTTGGCTGAAAACACTCGCGAGAAGGCCCGCCGCGTATTCGCCTATCGCGGAACTCCCGCGCCCGCGCAAGGCAACATCCCGATCGAACAAGCTTGGCGTACCGAACGGGTGAAGGCAGGCATGCGATACCGGATCGAAGAGACGCACCCCTCGGTCGCCGCGGTGCTTGCCAACGCCGGAGCTCTTGGCCCGTTGGTCAAGTCCATGCTGCGCGTGATTGAAGAAACGGTGCCGGTGCAGCGGATCTGGCTCGACACCGCCGAAAACAAAGAAACGCCGCGCACCGGCTTCGAAGGCGAGCCCAACGAGGCCGTCGTCGAGGTGGCCAAGTGCTCTTCGACGACCTGATTGCGCGCAAGAGGCTGACCGCCGAAGAGGCCCGCAAGTCGTTGCTGCGCACCGAACCCTTCCAAAAATATCCCGCGCTCGTCGCGAAACTGGGACTGGACTCATGATCGAATCAGAAGCCGCAGCCGCGCAGGCCGAATTGCTCGAGAACGTGGTCGCCACCGCGCAACGGCTCATCAAGACCGAAAAGGATAAGTCCAAGATCACCCCGACCTTCATCGCCGAAAAGGTGAAGCGGGCCGCCGACATGTTCGCCGCCGAAAGCACACTCCCCCGTCGACCAGCAGCAGGCCGTCTCCATCTTGATCCAGCGGTTCAGCCATTGGATGGGCAAGGCCACCACCCTCAAAGACGACGTGGGCCACCTCGATTGGCTCAATGCGTCGCGAAAGCGCGACTGGCTTTATTGGCGCCGCTACCGCGACTTTCAGGAAGACAAGCTGTCCGATGTGGTCGTCGATGGCCTCGACGAGGCCACCGAAAGCATCTTGGAACTCTTGGAAGACCCCATGCGGTCGGGCGCATGGGATCGCCGCGGTCTGGTCGTCGGCCATGTGCAGTCCGGAAAAACCAGCAACTATTCGGGACTCATCTGCAAGGCCGCCGATGCGGGCTACAAAATCATCATAGTCTTGGCAGGCATGCACAACAATTTGCGCTCGCAAACTCAAATGCGCCTTGAAGAAGGCTTCTTGGGCTACGAGACTACCGACGACCGCGGCGCGGGGAAAGCGATTGGGGTCGCCCATTTCGGCGATGACTTGAAAACAAATTCCGCCACCACCCGCGCCGACAACGGCGATTTCAGCAAGGTCGCGGCCAAGCGCTTCCACGGCATCTCGCCAGAAGAGCGTCCATGGCTCTTCGTGGTCAAGAAGCAAAAGACGGTGCTCACCGCCCTGCTCAATTGGCTTCAAACACGCGTGGCCGACGCCACCGACATCGACGACGGGCGCAAGCTCATCACCAAGCTGCCGCTTCTGATGATCGACGACGAGGCCGACAACGCCTCGGTGGACACGGGCGAGCAGCTTTTCAACGAAGACGGCACCCCCGACGAAGAACACCAACCAAAAACGATCAACAGCCTGATCCGCCAAGTCTTGCACGCGTTCACCCGCAAGGCGTACGTGGGCTACACCGCCACGCCCTTCGCCAACATCTTCATCCACCACAAAGGCGCGACCGCCAAAGAAGGCCCGGACCTGTTCCCGCGCTCCTTCATCATCAACCTAGCCGCCCCGTCGAACTACGTCGGACCTGCACGCCTCTTTGGCCGCATGACCAAGGAGGGCCGCGTTGGCGCTCTGCCGCTGACCCGCGACATCGTCGATAACTACGATCCCCAAACCGAATCAGGGTGGATGCCGCCCAAGCACAACAAAAGCCACACACCTACATACAACGGGCAGGAGACCATTCCGCCGTCGCTTCGCGATGCGGTCTACTCCTTTGCCTTGGCGTGCGCAGCCCGCGAGCTTCGCGGCCAAGGCTCGCAGCACAGTTCCATGTTTATCCACACGACCCGGTTTGTGGCGGTTCAAAATTTGGTCCGGGAACAAGTGGAAGAAACCGTGCGGCGCATGCGACAGAAGATCACCCGCGGAATCGACGCGACGGAGCTTCTCGCCAGACTGCAGCGGCTATGGGAAGACGACTTCATTCCGACCCGGGACGAAGTCGCCAAGCTCTCGCCTCCCCACGAGCAACCGTCCGAAATGCCAAGCTGGGAAGAAATTTTGGCTGCCCTGCCGCTTGTCATGGGCGACATCGAAGTGCGCTCAATCAATGGCACCGCCAAAGACGCGCTTGACTACGCCGCTCCCGGCGCGGCGTTGAAGGTCATCGCCGTAGGTGGTGACAAACTCGCTCGGGGCCTGACCTCGAAGGGCTCTGCATCAGCTATTTCATCCGCACCACGAGGATGTACGACACCTTATGCAAATGGGCCGCTGGTTCGGCTATCGCCCTGGATACCTTGATCTCTGCCGTCTTTACACCTCGCCGGATTTGGTGAGCTGGTTCGGCCACATCGCCGACGCTTCCGAAGAGCTGCGCGAAGAATTCGACTTCATGGCTGAGGCGCGTCTCACGCCTGAGCAATACGGGCTGAAAGTCAAATCGCACGAAGTCCTGACGATCACCTCGCCACTGAAAATGCGCAATTCGCAAACGCTATCACTCACGTACAGTGGCACGCGCCCTCAAACCATCCTGTTCCACCGAGACGCAAGAGTCCAGGAAGCCAATCTCGCCGCCGCCGACGCGCTCCTAGCGTCCATGGGCGCGCCTACCGTGGTCGGCCCCGAATACGCGCGCGACGGCAGCGCGGACAAGTGGATGCGTTCAAGCCTCTGGAAGGATGTCGATGCGACAAAAGTCCTTTCGTTCTTGGGCTCCTATGCAACCCACCCCAACGCGACCAGCGCGAAAGGCCCTGTCCTGGCTGACTTCATCACCAAGATGGTTGAGATTGGCCAGTTGAAGCAATGGAGCGTCGCTCTTTTGGCTGAGGGCGACGGTATCGGCGAAACGCATGCATTCTCTGGCGGAATCAGCGTCGAGAAATTCCCCATGCGCACCCCCGACTCTCCCAAAAATTCCGATCACCCCGTTGACCAAGCCAAGTTCGCAATCGGCGTGCTCATCGACCCCTCGGACGAAGGCATAGACCTAGATGACGATGCTTGGCGCAAAGCCTTGGCGCTCACCCGCGCCGCGTGGAAGCCGGATCCCGCGCGAGGCCGCGTCTCGCCCCCATCCATCCCCAGCGGCAAAGGCATCCGCATGGCCCGCGCGCAGCTTGGCGGCCCCGCCGATCGCGGCTTGTTGCTCCTGTACCCACTCTCCCCCTACGCGGGCAAGGACAAGTTTCCCGAAAAGCTGATCGTGCCCGGCTGGGACAAACCCATCATGGCATTCGCCATCGCATTCCCGTCGAGCGACAGCGCTATACGGGTCGAATACGAAGTGAACCTCCTCTACTGGATGCAAGAATATGGCCCGTCCGAGTAAAGATTTCCTTTTGGCATGGTCGTCGCTCTCCGGCGACGATGCCGAATCCGGCTGGCGTTCGATCGCATTGCCTTCGTCCGGCCCTCTGGACGTGCGCGCGGGCCGACGCTCGCCCGACAACGCCGAAGCCGTGCTGGTCGGTTTCCCTACTGCAAAGATTCCCGCCGCCGACAAGCTCCCGAGGGGCAAGGATTTTCTGTTGAGCGCGCCGACCTCGAGGGTGCGGGAAAGCTTTGGATCGCCTTGTCCCGCAAGTCCGCTGGGAGCCCGGAGCTCTTCGCCGCCATGGCATGCGATGTCATCGGGGCATTGACGACGCGGTGGCCGCGGGTGCCGACGAGGCTCAGCTCGCGCGCGTCTGCATCGGTCGCGTGGGCGCATGGCAAGAGTTCATGCGCAAGGGCACGCAAGCGCTAAGCCCCGAAGCCGAAATTGGCCTAGTCGGCGAACTCGCTCTCTTGGGCGCGATCATCGACGTGGGAGTCGCTGCAGCCCAGGCCATCGAGTCATGGGTCGGCCCGCTCGACGGGATTCAGGACTTTGAGATTGGCACCGGGGCGTTGGAAGTTAAGGCCACCCTCTCAGCGAAGGGCTTCCCCGCCAAGATCGGCTCGCTGGAGCAACTCGACGATTCGGTCCGCCAGCCTTTGTTTCTGGCGGGTGCCCGGTTTCGCCAGGTCGAATCCGGGCAGAATCTTCCAGAATTCGTCGCGGCCATGCGCGCGGCAATCCAAGGCGACGCGGAGGCCACGCGACTGCTTTCCGAGCGGCTTCTTGCGGCGGGCTACATTGACTCCCATGAAGGCCGATATCCCCGCCGATTCGCTTTAAATGACATCCGGGTGGTCAAAGTCGGCGAGGGATTCCCCGGCTGACCTCGGGCACGGCGCCCGCGGGGATCACGCGGGCCATGTATGAAATCGACTTGGACAAAGCGCCGGGCGACAACGTGGGGGTCGATGCCGCCCTCAAACAACTGGGAGCGATTTGAATATGGATTTGTCTGAATTCCTGCGCGAGACGCAGAGCGCCGTCAAAGCGCAAATGCGCGACGGAGCCCTCTACGAAGAGCTCGTGTTCTGCGGCATCGTCATGGAGCACATGTCGGACATCGGCATGACCTTCGAGCCGGTGGAATGCCACTTCGAGGGCAAAGTGGGAAACGCAAACCTGCGCCTCAGCGGGTACTCAATTTCGGAAGAAAGCGATCAACTCGACCTCTTCGTAAGCCTGTACGCCAACGCCGAAGAGCCCACGGCCATTCCCGATGCAGAAACCAAAACGGCTGTCGAGCAATGCCTGCGATTCCTGACGCTGTGCGCCGAAGGCAAGATGGCTCCCAAGCTGGACCCATCCAGCGACGTGCGCTCGCTGGCCGAGACCCTGCAAGCCATCTACGACGACCTCGAGCAAATTCGCGTCTATGTAATCACCGACAGGGTCGCCAAGTCCAAGAGCTTCAAGACGCGCGACATAGGCGGCAAGGCTGTGCGGCTGGAAGTCATGGACATCCAGCGCCTTCACCGCCACTGGTCAGAGGGCAAGCCTCGCGACGAGCTGATCGTCGATTTCAAACTGGTATGCGGCGGCCCCTTGCCCTGCGTCTATGTACCCGGCGAAAGCGATTACGACTATGCGCTAACCGCGATTCCCGCCGAGGCGCTGCGGCTGTTGGACGAACAGTTCGGAGCCCGTTTACTGGAAGCCAACGTCCGCTCGTTTTTGAGCGTCAAAGGCAAGGGCGTGAACGCTGGAATTCAAAACACCCTGCGCACCGCCCCAGAGCGGTTCATGGCCTACAACAACGGCATCGTGATCGTCGCCGACAAGATGGAACTGGACAAGGCGGGCGGCGAAGGCTCCACCGGCATCCTGTGGCTCAAAGGCCTCCAAATCGTCAACGGCGGACAGACGACAGCGTCGATCTACTTCACCAAGAAGAAGTTTCCTGAAACCGACCTTAGCCGAGTGCGCGTTCCGGCCAAGATCATCGTCATGCGGGATGACGATTCCGCCAAAGAAGAGGCCCTGGTATCGGACATCTCCCGGTATGCCAACAGCCAAAACGCAGTGCGGCAATCCGACCTCTCGGCCAACAAGCCGTTCCATGTCGAGATCGAAAAGCTCTCGCGCTCGGTGTTCTGCCCCGACGGCGTAGGCCAATGGTTCTATGAGCGAGCCGCGGGCAGCTATAACACGCTTCTGACGCGCGAGGGGACCACGCCCGCAAGGCTCAAAGCATTGAAAGAGGCTATTCCCACCTCCAGGCGCATCACCAAGACCGACCTTGCGAAGTACATCACCGCATGGGACAAGAAGCCCGACATCGTCAGTCTTGGCTCGCAAAAAAACTTCGACCGCTTCATGGCTGGGCTCACCCCTGCCGACGGCGAAGAGGCTCCCTTGCCCACCGTCGCAGAGTACAAGGCCATGATCGCCAAGGCCAAGATATACCGCGACGCGCAAAAACTCTTGCGCCCAATGTTCCAAGCCTTCCAAGCGAACGTGGTGGCCTATACGGTGTCGCTGCTTTCCGAGAAGCTCGGCCATCGCATCGACCTCGAGCGCGTATGGAACAAGCAAGCAGCCTCCCCCGAACTTTTGGCCCAAATTGCCGTGTGGGCCAAAGAGGTCAACGAAGTGCTCCATGCATCAGCGGGCGGGAAGATGGTGTCCGAGTGGGCCAAACGCCCTGAGTGCAAGGACGCGGTCATGGGCGCGAGCTACTCCGTTGCAACCACCAATATCCCCGAAGTGAAGTAGGCCCGGCGGAAAGTAGATACCGCAGCGACTTATGGCCGATATCGTCCCGCCCGCTGAACGCAGCCGAATGATGTCCGGCATCAAGGCCAAAAATTCACGGCCCGAAGTATTGGTAAGACGCTTGCTGCATTCGGCGGGCTACCGCTTCAGATTGCATCACCGGGGTTTGCCGGGTACACCAGATATCGTCATGCCTGGTCGCAGGATCGCAATATTCGTCCACGGATGCTTCTGGCACATGCACGAAGGATGCCGCCTTTCAAAGCAGCCATCCACACGTGCGGAATTTTGGTCAGCCAAGCTGCTTGCCAATACCGTTCGTGACAAGATCGCCATCGAAAAACTCAATGCTGACGGTTGGCGTGTCCTGTGTGTTTGGGAGTGCGCGACGCGCAGTTCAAACGCCATGGACACCTTGATCCCAGTATTGAAAGCTGGATGAACAGCGATGCTATGTTCGGCGAAATTAGCTGCAATCTACAAACTATTGCGTTGTCTCCAAGCACGGGGCGCAAATCACCTTGAACGAGTGGTCTACCTTTGCGATTGTGCGGTACAGATTCTTCCACACCATCGATTGCGGTGGGTTATCAATCGGCATTGAATCCCGCGCCTTTGGCCGTATTCCAAGCGCGATCCCATAAGTCGCCCCAGCGATCCATTCCGCCTTCTTCTACAGGATTCATTCCGCATTTCATGAATACGTCGTAGAGAAACATGTTCGCGTCGCAAAAGTCGTGCGAGTGACAGATGCCGGGCGAAGTTTCGGCAAGGTTTCGCCGAACGACATCCACCATTTGCTCTTCGGTGAGGTAGTTGCGCAGACGTTGTGAGAATTCAAGTGCGAGTGTTTCGATGGTGGGTGTCATGGTGCTCCAATACGCCACGCCTACCAGAACAGACGTAGCGGAAAATTACTTTTGCAACGACGTATTGAGAAACTTAAAAATCACCTTGGCGATTTTCCGCGCGAGCAACGGCGGAACCGCGTTGCCCACTTGGCCGTACTGTTGCGTCCGATTGCCTTCAAAGAAGTAGTTGTCGGGAAAGGTCTGCAACCTTGCGGCCTCCCTCACCGTCAAACTGCGGCACTGAGCAGGATCATGATGGATGTAGTAGTGCCCGTCCTTCTGGATGTGCGCGACGACCGTGGATGCTGGAGCGTTCTTAATCTGCACGCGAAAGCGATCAACGAATGGGATCGATTCTGCATCGACGTTTAAATGGTCGGGCAATAACTTGGGTGGGAAGTTGCGCAGAGTCGGCGCGTAGTTAAGCGCCTGAGCAAAACTCGACGCAAACATGTAACGGTGTAAGTCGGAAAACATGTGGCTTCTGCTTTCATGCTGTATCACCCCTCCAACACGTTCGTCCAACAACCAGTTCTTTAGTTCCTTGGGCATGTTGGGCGCGACGATGACTTTCGTGGGAATGAACTTCGCGCCAGCCGACTCGTAGCTTTTGGCTGTTTCGATGGACGCTTTGACGATCGGCAAGATCGTCTTTCGAATCGGAACATGCCAGCGAACAAAGTTGGCCGTAGTCTTTCGCAACGCTGTCAACCACTTCTTGTGCGAGTCCTCTTCTTTGGAAATACGGCTACGAATCGGGGGCATCCCTGAAAGCGCAGTCTCCACGTCGATCTTTGGAAACGCCTTTCTCAACAAGAACATGCGCGGATTGTGAGTGAGTTGGGGGGTCTTCTTCACAACGTCGGACCGAATTCCAAACAAGATCACGCGATGGCGACATTGCGGAATGCCGAAGTTTTCTGACTGGATCACGTAGTCGCGTGGCTCAAGCTCGTCGCCATCGACCACCAAAGACCGGATTTCATACGTCAAGCCCTCTTTAGGCTCGCGAAGGTCGCCCATGATCCGCTCAAAAATACTGCTGCCGCCATGTGTCGAGTTGAGCATTCCTTTGACGTTTTCCATGACGAAGACGGATGGCTCGAACTGCTGGATGATCCGCAGATACTCCGTATAGAGAAAATGCCGCTTGTCGCTCTCAAAGGCTTTTAGGTCTTTGGGACTTTTGCCTCGCAGGCGCGAACGGCCCGCCAGCGAATACGCTTGGCAAGGCGGCCCGCCAATCAGCACCCAATTTTTCTGCTGACCCAGCGCTGCCCTGATCCATCCGTCCACCACCTCGGGAGGTGTCAAGCCCAGCTCCGCGCATCGGGCCTCTTGATCGGCTTCTTCAGCGGCTTCTTTGATTTCGGGGTGCGCCAAGAATTCTTCGCGCTTCACGCTGCCGCGGATGTACTCGTAATAGATGTCGGGAGCTTTGCCCTTTGGGAACTTACGAAAAAGGGCTCGCAGATGCAATGTACGGTGGGCAACAGGGTCTTTTTCAATGGAAACCTTTACGGAAAAACGCGAGTTCCCCTCATCGTCGTTGACCGATGAAAATCCCTCGCAAAGCCCCCCCGGTCCGGCGAAGAGGTCAATCACCGGAATCGCGTTCTGCACCGTCATTTATTCTTTTCAAAGTTGCGTAGACCCATAGTCCGACAGGATTACAAGCGCGCACGCCCAGAGTGACCGATCGGGGCTACTCTGGGCGCGAATATGAGAATTCTAGCCCAACGCAGTCTGCGCTCTGGCTATTGCATCCTGCTCAAATCACATTGTGGAGGGAGTTAACATTCGAAAAATAACGACCATCAGAACAGAGTAGAGAAAGCATTGAACTATCCCGCGGTCAAGACTTTGTTGACCGCAAGTCTGGCGCTATTCAGCGCCGCGTCGATAGAGAATTCAAGACCTGCCTCGAATTCATTTTCATTCTTACAAACGGACCATTCGTATCCGCCTCGATATGGATCGCGATTGGGCGCTATGTAGATTTCGTACTCACGAAATACCTCTTCATAACTGCCTGTAATTGACTCAATCTGTGGTTGTTTCATCTCACCTACTCCGTTGTCTCCATGCCCACGACAGTCCCCGCAGCAAACAAACTTGCGCCGCCAAAGTTCGCAAATAGTCCTCTGATTGCGCCATAGGGTGTAGGGGTCGACCTACCAAGACCACTCGTTGTCACTGACTGCGCGAATGTGACGTTCAGGCGGCAACCAATACCCCCAACGATGAGACATCAATATTGGGCAGTCCGAGTCCATTTACCATCCGCTCCGGCTAATCCGATTCCCTCCCCTTCGCGCACGAAAATCCTTAAGACCAATCATTCACTTTACGGAATGGCATCTGTACGATGGATCAAGTGAATGTACATTAGCCCGCCTCATCCATCAAGAACCCAAATTTAACGCCTACACCAGTGCCATGGGCGAGGCATTTGGTGTTTTACGCAGATTGGATCAAAGTATGCTCTGTATTTGCCGCTTCTGCACCGGGCGTACATAGCGATAAAGCATCTCCAAGGACTTGTGACCGGTCTGCCCCATGATCGCACTGGTCTGCATACCTACCATGGCCGCCTCGGTCACAAACCCCGCACGTAGCGAATGACCCGACACCAGCTTCGCAGCGTCCACCCCCTTGGACTTCCCAACCGCTGACTTTACGATCAGCGCCACGGACTGCGGCGTCAAAGCCTTTCCGTTGACCACCCGGTCGTGTCGATTGACCGGACGGAACAAAGGCCCCTCCCCTATGCCCGCCAGTTCCAGCCATCGATCCAAGGCCTTTACGGGACACCGTTCCTCTGACTTGGCCAGCGGCACAAATACGGTACGGCCTTCACCTTCCTGATCAGTCTTGGAACGACGAATCAACAGTTCAATGCCGTGGGCATGCGGCGTGATGTCCTCCATGCGTAGCGCAACCAGTTCCGACCGTCGAAAGGCACCGGCGAACCCCAGCAAGAGAAGCGCCTTGTCTCGGGCCGCTTTCAACGGCTTTTGCTTGGCCACCATCACCATCAGTTCCAATAGATCATCTTTGACCAGTGCCCTCGCCCGCTTCTGTGCCACTCGAAGGTGCGCCATATGCCTTGCATGGTTCGTTTAACGAGTCGGTCTTTGACGGGACTCTCAAACCCCTTGTCGGTGTGCGCCCGGTGGATGGTAATCAGTCGATGGGCCAGCGTCGCAACCGCCAGCACTCCGCCGAACTTTGCCATGTACTCCGCAACCATCTGCGGAGTAGCGGGAACTTTGCCGCCGTTGGCCTTGAAGTGGCGAACGTCTTGCGCATAGCTGCGCTTCGTTGAGGCGGACTGCGCTGCCAGGGTGTAGCTGTTGATTGGCTTGGACGGCATTGCTTTGGGTGTCTTGGTGCGGTTGGTAGGGGTAGTCACATTTCTTCCATTGGGCAAAAATGTGGCGGCGGTTGGCTACGCTTTTGAGCGCTTTTCGGCGGCAATGGCTACACAACACGGCGAAAGCGTCGATAACGCGGCCTGGCGCGTTTTGGTGGCTTTTTGAACCGGTTTTGTCGGTCGGTGCCGGTGACAAACGGCGGCTTCGGTACCGCAATCGCTGTTTCAGTCAACTTTGTGGGGGTTGACGGGGCATTTCCAGTGGCCAGGTTGGACGGCGGCGGTCAATGCAGAAGCGGCTTCCATCTTCCATGAGTCTGTGAATGCACGCCGTACCGATAACCTCCTGTTGGGTGATCACATCATCGAGCGTGGCATCCTCGCCCATCGCCTCCCCTACCACCTGATTCGACAAGGACGCCAAGTAATGGCACTCGCGCTCCAATTCCCTGACGCCTTGAAAAGCATTGGGATAGCGTCCAATCTCCCATCGGAACGGTGTAACCACAATTGCCAAGACCAGTGCACCGACTTCCTGCGCCATGCTTGCCAGAATGGGCGTGACGCCGCTTCCAGTTCCCCCACCAAGACCGGCCACCAGAATGACCACGTCTGCACTGTCAACCAAAGATCGCAGAGTATTTTCGTGCTTCCGGGCGGCGGCACGTGCCACGTTGACGTTACCCCCTGCTCCGTACTGTCCAAGTTGTACTGGTCTAATTCGTGCAATGTCTGGGTGAAGCCAGTTGGCCTCAACGACCGCCTCAATGCTTTGCCATCCCATGCTGACGCAGGCAAAACCCGCTCGGCAATGCGTTGCTCGAATCGGTTCACTCGACCATGCGGCCAAAGCAATATTGGAACCCGCATCGCCGACACCGATAACCCTGCAAGAAATTTCTTGGGGTTCACCGGGTTTGCTGCCAGCCTCCTCAGGCACTGTCAACTTTATCGGTACGTTTTCAGTGGGTTGATACGCCACTGCGGGAAAACTGACGCCCAGGGCGGCAGCACCAAGCCAATAGAGTGTGTTTCTTCGATCCATGATCGGTCTTCCAAATTCTATTGCTTCGAAGCAGGCAAGACTGTCTGGGCTTCGCGGGTTCGTATCACCAGAAGTCCTTCATGTATTCAGACATCAAGCAAATGCTCAGGTACTGGCACGGCATGACGGCATCCACGTCCAATACGTACTGTTGGTCCACTGGTACGTCTGCGGGATTGATCAGGTAGCACACGGGCAGCTTGCCATCTTGGAATGTTTGCCGATGAAACAATGCAAAGTGGTCCGGCTTTTCGACAACAAAATCAAGGCCAGATCGGGAAGATCGTTCACCGCATTGGCTGTCCTGTATCGCGATGCAGCCCACCAGTCGTAGTGATCGAACAGCTCTGGTATCAGTTTTCCCGTTACCGACCAACGACCATTGGCGGGCCGTTTGGATTGCTTGGCCGCAACAAGGCGCACCTCATCAATAGATTTGTTCGCGACGCTCGCAATGCAGGCAATGGAGCTATTCCATTGGTTGGTCTGCGCGACGCGGTGAAAAGTCGGCTCGAAATCAAAGGGATGACTTGCAGGTGATCTTGGGGGTATGTTCATGAACAGTCCTTGACCGGTGTGAATACGAGCTATCAGAGCAACTGAGGCTGATAGTCATGAATCTCACGTCGGCACTGTGCGGCAAGGACCACACAACCAGCACCTAAATCGCTGATTTCAGCTAGTAAAAATCCAATCGATTCGATGCAATCGGCAGAAATCGTGCCATCCTCGATGACGACCGCAGAGTGAGCCAGGAGGTGGCCAATTGCACCTACGCCATGGTGCAAGACGCTGACGGTGGTTTCGGCGTCGTCCGCAATTGCGACCAATAGCTTCGCGTCGGCACCCGCAAAGTCAATATCTTGTGTGGGCGTCAACGGCAACTTGGGCAGTCGCTGTAGTAAGTCACGCAGGGGGCGCTGTGCCTGTTCTCGCGTTGACATCTAGTAATCCTGCGGAAGCAAAATGCACGAACTCGACCGCGTGACGCCATCCTCACCAACGGCTTCCGTAATGATCCACACTCGCTCTCCCTTGACCACATACGCAGAGAGCAGCCGACTTCCATTCACCAAGGCCGCGTCATTCGCCACCCGGTCGTGCCTGGTAAGGTCACCCCAGTCTCCGCACTGGTGGCGATTCAGCAAGGTGACTGACGCCACCCCATGTTTCTCCAGCAAAGCCAATGCGGCGGGCGTTGCGACGACCCTCCCGAGCGGGAACAATGGCGGGCCACTGGGTTTGATGTTTTGGTTGTCCCGTGCTGACGCGGGAACGCTGTCTGCGCTCATGGCAATTCTCCTTTGAGTGATGGAAATCCAGAAGTGGAAAAGCACGCAGCCCGCGCCTGGGATGGGCGCAAACTACGTGCTTTGTGGGATTCGGCGGTAACGCCCTACTTGCCTTTGCCGCTGGGGCTCTTTCCGTTTGGGTTCGCCCGCTGGGTGATTTCCAAAACCATGCAGGCTGCATGTTGAGATGTCGCAAATCCGTCGACCTGATGCTTGGCATCGATCCAACCGGCTGGATCAATCACGTATGAGAATGATTGGCCATCTGGGGTGGGCGCCCGAACTCTATGAAAGAGAACATGCCTTGCCGCCTCATTCTCATCGTAGTCCAGGCACAGCACGCAAACGTCCGGCAGGGCCGCGCCGCTCACGAAGTCTTGGTACGGACTGCATGCTAACGGGGACAAATTAAACAAGACCTTGCGAAACAAGACCTCATCGAAATAGAAGGGTCCGTTCGCTCTCATGCCAAGAGTAACGGCCATCTTTTTACCTCAGCCAGCGTCTTGTTTGTTAACGTCGCTGCGACGGCCAGAAGGTCATCGTGGCTACCTTCCTGCTCTACACGGACGAACGGTGATTTGAACCCGGTTGGTAGCGCTCCATTGCCGGTTTTCGTAGCTGCTGATGCCATTGCTTTGTCTCCTTGGGATAGTGAAGTAAGTAAGTGGCGCATGCAGCGGCTCAGCCTGGGTTGGTTGACCCTGATGAGGTAAGCAAAGAAGGGAATCGGTTTGCGGAATCTGAGCGGAGTGCTCAGTTCGCTATCTTGCTGGCGCTGCACTGCGCCGTCGTGTCAAATCGGCTGTTCGGCTGGCGAACGCTCGATTTGGCATTTAAATCATATATCGAACCCACCATAAGGAGCAATGGCTAAATTACTTTGCAGTATGGCGACTTTCCGTGGTTTGCTCCCGTGGCAATCTAGATTTCCAGCAGACGGCAGATCACCTATCGGCTACCCGCTCATCCCGGTGTGCAATAGACCGTGTTATCAATTACATTCAAGTTAGGCAGGGGCCAACAAGGAACGACTGACACAGTTGCCATCTACTGGGCCAACCAAAAACATGCAAACAACTGTGTCAGGATCTGCCAAAAAAGCAAAAAGCCGCACAAGGCGGCCTTCTGGCTTTGGTGATTGACTTTGGTTTTTGGTGCCGCTTAACGGAATCGAACTGTTGACCTCATCCTTACGAAGGATTTGCTCTACCAACTGAGCTAAAGCGGCATAGCGTCAAATTTTAGCATCTTGACGGACGGATGCCAGCCAAAGGTACTCTGGTACTCTGTGGCACAGCCCTGGCACAATGGCGACGACATTCGCCAATTGTCATCGGCTTTCGTCTCCGATAAAATCGCTGTAACTCGTTGATTTATATTGTCGTCAAGTTACCCGGACTATCCCAAAAACCCTTAACTACTCATTCGTAATGAGAAGGTCGGGTGTTCGATTCATCTCTCCGGCACCAAAACTACAAACGAAAGTCCGCTATCTAAACCGTAGCGGATTTTTTTTGGACTAGCACCGGGCTAGCACTGGGATCAAAACTTTGAACTTTGATCCCTGAATATTAAACCGGTCTTGTTGCCCAAACACCACTCTGTAGCGGCGCGACTGCGCCGCTTATCCCACAGGTCACCCCCCTATGAGAGAAGCGCCTGCGGGTTGCCCCCTGTTTACTGCGCATTGGACAGAAAAAGCGCCTGCAAGTCGCTCAGAAAATCAAAGCCCCGTTGCGTGGGTCGCACACGTGCAAAGTCGCGCTCCACCAGGCCTTTCGCTTCCGCTTGCTGCAGCGCGGCTGCAATGGCGGTTAGCGGCAGGCCAGTGCGCTCGGAAAAATCCCGCAGCCCAAAGCCGTGGCGCAGGCGCAAAGCGTTGAGCATGAATTCAAAGGGCAATTCAGCGCGCGCCACTTCGTCGTCCTGCGCCAACGCGTGGCCGGCCAATGCGTTGTCCATGTACAGGCGCGGATCACGAAAGCGCACCTGGCGCACCACCCGGTGGGCAAAGCTGAGTTTGCTGTGCGCACCCGCACCCAAGCCCAAATAGTCGCCAAACTGCCAGTAGTTCAGATTGTGTTTGCAGCGGTGGCCACTCTTTGCGTAGGCTGAGACCTCGTAGCGGTCCAGCCCCGCCACACCAGTCAGTTCGGTGATGTGGTCCAGCATGGCATAGGCCGTGTCGTCCTCAGGAATGGCGGGCGGGTACTTGGCGAAATAGGTGTTGGGCTCGATGGTGAGGTGGTAGATGGAAATATGCGGCGGCGCAAATTGCAGGGCCGTAGCAATGTCTTGTCCCACCTGCTCTTGCGTCTGGCCCGGCAGGGCGTACATGATGTCCAGGTTGAAGGTATCAAAGGCCTGTGCGGCCTCTTCCACCGCTGCCAGTGCCTGGGCGCGGTCGTGCACACGGCCCAGGGCGGCCAGGTGGGTATCGTTAAAGCTTTGCACACCAATGGACAGGCGTGTCACACCTGCTTGGCGGTAAGCGCGGAAACGGTCTTTCTCAAAAGTTCCGGGGTTGGCTTCCAGCGTGATCTCGCAATCGGCCTCCAGGCGCAGGCGGGCGCGAATGTCACCCAGCAAGCGGTCAATGGCTTCTGGCGCAAACAGGCTGGGTGTGCCTCCGCCAATAAAAATGCTATGGATACCACGCCCCAGATCAGCGGCAGGGCGGCTTCCAGATCGGCCATCAGCGCATCCACATAGCGCTTCTCCGGGCAGTTCGCCGCCGGGTTTCTCGTGGGAGTTGAAATCGCAGTAGGGCACTTCTTGATGCACCACGGCAGGTGCACATACAACGACAACGGCGGCAGGGCCGCCAGTTGCAGCGTGCCAGGGCGCATGTAGTGGGTGATGTCCCGCTGGACCGCGGGCGCGCTGCCGGTTGCTTGGGAATCTGCGGGAACAATCGGAATCATGCTGCTAACCGGCAGCGGCCTGCCCCAGCCAGTGTTCGCGGATTAGCGCTGCCATGGCTTGGGACGACTTACCACGGTGGCTGTTGGCATTTTTGACTTCAATGGGCAACTGGGCAAAGGTCTGGCCAAAGCGGGAATCCACATAATGGGGTCAAACCCAAAACCATTAGTGCCCATCGGCTCGCGTGCAATCTCGCCCACCACGCGGCCCACCGCAATCAGCGGCTCGGGGTCGTCTGCCGAGCGCACGGCCACCAGGGTGCTCACCATGGCGGCACGTCGGTTGTCAACCCCCTGCAACTGCTCCAGCAGGGCGCGCACGTTGTTGGCATCGCCTTTTTTCGTAGCCGAACTGGGTGGCGTAGTAGGCGGTGTCCACGCCGGGCAGACCGCCAAATGCATCCACGCACAGGCCGGCATCATCCGCCAGCGCAGGCAAACCAGTGTGATGCGCGGCGTTGCGCGCCTTGGCCAGGGCATTTTCTACAAAGGTTCGGTGCGGTTCGGGCGCCTCGGGCACGTCCAAGCTACCTGCGTAATGAGCGTGCAACCCAGCGGTTGCAGCATGGCCTGCAGTTCTGCCAGCTTGCCCCGGTTGTTGGAGGCGAGAACAATACGCATTATTTTGACAGTGACTGCCGTTGCGGCACCATCAGCTCGGTGATGCCCTTTTCGGCCAGGCTCAGCAGCTTGTCCATCTCCGCGCGGGTAAAGGCAGCGCCCTCGGCCGTGCCCTGCACTTCCACAAAATGGCCGGCACCGGTCATCACCACGTTCATGTCGGTATCGCAAGCGGAGTCTTCGGTGTATTCCAGATCCAGCAACGGCGTGCCCTGCACAATGCCCACCGAAATCGCTGCCACTTGGGCGATGATGGGCGACTGGGTGATCTTGCCCGCCGCCAGCAAACCGTTGACCGCATCCTGCGCGGCCACAAAGGCGCCAGTGATGGCAGCGGTGCGGGTGCCACCGTCGGCCTGCAACACATCGCAGTCGAGCTGAATGGTGCGCTCACCCAACTTTTTCAGATCAAACACAGCGCGCAACGAACGCCCGATCAGACGCTGAATCTCTTGGGTGCGTCCGCTTTGCTTGCCACGCGCGGCCTCGCGGTCGCTGCGGGTGTGGGTAGCGCGGGGGAGCATGCCGTATTCGGCGGTCACCCAGCCTTCGCCACTGCCGCGCTTGTGGGGTGGCACTTTCTCTTCCACTGAAGCGGTGCACAGCACTTTGGTGGCCCCAAACTCGATCAGCACCGAGCCCTCAGCATGCACCGTGTAGCCACGGGTAATGCGCACCGGGCGCAGTTGGTTGGCGGCACGCGCGGATGTGCGAACAAATTCAGTCATGCAGATTCCTGGGTCAAGCAAACGATGAGGCGCGCCAAATTGCGCGAAAAATCAGCCCTTGCGGGAGGCCGTGCGGCGAATGGCTTCGTTGATCTCGGCGATGGAGCGCTCAATGGCTTCGTCATCCAGATCGTCCACACTGGAATCCAGCCAACCGGCCTGCACAGTAGACGCAAACACGCCATCGTCAATGTCGTCGGTGGAAATGGAACCCCGGGTGGATTCAAAGGTATCGGGCGTTTCCCATTCCATGGCGATCACGGTCACGTTGTCGCTATGGGCGCCCCCCTTCAGCAAGGCCCGCTCCACCAGCTCGGGCACGGCAGAGCCGACCTGCTTTGCCCCAACTGCAAGACAATTTCGGAGTCGTCCAGGCTGCCCCACAGGCCGTCGGAACACAACAGGATCTTGTCGCCTTGCTGCAAAGGTACCGGCCCAGTCACTTCAAATACCGGCTTGGTGGGTGAACCCAGGCAGGTGTAGAGCACGTTGCGGTTGAAGTTGGCTGGCAGTGGCACGTCCGGCTTGGCGTCTTGACGCTGCTCGATGTAGGAATGGTCCCGCGTGCGAACCAGCAACTCGCCATGGCGCACAAAGTACAAGCGCGAATCACCGCAATGCACCCAGTGGGCCACGTTGCCTTGCACAATGGCGGCTACCAGCGTGGTGCGCGGCGTGTCCATCAGGTGCTTTTCCGCTGCATAACGCAGGATTTGGCGGTGGGCCGTCATGATGGCCATGTTGAAGAACGCGCCTACATCCTCGATCTCCGGGGTGGCTTCCTTCTGGTAAAGGGCAGAAATGCTTTGCAGCACAATTTGCGCCGCTACTTCGCCTTGGGGGTGCCCACCCATGCCATCGGCCAGCAGGAAGAGGCCCGACGCCTTGGTGTAGCAATACCCCATGCGGTCTTCGTTCTTCTCGCGCCCGCCTTTGCGGCTGATCTGGAATACAGAAAATTTCATTCGGACCTCCGCCGAGCCGCCTCAAGGAGGTCGACGCCCCCTCGGGGGGCAGGGAACAATGTGACCATGGGGGCCGTCATTTTGGTTTGACACCCACATTGGATACGCCAAGAACGCTTCGTTTGGTGTCGGACACCATGGTGTCAAACTGCATACGCACTTTTTCCGTGACACTCAGTTTGGTGTAGCGTCGCTCGCCTTCGCGGCTCAGCTCTTTTTGCAGGGCAAAGACCGACTGTGGCCTGGACAACGGGTCCAGCGACATGCACCATTCCACCACTTCAATCAGATTGTCTGAATACACTCCGCGCAACCGTGCCAGGGCGACGGCAATGCGGTCCTTCTCCAGACGTTGCGGCGCCTCATTGGGCGGGTAGCCCTGCATGCAAGCGTAGATGCAGGCGCCAATGGCATAGATGTCGGTCCAGGGGCCCATGGATGCGTCCCGGCGGTACATCTCGGGCGCGGCAAAGCCGGGCGTGTACATGGGGCGAATGAAGTTGCCTTCTTTACTGAGCACTTCACGGGCAGCGCCAAAGTCAATCAGCACTGATTTGTTGTCGTCAGTGATAAAAATATTGGCAGGTTTGATGTCCAGGTGCAGCATCTTGTGTTGGTGCACGATGCGCAGGCCACGCAATATTTCGTCAAACAGCGAGCGGATAGTCGACTCCCGGAACACTTTGCTCTGTTTGAGGTCGCGAGCGGTCACGATGAAATCCTGCAGGGCGGCACCCTCCAGGTAGTTCATCACCATGTAAACGGTTTCGTTTTCGCGGAAGAAATTGAGCACGCTCACCACCGACGGATGAGAAATTTGCGCCAGCGAACGCCCTTCTTCGAAGAAACTCTTGAGGCCCAGGCGGTACAGCGACAGCTTTTCGGGCAGCACCTGCGGCAACATCTCGCCGGGTGCCCGAGAGGCCAACGAGCTAGGCAGATATTCCTTGACCGCTACCTGCTGGCCATCGGCGTCCAGCGCCAGATACACCAAACCAAATCCCCAGCCGCAACTTTGCGAATAATGCGATAGCCACCAATGGTGGTATCCGGAGGGAGGGGTGCTGGCTTGACCTTCGACATAAATTAAGAGTTGAACGCTCGTCTGATCCGTCTGAACCGGGTTATTCTCGGGCTCGTTTCACGAACCGGTATTACGCAATGTCAGTTTACAGCATGACAGGTTACGCCAGTGCACAGAACAGCACGGCTACGCCCTCACAAAACACAGAGGGGAAAACCCCTATTGGCCAGCTCGGTCTGGAGATCCGATCCGTCAACAGCCGCTTCCTGGACCTGTCTTTCCGACTGCCGGAAGACCTGCGCCAGTTTGAACCCGCCCTGCGCGACCTGCTGGTGGGCCGCCTGAAGCGCGGTAAGGTGGAAGTGCGCGCTTCCATTGAAAGCAATGCCGCAGGCAGTGTGGCCGACCCCTCCCCACGGATGCTGCAGCGTCTCAACGCCGTACAAGACAACGTGCGCGCCTGGCTGCCAGCGGCCACGCCGTTGAGTGTGGCCGATGTCGTGCGCCTGTGCGCGGCCGAGCAAACCGGCGCACACGACTGGAGCGCCGAGGTCATGCCTGTGGCAGAAAAGGCTTTGCAGGCCCTGCTGGGGGCACGTCAGCGTGAGGGCGCCCGTCTGGCTACCATGCTGCTGGAGCACATTGCCCAACTGCGCACCCTGGCCCAGCAGGCCGTGCCACTTATCCCGCAATTGGTGGAGCAAAACCGCCAGAAATTTCTGGCCCGCTGGAAGGAAGCCATGGCTCTGGCCGATGGCACCGCCCTGCCAGAGGCTGCCCAAGACCGCGCCCTGACCGAGGCCACGGCCTTTGCCATCCGCATCGACGTAGCAGAAGAAATCACCCGCCTGGGCTCGCACCTGGACGAATTGGAGCGTCTGATCAACAAGGGGGCGAAATTGGCAAGCGCCTGGACTTCCTGATTCAGGAACTGCACCGTGAAGCCAATACCTTGGGTTCAAAATCAGCCGCGCTGGAGTTGACCCACATTTCCGTAGACATGAAGGTTTTGATCGAGCAGATGCGCGAACAGGTGCAGAACATAGAATAAGGCATGGACTACCCCGGAAATCTTTTTGTCGTCGCCGCTCCCAGCGGGGCAGGAAAATCCAGCCTGGTCAAGGCCCTGCTCGAACTGGACTCCCACGTTCAGCCATCGGTTTCACACACTACGCGCTCACCACGGGGCCAGGAGAAGCATGGGCGCGAATATTTCTTTGTGTCAGAGCAGGAATTCGACGCCATGGTAACTGCGGGCGGTTTTTTGGAATGGGCCCATGTCCACAACCACCGCTACGGAACGTCCAAACGCGCCATTGAAGATCGTATGGCACAAGGAGCAGATGTAATTCTGGAAATCGACTACCAGGGTGCCATCCAGGTCAAGCGAATCTTCACCAACGCGATTTCCGTCTTCATTCTGCCCCCCTGCTGGGAAGAACTGCGTTCACGTTTGGAGCGCCGCGGCGAGGACACACCCGAGGTAATCGATGTACGCATGAAAAATGCCGCTATTGAGGTCGCACAGGCGGATAAATTCGACTTCGTTATAATTAACGAGTTGTTTGACCGTGCGCTTTTTGATCTGAAAGCCATTGTTCACTCCCAGCGGCTCAAATTTGCAGCACAGCGACGTGCCAGAGCCGAAACATTCAAAGCATTGCTCATCCCCTAGTCTTTCGGAGAACTCCATGGCCCGTATTACTGTAGAAGACTGCCCGGTGCAGATCCCCAACCGTTTCCAATTGGTGCTGGCAGCCACCTACCGCGCCCGCATGCTCAACCAGGGTCACACACCCAAGATCGAGAGCAAAAACAAGGCTGGCGTGACCGCACTGCGCGAAATTGCTGCCGGCAAAATTGGTCTGGAAATGCTGAAGAAAGTGCCTCTCTGATTTTTTCCGCTCACAAATAGCACCGTTCGCGGTGCTTTTTTTTGCCCATTCGCAGCCCTTTGCAGCCATTACTTTTTGCAGCGCGCTACATTTGAGCTATGGGCAACCTCTTTCAACAACCGCCACGCAAAGACGACCCGGCTGCAGCCTCCGGTCTGCACCCGGACGCCGTCAACGCGGCCGCCGCCAGCTTTGCCGCCCTGACCTACAAACTCGACTACCTGTCTCCCGAAGATCTGGAAAAAGTCCGCCAGGCCTACCGGTTTGCCGACGTAGCCCATCTAGGCCAGTTGCGCAACAACGGTGAGCCCTACATCACCCACCCGATTGCCGTTGCCGCCCAGTGCGCCGAATGGAAGATCGACGCCCAAGCGCTGATGGCCGCCTTGCTGCACGATGCATTGGAGGACTGCGGCGTTACCAAGGGCGAACTGATCGAGCGTTTCGGCTCGCCGGTGGCCGAGTTGGTGGACGGTCTAACCAAACTGGACAAGCTGCAGTTCAACACCCGCGAAGAAAACCAGGCCGAATCGTTCCGCAAAATGCTGCTGGCCATGGCGCGTGATGTGCGCGTCATCCTGATCAAGCTGGCAGACCGCTCCCACAATATGCGCACCCTGGGCGATGTGCCCCGCTCCAAATGGGCGCGCATTGCCTCGGAAACACTGGAAATTTACGCACCTATTGCGCACCGTTTGGGCTTGAACGAGACATACCGCGAGTTGCAGGACCTGTCATTTCGCTACCTGCACCCCTGGCGCTACACCACCCTGACCAAGGCGGTGACCAAAGCCCGAAGCCGGCGCCGCGACCTGATCCAGAAAGTGCGCAAAGAAGTGGAAGCGGCCTTTGCCGCAGCAGGCATCAACGTTCGTATCGCTGGGCGGGAAAAATCGCTGTACTCCATTTACAAGAAGATGAACATCAAGCATCTGAGCTTTGCCCAGGTGACTGACATATACGGCTTTCGGGTCATCGTGCCCACCGTCATCGAGTGCTACACCGCGCTGGGCGTGCTGCACCAGTTGTACAAACCGTTGCCGGGCAAATTCAAGGACCACATTGCCATTGCCAAGGTCAACGGCTACCAGTCGCTGCACACCACCCTGGTGGGCCCATCAAGCGTGAGCGTGGAGTTCCAGCTGCGCACCGAGGCCATGCATGTAGTGGCCGAATCCGGCGTGGCAGCGCATTGGTTGTACAAGGTCAATGCGCCCGGCACCGTTGCGGCCGAGCGCTTGGGCAGCCAGTGGCTGCAATCACTGCTCGATATCCAGGACGAAACGCGTGACGCTGCCGAGTTCTGGGACCACGTCAAGGTGGACCTGTTCCCCGATGCCGTTTACGTGTTCACACCCAAGAGCCAGATCATGGCCATGCCGCGCGGCGCCACGGTGGTGGACTTTGCCTATGCGATCCACAGCAATGTCGGCGATCGCACGGTATCTGCCCGCATCAACGGCGATCAGGTGCCATTGCGTACCGAGATCAAGAGTGGTGATGTGGTGGAGGTCATTACCGAACCAGATGCCACACCCAACCCCGCGTGGCTGGGCTTCGTGCGCACGGGCGGGCCCGCTCCAAAATCCGCCACCACCTCAAAACCATGGCCCATACCGAGTCCGAGGAGTTGGGCGAAAAACTACTGTCCCAGGCATTGCGCGCCGAGGGTATTGACCGTTTTCCAAAAAACGAACCTGCTTTTGATCCTATTTGGGACAAGTTGCTGCGTTTTACCGGCAGTAAAAGCCGCGAAGAGCTATTGACCGACATCGGCCTGGGTAAACGCATTGCCCATATCGTGGCCAAACGTCTTGTGCATATGTTGGCCGACAGTGGGCAAAACCGGATGCGCTGCTGCTAACCCGGGAGCGCTTCACCGCGCACGAATCCACTTCGCAGGGTTCCATCACCCTGGACGGCAGCGAGAACGCCTCCGTGCAGTTCGCCCGCTGTTGCCGCCCCATCCCGGGAGACGAGATTGTGGGTTACCTGGGGCGTGGCGAGGGTCTGGTGGTACACACCCGCGACTGCCCGGTGGCTAAAAAACTGCTCAACAAAGACGCCGAGCGTTTCATTACGGTCGAATGGTCAGACGAGCCGGTACGCAGCTTTGAGACCGGCGTGGTTGTCACCGCCAAGAACGGCAAGGGCGTGCTGGCCCAGGTCGCGGCGGCACTGGCTGCCACGGAGGCGGACATTGTGCATATCGACATGGGGCAGGAGGCTGCGCAGGACGATGTGGAATTCCGCTTCGTGATTGCCGTGCGCGATGTCGCCCACCTGACTGCCGCCCTGCGTAACCTAAACCGCTCGCCTTCGGTGATGCTGGCCGAGCGTCGCAAAGTTTCCTCGCCCGGTTAAGGTGCCGGGGGTTCGGGTTGTGGGGCCGGGTAGCTAACGGACAAAACCTCGATCTCTTCCACCTTACCGGGCATGATCAACTTGAGTAAATCGCCTGTGCGCGCCTTGAGCAAAGTGCGGGCAATGGGGGAAATCCAGCTTACCTCACCCTTGGCACTGTTGGCCTCGTCAATACCGGTGATAGTTACCGTGCGCTCGTGGCCGGCCTCATCGGCATAGGTTACGGTTGCGCCGAAGAAAATTTGGTCGTTGCCATGGTGCACGGCAGGGTTGGCAATCTCGGCAATCTCCATGCGCTGGGTGAGAAAGCGAATGCGCCGGTCAATCTCTCGCAAGCGCTTCTTGCCGTAAATGTAGTCGCCGTTTTCTGAGCGATCACCATTGCTGGCCGCCCAATGCACCACATCCACGATCTTTGGGCGCTCAACGTCAATCAGGTCCAGCAACTCGCCCCGCAGCGCGGCGTAGCCTTGGGGAGTCATGTAATTTTTGCCACCGACCGGAATGGGGGGCAATTGCAGATCGTCATCGTCTGCGTTGTCTGACTCTTTGGTGAAAGCCTTGTTCATGTGGCACCCGTGAAGACGGCCCCACTTTTGAGCCGAGATGAACAACACTGGATATGAAAAAGCCCTGAAACATCGCTGTTTCAGGGCTATCCATTTGGTGCGGCTGGCAGGAATTGAACCCACGACCCCTTGGTTCGTAGTCAATGCAAACAGCGTTCCAAAAGAAACAACTGCATCCGTGATATTTATTTTATTCATTACAAATCAACAACTTACGAAACTTTAGCGTCCTAATTCAACCTAAGATGTACAATGACAGCTAGCGAGAAACGGCAACTGAACGGCAACCAGCCGGGAGAAACGGCAACCGAACGGCAACTGGAAAGCAGGTCAATGGGCATCATCACAGACAAAGAAATGGCATCGAAACCGAACGGTGCTGACCAGTGGTTCACTGACCCAGCCCCACGCGGTGCTGGTCGGTTCTTGGGCCGGATCACACCGGGTGGTGAGCGATCATTCTATTTTCGTTATACCACCCGCACCGGCCAGCGCGACACCCTTGCGGTGGGTGCCTACGACCCCAAAGGCCGGGAAGGCTATCTGACCCTGGCGGCAGCCCGCGAAAAGGCGGCGGGCTGGTCAAAGCAATACAAAGATGGTGCCCGCGACCTGCGCCAGCACTTTGCCAAACTTGAGGCCGACCGCCTGCAAGCCAGCGAAGACGCGCGCCAGCAGGCGGACAAAGACAAACGCGCTGCGGCCACGGCAGAGCAGCAGGCCGAACTGGACCGGCAGCGGCGGCTGACCGTCAAACAGGTGTTCGAGCGCTGGGCCGCTACCGAGCTGGCTCCCCACATCGGCGGCGACGGCAAGCGCATCGGGCGCAAAGACGGCGGTCAGTATGTGCGCGAGCAGTTCGAGCGGCGAGTATTTGCCACGTTGGGCGACATCGCGGTCGTGGACGTGCGCAAGGCCGACATCCTTGCCATCCTGGATGCAGTGAAGGCCGAAGGCAAGCTGCGCACCGCCAACGTGCTGTTGGCCGACCTCAAACAAATGTTTCGCTTTGCCGCCGAGCGTGAAATCATCGAACACAGCCCGATTGAGTTGATCAGCAAACGCAAGGTCGGCGGCAAAGACATCAAGCGCGACCGGGTGCTGTCAAACGATGAGCTGGCCGCACTGGTCAAGCAACTGCGAACGGCCAACCTGAGCAGGCGCACCGTCCTTGGGCTGTGGCTGATTCTGGCAACCGGCTGCCGCATCGGTGAGCTGATGGGCGCGGTGTGGGCCGATGCCAAGCCCCAGCAGCAGGCATTACAGGCCACTGTAGACGCGCACAACACGGCGCAAAAGTCTGGCGCGGTGCAACTCGGGTTCGTTGATCTGCAAGCCCGCACCTGGTACTTGCCCACCACCAAGAACCAACGCGATCACCTGGTCCACCTGAGCGACTTCGCCGTGCAGCAGTTCACCGAGTTGGCCACCCTGCGCGAAGCGCATCGCGACACCAGCAAGCCAGTGGCCTGGGTCTTTCCCGATAGCCGGGCCACTGGGCCGGTGTGCGTCAAGTCATTTGGCAAACAACTGGCCGACCGCCAAAGCAGCGAAAGCGCGCGCCTGCAAAACAGAACCAAGTCCGTTGACGCGCTGGTGCTGGAAGGTGGCCGCTGGACTGCGCACGACCTGCGCCGCACCGCCTCTACGCTAATGAGTCAACTCGGTATCTCGAACGATGTGATCAACGAATGCGAGAACCACATCAAGCAGGGCATGAGCGGCGTCTACATCCAAGACAGGCGGGAGGCTGAGCAGGTCAAGGCGTTCGATGCCCTGGGCCAAAGGCTGGCTAACCTGATGGTGCAATCACCCCCATAAGCCAACACCAAAGGAGGGGGACAATTTGTCCCTCCCCTACGCCACCAGCTCCATCAGCTTCCCATACCCATCCACCACGTCGTACTTGACCTGGTCGGATGTGATCTTGGCAAAGAACTTGCGGGCGCATTCGATCTTGCTTTCCTCGATTTTCCGCAGGTCCATGCTGGACATGGAGCCCTTGGTTTCGGCAACAAAGTAGACGTGCTTGACCTTACCTTCCTGGAATGCAATGGCCCAGTCGGGGTTGTAGTTGCCAACCGGTGTGGGTATGAAAAAGCCACGCGGCAGTGGCATACACCACCACGGCAGTGCTGGTGTCCAGCTCGCGCACAAAGTCGCGTTCGTTCTTGGAGTCGGTGAACACGTAGTCGTAAATGTGGTGATCGGCCTTCACCGCCTTGCTGAAATCTTCCTTCGGCTTGTCCTGGGTGAAGATGTCCATGGTGTGCGTGTCACCCGTGGGGTCGTAAGCAATGTGCTCCACGATCACGGTCGCCTTCTGCTCATTCATCAGGCGTGCAGCCTTCTGCATAAAGTCTTCGGGGTTGGTGCGGTACTGACTGAACACGGCTTTGTTGATGCCCTGCAAGACACTGGCTACGGTCGCGCGCGTCAGTTGCGTCTCTCCTGCCAGTCGGCCAATCAGGTCATATTTGACGGCGGAATGGGCTGACGCACGGTGAAAATCCGTCGTGGACTCGGTCACTTTGAACGATCCGCCCGTCGGATACCGTCATAGGTGGCGGTGTCGGCCTGCTCCCCAGCCACCACGGTGTAACGCATGGGGCCAACTTTCAGCTCAGCTTCCAAGGCCTTCACGCACTTCGCTACCAGCTCGGGCGTTTCAAATTCAACCGTGTACGCCGCCTTGCGGTTGATGCGATTCCACAGCGCCTTGAACTCGACTTTCTCAAAATTGGCGTTCAGCGGATTGGTTTTGGCCTTGCGGTCGTCTTCCGGCAATGGCAACTTCGCATCGCTGAACACACTGTCGATCAGCGCATACACGGCATCGGCATGCGCCGCCAATTCGGGCGGCAACGCTGCAAGCGTGCCCTCTTTCTTGGCTTCGTGGTACGCATCGGCGATGCGGTCTTTGTCGTCGGTGTAGTCGTTTTTAAGCAGGTACTTGTATATCTGCTTGGCCAGTTGCGGGGTTACGTCCACGTCACCGGCTGTGGTTTTGAGCACCTTGCCGGTGAAATAAGACTCGTTGGCCTCTCGTGGCCGCTCCGACAATCCCTCACTGATATCACGCTGCAAGGCGGTCACAAAGTCCTTATAGCTCTCGCTGGCAACCACAGTCAGCACGTTGATCTGGTGCACCGTGGCCGCGTTGTCCATGCGGTCGCCATGCTGATTGACAGAGAGACGCAGCCCGCGCCCAACTTCCTGGCGGCGGCTTACCGTGTTGTCGCTGTGCTTCAAAGTGCAGATCACAAACACGTTGGGGTTGTCCCAGCCTTCCCGCAAAGCGGAGTGCGAGAAGATGAACCGCACTGGCTCTTCGAATGACAGCAGCCGTTCCTTATCCTTCAAGATCAGGTCATACGCATCCACGTCGTCGGCTTCCGTGGACTTTTTGCCCGTCTCCGGGTCCACCATTCGCTTGGTCTTCTTGTCGATGGAGAAGTAACCGTTGTGCGTTTGGGTGGTCGCAATGCCTTTGAGATACCGGTTGTAAGGCGTGTCTTCCAGCGTCTGCGCCTCGGCCAATTGCAGGTTGTATTCCTCCTCAAACATCTGGGCGTACTCGCCGGGCTGCTCGCCAGCATCGGTATAGCTGCGGTATTTGCTGACCGCGTCAATGAAAAACAGCGACAGCACCTTGATGCCCTGGGCAAACAGCGCCTGTTCTTTTTCAAAGTGGGCTTTGATCGCTTCGCGGATCTGGATGCGGCGCAAGGCCGATTCACTGACATCGCCCGTGGCCTCACCCGCCACCAGCTCATGCCCATTGGTGAAGGTCACCGTGTTGGTCAGCGCATTGATATCGGCCACCACAAAGCCCCGGTACTGCTCCAAATCGCCCGACAGGTCGAACAGGTTGTCATTGCGGGACAGCTTGCGCAGCACACGCTTGATGCCATTGTTCTGCTTGATTTCCAGCTCCACCCGCGCCACGGGCGCTGCGGTGGAAACCTCGATGGACTCCAAATACAGGTATGCATTGGTGCCAGTCAGGCCCCTTGACCGATATGCCGCGCACCCTAATTTTCTTGACCAGCTTCTGGTTGTACGCGTCCAGCGCGTCCAGCCGGTGAATCTTGTTGTGGGCCGTCTTGTGTGTGGCTGAGTAGCGAAGCACCGCCAGCGGCTTGAAGTTGGCCAGCGAATCCAGCGTTTTGCCGCCTTCCATCTTCTGCGGCTCGTCCAGAAACATGACGGGCCGGTTGGCGCTGATCACATCTATGGGCCTGCGGGACTGAAAGTCGTCCAGCTCTTCGTAAATGCGGCGTGCGTCCTTGCCCGTGGCATTGAAAGCCTGCACGTTGATGACCATGACATTAATGCCCGCGTCACTGGAAAAGCTCTCCAAGTTGTGCAACTGCTTAGAGTTGTAGATGAAGAACCGGGCGCGCTCTTGTACTCGTCAGAAAGTGCTCTGCGGTGATTCCCAGCGACTTGAACACCCCCTCACGGATGGCAATGCTGGGCACCACCACAATGAACTTGCTCCACCCGTAACGGGCGTTCAGCTCGAACATGCTTTTGACGTAGCAATACGTCTTGCCCGTACCCGTCTCCATTTCAACATCCAGATTGATGTCGCACACCTTGGTTTTGACCAGCGCGGCGGACAGGGGCAGGTTTTGCCTAAGCTGCACGGCGTGGATGTTTTCCAGCAATTGGCCCGGTGTTAACGCCAGATCGGCGTTCTTGAAACCCACGGTTTCCAGCGCGGCCACTGCTTGCCGCTGGCATCCACCGCACGGCCAGGGTCTACCCGGTAATTGAGCCCTTCGCGCTTGGGTTGCCCGGCAAAGCAATCTGCCACGGCGACCACTGCGTTGGTCTGGTACGCCTGCTTTTTGAATTTGAGCTTCATGGTCGTGTCGCTCAAATGGTTTTGACTTCGGTGCTGGGTGAGATCAGTTTGAAAAGTTGCTCCACATTGATCTTGACGCTGTCGGTTGCAAAACCGGCATCGCGGAACACCGCGCGCAGCGGTTCGCGCCAGCAGCTTTACAAACTCTTCGCTCACGCCCTCGTCGAAGCACGCGGCCAGGCATTGCCATCTACAAAGTACACGGACTTGCCTTCGATGGTTTCTTTGGCAATAGGCAGCGCCAGATCTACGCCCCAGTCCAGAAGCACTTGGAACAGCAGGTCTTCCGGCGTGCGGTCTTCTCAGGATATTGTTGACTTGATCAGACAGCAGGTCTTGGGATACGGAATCGGGGTGTAGAACACCTCTTTCATATTAGAAGTGTCGATTTTGAGCACCCGGAAACCTACGTCCAGCTTGTCGGTGCCCGCTTTTCCGGCGTTGTCTTTTCGAACTTTCTTGCCCGCTCTGCGGAGACGCTCTTTGGTTAACTCAGCCGTTGTCCTAGGCAATCCGAGCCCGTCACAGTAATCCGCCGCCGATTTTTGCTTTTCGTTTCCTGGGTCGAGTGGATCAGGGATTTGAACCAAAATAAACCGGCGCGTCCCAGCGTCTTTTGCATTTTGTTCCATCACTGCGTGAGCCATGGAGCCCGAACCAAAAAAGAAATCTAAGATCAGTGCGTCGTTCCCAATGTTCATCTGCACAAAGTAACTGAGAAGCTCAGTCGGCTTTGGATAGCCATCAAAATTGCCTAATTCAACCAACTGAGCAGTTGCCTTCTGAGTTCCACCAAACCCATTCAGCGTTGAAATGACATGGCTTTTGGTAGTCGTGCCGTTGTTTGACGGCTTCAATCGCACCGATTGGGTGAGCACAAAAAGTTGTGACTTGATCCTTGCTGTCTCGAATTGCCCGACATCCATTGGCAATAAACTCTTGGACCAACTCTTTGAGCTCCAACCACTTTCAACAACAACTGAGTTCGTCAATCGTGCGTTCGCAACTATCGCGTCAACTGAATATCGTGGCCAAGGACTTGTGCGCGCCGCGATA
Organism: Candidatus Aalborgicola defluviihabitans; assembly: GCF_016705985.1. Classification (NCBI taxonomy): domain Bacteria; kingdom Pseudomonadati; phylum Pseudomonadota; class Betaproteobacteria; order Burkholderiales; family Comamonadaceae; genus Allorhodoferax (SeqCode); species Candidatus Aalborgicola defluviihabitans. The sequence continues at coordinate 33,612 of NZ_JADJKN010000002.1, forward strand.
CTTCCGCTTTCAAATGTCGCAGGGAAACCTACTGGCAACACTATTCCGCTAACCGGATTCTTCGGTCCGTTTTTTACAACGGTGTTTCGTATTTCGGGTTTGAATAGTTTGCTACCGGCGTCCGTACTCGGGTCAACGACGGGAGGGGAGGAAATTTTCGCAGATTTCGCGTAGAGAAGCACGTATTCGTGACAAATCTTTATCTTGGCTTGGTTATCGAAATTCCCATCACTGCGCCAACAGAATTGAACGAGAAAGTTGTCCTCGCCAAACACCTCGTCGCAAATCTTTTCCAAGTTTTCAGCTTCGTTGTCATCAATCGATACGAATATGACACCGTCCTCGCGCAGTAAATTGCGCGCCAGCTTCTAGCCTGGATAGATCATTTGACAACCAATCGGAGTGGAATCGACCGTTCGCTCCGCGTTTGCGACCATGCGATTCCCAGCCACATCACTCTGCTGCGAGCGTTGGAAATAGCTACTCCAGTCCTCCGAAAAGTCATCGTCGTACATAAAATCTTTGCCCGTGTTGTAAGGCGGGTCGATGTAAATCATCTTGACTTTGTTCAGGTAGGTCTCTTGCAGCAGCTTCAATGCATCAAGGTTGTCCCCTTCAATAAATAGATTCTTGGTGGTGTCAAACCCACGCTTTCATCGACCTCGTTACCTTTCTCGTTCTCGGGTACGACAAGGGCGTAGCGTCTTAGCGATAGGCGCATTGGCATTAAGTAGTGCTTCGCGTTTGCCCGGCCAATTGAGTTGGTAACGCTCCTGTGGCCCTTCCACAATAGAAGTGGACAGCTCTTGGCGCAATTGGTCAAAGTCGATGCTGCGTGTGATCACACCATCATCACCACGGGCCTCCGCAATGCAGCCTGGGAACAACTCCGCCACTTTTGCGATGTTGGCCTGCGTCAGGTCAGGGCTGTGCATTTTCAGTTTATTCATGGTCATTTTTTTTGGCTTCTAGCCCCCGTGGAATTTGCGGGAGCAGCTATCAAATACGTAGCAAATTGATTTACTTGGCCGCTGATCATGTCAGCGCTTCCAGCTCAGTGCGAATGGTACGCAACTGGGCGTTGATCTCGACCTTGCGGTTGAACTGTTTTTCAGCGTTCAGGCGCGCTTCCAGCTTGGCTGCTGCCGCCTGCTTGGCAGCCAATGCGGCCAGACGGTCCAACTGGTCACGCAACGTCTCGCCCGCATCCCTCAAACCGCAGGTTGAACAGAATGGGGCGCGGCATGGCTTTGTCGATGCAGCGCAGTACCGAATGACTGACATCAGGCAGCTTCAAGGCGACTTCAAACACCTCAATCTCTGGCACCGCCGGTTTGGCGGGCAAATTGATGGTCTCTGGCGCTAGCTTGTAGGCCCAGGTAATGCTTTCCACCTGCTCCACAAACAGCGCACGCAACGCCGGGGCTTGGCGTGGGCGTAGATTTTCGACTTGGCGACAACGCTACCTACCGCCGCCTGCAGACGGCCAGGCGAAAAGTGCTTGGGTGGTCATGGGGCCTGAATCCCCAAGAAGCTGATCAGCTCAAGTCTTCGAGCCCGGCAATCTCACCCACCAAGGCGCTGGTTTTGCCCGGCGAAAACAAGCTGTCCACGTCCTGCTCTTGCTGGCGCTCGATCATGGAGTGAATGGCCTGGTCCAGCAGGGTGGAGAAAGTGCGCATGTTGCGGCCATCGTCGGTCGCCTTGTTAAACGGCTCAAACGCGGCGGGTACGGGTTCGCTGCGGCCTTTGCAGGCATTGCGGGCCAGGTCCAGCAGTGCCTTGACCTCCATGTGGTCGGCAATGATGTTGCCGTCCATACCGATATAAACCAAGTAGTACGGGTGCAGCCGGTTCTTCTGCTGCACCACGGCACCGGTTGTACCGCTAAGCAACCGGTTGCGCAGCGTGAATATGACACCGGGCTTCAAACCCTTTTCTGGGTTGGCGGGCACCACGGCATGCAAACCATTGGGCAGGCGCGCCAGGTCGCCATGGGCTTTGACGTAGTTCAGCAAGTCCATGCGGAAGTCGTTCAGGCCCAGGTCGGTGATGGATACCCCGGTTTTTAGGTCTTCCATTTCGATGACTTTTCTTGCAAGCGGCGCATTCGCTCCTTGCGGTAGGCCACGTCATTGGATTGGGCGGACAGCACGTTGTCATCGCCCGTGGCGGTCACATCAGCAATCATCATGCGGCTCTCAACCCGCTCTTTCAGGCGGATGTACTCGTCCAGGCTGATATCGGGCCAGTAGTTGACCAACTGGATGCGCGCATTGGGGGAACCAATACGGTCCACCCGGCCAAAGCGCTGGATGATGCGCACGGGGTTCCAGTGGATGTCGTAGTTGATGACGGTGTCGCAGTCCTGCAAGTTCTGGCCTTCGGAGATGCAATCTGTGCCGATCATCACGTCGATTTCACCCGGCTCATGCGGCATGGTCAGTGCCTTCTCTTTGGCGCGCGGCGCAAACAGCGTGAGCATGGTCTGAAAATCCACGCCTTGGCGCGGGTTGGCAGCCAGGCGAAGTGTGGTTTTGGGCTCGGTGGAGCCAGTGACCTTGCCGGTATGAATGCCGTGCTTCTGGAACAGGCCCGGTGCCAAGTTGTCGTACAGGTAATTGGCCGTGTCCGCGAACGCGGTGAATATCAGCAGCTTGCGATTGCCGGGGTTGAAGGGGTGCGCCAGCTTCTGCTCGATTTGGGCTTTCAGGTGTTGGAGCTTGGCATCGTCAGCCGGGGTGATTTTGGCCATTTCAGCCAATAGCCCGTCAATGACAGCCAAGCCACCATACGTCGTGTTCCCACGATGGCAGGTCCATGTCACCCAGTTCGATTTGCACCTTGCCACCGGTCGAACTGCTTTCGCCGCCCCGGTCGTCATCCAGGTCTGGCAACAGCTCGTCGTCAAATCCGCGTCCTCGAAGTCCGACGTGTGGTCGGTGAACTTGGCGGCCTTGCCTGACTTTTGAAGGCGGTAATCTTGGCCAGCGCCTTCTGGTGGTTGCTTTGCAGGCTTTGCAGCGTGAGGCGGAACGATGCAACCGAACTTTCCAACCGTTTGAGCAGGTTGACAGTCATCAGCGCTTGCAAGCTCTTTTCACGGTCGGCCTGTTTGAGTTTGCCGCCTCCGCTGGCCACCTCGGTGTCGTACATGTCTTCGTACTTCTTGATGCGGCTGGGCAGGATGTAGCCCACGGGCGCATACACGGCCAGTTTCAACAGCGATAGCTGGTTGAAAATGTCGTTGAAACCTATGACATCGGTGCGCTGGGTCAGCGGGCAATGGAATGACAGCGGTTTGAGGCGTTCCGGGAAGCGGCCAATGTCCTTGGTGTCGTAAAACGTCTCGATGTGCTTGCGCGACCGGGCAATGGTGACGCTGTCGAGCAGCTCGAAAAAGTCGAAGTCCAACGCGGCCAGGATGGCACTGGCGGTGCGCTCCTCCGGCGGCAGCTTGTCCACATATTGAACGCGGTCTGCGCGCGGCGGAAGATCGTCGATGTCCTTCTCAGTGCGCAGTTGTCGCCCAGCAACCCGGCGTTGCCTTCATATGCCAGAGCCAATTGGTTGCGCAGATCATTGAAGCGGAGTTGTTGACCGGGGTGGCCGACAACATCAGCACCTTGGTTTTGACGCCCTGCTTGATGACCGTGTTCATCAGCTTCTGGTAGCGCGTCTCCTTGTCCTTGTAGACGTCGTTGTTGCGGAAGTTGTGCGACTCGTCGATCACCACCAGGTCGTAGTTGCCCCAGTTGACCCGATCCAGCGGCGTGCCAAAGGATTCGCCGCTGGTGCGCTGCAGGTCGGTATGGCACAGCACCTCGTAGTTGAACCGGTCCTTGGCGAAGATGTTGGTTTTGAGGTTGCGGTTGTAGGTGAGCCAGTTGTCGGCCAGCTTCTTGGGGCATAACACCAGCACTGAGCGGTTGCGCAGCTCGTAATACTTGATGACGGCCAGCGCCGTGAAGGGTTTTACCCAGGCCCACGCTGTCGGCCAGGATGCAGCCGTTATAGGTTTCCAGCTTGTTGATGAGGCCAGTGGCGGCATCGCGCTGGAAATTAAACAGCTTCGCCATACCAAGGTGTCCAGATAGCCGGTGCGGTCGTTGGGTAGCACATCTTCGTTGAGGTCTTCCAGGAACTCGTTGAAGATGTTGTAGAGCATCAGGAAGTAGATGCGCTCGGGCGAATTCTCTTGGTAGACTGACGCAATGTGTTCGCACACCAGGCTGGTGACGTCTTTGAGTTTGTCGGAATCAGCCCATATTTGGTCAAACAGGCTCAGAATACGCTGGTATTGGCGGGCTCGTCAAACTTGTTGACGATGTTGGACACCGCATTGCCGCGCTGGTAGCCCAAATCCACGGCAGTAAAGCCATGCAGCGGCATGTAAACCGCATTGGGCGCAGCGGGTCCAGCAGCCTGCACCGCTGCAAACTGCTGCATGGGTGCCACGCCACTGTTGGAACGAAACTTGGCTTTACGGCGCATCCAGTTGGCGCATTCGCGCGCGATAGCGCGCTGGGTCAACTTGTTTTTGCGCTGCACCTCGAACTCGGTGCCATAGAAGCCGCGTTCACTCTGCGTCTCAGAGGGTGACTTGGGGATGTGGAACTCGCGCCGCTCCTTCTTGGCGGCATCGGTTGCCTCGCCGGGCATGAACGTGGGAGACGTGAAGATGAACTCGAATGACTCCACCGATTCCAACTCACGCTTCAAGGCCCTATAGGCGTAGATGGAAAAGCATGATGCGGCGATTTTGAGCCGCGCACCCGGCTGGACTGACTGCTTGATGTCCTCGCCCAGCAGGTCGTTGATGTTGTCGATGAGTTTCATGCTCTTTTTCTGACGCTCCTTGGGTGAATTTTCCGAGCACGAGAGCGCCATCAGCCCGAGCGCAGTAAGGAGGCTATCGCTGCTCTCTGTACCGCGATGAAACCGTGTGCCTATACTCCAATGTACAGCAAAGTTCAGAGTCGTCCGGCAGCGTTTGCCATACGCTGAATTCAACGTCCAGCAGGGAGACAACATGACCCGTAATTACTCGACCAGGGCCTTTTTCCGGCAAATGCCCAACGCGCTGTTAGCAAGACAGCGACTCGCAGCATGAGTACATTTGACTCGCTGACTTGGGCGTTTGAAGACTGGTTTGACACCCCACTTTCCGGCCTACCTGACACATTGCGCCAGCGGGTTGAAAAGAATTAGCGCCCATGGCATGGGACAACCTGTCCGCTGGCCAGCGTCGCAGTGTGGCCTTGCAGTTGGACTACCAGCATGACCCAGCGACCGCGCAGGACCAAAATTCTGGTGATTTCTTTGAGCGGGTTGATGACCAGATAATCAGGTGGCAGCATGGGAAGTGGTTGCTACCCCGGCCGCCGCTGATCTGGCGCTCAAAGAAAGCCGGCTGGCAGAACTCAAACAGGAACTTGCCCGCATGGATGCGCAGAAGCGGCTGGCGCGCGGCGACTACTACCCAGAACGAAAACCAAGTCTGACCAAGGACGGCGCACCTTTGGCTGAACCAGCCCCTGCTACCCGGTATGTGGCGTACCCCAAAGCCATGCAGCAGTTGACAGCGCGCCTTGGCGCAACCCCCGAGGAACTGGCGGCTTGGATTTTTTATGGTCCGAAACTTGGCGGAATCACCGCGTATGTGAATGCCAATGAGCTGGACCCACCGCCACGCTTTTCGTATTCATACTTCGTCGGCACATCCGACTACATAGCTCCGCTCATGGCATGCTGGTTCAAGGTAGAGGACATTGATCAGTTTGCGCCTGCTGACAGATACATGACTGGCTCAGCGTTGATCGAACGTTGGGGCCAGCGCCCCGGTTTGAAGGCGGTGGCGTTCATTCAGGCCAAGATTGAAGAATCTCGTCTCGCGGATATTCACCCCATTTATGGGGGCACGCGGGGCACTTTTTCAGAACACGCCGATTGGCCACCGTTGGAAGCCGGGTTGTTTCCTTTGGCGCACGTCTTGCAGATTGAGGCTGAGGATTTTGATGGCGACTTTGAAGCCGCTGGTTTGGGAAAAACGGAAGTATTTGAGTCGGTTGGACAGCCAGACCAAGCCGTTGTGGGATCGGCCGAGTGGCGTTCTCAAAATGCTCAAATTGCTGCAAATGCACTCCATGACAAGCCCGGCGGAAGCCGTGACAAACAAAATCAAATTCGCACTATTTGGGCAAGTGGCAAGTATTCGTCAAGAAACGTTTGTGCTGAGCAGGAGTGCGCAGGGATTGAATATGTCCTACGACGCTGCACGGAAGGCGTTAACCAACATCCCAGACCCTAGTTGATGCTAAGCACAGCCTAGGCGCTGCTGAGCATAGGGGCTTAGCGGATGCGGGGTATCCCGGAAAGATCGGCGGCATGTCCAACAACACCCACTGAGGTGCCAACATGTCGCACGCCATCCTGCGTATCCCAGCCGCCAAAACCCAATCGGGCTACTCTCGCTCCACCATTTACCTGCGCATTGCGCAAGGCTTGTGGACCAAACCCGTCAGCCTGGGGCCGCGCGCCGTCGGATGGCCGTCCAACGAAATCGAAGCGCTGAATGCAGCGCGCATCTCGGGCAAGACCGATACCCAAATCCGCGAACTGGTCGAGACGCTGCACACCAAGCGCAAAGAGCTGATGGCAGCAGGGGCTGTAGCCATGAAAAACCACTCTTCACACCCTCGCCTATTGGCTGGTCCAATCCGCGCCGTATGCCGTTGCCATCCTTTTTGGGTGTTGCATTGAAAGGGTGTGTATGAACGACCTAACCGAAAATCTCGCAACTCCAGACAACTCTCACAACTGCGAAGAGCCACCCAAACTGCCATTGGCCTTCACCGTCATCACCGGCATCAAACCGGCCCGCCTGACCAAAATCATCGGCATGAACACCAATGGCGGCATGCGCAAGGAAACCTCGGCCATGCTGAGCCGAGGCCAAGCACAGAGTGTGGTCGTAGCTGACTTGCACGGCCTCAAGCACCATCTGGATACATTGACCAGTGCGCAGGCTGTCACCTGGGGGGTCACCAAAGACGACGCGGTGGCAGTCTGCACGCAAGGGGATACCGAGGCGCAGCAAGCTGGTGCCATCGCCCGCACCCGCGAGAACTTCAAGTTTCGGGCCGCACCGGGCGTGATGATGCTGGACCACGATGGTTTGCCCGACGGTGAGTTGTCGCCACTGCAGTTTCGGGACCGTTTGATTGCCGCTGCACCCGCACTGGCCGATGCCCCCATGCTCTGGAGGCCCAGTGCGTCGGCAGGTTGCGTATCGCCAGATGGCAGCATCTTGTCTGGCCTGACCCGGCACCGCCTGTACATCCCCGTGGTGGACGCCACACTGATTCCCGAAGCGGGCAAAGCCTTGGAGGCCCTGCTGTGGGCCACGCCGGGCGCGGGCTGGTGCGACATTGGCGTCGCCGGTCAACGCATGCCGCGTTGCCTGGTGGACGTGTCGGTATGGCAGCCCGAGCGGCTGGACTTTGCCGGGCCATCGGTGCTGGTGGACGGGGTTACCCGCGCCGGGGTTGACGGCGTGATTTACGGAGACGCAACGGCCCAATTCAATCTGCGCCTGCTGATCAACAGCGCCACGCCCTCCATCAAAAAGCAAGCCCAAGCCGGACTGAAAGCAGCACGCGCGGCGGTAGCCGAGAAGTGCGACACAGCCCGGCGTAACTGGGTGGCAGACAAGGCCCCCGCCCTCGCGCAGCGCCGTGGCATCAAACTGGCACAGGCCACCAATGTGCTGGAGCGCGCTGCGGTGCATCAGGTGCTCATGGGCGACTTTGAGTTGACGTGCGCCGATGGCCAGGTGGTGAAAGTGGAGCAGCTTCTGGATAACCCTCACCGTTGGCACAACACACGCTTTGCCGACCCGCTCGACCCGGATGCAGACAAGCGGGTGGCCGTGGCCCGCCTGCTCAACGGAACCCGCCCTGACCTGTTCTCACACCGGCACGGCGGTATGCGCTACGAATTGCGCCGCCAGTCGGCACGGGTTCAGTTGGGCCGGGGTATGCGGGTGGACGCCACCGATGCGGTGCTGCAAGTCTTGCGCGACCGTAGTGAGCTGTTTGACTTTGGCACCAATGCCATTGCGTTTGTTGCCGACGGCAAGGCCACGCCAGTCAGCCGCGACTGGCTGGTGGACCATGCAGGCCGGGTGGCCGAGTTCTACAGCGTCAAAACCGAACGCGATGACGACGGCAATGTCACCTCCACGCGAGAAATCCCCGAAGACGCACCCACCTACATTGCCAACGCCATCATTGCCAAACACGGCAGCCGCAACTTCCGCAAGCTGACAGCCGTCACCACAGCACCCACCTTGCGGCCCGATGGCAGCGCGCTGGACGAACCGGGCCATGACGCAGCGACCGGGCTGATGTACGTCACCACCGAAGCCTATCCGCTGGCCGTGCCGTCGGCACCCACCGTCGAGCAAGCCCTGGACGCATTGGCCAAGCTGTGGCACCCGATCCGCTTGTTTCCCTTTGCCGATGAAGTTGCCGTTGGCGTCACCCTGGCCGCCATGTTGGCCGCGTGTTTGCGCCCGGCATTGCCAACTTGCCCGGCCACCGGCTTTGATGCGCCAGCGGCGGGCACCGGCAAAACCCTGTTGGCCAAGTGCATAGGCGCACTGGCCACCGGCAGTGATGTCGCCGTACTGCCACCCACCAACGAAGAGGAAGAATGCCGCAAGCGCCTGTTTGCCGCCCTGCGTGGTGGCTCCAAGGTGCTGCTGTGGGACAACGTGCGCGAACCGCTGGGCAACTCGGTGATCGACTCGTTTTTGACATCGTCCTTGTTTGCCGACCGCGTGCTGGGCGTATCGGAGAACGTGGAGCTGCCCAACCGCGCCCTGTTTTTGGTTTCGGGCAACAACCTCGTTTTGACAGGCGACACCCACCGCCGGATATTGCTGGCGCGGCTCGATGCCCAGATTGAAACGCCCTTCAAACGCGAGTTCGAGTTTGACCCACTCACCGAGGTCTGCAGCAACCGCCAAGCCTTGGTGGTGGCCGCGCTGACCATTGTGCGGGCCTACATTGCCGCTGGCAGGCCCAAGGTTGCCAAGGGGCGTATTGCGTCGTTTGAGTTGTGGGATGACCTGGTGCGCCAGCCCTTGTGCTGGCTCAGGGAACGCATGTTGGAGTCGGGTCGGGACCTGAAGGACTTGCCCATGTTTGTTGACCCGGCGGACTCTATTGACCGCGCTGCGTCAGAGAACCCGGAAACGTCAAAGCTGGCGGCGCTGCTAAATGCCTGGATAGCCACCTTTGGCACCACCCCCACGTCACCGGCGCAGGCCATCACCAAAGCAACCGAACACTTTGGCGCGCAGTCCGTATTGTTCGATGCACTAGATGAAATCGCGGGTCAAAACGGCAAACTCAACGTGCGTATCTTGGGCCGCTGGCTTGAGCGCCACGCCGGCCAGCTTTGCACCGGCCTGCGCCTGGTGCTCGCCAACAAGACCAACGGCTTGAAGCGTTGGACGGTGGTGCGCACGGTAGAGCGTGCCGCAACAGAAAAGGCCACGCCAATAGTTGCGAGAGTTGCGCCAAGTTGCGAGATTCAGGACGTTGACGACACAGCGGGTGCAAGCCAGCTTGATGACGTGGAGATTTTTTGATGACAGCACAGTCCGTAGAAACTGTGGTGGCCCGACTTTCGCACGCTGGTCTGAACCTCTCCCTGGCCCCTGCCGGGGGGCTGGCAGTGGCACCGTCCAGCCATTTGACTGACGACCTGCGCGCCCTCATCCGAAGCAGCAAGGCGCTGTTGATTGACTGGCTGACGGCGGCAAACGATGCGGCCAGCCACGCACCTGATCCACCCGTCAATCCGCAGGACTGGAAAGAACTGGCAGCGGCCTATCACGCTCATCACTTCAATTGCCCGACCTGCATCGCCGCCGGGCGTGGCTCTGGCTACGGCCAACGCTGTGGCGCTGGCATGGCGCTGTGGCGGGCGTATTGCGATTGATCAGAACCCCAATATTGAAAGCCCACCATGAACACCACCTCCGACACCGCCAACACCGCACCCCTGATTCCCATGGCTGACCCCAACCCCCAACCCTACGAAGCCGTCCGTTTCAACGCCCTGAAGCACGGCATCCTGAGCCGCTACACCGTGCTCAGCCACGAGAGCCATGCTGATTACGAAAGCCTGGTCAACTCGCTGATGGACGAGCACCTGCCAGCCGGCGCGACAGAGCAGCACCTGATTGAAGAACTGGCCAGCGTGATCTGGCGCAAGCGCCGGGTGCTGCAAGCCGAGGGGGCCACCATCAACAAGGGCTTGAAGGAATCCTCTCGCAATGCCAAGACCGTCATTCCAGCGGCGGCACCGTTTGAGATGGGCCTGTCAGGCGAGAACACCGACATTCGCAACCTGATGGACTTGAAACCGGCAGACGTTGCGGAAAGCCAGCAATCTGCCCGGCACGACCTTGATGCGACCAACAAGGCCAGCGCCATCCTGCGCAAAGGTGGCGACCGTGCCTACGACAAAGCCTTGCGCGCCCTTCTGCCCGATACCCGTGAATGGTGGCAAAACTATGTGGACGATGAGGAATACCCCGCCGACGCCACGGGGCTGGCAGCCTTCATCACTGAGCACGTCACGCCCTTTGTCTACCAGCAAGAAAAAGAGTCCCGCCACCACGACGCCATCGTCAATCAAACCATTGGCGAAGGGCTGCAAGCCTACCGGCTGGAGAAGCTTTCCCGCTACGAAACGCACCTGGACCGCAAGTTTGAACGCACGTTGGCCATGCTGATCAAGCTGAAAGACCTCAGAAGTAGCCGCGCACGTAAAAACATGCGCAATTTCCAGCAACACGCAAAACGTCCAGAACCCAGCATCCATGCGGGTTATAGCTCGATTCATGGGTTTTAAGGTCATAAACCCTGCTCAACTTGCCAATTGATTTCGGCAAAAACCGGAGAATAAAAATGGGCGGACGCGGAAGTGGGCGGCGCAGCAGTTACAGCGGCAAAGCGGAAACCAGCGATTCCATGCCGCTGGACATTCGCAAGATCACGCGCAAGGGCTTGCTGGTGCCGGGCAGCAGCTTTAGCTGGCAATGGCTGGTGAACGACCGGCAGGTGGCGGGCATCAGCATCCAGGTGGACTTTGACCAAGGCATGGTGTTGTCCTACCGAATGAAGAGCACCGGCGAAGTGGTTGAACAACGGGTGCAGACGCAAACCTCAGCTTGCCACCTGGGCGGGCAGCGCCACTGGTTCACCTGCCCACGGTGCAGCAAGCGGGTGGCGGTGCTCTACGCGCCGGGCCGCTACTTCGCCTGCCGCCAGTGTGGCGGGCTGGGCTACGCCACGCAGAAAGAAGGCGCAGGCGACCGGGCATCCACCAAGGCCGACAAGCTGCGCAAACGCTTGGGCTGGGAGGCTGGCATCTTGAATGGTGACGGCGGCAAGCCCAAAGGTATGCACTGGAAGACCTACCAGCGGCTCAAAAGCCGCCACGATGCGTTGGTGCAAGTCAGCTTGCATGACATTGGCCGCAAGCTGGGTTTCCTGCACAAGTTGCTGGAGGGGTAAATCTGTTTCGCAAAATGGGCAGCTTGGGTCGTCGGAGCGTTCACTCGGGATCGTCAGGCCATTAGGGGAACTTGAACCACTCTTGCGACTAGACTCCCACGAGGCGCAAAGCCGACCACCGGGTGATCCTCTTCGCATCGGTGACATTTACATTCAGGGAGCGGCAAATTGGGACAAGCAAAAGCACGCGGGACACGCGAAGAAAGAATCAAGAAATTGCACGAAGAGTTTGGTGTACGGCCGATGTCGCGTGAAAGATTCAATGCGTTCGTGTCGTGGACTCGTTCACCCATTGCAACCGGAGTTTCAAAGGAACTGGAGTGGTTTGCAGACGAAAAGGAACAGGTCTTGGGGCTCGCGGCTCTGGATCGAACTGACCGAGATTTTGCATATGTTGTTTTGGGGCGAGACGAAAAAGGCCGCTTTCGCTGCATAGACGTGAACGTCAGCTATCAGTCTTTGAATGAAGCCCGTCGTCACCTGTTCAACTCAATGAAACAACAGGCCCAAGCTGGTAGTGCCGTTTTTCCACAAGGTGACGTGGACAAAGCCGGGGTTGACCTGTTTACTCCCATTGTTTCGGAGAACAAGCTGAATGATATTTTTAAGTTGGTCGCAACTGGAGATCATTGGTACTCGGCACGATCCATGTTGTCAGAAATGATGCGGCATTTTGTGGACATTGATGGCAATTTTGTTGAGCAGTTTCAAACAAGCGGATTCGATGCGCGCCTTGGGAGCTTTACCTTTATGCATTCCTGTTGGAAGAGGGTTTATTCGTTGAAGGCCAGAGCCTGCACCTGACTTTTCTGTAGGTACGGGAGGAAAAAGATCTTCATCGAAGCCGTTACTGTGAATCCAACTGACGGAGATATCCCCAAAGTCGCAACTCACAAAGGCCCTTTCTTTCGTGACCCCACAGAGGTCGCCGCATTGCTCAAAGGAAAAATGCCCATCAAGTTTGGGAGCGCCTTGTTCTCGAAACTCAATCGGAAAACACCCTATTGGAATCTTCCCCATGTCGCAGGGAGTCCATTGGTTTTTGCCATAGCGGATTTCCACGAGCCACAGTCCATGACATGGAGTTCGTCCGCGCTATTCCAGTACCTGCACGCGGTCAGTCATGATTTCTTCCACGACGAAAATGGGCAACTTGTCATAAGCACGCTGAACCTGGAAACGCATGAGCACAACGGAAAGAAAATTCCATCCGGCTTCTTCCTGCCCGATGCAGAAAACGTAAGCGCAGTGCTCTTCACAGCATCGGGAACGTTGTCAAAATTCAATCGGATGGGGAGACTCGCCGGATTTGGCGTGGCGAACAGCACCTTGATTCGGCACGGTGTCTGTCATGATCATAGCCACAACGCATCAATGCCCAGGCCATTTGTCAATCAAATCGAGCCCGGTTTATGTTCTGAAACCTGGGCTGAAGGCGGTGTCGATGTACCACAACCCAAATGCCAAACATCCAGTCCCTCCTGACGCGTTTCCTTCAATTGCCCATCATTGGTTCGAGGGTGGGTGAGATCAAAAGTGTCTTACCTAAATTTCACCCCTACAACTCCATGACTATGAATATAGTGGCAACCGACAAAAAGGGCCAGAGTAAGAAGTCTGTCGAATCAGTTGTGCGCCTACCATCTGTTTCGCAAAATGGGCACTGTCTGCGGCCAGCCCAATGGCAGTCCAAGCCCCTGCGCAGAACATCCATATGAAGAATAGGCCGCTAGCCCTCGTAGAACTTGCGCAAACAGCTATTAAATAGATAGCAAGTGCAACGACCATTGCCCTAGATAAAGTAAGCCAGCGGCCACGCTGGCTTACAGGCCGTTAGGCCTGTAGCCCCCGTATTCCGTGCGTGGCAGCTACTAAACTTGTAGCAAAAACCAACCAAGCAGGCGCGCGGGCTGAGGGAGCCCCCACGGGGGGCGGACGGGCAGACCAGCGCGCAGGGCTGATGCCGCGCAGCGGCGAAGCACAAGGGTGGGCGGGGGCACACACCACATGACTGGCCGCAGGCCACTGACCAAGCACACAGCGCGCAGCGCCTGACCAATGCCACGGTGCCACGACAACCACAAGGGCGCGCAGACGGCGGCGCGTAGGGCGTGCAAGCGACCGGGAAGCGCCGACGGCTGTGCGACCGACTCCAGCGAAGGCCACTTTGCATAACGCCTGTTGCCTTCACCCGAAGGGCGCGAAGCGGTGACCGGCACCAAGCGGAGCTTTAGCGCAGCGACTGGCGGGCACTGAGGGCAATGCGGCGTTATGTAAAAGCGAAGCGGGTGGCCGTAGCGGGCGTGCGCCACAACTGCCACGAACACGGCGACCAGGCCGAGCCGCAGGCGACGGCTGATCCAGCACGATGCGCCAGCGAGCCGAGGCCATATCTGCGCTCCAGCGCACTGACCAACACTTGCGAAGCACTGGCGATGTACCTCCCCGGCACCTGTGCGGGGCGCACCAGCGCCGCGCGCACTGACTGACACTACAGCGCTGGCAAAACGAAAGCGGTGATGCTGGGTGGACTGGCCCACAGCGCGCAGCGCAGCTCAATCAAAAAACAGGCCGCCCAGCATGACCGCGCTGCTCGCCAACGCCACGCGACAGCTTCGTGGTGCCTGGCCATTGCGGTACTCCGCATTGGCCACTGACCAAAGCTACAGAGTCCCGCAATAGGAAAGCGGTGATGTTGGGTGCGCTGCCACCAGCGCGCAGCGCCATTCAGCAGGCAGCGCGCCCGGCATGACCGCGCTGGTGGAGGTCACAGACACGCATCGAGCGCCGAAGGTTCGTCACTGTCTGCCGCCTTCGCGGTAGCTGATCAAGCCCTTGCGCAGCACTGTCTATATGCCAAATAGGCCTCTAGCCCTCGTACTCATTGCGCAAGCAGCTATCAACTTAATAGCAAGTCGTTAAGCATCCAACACGAGAAATACCGACATCATCCATGGCGTGCAGCCATTCGGAGTCAGTTCAGCCATCAATCCCGCAGGTCTGATATTCAAAGAAGGTTTCGAGAAACGGCAACCGAACGGCAACCAGAGCGATGTTGAAAGCCAGAAAGAAGAAAGGACTTAGTGTCTTTCGACGCTAAGTCCTTGATTCATATGGTGCGGCTGGCAGGAATTGAACCCACGACCCCTTGGTTCGTAGCCAAGTACTCTATCCAACTGAGCTACAGCCGCTAAGCCTCGTATTCTATCACCGCTTTTTGGCGAAATTGCCAGCTCAAACCAAAAAACGGGGTGGCCGGGGCCGGGCAAGGCGCTGTCCTAAGCGCGCAAGCCCAGCAGCTCGCGCGCCTCTTGCGGACTGGCCACCGCGCGCCCGGCATTGCGGGCGCATTGGGCCAGTGCCGTAATCAAGGCCCCGTTGCCACTGGCGCGCTCGCCACCTGGCAGGTAAAAAGTGTCCTCCAAACCAGTACGTAGCATGCCACCCAGTTCGGCCGTTTTTTGGTGCACCGGCCAGATTTCAGCGCGGCCGATCAAGGTGGCTTGCCAGATGCTGTTTGGGGCCATCCACTGCGGCAGCAAAGCCAGCAGGTCCGCGTCGCAGGGCATGCCAGATGCCACGCCCATCACCAGGTTGTATTCTGGGCGGCCCATGCCGGGTTTGAGCATGCCAGCCTTGATGTACATGCCCACCGAGCGCACGATGCCCACGTCAAAGCATTCAAACTCGGGGTGCGTGCCACACTCTTCCATCACATCCAAAAACTGCTGCACCTTGGTGATCGGGTTGTCGAACACCATGGGTGGCCAGGCCCATTGGCCGTCTTCCTTGATCTTGAGGTAATTCAAACTGCCTGCATTGCAGGCGGCAATCTCGGGTTTGACGCGGCGAATGCAGGCCAGCGGGCCAGAGATGTCCTTGCCGACCACGCCGGTAGTCAGGTTGATAATGACGCCCGGACAAGCTGCGCGAATGGCATTGACGACCGACTCCATCACGTCCGGGTCCCAGGATGGCAGATGGCCCATGCCCTCCTCCTGGCTGCGCACGTGAACATGCATGACAGAGGCGCCGGCGTTGAAGGCGTCGCGCGCCTCGGCTGCCATTTGCGCCGGGGTTACCGGAACTGGGTATTGTTTGGGGTTAGTCAGCACGCCGGTTAGCGCGCAGGTCAGTATGGCTTTTTCCATGTCGTCTCCTTGTTCGTAATTACCTATGCGGGGGACAATTCGAGTTCAACCAGAAGCGCGCCCGATTCCACCTGCTGCCCAGCCTGCGCGTGCACGGCTTGCACTACGCCCGCGCTTTCGGCGCACAGCCACATTTCCATCTTCATGGCCTCCACGCACACCAGTTGCTGGCCCGGTTGCACGGTGGCTCCGGGTTCCACGGCCACTTGGGTAACCTTGCCAGCCACGGGCGAGCGCGCTTTGCTGGCATCTTTGCGAGCATCGGCATTCGGGAAGGCTGAGACTTCGCTCACCACAAAGCTGTTTGCGTCCATGGCCAGGTGCACGTTGTTGCCGTCTTGCACCACGATAGCGGTGCGGGTCACGCCATCCACGGCGTAGCGCAACGTGCCGTCAGCAAACGACAGCACCGTGGCCTGTGTGTTGACGCCGTCCAACGTGAGCTCGACCCCAGCATGGTGATCGGGGCGCACGCGGATGGCACGCACCACCTCACCACACTGCAAGCGCATATCAAAAGCCGCCACGCTGTTGGCGCGCCAGTTGTGGCCATGCCATTGCTCCAACCCGCGCATGGACAGTGCCAACGCCGCCACCTGCCAGACGGCGTCGGTAGGAATAGCTGCCTGCAGCAAGGCTTCGCCCTGCTCCAGCCACCGGTCTATCAGGGTGGTTGTCATGCGGGCTTGGCGGAAGGCTGGGTGGTCCACCAAGTCACTGAGGAAGCGGCCATTGTTTTTGAGGCCCAGCAAAGGGGTGCTCGCCAATGCCCCACGCAGGCGGCGGATGGCATCGTCGCGGTCACGGCCATAGGCAATCACTTTGGCCACCATGGGATCGTAGAACGGAGAAATGACGCTATCCTGGGCAATGCCGTCATCTATCCGGACGCCGTAGGGTAGGCTGCTGCCTTGCCACCCCAATGTAGACCCCGTTGTGGTCAACGCGTTCTGTGGTTGCCACCACAACACGGTGCCGGTCTGCGGGGCAAAGCCGGTGTAGGGGTCTTCCACGTACAAACGGGCTTCGATCGCATGGCCAGTGAGTGTGATGTCGCTTTGCTGAGCGGGCAGCGGCTCGCCAGCGGCCACGCGCAGTTGCCACTCCACCAGGTCGTAGCCGGTGATCATTTCGGTCACCGGATGCTCTACCTGCAGGCGGGTGTTCATCTCCAGAAAGTAGTGGTGCATCTGGTCGTCCACAATGAACTCGACCGTGCCGGCCCCCTGGTAGCCCACGGCCAGCGCAGCGGCCACGGCGTCTTTGCCCATGGCTTCGCGCAGTGCCGGTGTGACCACAGGCGATGGCGCTTCCTCGATCACCTTCTGGCGGCGGCGCTGGGCCGTGCAGTCGCGCTCACCGATGTAGACGGCGTTGCCATGGCTGTCGGCGAAGACCTGAATTTCGATGTGGCGGCCGTTGTCAATCAGGCGTTCCAGCATCAGCGTGCCGTCACCAAAGGCGCTAGTGGCTTCGCGGCGCGCGCCTTCAATGCCCGGCTGCAGTTCGGCGTCTGACCGGACCAGCCGCATGCCGCGTCCGCCGCCGCCCGCCACCGCCTTGACCAACAACGGGTAGCCCAGCTTCTGGGCCTCTGCCATTAACGCAGCATCGTTTTGGTCCGCACCCAGATAGCCTGGCGCGCAGGGCACACCAGCCTCCAACATGCGGCGCTTGGCCAGTGCTTTGTCGCCCATGGCGGTAATGGCGCTGGCGGGCGGGCCAATGAAAACCAGGCCGGCATCCACACAGGCCTGGGCAAAGGCAGCGTTCTCGCTCAGAAAACCATAGCCCGGGTGCACGGCGTCGGCCCCGGTCTTGCGGGCGGCCTCCAGCACAGCGTCGATACGCAAATAGGATTCTGCGGCGGGTGAGGCGCCAATGTGCACCGCCTCATCGGCCAGCGCCACGTGGGGCGCGTCGCGATCGGCATCGCTGAACACGGCCACCGTGCGGTAGCCCAGGTGGCGGGCGGTGCGGATCACGCGGCAGGCAATTTCTCCGCGATTGGCGATCAGGATTTTCGAGAACGTCATGGCATGGCCCACTGTGGTTTGCGTTTCTGGATAAAGGCGGTCATACCCTCCAGGCCTTCAGGGCCTTGGGCGGCTTGGGAAAAAACGGCAGCGGCTTCGTGCACCAAATCTTGCGGCGCGCGCAGGCGGGCCTGGGCCATCAACGCCTTGGTCGCGCCCAAGGCGCCGGGCGCACAGGCCAGAATATCGGTCAGCACGGTTTCCAGCTCACGCTGTAAATCCGCCGTGGCCACAACGCTGTGGACCAGCCCCAGGCGCAGCGCTGCGGCGGCGTCCAACCGGCCCCCGGTGACGGCCAAGCGCTTGGCCTGTGAGTAGCCCAAGCGTTCCACCAAAAATGGGGCGATCTGGGCCGGTACCACACCCAGCGAAGTCTCGGGCAGGCGAAATTTGGCCGTTTCACTGGCGATGGCCACATCGGCCACACAGGCCAGACCAAAGCCCCCACCCATCACCGTACCTTCCAGCACCGCAACCACCGCCAGCGGCGTGCGGGCGTAGGCCACGCACAACTCGCCAAAGGCGGCGTTGACTTCGGCGATGGGGTCTTCTGCACCGCCGTCTTGTGCGGAACCTTGCATGGCGCGCATACGGGCCGCCGCCATGTCTTTCAAGTCGGCGCCGGCGCAAAAGTGGCCGCCGTCGCCGCGCAACACAATGATGCGCACCGCATCGCTTTGGCCTTTAGTGGCTTCAGCCTGCTCCAGCACCTGACGCAGCTCTGCCACCATTTGCAGTGACATGGCATTGCGTGACTCTGGTCTACTAAGCCAAATGTGCAGGGTAGCCCTCGTCAAATCTACACGGAGCGCTTCCAAATTCATAGCGCTTATCATCATGCCTTGCCAGGCAAGGTGCCTTCGTACTTGCAAATGATGCCCAGCATGATCTCGTCGGCGCCGCCGCCAATTGAAATCAAACGACTGTCGCGGTAGGCCTGCGAGATGGGGTTGTCCGCCGTGAAACCCATGCCGCCCCAGTACTGCAGGCAGCTGTCAGCCACTTCGCGGCTGAGGCGCCCGGCCTTGAGTTTGGCCATGGAAGCCAGCTTGGTGACGTCTTTGCCGCTCACATAGGATTCGACCGCGCGGTAGGTCAATGCGCGCAGGCATTCCACCTCGGTGCGGAGTTCGGCCAGGCGAAAGTGCACCACCTGGTTGTTCAAAATGGGCTGACCAAATGTCTTGCGTTCACGGGTGTACGCAATGGTCTGGTCAATTTGGTTATCCATCGAGAGCAGGCAGCCCGCAGCGCCATACAGACGTTCTTCCTGAAACTGCAACATCTGCAGCATGAAACCCATGCCCTCTTGCCCAACCAGGTTGCGCTGCGGAACACGCACGTTGTCAAAAAACAGCTGCGCCGTGTCACTGCTGTGCATGCCGATCTTCTCGATCTTCTGGCGCGTGATGCCAGGCGTGTTCATGGGCACGATGATGAGCGACTTGTTCTTGTGCGGCGCACCTTCGGAGGTATTGGCCAGCAGGCAACACCAGTCGGCCTGCATGCCGTTGGTGATCCACATTTTGGAGCCATTAATGATGTAGTCAGCGCCGTCTTTACGGGCAGTGGTTTTGAGGGCGGCGACGTCAGAGCCGCCACCCACCTCGCTCACGCCGATGCAACCCACCATGTCGCCGGCGATGGCGGGGGCCAGAAATTCGTGGCGCAGCGCGTCGCTACCAAAGCGGGCCAGGGCCGGGGTGCACATATCCGTCTGCACACCGATGGCCATGGGCACGCCGCCCACGTTGCAGTTGCCCAGCGCTTCGGCCATGACCATGGAGTAGCTAAAGTCCAGCCCCATGCCACCAAACTCGGTGGGGTACTTGATGCCCAAGAGGCCCAGGTCGCCCATCTTTTTGAACAATTCGCGTGCGGGGAAGATCCCTGCCTTTTCCCATTCGGCGGTGAACGGGTTGATCTCATTGGCTACAAATTTACGAACGGTGTCGGAGATTTGTTCGTGTTCGGGTGTGAATTTCATGGTGGTGCTCTTGGGTCAAAAAGGTGGTTTACATGCGGGCGACGCCGAAGGTATTGGGATGCAATGTGCGCTGCTCTGCCTCGCGCGCCAGAGCCAGACACAGGCCCAGAATGCGGCGCGTGTCACGCGGGTCGATGATGCCGTCGTCCCACAAGCGGGCGGTGCCAAACAGTGCTGCGGATTCTTTGTCCAAGCGCAGGCGCAGTCCGTCGGACATGGCTTTCAGGGCTTCTTCATTGGCTTCCATGCCACTGCGCTCAATCTTGGCGCGGTTGAGGATGTCCATCACCTTGGCCGCCTGGGCGCCGCCCATGACCGCTGTGCGGGCCGAGGGCCAGGCAAAGATAAACCGAGGATCAAAGCCGCGCCCGCACATGCCGTAGTTGCCAGCACCGTACGAGCCACCAATCACAAAGGTGAATTTGGGCACGCGTGCGTTGGCCACCGCCTGGATCATCTTGCTTCCGTGCTTGATGGCGCCGCCCCGCTCCGCTGCCGTACCCACCATGTAGCCGGTGGTGTTCTGCAAAAAAACCAGCGGCGTGCCAGTCTGGTCGCACAACTGGATGAACTGCGCCGCCTTGGTGGAACCGGTTGGCTGAATGGGGCCGTTGTTGCCCAAAATGCCCACCAGCTGGCCTTGCACGCGGGCGTGGCCGCACATCATCTCGGCGGCGTATTCGGCCTTGAACTCCAAAAAGTCGGAACCATCCACCAGACGGGCGATCACCTCGCGCACGTCATACGGCTCGCGTTCATCGGCAGGAACAATGCCCATCAGGTCCTGTTCGCCAAACAATGGCTCGGCGCAGGCCGCTGCGCTTGGTGCGCTGTCCCAGTTGAGCTTGTCCATCACCTCGCGCGCCATGGCAATGGCGTGGGCATCGTCTTCGGTCAGGTATTCGCCAAGGCCGGTAATCTGGGCGTGGGTTTCGGCGCCACCCAGTTCGTCATCGGTACAGTCCTCGCCAATGGCAGCCTTGACCAGCGGCGGGCCGGCCAGATAAATGCTGGAGCGCCCACGCACCAAAATCACATAGTCCGACAAGCCCGGCAGGTAGGCACCACCGGCCGTGCTGGAACCGTGAACCACCGCAATCTGTGGCAGCCCCATCGCCGACATGCGCGCCTGGTTGGCAAAAGTGCGTCCGCCGTCGATAAAAATTTCTGCCTGGTACATCAGGTTGGCGCCGCCACTTTCCACCAACGAAATGAGTGGCAACTTGTTCTCCTGCGCAATCTGCTGCACGCGCAGCCCTTTTTTGAGGCCCATGGGTGCCACGGTGCCACCCTTGACCGCGCTGTCGCTGGCAGAAATGATGCAACGCTTGCCTGCCACCACGCCAATGCCAACGATGGAGCCGCCGCCCATGACCGACTTCTTGCCGTCGTCGTCATGCATGTTCAGACCGGCCAGGCGGCTGATCTCCAGAAACGGCGTGCCCCGGTCCAGCAGGCGCGCAACACGTTCACGGGGCAACAGTTGCCCGCGTTTCTCGAACTTGTCGCGCTTGGATTCGGATTCGGCTATGACCAGGCCTTCCAGGCGCTGGACTTCAGCCAGCAAACCCTGCATGCGCTGGGCATTGGCAGCAAATGCAGCCGACAGTGGATTGATCTTGGAACGAATGACGGGCATCAGGAAACGTCCTTGCGATTGAGTTAACGCATTAGAAGCCATGGTGACGTTAACGTCAACTTAATATCGTATAGGTGTTTATACTGATGTTTGCGGCATGCTGGGCTGATAGCATCCCATCCGTTTGAACCACCACCATAAGGACACACCATGGACATCCAAGCCTGCACCGAAGCCATCCGTACCAAAGTAGGCGCTGACAGCGGCCTGGCCGCCACGCTGAAATTTGACTGCGGCGAAGACGGCGTGATCCGCATCGACGGATCGTCCACCCCCAACACCGTGAGCAACGACAACGTTGATTCCGACTGCACCGTGGGCATCACGCTGGAAAACCTCAACGCCTTGTTGAGCGGCGATCTGGAGCCCACCACCGGCTTTATGGCCGGCAAGCTCAAGGTCAGCGGCGACATGGGCGTGGCCATGCGCCTGCAGCGCGTGATTTGAGTTGGACCGCATGGCCGAATCCAGTGCGCAAGCCTTTGTCGACTCGCACCGCGACGAAGGAACCACCGAACTCTTTGGCATCACCGAGTTGTGCCGGGAGTTTGGCATCACCCTGCGGGCGCTACGTTTCTACGAGGACAAGGGACTGCTCTCGCCCCGGCGCATCAACGGGGCACGGGTCTACACCCGACGCGACAGGGCTCGCCTGGCCCTGATCCTGCGCGCCAAGGCGATCGGCTCGCCGCTGTCAGAAATCAAGCGCTACCTGGATTTGTATGGCGTGCAGGGTGAAGGGCGCGCGCAGCAACTGAGCTACGTGATCGAACGCACCGACCAGGAAATTGTCGATCTGGAGAAAAAACGCGCCCAGATCGACGAAACCCTGGCCGAGCTGCGGGTGATTAACACCTACTCGCGCAACCAGCTGCAAGAGCGCCAGTAGGCCAACTGGCCACTGCGCGGTGGCTGCCACATCATGGTCGACGTCACTATTGTTTTGATAGTGACATAGTCAGTATTGACGAGGGCTAGAGGCCACAAATGCAAAAGCCCGCCGCTCCAAAGAACTACGGGCTTCACTGTTGGCATATGTTGAAATGGTGGGCCGTCACAGACTTGAACTGTGGACCAAAGGATTATGAGTCCTCTGCTCTAACCAACTGAGCTAACGGCCCAACCGAACCGGCGATTGTAATGGGCTGAATCGACCAATTCACGTCAGGCAATGCACATCTACATGCAGCAATGCTGTGTAGGCACACTGTTGGGTTGCGTCATGGCGATTGAAAGTCCGCCTCCACCACCAATTTGAAAGCCCGTCAACGGCTGAAGAGCAGATTTTCAATCACCGGCCTACTGCACCCCAACTTTGCAGCAAAGTTCATGACGCCTTCAAGGATCTGCGGGTTTGTCTTGCCTTTGCAGTCGATCAGGAAGCTGTCGTGGTCGAAGTCCTCGTATTTCCGTGCGTCTTCAACCAGTTCCGCTATGTCAATTGGGGTTCCGTCCATCTGGCGTGGCATCAATCCGAGGCCACGAAGATAGTCGATGAACTCCCTGGGCTTGCCACCGGCTTCCAACATCGAAGCGGGGCAGTACTCGCTGATGATTTTCAAATTTGCGTTTTCTCGCAGGCAGTTTTCCGCTCCGCGCAGCGCGGATTCTTCATAACCCTCAATGTCAATCTTGATCAGGTCTACCTTTGCCCCGACCAGAAGGTCATCGAGACGAAGCACAGGCACGTTCACCGATGGCCCGGAGCAACACACGGATGCATATAGCCGATGCATGCCGCCATTGAAGTCGCTGGTGTGCAAGCTGGCGTCCCCTCGCTCTTTCCCCACCGCTGCGCGATGCAGGCGAACGTTGGTTAAACCATTCATATTCACGTTTTCCGTAAGAATTGAAAAATTCACTGGCTCAGGTTCAAATGCATGAACCACACCATGCGCACCAACCAAGCGTGAAAGGTGAACCGTAAAGTAACCAATGTTTGCACCAATATCAACGACGGTCATGCCGGGACGGACCCACTGCCGCAACGCCGCAAGAACTTCCGGCTCAAAAAGTGCGCCCCCACCGAGCCCAAGACTATCCATTTCATCAATGCGGAGTTTGAAGCCTTCACGCTCTATTAGCCGAGCAGCAGAATTGGTAAATGTCATGGTTACGGTTTGTTGAAAATGTGGAGGGCTGTGGGTTTACAAGGTGTCAGTCCCGGGGCACCCTCATCGGATCCGGGGACTGCCATGGGCTATTTATGGTGGCTCAACGCATTGCTGACCAGCTTGGATGTGATATCCACAATTTGGATCATGCGGTCGTAGGCCATGCGCGTGGGGCCGATAACGCCCAGGGTACCAACCACCTTGCCATCCACCTCGTAGGGGCTGCTGACGATGGATAGGTCTTCAAACGGCACCACCTGGCTCTCGCCACCGATGAAGATGCGCACGCCTTCGGCCTGGCCGGCAATGTCCATCAGGCGCATGAGCTGGGCCTTTTGTTCGAATAGTTCAAACGCGCGGCGCAACTGACCCATGTCGCTGGAAAAATCCGACACTGAGAGTAAATTGCGCTCGCCCGAGATGATGACTTCGTCTTGCGATTCGCTGATGGTGTCAGAACTGACCGTCACCGCTGCCTGCATCAGCGTGGCGATTTCGGAACGAAGGGATTCAACCTCACCCTGCAAACGCTCGCGCACACGGTCAATGTCCAGGCCCACGTAGTTGGTGTTGAGGAAGTTGGCAGCTTCCACCAGTTGCGTCTGCGTGTAATCCAACTCGGTAAAGATCACCCGGTTTTGCACATCGCCATCGGGCGACACCAGAATTACCAGCACACGCCGTTCGGACAAACGCAAAAATTCAATATGCCGAAACACCGACGTACGCTTGGGCGCAATCACCACACCCACAAACTGCGACAGGTTGGACAGCATGTTGGCCGCGTTGGAAATAACCTTTTGCGGCTGATCCGGCGCCAGGATGTGCGATCCATACTGGCTGGGCTGCACCGTGAGCATGGTGTCCACAAACAGGCGATACCCCCGCGCTGTAGGAATGCGCCCGGCAGAGGTGTGCGGGCTGACGATCAGGCCCATCTCTTCCAGGTCGGACATCACATTGCGGATGGTGGCCGGCGACAACTCCAGCCCCGACGCCCGCGACAAGGTGCGGCTGCCAATGGGTTGTCCATCGGCGATATAGCGCTCAACGAGCGCCTTGAGCAACAACTTGGAACGATCATCGAGCATCGGCTCATTTTAGTGATGTAATTTGCACATGAAGTCCCAATTGCGCAACGTAGCCCTGATCGGCAAATACCTCGCTGTTTCCAGCGGTGCTGCAGGGGCCGCATCGCGCCAGGTGTTGGAGCGTATTGCCCACTTCCTCATGGACCAGGGTTGCGATGTGTCGATAGAAGCCGATACCGCGACCAATATGGGGCTTAGCAACTACCCCACGCTGGACGTTGCCGGCATCGGCAAAACCTGTGATGTGTGCGTGGTGGTTGGTGGCGATGGCACCATGCTGGGCATTGGCCGCCAGCTGGCGCAGTACGGGGTGCCGCTGATCGGCATCAACCAGGGGCGCCTGGGCTTCATCACCGATATTCCCCTGGACAACTACCAGACCACATTGCAACCCATGTTGACTGGCTTGTATGAAGAAGACCACCGCAGCCTGATTCAGGCACGCGTCATGCGCGACGGGCACTGCGTGTTCTCTGCACTGGCCATGAACGATGTGGTGGTCAACCGCGGCGCCACTGCCGGCATGGTGGAGTTGCGGGTGGAAGTGGATGGGCATTTCGTGGCCAACCAGCGCGCCGATGGCCTGATCATTGCCACGCCCACGGGCTCCACCGCCTATTCCCTGTCAGCCGGCGGGCCACTGATGCACCCTTCCATTCCCGGCTGGGTGTTGGTTCCCATTGCCCCGCATACTTTGTCAAATCGGCCGATTGTCCTCGCCAACGCGTCAGAGATCGCTATTGAAATAGTAGCAGGCAGGGATGCTAGCGCCAATTTCGATATGCAGTCATTGGCATCACTTATTCACGGTGACCGCATTGTGGTGACACGATCGCAGTACCAGGTGCGCTTTTTGCACCCCAAGGGCTGGACCTACTTCGACACCTTGCGCCAAAAACTTCACTGGAATGAAGGAGCGGCTAAGGGCGGTGGGCCGACCTATGAGCCTCAAGCGCATCGTCTTGCAGGATTTTGTCATCGTCAGCGAGCTGGAGCTGGATCTGGAGAGCGGCTTCACGGTGCTGACCGGTGAAACCGGTGCCGGAAAATCCATCCTCATCGATGCATTACAACTGGTGACCGGCGCACGGGCCGACACGGGCGTGATCCGCGAGGGTGCCAGCCGCACCGATGTGAGCGCCGAATTTGACACACCCGCCAACGCGCGCCCAGCCCTGCAGGAAGCCGGCTTTGACGAAGCCGATACTATGCTGTTGCGCCGCACAGTGGACACCGCAGGCAAGAGCCGGGCCTGGATCAACGGTAGCCCGGCCACTGCCCAGCAATTGC
The DNA here is from genome assembly GCF_016705985.1 of Candidatus Aalborgicola defluviihabitans. Lineage (NCBI taxonomy): Bacteria > Pseudomonadati > Pseudomonadota > Betaproteobacteria > Burkholderiales > Comamonadaceae > Allorhodoferax (SeqCode) > Candidatus Aalborgicola defluviihabitans. The sequence goes on from NZ_JADJKN010000002.1 coordinate 59,514, forward strand.
GCACGCTTGGGGAACAACTGCTGGATATCCACGGCCAGCACGCCTGGCAAAGCCTGACTCGACCGGAGGCCGTGCGCAGTTTGTTGGACGCATACGCGCAGGTCACTACCACAGCCGTGGTTGCCCGCTGGCAAGAATGGCGCCTGGCCCAAACCGCCTTGGCAGACGCACTGGCTGCCCAAGATTCATTGCAACGTGAACGCGACCGACTGGCTTGGCAGATTGGAGAATTGGAAAAGCTCAACCCACAACCCAACGAATGGGAAGCACTCCACACCAGCCACACCCGTCTATCCAACGGCCAGGCTTTGCTGGATGCCGCACAAGGTGCGTTGCAGGTGCTGGAGAACCAAGACGTCAACGTATTGGGTTTGCTGAACAACGCTTTGCAACAACTGCAGGCCCAGGCTCACCTGGAAGCCGAATTTACCAATCCGGTAGAGGTCCTGGGCTCGGGTCTGGCCCAGGTAGAGGACACGGTGCGCACCCTGCGGGGCTACCTGCGCCACACCGAACTGGAGCCGGATCGCCTGGCTGTGCTGGACGAACGCATGGCCCTGTGGGTTTCATTGGCACGGCGCTACAAGCGTGCGCCCGAAGAATTGCCAACACTGTTGGCGTCCTGGCGAACGGAGTTAACGCAGCTGGACGCGGCAACCGATCTGCAAGGCCTGCAAAACGCCGAGAAGAAGGCGCAGGCCGGGTACATGGCTGAGGCCAAAACATTGACCAAGGCCCGCACCAAGGCCGCGCCGCTCTTGGCACAGTCCATCACGCTGGCCATGCAAGGCTTGGGCATGCAGGGCGGGCAGTTTCAGGTGCAACTGCAGGTTAGCGCACAGCCGCTGCAAAGCGGGCTGGAAGACGTAAGTTTTTTGGTGGCCGGCCATGCGGGCAGCACACCGCGCCCGGTGGGCAAGGTGGCCTCGGGCGGTGAGCTGTCACGCATTGCGCTGGCCATCGCCGTCACTACCAGCCAGTTGGGAACAGCGCAGACACTGATATTTGACGAGGTGGATTCGGGTGTAGGCGGTGCCGTGGCCGAAACGGTTGGCCGACTCATGCGCCAGTTGGGCGGTGACCGCCAAGTACTGGCCGTGACCCACCTGCCCCAGGTTGCAGGCTGTGCCGACCACCATTTGGTAGTGGCCAAGCAATTGAGCGGGAAATTTACTTTGAGTACGGTGGCAGCCGTTACGGGTGAACAGCGGGTGGCCGAAATCGGGCGCATGTTGGGTGGCGAAAAGCACTCCAGCACTACGTTGGCCCACGCCAAGGAAATGCTGCAGTCAGGAGTTTAAAGTCATGCAAAAAGACGCCCCTGCGCCTCTGGAAATCGTACTCATCACGGGAATGTCGGGGTCTGGTAAAACGGTGGCGCTCAACGCCCTGGAAGATGCCGGCTTTTACTGTGTGGACAACCTGCCACCTGAACTACTGCTGCCCTTTGTGGAGCTGGAGCAAAAACACCAGGCCCGGCGCGTGGCCATTGCCATAGATGTGCGCAGCGCCACATCGTTGCCACTGGTGCCGCACCAATTGGCCAGCCTGCGCAGCCGGGGCATTAACGTCAAGTCCTTGTTTCTGGATGCCAATACCGACACCCTGGTACGCCGCTATTCCGAGACCCGGCGCAAGCACCCCCTGTCCCAGCTGGATGCAGGCCATGGCGAGCAGGACGCGCGCCGCGCTTTGGTCGATGCGATTGAACTCGAACGCAAGCTGCTGGCCATCCTGCGCGAAGAGGCACATGTCATTGATTCCAGTATCATCCGGCCTTCGCAACTGCAAGGCTATGTCAAGACATTGATCTCGTCATCGCAGGACCAGTTGACACTGGTGTTTGAATCTTTTGCGTTTAAGCGAGGAGTGCCAACCGACGCCGACTATGTGTTCGACGTGCGCATGCTGCCCAACCCGCACTACGAGCCCACATTACGTCACCTGACTGGACGGGACGCACCGGTGGCCGAATTTCTGCAAGCGCAGCCCGATGTGGAGCGCATGCAGCATCACATTGCGCAGTTTCTGGAAAATTGGCTCGACGCCTTGGCACATGACCACCGCAGTTACGTCACGGTGGCGATTGGCTGCACGGGCGGCCAGCACCGTTCGGTCTATTTGGTTGAACGCCTGGCTCAACGTTTCGCGTTGGATTGGGTCACGCTCAAGCGCCACCGGGAACTCGACTCGGTCTGAAGCACCCTGTTAGTCCGTGGTGCTTGACTGCAGCAGCTTGCGAATGGGTGCCGGCAACCCGACATCAGGCCACGCGTCGGCGCTAACCCAACGCCCGCTAGCCCACTGCAATGAAGAATCCGCCAACAGCAGACACCAGGCGTGCAAGTGCAGGTCTTTGTGGGTGAGTACATGGGTGAACACCGGGACAGCTTGCAACAGATTGTGCAGATGCGACGGCACGGCCTGCCTTAGCGCATCTTCGCTCGCAAACAGGGGCAGACAGTAGAGGCCTGCCCAGACACCGGGCGTAGGCCGCTTGTCCAGCCATACATCGCCTTGCGCGGTTTGTGCCCACAGCAACCAGATGGACTGGCTGCTGCGCTTGAGGGCGCGGGTGCGCACGGGGTAGCGCTGTGGGTCGCCCGCTGCGCCCGCCACACAGTCAACGCGCACCGGACAAACGTCGCATGCGGGCTTGGCCGGCACGCATACGGTGGCACCCAGATCCATCATGCCCTGGGTGTAACGCGGCATGTCCGCCTTTGCACTTTTGCCAGCAGGCAGCAAGCCTGTTGCCGCATCCCACAGCGCACGCACATGCGCAGCCTGCGCCAGATCAGCATCAAAGCCCAACACCCGCGTCACCACCCGTTTGACATTGGCATCCAGAATGGCTACGCGTTCACCAAAGCACAGGGACGCAATGGCAGCGGCGGTGGAGCGACCAATGCCCGGCAATGTTTCCAGCACTTCTGAGGTTTGGGGGAAAACGCCCTGGTGTAACGCCATGATTTGCTGCGCACAGCGGTGCAGATTGCGCGCCCGGCTGTAGTAACCCAGGCCGCTCCACAGGCCCAGCACATCGTCCAGGCTGGCAGTAGCCAACGCCTGCACATCGGGAAAGCGCGCCAAAAAGCGGTCGAAGTAGCCGCGTACCGTCACCACTTGCGTTTGCTGCAGCATGATCTCGGACAGCCACACGCGGTAGGGGTCGCGGGTGTTTTGCCAGGGCAGATCGTTGCGGCCATGCGCCTGCTGCCAGGCCACCACACGGGCTGCAAAGTCAGCCTTGCGGGCGCGCACGCTCAGGCGAACTCGACGTCTACCGAGGTAGCGCTGGGGGCCTGATTGGCGGCGATCAGGTAGTCGGTCAACTCGATCAGCTTGAGTTCGATCTGGCTCAAAGCCGCTTCTTGCTGGTCGATGTCTTGAATACGGTCCTCCAACCCACCGGCGGCTTGCTGAATGCGGTCAATGGCTTCAATGCGGCGACTGAAATTGCGACGACGCTCGCGCAATTGCGCATCGAGTTGGGCGGCGGCTGACTTACTCCACAGCTCCACATCGCTCAAGGCCATTTCATGGATGCTGCGCAGCCGGCTGGACAGCGCACGCACCAAGCGGTCGGCAAACTCTGGCTGAGCCAGTTTGAAGGCATTGCCAATTCCCAGGTACTGAATATGGCTGCGTTCCACCATGTTCAGATCGCTCAAATACTGCGCCATTTGCGGCTCGGCAGGGGCCTGCAGCGAGAACCCGTGTTCTCCATTGAGCTGGCGGAAAGTGGCCGCCAACATGGACTGAATTTCTCCACACAAGGTCTGCACCTTTTGCAAATTGGCCCGCAACCGATCAAAGGTTTCGCCATAGGCCCGTTTGACACCAAGTTTGAGGCCCCTTTGCAACAGGGCAGCACTCAACTGCGACATTTCTTTTTTGAGGGCGGTGGAGCCCAGGATGCTGAAAACCTCGCGCAACAACTTCAGGTGAACCGAGCGCACAGCGTGTATCTTGGCTCCGCCCAGATCAAATTCGGCTTGTTCTTGCGAAATGCGGTTGCGCATGTGCTTGATGACTGTCGTGTTCTTACCCTGCAGGCCCTTGAGCTCCATCATCTGCTCGGTCAGATCGCGCTTGCGAATGTTGATCACGCGTGCGGTTTCGCCACGCAGGTCGGTGATTCCCGCCGCCATGGCTTGCGCCAAAATCCGCTGGCGTTTGCCCATCATGCCGCGGCCCAGCGCGTCTTCCAGCACGGGCAGGCAGCTGCGCTGCAGCAGCTCTTCGTCTTCTGTGACTTTGGCGACCAGTCCCTTCTGGGCCGATACGGCTATCACGCGGTCACGGGGAATGCCCAGAATTTCGGCGGTGCTGCTGATCTGGCGGTCAATCTGCGCGTCTATTTGCGCCGGCGAGCTGAGGTCGTCCCACAGGGTATCGATTTTGTTGAGCACCACTAAGCGCGAATCGGGGCTGTCCGCCTCGCACACCAAGTGTTCCCGCCAGATGGAGAGGTCCGACTTGGTCACCCCGGTATCCGCGCCCAGGATGAACACCACGGCATGGGCCTGCGGAATCAGGCTCACCGTGAGTTCCGGCTCGGCACCAATGGCATTCAGGCCAGGTGTATCAAGAATGACGAGGCCCTGCTTGAGCAAAGGGTGTGCAATATTGATCAGGGCATGGCGCCACTTGGGCACTTCCACCATCCCTTGGGCGTCAACCATGGGGTTGTCTTCTGGGGCTTGGCTGTGCCAGAAGCCCAGCGCGCGGGCTTCATCTTGCGTAACTTTGCGGGTTTCGGCCACTTTTTCCAGGGCCGACGCCAGCTGTTGCGGATTGTTCACATCCAGATCGATGCGAGTCCACTTTTCGGGGGCCATGCGCCATTCCATGAGGGCCTGAGGTTGCAGGCGGGTCTCGATGGGCAGAAGACGCAGGCATGGCGGCACATCAGCGTCATAGCCCATTTCCGTGGGGCACATGGTGGTGCGCCCGGCACTGGCCGGCATGATGCGTCGACCATAACCGGCGAAGAACACCGCGTTGATCATCTCGGATTTGCCGCGTGAAAATTCCGCCACAAAAGCCACCATGACCTTGTCGGAACGCACCTGGGTGCCAAGGCGAAGCAGGCGCTCTTCCACTGCAGCATCCAGCAGTTCGTTGTCCTTCATCCACTCGGCAAGCAGTTTCAGGCGCAATGCAAATTCCCGCCGCCAAGTGCCAAGCTGGTCAAACTGTTCGTTAAAAGATGTAGTCAAGAAAGCCCCCGTCTAGCCGCCCAATATAGCACTGCCCCCACTGGTTGCACTCAGGGTTTTTGGCATTGGGGGCAGAAAAAGGTGGATCGCTGACCCTGACGAATGGCCTTGATCGCCGTTCCACAGACCCTACAAGCCTGCCTTTCCCGACCATAAACCATGGCCTCCAGCTGAAAGTAACCCGCCTCACCCTGCGCATTGGAGAAATCACGCAGGGTGCTGCCACCCTGCTGCACAGCCCGTGCCAACACGGTGCGTATAGCCTGGTGCAAACGGGCCGTGCGCGGTCGGCTCAGCCGCGACGCACGTGTTGTGGGTCGAATACCCGCCAGAAACAGGACCTCGGAAGCATATATATTGCCTACACCCACCACCACGTCGCCCGCCAGCAACACCTGTTTGATTGGCGCACTGCGCCGCACAAGCCCCTGCTGAAACCGTGGCAGATCAAAGTCTGGGCCCAATGGCTCCATACCCAATTTACCCAGCAGCTTGTGTGCAACGGGGTCATCTTCGGAGTCCGCATGGACTACCGCCCCAAATCGGCGCGGGTCGTTCAGGCGCAAAAGGCCGCGTGAGGTCTGCATATCAAAGTGGTCGTGTTTGCCGGGCGCCGCGGGCCGCAGTGCGAAGGACAGGCTGCCCGACATGCCCAAGTGCAGCAGCAAAATCCCATGGTCCAGATCCAGCAAGAGGTATTTGCCCCGCCGGCGCACACCCAGCACTTGCCGCCCCACCAACGCCTCTGGAACAACACCCAATGGCCAACGCAGCGGCTGCCCCATCCGTAGAGCCTCAATGTGTGCCCCCGCGATACGGTTTGCAAAACTCAGACGGGTGACTTCGACTTCGGGTAATTCAGGCATGACTCAAGGATTCTCCAGCTTGGATTATTATGGTCCGATGTCACGAATCCCCCGCATCCTCTGTCTGACCCTGCTGTCTGCCTGCATGGGCGTCAGCGCCTTGGCAGCTTCGTCCAAGTCCGACAAACCAGACAACTCCAACCTGGATGGCCGGCTGTTCTACGAAATCCTGGTGGGAGAGATTTTGGCGCGCACCGGCGACAAAGGTCCGGCCTACGCCAACCTGCTGGATGCCGCTCGCAGATCCAACTCGCAGCAGTTGTATGAGCGCGCGGTGGAAATCGCTTACAGCGCCCGCAGCGGCGAATGGGCGTTGGAAGCGGCCCAGTCCTGGTCCCAGGCTTTTCCGTCCTCGCGCGAAGCCAACCGGCTGCAACTGCAGATCTTGCTGGGTCTGAACCGCGTTGCCGAAACCCAGGAACCGCTCAAGCGCGAATTGGCGGCGTCCAGCCCAACCGAACGCGTGGCCACCATCCAACTGCTACCCCGCTACTTTGCCAACGCCACCGACAAGAAGCTCGCGGAGAGCGTGGTCGAAAAGGTGCTGGCACCAGAGATCACCAACCGCACCACTGGCCCCACGGCCTGGGCTGCCATCGGTGCCCTGCGCTTGCAAGCTGATGATCTGAATGGCGCTATGGAAGCCGCCCGACGCGGTGCTGCCCTGGACCCTCAGGCCGACTCCCCTGTGCTGCTGGCCATTGCGCTCATTGGGCCCAAGGCTCCCACTGCAGAAACCATGGTGGAACGCTACCTGGCTGGCAAACCCAATGTAGACGTGCGCATGGCCTATGGACGCTACCTGGTGAACGCCCAACGCTACCCCGATGCTTACACGCAGATGCGTCTGCTCACCGAGGAGCATCCCCAGTTCCCCGAGGCCTGGCTGTTGCGCGGCTCATTGGAATTGCAGGACAGCAAATTGGCGCAGGCCGAATCCTCGTTCAAGACCTATGTAGGGCTGTACCCGCCAAGCGCGGACGACGCGATCGGTGCCGACATGAACCGAGGCATGGTGCAGGCCTATTTGCTGCTGTCGCAAGTGGCCGAGCTAAGTCAACGGCTGGATGAGGCGTTGGCCTATCTGGACAAAATCAACAGCCCGACTGACGCCTTGCGGGTGGAACGCAGACGCGCCAGCATTTTGGTACGCCAGGGCCATCTGGAGCAGGCGCGTGCCGGGATCCGCAACGTACCGGAATTGCAGGCCTCCGACGCCCTGGCCAAGGTCAATGCCGAGGTGGCGCTACTGCGTGATAGCCGCCTCTACGCAGAGGCCTACCAGGTGCTGCAAGCTGCGCGCACGCGCTACCCTGATGACGTCGACGTCCTGTATGACCTGGCCATGATGGCCGAGCGCCTGGGCAAGACCGATGAAATGGAGCAGATGCTGCGCAGGGTGATTGAGCTCAAACCCGACTACCACCACGCCTACAACGCACTGGGCTACTCGTTGGCCGATCGCAACATCCGCCTGAACGAGGCACGCCAACTGATTCAGCAGGCGTTGACCTATGCGCCCGATGACCCGTTCATCCTGGATAGCCTGGCCTGGGTGGAATTTCGCGCTGGAAACGCAACCGAGGCTCTGCGTTTGCTGCAAGGCGCGTTCAAGGCGCGTCCCGATGCCGAGATCGCCGCCCACTTGGGTGAAGTCCTGTGGACCACGGGCCAACATGACCAGGCCGTTGCCATCTGGAAAGAGGGAGTAGCTCTGAGCCCTCAGAACGAAACCCTGCGCGACACCATGCGGCGCCTGCGCGGCGCTCCGTGAGCCGGACCGTACTGGCGCTGTGGCGCCTGGTGTTGCTATTTACTATTATTTTGATAGCTGGTTGCGCCCATCCGACGAGGGCTAGCAGCCAAAATGATCAAAGTAATTCCTTTTGGCAGGGTCGCCTGGCGTTGACCGTGCGTAGTGATCCGGTGCAATCCTTCTCCGCAGATTTTGAGCTATCAGGCACGTCCCAAGCCGGTGAGTTGACCTTCTTTTCTCCCTTGGGAACTACTGTTGCGCGCCTGCAATGGGGCAATGATGGTGCCGTGCTGCAAGCATCTGGCCAGACACAGCAATTTGACTCGCTCGATGCTCTGACGCTCCACACCACGGGGGCCGTTCTTCCGGTAGCCAGCCTGTTTGCCTGGCTGCGGGCTGAGTCGCCCGACACACCGGGATGGCAAGTGGACTTGCAGGGGCTGTCCGATGGCCGACTCAACGCCCGCCGCTTTGCACCAGAGCCCGCCGCCGAACTCAAGATCCTGCTGGAACGCTGAGCGCACGGATAATTCCAACACCATGCAGTCGCTCTACGACATTCCGGCCCCGGCCAAACTCAATCTCTTCCTGCACATCACGGGTCGGCGCGCTGATGGCTACCACCTGCTGCAATCGGTCTTCATGCTGATCGACTGGTCAGACACCCTGCACTTCAGCTTGCGCCGTGACGGCCAGATCAGCCGCGAAGACCTCACCTGGGCTTTACCACCCGACGACCTGGTGGTACGCGCCGCCCGCGCGCTGCAACAAGCCACCCAATGTCCACAGGGTGTGCACATTGGCATTGCCAAGTCGGTACCCGCCCAGGCCGGCATGGGTGGCGGTTCGTCCGACGCGGCCTCCACTTTATTGGCGCTCAACCGCTTGTGGCAACTGAACCTGTCCCTGCCAGCCCTGGCGCGTTTGGGCCTGGCGCTCGGCGCGGATGTCCCTTTCTTTCTGGGTGGGCACAACGCCTGGGTCGAAGGCATTGGTGACCAGATCACCCCGGTGGAACTGCCCAGCGCGCAATTTGTCGTGGTTAAACCAGATATGGGACTGGAAACTGCAAGAATATTTTCTGACCCTGCGTTGAAACGCAACACGGAAACTGCTATAATTTCAGGCTTCGCTGCAGACGCACTCGGGAAATTCACATTTGGCCGAAATGACCTGCAAGCTGTTGCCCAAAAGCTGTGTCCCAGCGTGTCCCAAGCCCTTGATTGGCTGAAGTCGCAAGGGCTCGCTGGCAGGATGACAGGTTCAGGCAGTGCGGTATTTGCGCAACTGCTGCATGGTATTGATTTGGATAGCGCGCCGGACGCGCTGCTGATCAGGTTGTGCAGCAATTTGGATGTTCATCCTCTGGTGGGGTGGGCACCTAGCGATCGGTTTATCGGTGGGTAGCGTTTAGCTGCCAACCCGTGTAGGGGAGTCGCCAAGTTGGTTAAGGCACTGGATTTTGATTCCAGCATGCGAAGGTTCGAGTCCTTCTTCCCCTGCCAAATTCGTTGTTTGGACCATTCTGGTCACGAAACGCGCAACGTACGGACAATAGACCCACTCTACTCGCTGGAATCCGCATGCAGGCTTCACTCCCCCCCGATTTCATGGTTTTCACTGGCAATGCCAACCCCGGCATGGCGTCCGAGATCGCGCATCACCTGGGTATTTCACTGGGCAACGCCACAGTGGGTCGCTTCTCCGACGGAGAAGTGACGGTAGAAATCAACCAGAACGTGCGTGCCCGCGACGTCTTTGTGGTGCAAAGCACCTGTGCTCCCACGAACGAAAACCTGATGGAACTGCTCATCATGGTCGATGCCTTGAAGCGTGCATCGGCCGAACGTATCAGCGCGGTCATCCCCTACTTCGGCTATGCCCGACAGGATCGCCGCCCGCGTTCCACCCGCGTGCCCATCACCGCCAAGCTCGTGGCCAATATGTTGCAGACTGCCGGTGTCGGCCGCGTTCTTACCATGGACTTGCACGCCGATCAAATCCAGGGTTTCTTTGACATACCCGTAGACAATATTTACGCATCCCCCGTTTTGCTGGGCGATTTGCGCCAGAAAAACTACGACGACCTGATTGTGGTGTCGCCCGACGTGGGCGGCGTAGTGCGTGCTCGCGCCCTGGCCAAGCAACTCGGTTGCGACCTGGCCATCATCGACAAGCGTCGCCCCAAGGCCAATGTGTCGGAAGTAATGCACGTGATTGGTGAAATCGACGGACGCAACTGCGTCATCATGGATGACATGATCGACACCGCCGGCACGCTGGTCAAAGCAGCCGAAGTGCTCAAGGCGCGCGGTGCCAAGAAGGTTTACGCCTATTGCACACACCCCATTTTCTCGGGCCCCGCCATCGAACGCATCACCACCGGTGATGCCCTGGACGAAGTCGTTGTGACCAATACCATTCCCTTGAGCCAAGCTGCAAAGGAATGCCAAAAAATTCGCCAACTCACTGTGGCACCGCTGATTGCCGAGACGATCCAGCGCATTGCCAAGGGTGAGTCGGTCATGAAGTTGTTCTCGGATCAGGAAAATCTATTCTGATCGGGACATCAAGCAGACGCCGCTGCATAGGGCAGCATTGCGCGTCTTTGTTAAACCGGAATCGCACTGGTCGCGGTGGGTTCCTTCAGGAGTAATTTATGAAATTTGTCGCTTTTGAGCGCGCCAAGCAGGGTACGGGTGCGAGCCGCCGTCTCCGCAACACGGGTCGCACACCCGGTATCGTTTACGGTGGAGCCGGTGAGCCATTGCTCATCGAGCTGGACCACAATGCCCTGTGGCATGCCATCAAGAAGGAAGCGTTCCACGCATCCATTCTGGACATGGAACTGGCTGGCAAGGAAAGCAAGGTTTTGCTGCGTGACGTGCAAATGCACCCCTACAAGCAACTGATTCTGCACATCGACTTCCAGCACGTTGACGCCAGCACCAAGCTGCACATGAAGGTGCCATTGCACTTCAAGGGCCAGGAAGAATCGTCCGCCTTCAAGGTGGACCATTGCCTGGTTACCCACGTACTCAACGAAATCGACGTTTCCTGCCTGCCCAAGGATTTGCCCGAGTTCATCGAAGTGGACCTGAGCGACCTGAAGAAGGGCGCTTCCTTCCACCTGAGCGACATCAAGTTGCCTGCTGGTGTGAAGGCCGTGGTCAAGGGTAAAGAAAACCCCGTGATCGTCTCGGTGGTGGTCTCTGCCGCCGAAGCCTCTGCTGAAGCCACGGCAGAAGCCGCAGCTGCAGCGCCCGCCGCAGCCGCCAAGGGTGGCAAAGCGGCTCCTGCTGCGAAGGCCGCTCCTGCTGCCAAGCCCGCTGCCAAGAAGTAAGCAGTTCTTGCGCTGATTTTTGGCGCACACTGTCGACGGCCCACCTCGGTGGGCCGTTGTCATTTCAGTGCTGTCCAAATTGCCCTACCATCGGCAACACTGTTGCCTGCCCGCATTGTCATGATCAAACTGTTTGTTGGCCTGGGAAATCCCGGCCCGGAATACGAAGCCACCCGCCACAACGCCGGATTCTGGTGGGTCGACGCCTTGGCCCGCGAACTCAAGGTCAACCTGGCCATGGACAAGGGCTACCATGGCTACGTGGCACGCACCACCGTTCATGGTCAAACCGTCTGGCTACTGCAACCCCAGACCTTCATGAATCTCTCGGGGAAATCCGTAGCGGCACTGGCGCGTTTCTTCAAGATCGCACCCAACGAAATTCTGGTTGCCCACGATGAATTGGACATTGCCCCTGGCCAGGTCAAACTCAAATTTGGCGGCAGCCACGCCGGCCACAACGGCCTGCGTGACATCCACGCCCAACTCGGCAGCGGCGACTACTGGCGCCTGCGCCTGGGCGTGGGCCACCCCGGCAACAAGGCCGACGTGGTCAACTGGGTATTGAAGAAGCCCTCGCAGGACGACCGCATTGCCATGGAACAGTGCATCGACCGCTCGCTCAAAGCCCTGCCAGCGTTCCTGGCCGGGGACATGGACAAAGCCACCTTGTTGGTGCACACAAGCAAGCCACCGCGCCCCCACGCGCCACAGGCACTCCGCGATACCCCACCCAGCCCCGCCGTCGCCCCTGCCGACACACGGCCCCCTGCCACGGGAACAACCTTACCCGAAGGTGCACCATGAAACTTCTCGCGTCATTCACTATTATTTTAATAGCTATATGTGGAGCTTTCACGAGGGCTAGCGCCCAGTATGTCTATCGATGTGGCAACAGCTACAGCCAAGCTCCCTGCCCGGACGGTATACCCGTAGACGTGCAGGACGCCCGCACAGCAGAGCAAAAAATCCAGTCCGACGCAAACATCCGCCGTGAAACCAGTACCGCAGATGCAATGGAAAAAAAGCGGCTAAAAGAAGAAGCCCAATGGGAGCGTCAGCAGGCCAAAGCGGCCGCCGCTGCCCGCAAGAAAAAACCGGCCCCAGCGGCAAGCCAACCGGTTGTCGAAGTTGAAGCCAAATTACCCAAGGCTCACGGGCGGTTAAAAAAGAGCCGAAAAAAGTCGGAACCAGAGTCCTTCTCCGCCCGTGGCGCAGTACCGAAAAAGCCCAGGCATGCAGCCAGCAAGCCCAAATAGTTGTTACGAGTCCAATACGTTTGATGGCTGCGCCTGGTATTTGATGGGCTGGCAGTCCTGGGTTTTGAGGCCCTGATCCGCTGACCGAAAAACCGACCTCACGCACCGCATACGCCATCAGACTTTGTCCACCACCAGTTCCCGCAGTTGGTGGTATTTGGCCAAGAGCGTTTCGTGGTCTTCAACGAACTGGGGGTCAACCGGAATGCAGGATACCGGGCAGACCTGCATGCACTGTGGTTCACCAAAATGGCCTACGCATTCCGTGCACTTGTACGGGTCGATGACATAAATCTCCGGCCCCATCGAGATTGCCTCATTGGGGCATTCGGGTTCGCAGACGTCGCAGTTAATGCACTCGTCGGTGATGATCAATGCCATGCTGGCAACTCACACTTCATCGGGCTTGGCGATCATGACGGGAACTGCGCTGGCGTGCAGCACTTCATTGGACACCGAACCCAGCATGGCACTGCGCAACGCGCTTTGGCCACGCGCGCCCATGACGATGAGATCGCAGGCAAAACGTTCGGAAATATCCACAATGGTGTGGGCTGGATCACCCATGGCGACTTCGCACTCATACGTGATGCCGGCAGCATCCAGCAGCTCACGCGCACTCTGCAGGGCGTGCATCCCGGCTTCGGCGCTGACGCGGCTGATAACTTCGGGGTCGTGCGCCATCAGCAACTCATACAAATTGGCTGGCTCCTGTACGTTGGCCAGCACCGCATCGGCGCGCAGGCCCGCCAGTACCATGCGAATGGCAAAGCGCACGGCCTCCAGGGACAACTCGGAACCATCCACCGGCAGCAGGATTTTCATAAGGTGTTCTCGCGGTTAAGTTTTAAATTTTTGTAACAGGCGCGCATGCACGGCAGGCGACACAAACTGGGCCACGTCTCCTTTGAGCGTGGCAATCTCGCGCACCAAGGTGCTTGAGATGTGTTGGTAACGCGCGTCCGGTGTCAAAAAAACGGACTCGACGTCCGGCACCATGGCACGGTTCATACCGGCGAGCTGGCTCTCAAAATCGAAGTCGGTGACCGAACGTACACCGCGCAACATGGCACGCGCACCGTGCCGGGTGGCAAATTCCACCACCAAACCAGAAAAAGGCTCCACCCGCACATTGGGGTAGGCCCGCATCACCTCTCGCACCGAATCCAGGCGTTCTTCCAGGCTGAACAGCGTCTTTTTGTGGTGGGCAACGGCGACGGCGACGATGACCGTCCCAAACAGGCCCGCAGCACGGCGAATCAGGTCCTGGTGGCCCAGGGTCATGGGGTCGAAGGTGCCGGGGTAGACGGCGATCACGGACTGGGACATCAAGGGCTCCGGGGCCAACAAGCCCTGCGTTGGGTCAATTATGCCCCGCCACTCGCCTCGAAATCGGTGGCCCTGTGCAAGATGTGGGCATGCACGGCACCCGCTTTGAGGTGGCGGTGCACCATCAGCCCCAGGGGCTGCAGCGCCTCATCGTTCCAGGCCTTGGGTGATTCCAGGTAGATCGAGCCGTTGACCACCAATGCCCGTGCCGCTGCGGCAAGCGCGGCTTCGTACAGATTGCCATCGAACGGCGGGTCCAGAAAGATCACGTGGTAGCTGGTCGGCGCCAGCTGGCGCAACGCGGCGACGCCCTCACCACGCAGGATCAGGAGCTTCTGCGGTTGCGGATCGGGTAACTCCAACGCTTGCAACTGCGCCAACACGCGCTGCAACTGCGTGACCAATGTTCCGTCCTGTTCCACCAGCAGCACTTCAGCAGCGCCGCGGGATGCCGCCTCGAAACCCAGGGCCCCCGTGCCGGCAAACGCATCGACACAGCGCAGTCCGGTCATGTCCTGGCCCAACCAGTTGAACAGCGTCTCACGCACGCGGTCTGGCGTGGGGCGCAGACCAGGCTTATCCGCTACTTTGAGCTTGATGCGCTTCCACTGGCCACCAATGAGGCGGATCTCGCCCGGTTGACGCTTGTGTACCGGTGTACGTGGGGGTTTGCCGACGCCGGCGGCCCTGCGACCGGTGGACTTGGAAGAAGAATTGCGGGGTTTTGTCATTCCCCAAGCTTACCGGACTGCAAGGGCATTTCCAGGGTCTCGGACCAACGCTCGGCAAAGCGCTCCAGCCAGCCTTCAGCGTCCTGCACCGAAAGGGGTTGTGCATACAGAAAACCCTGCAGCTCCGCGCAGCCCGCATCGCGAGCGGCAATAGTCTGAGCTGTTGTCTCCACGCCCTCAGCCACCACATGCAAATCCAGCGCATCGGCCAATTGGCAAATAGCCCGCACCACGGCAATAGCCTGCGGATTGGGCAGAGGGTCGATCAGGCCGCGGTCGATCTTGACCGTGTGCAGCCGCAGGCTGCGCAACATATTGAGCGATGAGAAGCCAGTGCCAAAGTCGTCCATGGCCACGTGCACCCCCATGGAGCGCAACTGCTCAATCTGCACCGTAGTTTGCTCCAGGTTCTGCACGGCTGAACTTTCAGTGATTTCCAGCGTCAACCACTGCGAATCCACACCACTGGCGCGCAGAATCTGCGCTACCAATTCGGGAAAACGGGGATCGAGCAACTGCAGTGGCGACACGTTGACAGCCACCGGAACACAGGACTCAAATCGCGATTGCCAATGGGCAATCTGCTCGCAGGCTTGTTTAAGCAAGTGTGTGCCCAGGGCCCCAATCAGACCAGTACGCTCCGCCACCGCGATGAACTCAACCGGACTGACTACCCCCACACCGGGGCGGTTCCAGCGCGCCAGCGCCTCGAAACTGGTGAGTCGACCGCTGTGTGCGTTGACCTTGGGTTGGTAAACCAGCTGGAACTCGCCACGCTCGATGCCGGCACGCAGTGCCTGTTCCTGTTCCAGCGTGTTGCTGGAACCTCGTTCGAAGGCTTTTTCGGCCAAGCGGTAGGACGTACCCGGCGTACGCTTGGCCACGTGCATGGCGGCGTTTGCCGCGCGCAGAAGGGACTCGGCATCGTGCGCGCTGCCCGGGTACAGGGCAATGCCCAGCGAGGCGTCCAAAAAGAGTTCCTGATGGGCAACCTTGAGTGGCCGGCCCAACAACTGTCGCACCCGCGTGACCAGGTCGACCGCCGTATCACGGTCGTCTTCAGAGCTGCAAACCAGCGCAAATTCGTCACCGGAAAGTCGCATCACCTCGCAGGCCGGGTCCATGCTTGCGCGCAGGGCTTGACCCATGGCACGCAGCACATCGTCTCCCATGGAGTGGCCATGGGCCTCGTTAAAAAGCTTGAAGCGGTCCAGATTCATCAACACCAGCACAAAGTGCTGCGCTGACTGCATGGGTTGCGCGGGGTTGCAACGATTACGCAAGGATTTGATTAGCGCCGTGCGGTTAGGCAGGCCAGTCAGTTCGTCATGCAGGGCCTGGTAGATCAACGCCTGGCTAGCATAGTAACGTTCGGTCTCATCGGATATCAGTACCTGCACCGCCGGCGAACCATCCCACTCCGTGCGAAAGTAATGCAACCGCAACCACATGGGTGTTCCGTCTACCCGGTGGCGCTGGGCTTCATAGCCGGTATCATCTTTCTGGCCACGTTGTATCTGGTCAAGCAAGCGCCCAACAGCCTTGCGCTCAGCCTCAGGAATGGTCTGTGCAACGGTGGCAACCTGCAATTCGGCCAGACTCTTCACGCCGTAGATAGCCAAGCAGGCCGGGTTGGCATACACAATGCTGTCACTGCCCTGGCAGATCAAGATGCCTTGGGGGGAACGCTCCGTCAGGCGCTCAAAACGGTTCTGCAGCCTGCGTGTGGCCAGTGCTCCTCGGTCCAGCGCGGCGTACAGCAAAACCAACCCCAGCATCACGCGCAATAGTGCCCCTAACGTGGCCAGCAAGGCAGTACCTGCATCCTGGTAGACGACGTAGATGAACTGGATCAAACCCAACAACACCAGCAACGGTCCCACCAATTTTTCAGAGCTGTAGCGTGTAGAGCCAGCATTCCAAAGCCAATACGTGCAGACCACGCCCAACATGGTGTTGATAGTGGCCATGCTGGCTTGCCCAAGACGCAGACCCGCCAGACCCACTGCAGCGGTGTTGACCAACGCCAGCGTCAACAAAATAGGCCAGGCCAACTTGTGACCCAGTGGTCGGTTCGCCAAGTGCGCAGTACCAATCAACAGCAAGGTGGAATAGCCAGCCGCAATCACCATGAGCGCAAGGTTACCGATCGTGTCAACAAAAGGGTCCCCCCGAACCTTGACCAGAAAGGTCAAAGGCACCAGCAATTGGACCAGGTTGGCCCAGCCGATGTAGCGGGTAAAGGCCTGCGTGGGGTCGCGCCGCCAAACCAGTACCAACGCGCTGCCCATGATGAGGCTGATGGCGGCGTTGATAACCAGAACGTAATTCATTAGTGGTGCGCAGAAGGTTGCTGCACCCATTGTGCGGCACCGCCCGTGCGGGATCCTCCGGATTGATATAGGGATTACCCTGATTGGGAATGCTCCCACCGTCGTAAGGCAATCAGCGGCAGGTGTTTCATAGAATGCAGGTATTCCAAGAACCCCCGTATGTTCAGCTTTTTCAAAAAGAAAACCCCTCCCCCACCGCCACCCGCTGCGCCAAGCACCAGTACCGTTGTGGCAACTTTGCCTACACTGTCTGGCGGATCGATGATTGGCAGCGCGCTGGTCACCCCCATCGACATCCCGGTACCCAGTGCCACGCCGCCCGAACGACAAAAGTGGGTGGACAAGCTCAAGGCAAGCCTGGGCAAAACCGCTGGCAGCATCTCAGCCGTTTTTGGCGGATCGGTCATTGACGAGACCTTGTACGAGAACCTGGAAGACGCCCTGCTGATGTCTGACGCGGGCGTGCCCGCCACCCAATACCTGCTGACCGAACTGCGCCGCAAGGTCAAGGACAGCGGCGTGACCCACCCGGTAGCGCTGAAGAATATTTTGGTGGCCCTACTCACCGACCTTCTGCAACCGCTCCAAAAACCGTTGATGATCGGCGAACACAAACCCACGGTCATCATGGTGACGGGCGTCAACGGCGCAGGCAAAACTACATCCATTGGCAAGCTGACCAAACACCTGGCCGACCACGGCGCCAGCGTCTTGCTGGCCGCAGCCGACACCTTCCGCGCTGCGGCGCGCGAACAGCTCAGTGTCTGGGCGGACCGCAATTTGGTGGAAATCATCAGCCAGGAAGGCGGCGACCCCGCCGCCGTGAGCTTTGACGCAGTCAGCGCCGGGAAGGCCAGGGGCAAGGACGTGGTGCTGGTAGACACAGCCGGGCGACTGCCGTCGCAGTTGCACCTGATGGAAGAGCTCAAAAAAATCAAGCGCGTGATCCAGAAAGCCGACGCCACAGCACCGCATGAAATTTTGTTGGTCATCGACGGCAACACCGGCCAAAACGCCCTGGCGCAAGTCCGCGCCTTTGACGATACGCTGTCGCTTACCGGCCTGGTCATCACCAAGCTCGACGGCACGGCCAAGGGCGGCGTGATTGCGGCGATTGCGCGCGAGCGGCCCATTCCCGTGTACTTTATCGGTGTGGGCGAAAAGCTGGAAGAACTGGAAACCTTCAACGCCCGCGAGTTTGCCCAAGCCCTGCTGGGCTAGAGCGCTACTCTGCGGCTATCCTTGGCGCATAACAAGGAGACACCGCCATGAAGAAACTGCTGGGCACGCTGGCTGCCCTGGTTCTGCTCGCTGCCGCTTACCTCTTGCTCTGGCCAGTGCCCATCGTGCCGGTGGCCTTCACTCTGGCCGCAGCGCCGGGCTACGTGGGCGTGCATGCCACCAACACCAAACTGGCCAAGCTCCAGTTGATCGACCTGCACGGCGAAGTGGGTCCCGAGCACATTGCCTTTGGTCCGGATGGCAAGCTGTACACCACAGTGGCCAGTGGCAACATCCTGCGCATGAACGCCGATGGTTCGGCCCAGCAAGTATTCGCCAACACTGGCGGGCGGGTGCTGGGCTTTGACTTTGACGCCAAGGGCAATCTGATTGCAGCCGATGCCGTCAAGGGCCTGCTGTCCATTGCGCCAGACGGCAAGACCACCACGGTGCTGACCGACACCATTGGTGGTGACCCCATCCGCTATGCCGACGCTGTGGTGGTGGCCAAGAACGGCAAGATGTACTTCAGCGATGCCTCCATGCGCTTTGCGCCCAAGGACTGGGGCGGCACCTTCGAGGCCAGCGTGCTCGACATCATCGAAGGGGCCTCCACCGGTCGTATTCTGGAATATGACCCCGCCACCCAAGCCACCCGCCTGGTGGCGCAGGGCATCAGCTTTGCCAACGGTGTTGCGCTGAGTGCAGACGAGCAGTTCTTGTTCGTCAACGAAACCGGCAAGTTCCGCGTCTGGAAGATTGCCGTGGCAGCCAACGGGCTCAACGTGGCGCAAAACAGCCCCCAGGCCACCGTGCTGTTCGACAACCTGCCGGGTTACCCCGATAACCTGATGCGCGGGCTAGACGGCAAGATCTGGCTGGGCTTTGCCAAGCCGCGCAACCCCAAGGCCGACGCCATGGCCGACAAACCCTGGCTTCGGCGTTTGAGCCTGCGCCTGCCCCGCGCGCTGTGGCCCATTCCCAAGTCCTACGGCCATGTGATGGCCTTCACGGAAGATGGCAAGGTGGTCGCCGATTTGCAGGACCCCACCGGCAACTACCCCGAGACCACGGCGGTAACCGAAACCAAAGACCGGCTCTACATCCAAAGCCTGCATGCCCACGGCCTGGGCTGGCTACCCAGGCCCTGAGGACGGGCCTCGCTGACCACGCAAATGGCGCTTCATGGACAATGAGCCCTTTTTCTTTGCAAACTGCCCTGCCATGATCACCCTGCTGCCCCGCGTCGAACTCGAATCCCAACCCGGCACACCGGCCACGGCCGCCGTCATTTGGTTGCACGGCCTGGGCGCTGACGGCAACGACTTTGCTGGCCTGGTGCCCGAACTGGACCTGAAGGGTTGCCCGCCCATCCGCTTTGTTTTTCCGCACGCGCCCAGCATTCCGGTCACCATCAACGGCGGCTATGTGATGCCGGCCTGGTACGACATCCTTGGCCTCAACCTAGTGGACCGCCAAGACGCGGCCGGCATCCAGAGATCCGAGCGCGCCATCGTGGCGCTGATCGAGAACGAAGTCGCCCGTGGTATTGCCTATGACCGCATCGTGCTGGCCGGCTTTAGCCAGGGCTGTGCCATGGCCCTGCACACCGCCCTGCGGCTGCCGCACACGCTGGCAGGCATCATGGCCCTGTCGGGCTACCTGCCGCTGGCAGACCGAACCCGCACCGAGCGCCAGCGGGCCAACGCCCACACGCCCATCTTCATGGCACATGGCACCATGGACCCGGTGGTGGCAGTGACGCGCGGCGAAGATTCGCGCGATGCCCTGGTCGCGCTGGGCCACCCGGTGCAATGGCACACCTACCCCATGCAGCACGCCGTGCACCCGCATGAGATTGCCGACATTGCGGCCTTTTTGAAACAGGTGTTGGGAAAGCCCGCCCATGCCGCCTGAGCGGAAGGCAACCCGGGGTTTGATCCTGGGCATTGACTTCGGTACATCCAACTCGGCCGCGGCCTTGATTGGCGTAGACGGGCAAATGCACACCATCCCTCTCGACGGTGCCCGCGCCGAAATGCCCACCGCCGTCTTTTTTGCCAGCGAGACACACACCGTGCTCTACGGCAGTGAAGCCTTGCAGGCCTATCTGGCCGGCACCGAAGGCCGCTTGCTGCGCTCGCTCAAGAGCCTGCTGGGCAGCCGCCTGATGGACGAATACACGACGGTCAACGGCCAGAGCCTGCGCTTCTTCGACATCGTGGTGCTGTTCTTCAAGGAACTCAAACGCCGCTGCGAGGCCCAGGTTGGCCAGCCGCTAAACCGCGCCATGCTGGGCCGCCCGGTGCATTTTGTGGATGACGAGACCGAGCGCGATGCCCTGGCACAAGAGACCCTGGGCCGCGCGGCACGGGAAGCCGGCTTTACCGAAATCGCCTTCCAGCTGGAACCCATTGCCGCTGCGCTGGACTACGAGCAGCGCGTGCAACACGAGACCACGGCCCTGGTGGTGGACATTGGCGGCGGTACGTCGGACTTCACCGTCATCCGGCTCAATCCCGCACGCAGCGCAATAGCCGACCGCAGCGCCGACATTCTGGCCACCACGGGCGTGCACATTGGCGGCACCGACTGTGACCGCCTGCTCGATCTGGCCACCGTTATGCCCCTGCTGGGCTACCGCCACATCGGCACAGGCAGGCGCCCGGTGCCCAACAGCGTGTTCTTTGACCTCTCTACCTGGCACCTGATCCACCAGGCCTATACCCGCAAGGCGTTGCACTTTGCCAAAGAACTGTGGACCGACTACGTGGACCAAACCTTGCATGCGCGCCTGATGGACGTGCTGGAAGGCCAGCACGGTCACCGCATGCTCAGCGGGGTTGAGGCGGCCAAAATTGCCTGCTCCGTCACCGGAGACGATGCCCTGGTAGACCTCGACTTTCTGGGCCACGGTGGATCCGAACATCTGGGCGCCACCGTTACGGCGAGCACCATGACCGACACCTTGCAACAGGCCATCAACCAAATCGTGCAGTGCGCCCAACAGTGCGTGCAACGCTCGGGCCTTGCCAGCGTGGACACCATCTACCTCACCGGCGGTTCTTCAGCCCTGCGTCCCTTGGCAGAGGCCCTGCGCACCGCCATGCCCGAGGCCACGCTGGTGGAAGGCAACCGCTTTGGCGGTGTGGCTGCGGGGTTGGGGTACGCAGGAGCGACGCTGCCCGTATAAGGTATTTTGTTTTACTATTATTTTGATAGTGACTTACGTATATTCCACAAGGGCTAGCGTCCAAATTCATAAAAAATTATCACGACTCCTGCGTTGACTACCCGGCAAGAACTGGCCAACGGGCACATCAAGCAGACGAAGCGGCTAAAGGCACTGGGACCATTCAACACGTTTGCCAACCCCCGCTCATGGAACAATAGTCGATATGACGGTTTTATCCAGTCCCGCAGCACCAACCATCAGCGGCACCCAGCACGTCGTGCTGCTGGGCGTAGGTCTTGTCCATGTGCAGGCCTTGGCCCAACTGGCCACCAAGCCCCTGGCAGGCACAGTAGTGACACTGGTCGCGCCCCACCCGCGACAGCTCAATGCGGGCATGGTGCCGGGCTTCATGGCTGGCCACTATGCGCTGGATGATTGCGCTATACCCTTGGAACCGCTGGTGCAGCGCAGCGGCATTCGTTGGGTGCAGCACAGTGCCGTCGGGTTGGATGTGCAACAGCAAACCCTGCAGCTCGACGATGGCAGTACGCTGCACTTTGACTGGCTGTCAATCAACACCGACCCAATCCAGGACCGCGATCAGCTGGAAAAAGCCATCCCCGGCGTGCGCGAGCATGCCCTGTTTGCACGCCCCATTGAGGCCTTTGCCGCGCTGTGGCCACGCGTGGTTGAAATGGGTAGCAGTCGTGCGTTGCGCGTTGCGGTGATTGGCGGTGGCAGTACGGGCATCGAACTGGCCCTAGCGGTGCGCCATCGGCTGCCTAACGCGGCCGTCACGTTGGTCAGCAGCTCCACGGTGCCGGGTGCCAATTACCCCACCAACATGCGGCAGCGCTTGCATAACGTGCTGAAAATGCGCCGTGTCACCGTGATACAGGATCTGGCGGTGGGCCTGACAGCAAATGCTGTTCAGTTAGGCTGCGGCGCCGATCTGGCCTGCGACGTGCCCATTCTGGCCACCGGCGGCGCCCAACCTCCAGCGTGGTTGGCAGCCAGTGGGCTGGCACTGGATGATCACGGTTTCATTGCGGTGGACCGATACCTGCGTTCTACCAGCCACAGCCGCGTATTTGCAATGGATAACGTGGGTACCTGCAGCAGACACCCCTTGGTACAGAACCTGGCCGCCGCCATGGCCGGCTCGCCCCTCCAACCGCACCAGCCGCCAATCAAATCCCTGAATATTCTGTCCTGCGGTGACCGTTACGCGGTGGCGTCATGGGGCCATTTCAGCGCCCAGGGTTGGTGGGTTTGGCGGCTCAAGGATTGGATGGATCGACGCTTTATGGCGCGGTCCACGCAACAGCAGGGTTAACAAACTCCCCCGCCATCAGACAATCTGCAGCGCCGCTCCGTACGGTGCGCTACCCGAAGGCAAAATTTGCCCAACCTCTGCTGCCCCATCAAAGCCGTGGCGTCGGAAGATTTCCAGCACCGCCGGCACGGCTTGCGGCACACAACTCGCCAGCAATCCGCCACTGGTCTGCGGATCGCTCAGCAAGGCCTGGTCAACCGTATTGAAACCGGCGGGCACCGCAATCTCATGCCCGAAGGCCGCCCAATTGCGCCCCGAGGCACCCGTCACCATACCGGCACTGGCCAGCGCGTGCACGCCTTCAATCAGTGGCACGCTTGACCAATCCAACTGCACCACACACTGCGCACCACGCGCAATCTCCAGCGCGTGCCCGGCTAGCCCAAAGCCAGTGACATCGGTCAGGGCGTGTACTCCGTCGAGCGCGGCCAGCTCGGGCCCTGGTGTGTTGAGCTGCGTGGTGACTGCAATCATGCGCGCATAACCGGCGGCGTCGAGTTGCTCTTTCTTCAGCGCAGCCGACAGAATGCCCACACCCAACGGCTTGCCCAGGATCAGGCGGTCGCCCACGCGGGCATCGGCATTGCGCTTGACGCGCTTGGGGTGTACCAGCCCCATGGCCACCAGACCGTAAATGGGTTCCACCGAATCGATGGTGTGGCCGCCGGCAATGGGAATGCCTGCCGCCTTGCACACCGACGCACCGCCGGCCAGGATCTGGCCAATGGTTTCCAAAGACAACACATTGATCGGCATACCCACCAGCGCCAACGCCATGATGGGGGTGCCGCCCATGGCATAGACGTCCGAGATGGCGTTGGTGGCGGCAATGCGGCCAAAGTCAAAAGGATCGTCCACGATGGGCATGAAAAAGTCGGTGGTGGCAATCAGTGCCTGATCGGCATTGAGCTGGTACACCGCCGCGTCGTCTGCCGTTTCAATACCCACCAGCAACTCCAGCGGCAGCGGCATGGCTGTAGTGGTTTTAAGGATTTGCGAAAGCACACCCGGTGCAATCTTGCAGCCGCAGCCGCCGCCGTGGGATAGCGAGGTCAAGCGGGGCTCGACCACTGCGCTGGGTGATGGATGGGTGGAACTGGAATTCATGGTGGTATGCGGGTTGCCAATGGATAGCGTCGAGTATCCCAAATTGGGGCCATCCACTTTGGGCGACAAGGCCAGCCATCGGCGCGGCGTAAGATGCCGCCCATATCTGCTCAAAGACCGCCATGGCCTGGGACTATCCAAACCCGTTCACCATTTCCGCGATGCCGCAAGCCTGCGACATCGACGGCCTGAACCACACCAACAATGCGGTCTACGTGCAATGGTGCGAGAAAGTGGGTTGGGCCCACTCGCACGCGCTGGGCCTGACGTTGGACGACTACCGGCGTCTGGACCGTGCTATGGCGATCCGCCGGGGTGAATACGATTACCTGCTGCCGACATTGCTGGGTGAGCCACTCACACTGGGCACCTGGCTGTTTGCGGGCAACGGCAAGCTGACCATGGAGCGCCGTTTTCAGTTGGTGCGCGACCGGGACCACGCCACTGTGCTGCGAGGGCGTTGGGATCTGGTCTGTATTGAGCTTAGCCGCGGCCAAGCCCGACGCATGCCGCCCGAGTTTTGTCAGGTGTACCTGCCAGCGGTTGTTACAGTCCTCACTACACAGGAGGCCATGGAATGATCCAATCTCCGCCCGCACATGTTGCACTGCGCCTTGTCACGGTGCTGCCAGTGGCTATGGTGGTGGTGCTATTGCAAGCGTGCTCATCCACGCCACCGAATCCAAACGCCACCTACGGGACTAGCACACGGTCATTTACCTCGCGTCTGACGCCGTACCAGGCGGCCGATGTCACGCTCAATGCGGTGTCCCTGGTGGGCACGCCCTACCGTCGTGGCGGCAATACCCCGGAAAACGGTTTTGATTGCAGCGGGCTGATTCGCTATGTGTACAAGGCCAGCGCGGGCGTGAATGCGCCGCGCACGGTGGCCCAGTTGTCGGACTGGGGCCAGGCCATACCTTCCGATTCGGTTCAAACCGGTGATCTGGTGGTGTTCACGTTGGGGGGGGTGGCCTCGCACGCTGGCATATATGTGGGCGACGGCCGCTTTGTCCATGCACCTTCAACCGGTGGCGAAGTGCGGTTGGACCAGTTGGCATCCAAATACTGGTCCCGCCAGACGGTGGCATTTCGCCGCCCGTAAGTGCCGCCTCGATCATGCGCATCCTGCTGGTAGAAGACGATACGATGATCGGCGAATCGGTGATGGACGCCCTGCGTGCCGAGCACTATGCCGTTGACTGGGTCAAAGACGGCGAGATGGCGCTGACCGCCCTGCATACACAAACCTACGATCTGGTTTTGCTGGACTTGGGGCTGCCACGGCGTGATGGCATGGCGGTTTTGCACTCCATGCGTTCGCACAAGATCCGCACACCGGTTCTGATCGCGACCGCGCGCGATTCGGTGCAGCAGCGCATCCAGGGGCTGGATGCGGGTGCCGATGATTACGTTCTCAAACCCTACGACCTGGACGAACTCCTGGCTCGCATACGCGCCTTGCTACGACGCGCTTCGGGACGCGCCGAACCCATTTACGAGCACAAAGGCGTGAGCATCAATCCCGCGACCCGGGAAGTAAGCGTTGGCGGGCAACCGGTGCTGCTATCGGCACGCGAATGGGCGGTTCTCGAACCGATGTTGGCCCGACCGGGCTTGGTTTTGTCCCGCACGCAGTTGGAAGAAAAGCTGTACGGCTGGAAAGATGAAATCAGCAGCAACGCAGTCGAGGTCTACATCCATGGTTTGCGCAAAAAATTAGGGACTGAGCTGATCCAGAATGTGCGCGGTGTAGGCTACAACGTGCCCAAGGTATAACAATGCGACTGCAAACCACCCACTCACTGCGCAACCGCTTGCTATGGGTATTGCTGGTGGCCATCATGCTGACTGCAGTCGCACAGGCGCTGATTTCCTACCGTACGGCTCGCTCCGAGGCGGACGACATATTCGACTACCACATGCAGCAAATGGCGCTTGCACTGCGCTCTGGTTTGCCCACAAACGGGGCAACCAGCGTGGACGGTGATGCGAATGCAGACGAGAATTTTGATTTTGTGATCCAGGTCTGGACTGCCGATGGTCTGAGCGTGTTTCAGTCGGCCGCGCGCGCCGAATTGCCGCAGCGGGCGATTTTGGGTTTTTCGAACGTCGCCGCTCGCGGCACCACCTACCGCGTGTTTTCGATGCAGTCGCGATCACAGGTCATCCAGGTCGCCCAGGATATGGCGGCACGGCGCCAGATGGCTAGCAGGTTGGCACTGCGCTCCATGCTCCCCATCGCCGTCATGGCACCCTTGCTGATGCTGGTGGTCTGGTGGGCCGTGGGCCTTTCATTGCGACCGGTATCGCGCGTGCGCCGCCAAGTGGCACAGCGACAGGCCGATGATCTCAGCGATGTCAGTGAGCTTGGCCTGCCCGACGAAATTCGCCCTTTGGTGCACGAGCTCAATCTGCTGTTTGCGCGCGTTCACCAGGCCTTCGATGCGCAAACCAATTTCGTGGCGGACGCCGCCCATGAACTGCGCTCGCCCTTGGCCGCATTGAAGCTCCAGGTACAAGGGCTGCAGCGCGCGACGGACGACGCCACGCGAGAAGTGGCGGTTACCCGCCTGGTCACGGGCATTGATCGTGCCACCCGATTGGTAGAACAACTGCTCGTACTGGCTCGGCATCAGGCCAACACGCTTGAAACCAAGCCGCAACCGGTGTCACTGGCAGAGATGGCCCGCCTGGCCATTGCCGATGCCACTCCCGCCGCGCAGGCGCACCAAATAGACCTCGGTCTTGGGCGCACTGTTGAAGATCGCATTGCAGGTCACCCCGATGCATTGCGCATCCTGATGCGCAATCTACTCGACAACGCCGTCAAATACACGCCGCCGGGTGGCAGGGTGGACCTTGAAATTCAGCGTGAGGCCAATCTGCTGCGCCTGGTTGTGGAGGACAGCGGCCCAGGCATCGCAGACGCTGATCTTGAGCGGGTTCTGGATCGGTTCTATCGTGTTGCCGGAACACGGACTACCGGTAGCGGCCTTGGGTTGGCTATCGTCAAGTCCATCGCGGATTTGCACCACGCATCACTACAACTCGACCGCTCCCCGCGCATGGGCGGACTGCGTGTGGAAGTCAAATTTCCGGCTATTGGTTGAAAGCGATTAGTGGTTTAAGCCCTGTCTAAGTTTTGGGCACGATATTCGAGTCGTGTTCATTCTTTACCCCCAGGAGCTTTTATGACCATGCGTTCAATGGCACCGTCCCGACTTGTTCTGGCGCTAGTCGCCGCTGGCGCACTCGGTGGCGCAGGGGCCACTTTCTTAACAATTTCCCATGTGAGTGCAGCGCCAACCGCTGTCACCGTGACTACGCCCGCTGTGGCATCGAACAGTGCTATCGGGGCTCCCGACTTTTCACAGATTGCTGAGCGCTATGGCGCAGCCGTTGTCAATATCAGTGTCAGCGGCACCAAGGCGGCAACCGATGATTCACAGCAAGAGCCGGCTGCGCAGCGTCGTGGCGTGCCTGGCATGGATCCGAACGATCCGTTCTACGAATTCTTCCGGCGCTTCCAGGGACCCAATGGCGCCATGCCAGGTCAGCGCGACCAGCCGGTGCGGGGACAGGGTTCAGGTTTTATCGTCAGTGGAAACGGGCTGATTTTGACCAACGCTCACGTGGTGCGCGATGCCAAAGACGTTACCGTCAAACTCACCGACCGGCGCGAGTTTCAGGCCAAGGTTCTAGGATCCGACCCCAAGACTGATGTTGCAGTGCTCAAGATCGAAGCGAGTAACCTGCCCGTCGTGCCTTTAGGCGACTCGCACAACCTGCGGGTGGGCGAGTGGGTGCTGGCTATCGGCTCGCCGTTCGGTTTTGAGAACAGCGTGAGTGCAGGCGTGGTCAGCGCCAAAGGCCGTGCTTTGCCCGATGATGGCTTTGTGCCATTCATCCAAACCGATGTCGCCGTCAATCCCGGCAATTCCGGTGGTCCACTGTTTAACTCACGCGGCGAGGTTATCGGTATCAATTCGCAGATTTTCAGCCATACCGGCGGCTACCAAGGTCTGTCATTCGCCATTCCGATTGATTTGGCGATCAAGATCAAAGACCAGATCGTGGCCACTGGCAAAGCCAGCCATGCGCGCCTGGGCGTGGCCATCCAGGATGTGAACCAGGGTTTTGCCGATTCGTTCAAGCTGGACAAACCGGAAGGTGCACTGGTGGCCAATGTCGACAAGGGTAGTCCAGCCGATCGTGCGGGGTTACAGGCTGGCGACGTTATCCGCAAAATCAATGGTCAACCCATCATCGCCTCGAATGATCTGTCGGCCTTGATCGGCCAGTCTGCACCGGGGCAAAAGGTCGCGATCGAAATCTGGCGGCAGGGAAAGCGTGAAGAGCTCAGCGCCCAGCTTGGGGACGCCAGCGACAAGGCGGGCAAGGTAGCCAAAGCCGACGAATCTGCCGGCAAAGGCAAGCTTGGGCTGGCGCTGCGGGCGTTGGAGCCATCGGAAAGACGTGACTCTGGCCTAGCCACCGGGCTGGTGGTTGAGGGGGTCAGTGGCGCCGCAGAACTTGCGGGTGTGCGGCCTAGTGACGTGGTGCTGGCAGTCAATGGCACTGCGGTAAAAAACGTTGAGCAGGTGCGTGAGATCGTTTCCAGCTCCAACAAATCGGTGGCGCTGTTGATCGAGCGCGAAGGCAGCAAAATTTTCGTACCGGTGCGCATCGGCTGAAGCAGCCTACCAGCCTGGTCGATTCAGCCGAAGGTGGCCAGCACACTCACAAACAGTGTCTTGACAAGCAGCCACGTGGCCAGCACGATGGCCCAGGATTTCCAGCGCACGCGTGGTGTATTGAAACGGTTCTCGGTCAGGGTGAATACGACTGCCCCGGCCAGACCAAATGACATGCCCATAAAGGCCTGGTCGAGCTTTTGCGCCCAGAACGGGTTACTGGCGCCATCTACCGGCTGGAACAGGTGCACGACCAACCCAAACACCAACCAGCGCACCAAGTAGCCCCACCACCGGGTCCATCGGCCGGTACCAACCGGGGGCCAGTGGGGCGTGTCATGGGGTGCTGCGTGGTTCATCGTGCCAGCAGTTTACCCACGTCTACGCGCCGAACGTGGTCGTGTGGCTACAGGCAGGTCATGCGCTGGGGTTAGCGTGCCAGATAGCCGCCATCAACCGGGTAATAGGCCCCGGTGACAAAGGAGGCACGGTCTGATGACAGCCAAGCAACAAGCTCGGCTACTTCCGTTGCTTTGCCCAAACGGCCAATGGGGTGCGCTCCCACCAAAAACGCACGCACGCCGTCGTCAGCCTCCAGTCCGCTGATCATGGGGGTGTGAATAAAGCCCGGTCCCACGGAGTTGACGCGAACCCCCTGGGCGCTGTATTCCAGCGCGGCGGCTTGCGTCAAACCCAGCACACCGTGTTTGGCTGCGGAGTAGGCCGGGCTGTTGGCAAATGCCACGGCACCCAAAATGGAAGCCATGTTCACGATAGAACCTCCACCATTTTTCAGCATGGCAGCAATCTGGTACTTCATGCCATAGAAAACACCCGACAGGTTGATGTTGATAACCTGCGCCCACCCATCCAGCGGATAGTCCGCCGTGGGGGCAGAGGGCCCACCAATGCCGGCATTGTTGCAAGCCACATCCAAGCGACCATAATGAGCCACAGTCGCATTGACCAGTGCTTCACAGTCGGCAGCCTTGCCCACATCGGTCGCGACAAAAATAGCGTCACCCCCCTGAGCCCGCACCAGTTTTACCGTTTCCTCACCACCTGCAACGTCTAGGTCCGACACGACGACTTTGGCACCCTCACGCGCCCACACCTGCGCTACCGCGCGCCCAATACCGGAGCCGCCACCGGTTACCAAAGCCACTTTGTTCTTCAACATGTCATTTCCTTTGCTTTCACACGGCGAGGCGCCGCAACCGGATCACGCACTATGACAGCATGATACGCAGCTTCTTTCCCCCGACGGGTAAGCTGACACCACTGCTTCCCCAGGCTGCTACGGGTTGGCGGCGTAATTATTTGATAATTGCAAGTTGTTTTTGGATGCGAATTCAGTCTCTGGCAAATAGCGCGACGATGTTGTCTCCGCGTTCCAACTGAGGCATCGACGGCAGGCTTTGCAGCACCTCGGCAACCCTGTCCACGACCTCATCGCCACCCAGGTTCCAGCTATCCATGGTTCTGGACCAGACCGTCCTCAAACCGCACTTGAGCGCAACCCGGTCAAGGTCCGCCAGCGTGAATTCCCGCACATGTTGCGGATCGGCCAGTAACAACTCCCCATAAATCCATTTGGCCAGCATGTGCATGGAAGCCGCATTGGGCGTTGTTACCAGTAGCAAACCCTCTGGTCGCAGCGTGCGCCTCATCTCGCACAGCATGCTCTCGACACCCGAGTAGTTGAACGCCTCAAGGTCACGCAGTTCGCTACTGTCAACATCCTTGATGTGCTCAATAACTTCAGTACACAGGACGAGATCAATGCATTGGTCAGGGAAAGGCAAGGGGCCGCGCAGGTCCACCTCTGTGCCGCGCACCTCCCAGCCCATGCTACCGAGGTAAGTTGCTACAGGACCCACCCCGCCTGCGTCCAGCACTACGCCAGTGGAAAGCCCCAGTCCTGCAACAGTGTTCCAAGTCTGGACGAAGCGACGCCGATGATGAACAAAGTATGCTCCACGCTGAACCCACTCAATGTCGCAATACAACTCAAATGTCACCGTTTTCCTACCCCATGTCCAAATGGGCATTGTTGCAGATCGCCCCGTCTACGGTCATCTATCGCATCTATCACGGTCAATCCGCATGTCGCAAGTCCTGACGTACGGCGGTGCAACGGCGCAAGCGCGGACCGTTCTGGTCTACGGCAATTGCCAGGCGCCGTTTTTGGCCCAGACTCTGGCAACGCTCGATGACTTAAACGACGACTATCGCTTCGTCTTCGCGCCCAACCACATCTTCCCTGGCGCAGACAAAGCCACCGAGCTGTCCGACCATTTTTTTGAGAACGTGGCGCTGGTGCTGTGGCAGTTGGAGGAATACACCACCAACCCTGCAGCACTCGCTGTTCAGGCACGCTTGCCTGCGTGCTGCCCAGTCATCACCTACCCGAGCTTCGTAATGACGAGCCTGTGGCCCTTCGAGTGCCCGGAGCCTCGCGGCACCATCGACCCCGCCTTTCCCTGGGGGCGCTACCAACTAGGCGACATAATCGGGCTGCAGATCAGGAATGCGGGACTTACCGGGCCCCTCGCCGTGGCGGCTTACCTTGATCTGTCTTATAGGAAGATGCCGAACCTCGAGATTCGTCTGCAGCGCGACATCGACCGGATGTGCCGCTACGATACCCAGTGCGACATCCAGCTCGCGGACTTCGTTGAAGCGAATTTCCGTGACCAACACCTGTTCTGGACTAGCGGGCATATGTCTCAGTCTGCCATTATCGAGCTGACCCGCAGGGTCGCCAAGGTCGTTCGCCCGATTCTTGGCGGCAAAGAGGCCAGATTGGAAGCTTGCCTTTCAGCCTCGGGCTTCAAAGGTATGGGTGACCTGCAAATGCCTATTCATCCCATGGTGGCCGAGGTCTTGGGATTGACCTTCTGGCAACCTGGGCAGACCTACCGCTGGTACACTGAAAATTGGACTTTCTATGACTACTTTGAGCGATACATCACCAATAACGCTGACTGGTAAGAATCGCCAGATCGGCTGAAATATGGAAGATCCCGTCGTCATAACCGCTGCGGTACGAACTGCGACAGGCGCCTATCAGGGTGTATTCAAAGACGTCGCTGCGCAGGCACTGGGTACCGCCGTAATCGCTGCCACATTAACGTGGTCCGGCATGGACCCGAAGGACGTTGGAGAGGTGTATCTGGGCAATGTGCTCACTGCAGGTTTGGGCCAGGTGCCCGTCCGTCAGGCTGCGCTCTTTGCGGGCTTGCCGCCGAGCGTGCCTTGCAGTGCGATCAGCAAAGTCTGCGGGTCAGCCATGCTGACAGTGATGTTGGCGCATGATCTGCTGCGTGCTGGAACGCTGACGAGCGTGATCGCGGGCGGTATGGAAAACATGAGCCGGGCTCCCCTGTTACTCGGTCGTGAACGCGGGGCTTACCAAGCGGGTCTGCGCGATCATCTGCTGCTGGATTGCATGCTGGATGCCTGCACCGGCCAGGGCTCTCCCTCACTCGGCCGGTTTGCGGACGCCATCGCTCTAGCGCGAGGCATTAGCCGCGCCGACCAGGACGCCCAGGCCATCATCTCTGTGACTCGGGCTCGCACGGCCCAAGACAGTGGCGCATTTGAGCGCGAGATCTTCCCGTTCAAACTCCCTGACGGCTCCACGGTGTCGATCGATGAACCAATGATCCGTGCGCAGCCGGAAAAAGTGCCGACACTCCTGCCTCTGTTCCCGCCGGATGGCAGGGTGACGGCGGCAACCGCCGCGCCTTTTTCCGATGGCGCGGCAGCGTTGCTGCTCACCCTCCACTCTCGGGCCGATGCGCAGGGTTTGCCAGTCCGCGCTCTGGTGCGTGGACACGCGTCACACGCACAGGCGCCAGAGCAGTTCATCACCGCACCGGTTGGCGCCGTGCGCAAACTACTGGCCAAGACTGGATGGGAAGCGCGCTCGGTTGATCTCTTTGAAATCGGCGAAGGCTTTGCACTCGGTGTTCTGGCCGTGGCGCAGGAGCTGGGTATTGGCCTGCAGCGTGTGAACGTTCACGGCGGCGCCTGCGCGCTGGGGCACCCTGTTGGCGCCACGGGTGCCCGGATCATCGTGACGTTGCTCCATGCCCTGGAGCACCATGGTCTGCGCCGCGGCATCGCCACCCTTTGCATGGGTGGTGGTGAAGCCACGGCCATTGCGCTGGAACTGCCAGCGTGAAAAATATATTGCTCCCAACAGGAAAATGCACCTATGTCTGACGTCTTGACGCTGATCGCTTCGGTATTGCAGGTAGATGCCGCAGACCTCAATGAAGACGACGGCATCGACACCGTGGCCGCCTGGGACAGCCTGAAGACCATCCTGCTCGCCAGCATGATCGAGATCAACTACAGCATCACCCTGGACAACCACGACATTGAAAAGCTCATCACGGTTCGGGGTGTTCGCGAGGTGCTGGCCCGCCATGGCAGCGAATAATCTTCCCGACACGCTGCGTGCACGTCTCGCGGCGCCTCAATGGACTCCAGCCGATGTGATGGCCTGCGCCGACCAGTTGCAGCATTTAGCGCAGGAAGCTCAAAGCGCCGGCACGTCGGTTCAGCGGGTCGCCGTGGTGGGCGACCTAACGTCTGACTTGCTGGCGCGGGCGGTCGCCTGTGCCATCGCGCAGGAAGGTGTGTTGCCCCTGCTTTACGCGGCCCCCTACGGTGTGATGCAGCAAGAGTGCCTGGACCCGGATTCAGCTCTGCATGCCTTTCGACCCGATGTAGTAGTGCTGATCCCCGACTGGCGAAACACCTGGCCAGCGCTGCCGGTCGACACGCCCGTTGATCGGGTTGACGCCGATACTCAGGCCCAGGTGCGCCGGTTCGAAGCACTGTGGGACGCTCTGGAGGCGCGGCGCTGCATCATCATCCAGCACACTCTGGTTCCACCGTCGCAACAATTACGAGGCATCGCCGAGCGCCGGTCTCCGGCCAGTATGGCGAGCCGCGTTGATGCACTCAATACCGCTCTATTCGAGGCCGGTGCGGGTCGGGTGTGTTGGTTACAAGCCGACCAACTCGCAGCCCAGGTAGGACG
Source organism: Candidatus Aalborgicola defluviihabitans (assembly GCF_016705985.1). Taxonomy (NCBI): domain Bacteria; kingdom Pseudomonadati; phylum Pseudomonadota; class Betaproteobacteria; order Burkholderiales; family Comamonadaceae; genus Allorhodoferax (SeqCode); species Candidatus Aalborgicola defluviihabitans. Next base: position 92,948 of record NZ_JADJKN010000002.1, read on the forward strand.
GGTGACATGGTCACCAGCACGGTATTACTATGCCGGCAAACTCGGATTTGACCCGCGCTTCCTGGCCGACTACCTGCCCTGGTTTCGTGGTGCCTGGCGCGCCGCAACCGGACGCGCGAAGAAGCTGCTAGTGCTTGACCTGGACGACACACTTTGGGGCGGCACGATCGGTGACGATGGTCCCGAGGGCATTGCCCTGGGCCTAGATCACGGCGCCCGGGGTGAGGCCTTCGCAGCATGGCAGCAGTACATCGCCCAGTTGGGCCAACGGGGCGTAGTACTCGCTGTGTGCAGCAAGAATGATCTAGCACTAGCAGTCAGCGGGCTTAGTCATGCAGTGAGCGCATTGAGCCGCAGTGACTTTTCCGCCTTCGTCTGCAGCTGGAGTGACAAGGCTACGGGTCTGCGGCAGATCGCGACCGAGCTCAATCTCAGCCTTGATACCATGGTCTTCGTGGACGACAACCCGGCGGAGCGTTCCCTTATTGAGCAGATCCTGCCTGAAGTGGCACTGGTGGACCTCGGCACCGACCCCGCCCAGTTCATTGAACGTCTGGAATCCGGCCACTGGTTTGATCTTCAGAGCTATACCGTGGCCGACCTACGACGCACCGCAACCTACACAGCGCGCTGCGAAGCACTGGCTACACAGTCGACCGCAGCCGACTTGAGCACCTACCTTGAAGGACTGGAGATGGTCGGTCGGCTCGCCGTCGCGCAAGCCGCCGACCTGCCCCGTCTGACCCAGCTTGAACTCAAGACCAACCAGTTCAACCTGACAACGCGACGCTACGCGCAGCCGCAACTGGCGGCCACACTGGCGCGACCCGACCAGCAATTGCTGGTTTTCCAGCTCAAAGACCGGTTCGGTGACCACGGCCAAGTGTCTTCCATGCTGCTGGTACGCGAAGGCGACGTGCTGCGAATCGACAGCTGGCTCATGAGTTGCCGCGTCTTTTCACGCTCAGCCGAACAATTCATGCTGGTGGGCCTCATTGCGCTGGCTAAGGATCAGGGTGCCACGACCTTGAGCGGCGAGTACCTGCCCAGTTCGCGCAACGGCGTCGTGGCCGATCTTTATCCTCGCTTGGGTTTCATTCCTGCATGCACCAAAGGCCGCTACTGGCGACGTAACCTTGCAGCCCCGATCAGCGACCTCACCTCGCACATTCGGGCGGGCTAGCCCAGTTCGACCACGGCCTGTCGAAACCCTAGCAGCGCTGCATCCAGAAACTCCCCCCCGCGCCCAGACCCGGACAACGTGGGAAAACCGAGCAAACCGCCTCACGGTGGCGACTCAACATGTAGTGCGCCATCCACACCACGCGCCAGTCGGTGTTGAACATCAAAAAGGCGTGCAATAGGTATTGCTCGGTCCAGCTTCGTTCCTCATCAATCACCCAAGGCTTGGGGTACTCGTCCGGCAGGAAGATGTCGTGCAGGTGCACATACACCCCTGACTTGAGTCGTGGCAGCACCTCAAAGAAAAGATGGTTCACATCGCTTCCGGCCTTGGACACGTGGGACGAATCGATGAACAGCAGGTCGCCCGCCTCCAGTTGGGCAAACACCGCTAGATCGGTTTCCTCCACGCGTGACGGTAGCAGCCGCGTGATGCCCTCCACACCCGCGCGAAGGAAATCACGGGGGTACGGTTCGATGCAAGTAATGTCCAGCGCGCCGCCAAACACGTCGACGTTCGCATCCGCCATCACCAGGGACGAAAACCCCGAGCCCACCTCCACAATGCGTTTCGGCCTGAACAGGCACAACGCGCCATAGAGGAACTCGGCGTCAAGCACCGGGAACATGCCATTCATGTAATAGTAGCGGCCCGGCTCAGCAGGCGCTTCCACCGGATAGTGAAGGGTGACCAGGTGGGGGCGGAGCCGTTTCAGCAAGGCAAGCTGGGCTGGCACCTGGGTGTCAACACCCGAGAGGCTTTCCCGAAGGGCCCAGACCCTGTCCTCCCGTTTCAGCAGGTCGACGGGGTCAGGGATCGACGAATAAAAATGTCCTGGCGGAAAGCCCATGCCGCATCCTTTAGGAGAGACGCCCATTGTAAGATTGAGCCTGATGCTCGATTCTCACCTCTCCGACCGGCTCGATGCCGTATGGGGCAACCCACATTCATGGGTCGCCAACGGCCTGCAATGGACTCATCTGGAAGAAGTCCGGACGCTGATCAATCGCAGGGTCAGCGGCGACGCGTCAATCGGGCCGCTCGCGTGGTTCGCGCAGCACCTTGCAGCGGCGGGCGCCTTGCCGCTGCGCCGCGTGCTGGTACTGGGTTGCGGCGCCGGGCGGGTCGAACGCGATCTGCATGAAAATGGATGGGCCCGCGAGATCGTGGCTTTCGACCTGTCCCCCAAGGTACTAGCGGTGGCCCGCGAAAGCGCCGCTGGCATCGCGTCGATCGAATACGTTCAGGCCAACATGGATAACCTGCCGCTCGGTGAGCCGCCTTTTCTTTCAGGCAGCTTTGACGCCGTTCTGGGCGTGGCCAGCGTGCACCATTGCTCCCAACTGCGGCAGCTTTTCAGCGTCGTCGCGCAGTTGCTGACACCCGGAGGCTGGTTTTTCCTCGACGAATACGTAGGCCCCGACCGGTTCCAGTTTTCCCCCAACAACATGGAGCAAATTTGCGCGCTGGCGGACCTGCTGCCCGAGCGACTGCTGACCACGCGCTCGGGTGGGATCAAGCGAGGCTTTCGTGCGCCGACCGTAGATGAGGTAATCGCGGTGGACCCGAGCGAAGCCGTCTGCTCGTCGCAGATCCTGCCACTTCTGGGCGAGTATTTCGAGATCATGATGCAACGACCCTATGGTGGCTCGGTGTTGCATCTGCTGCTCGCCGACGTGGCGCAGAACTTTCAGTCGCCGGAAGCCGGGCCGTGGCTGCAGGCCCTGATCGCCACCGAAGAAGATCTCGACCGGCTGGGGAGACTTGAGCACCATTTCAGCTGCGTGATTGCACGCCCGCGTCCAGAAGCCACCGACTCACCGCATTCGCTTCGCTGAGTCCCAGTGGCCCTACCACTGCCCCGGGCCGCTCGACAATGCGTTGCGCGCTAAGCCGCGCATACACCTCAACAATCTGCGACTTTCGTTCGTACAGCACGTCGGAGCGCGGGTTCAGCCCAGTTATCAGCGTGAGGCCTGTCGGCGCGATAGGCAGGGTCAGCAATCGCAGCTCGGGCCGCAACGCGTTGAGGCAGGGCACGAGCTTCCAGCCGTCACCGGTATAAAACCCGGATTGCCGCTCTGCGGTGGCGGTCACGTTGGTCAGCGGCAAGGTGTCGTGCAGCACGACCAAAGCGCTTGGCGCAGCCCACTTTTCAAGGCCAATGTAATCCTCCAGCACGCTCTGGAAGCGATGATCCCCGTCGACACAGGCCAGATCAAAACCCTGCTCCCTCAGCCCGCAGTCCGCAGTCCGCAGGTGGATCACTCAGGAATTCCGCGCTGGTCTGACGATACAGGCTTGCCGCCGCATTGCAGGCCGCCAGTGGATCGCCCATGGGCGCGGGGTCAACCCCAATGACCCGCGTTGGTGGCAACGCAAGCTTCAGCGACTCACCCCTTTCCACACCGATCCCCACATACAGCCGTGGCTGCAGCTCGCCGTGCAGCCATGCCAGCCAGTGGAGGTAGTCTGGCCCAGGCCACCGCAGTTGCGCCAACTCCAGATGCACTGTGGCCAGATTGGGCTCCTGCGCCAACGCTTCCCAAAGAACCGCTTCCGCCTGTGCCTCCTGCCCCCTGGCCCGCAAAAACCTGACGCGCTTCAGCGTGGGCTGCTCCAACGGGTGAGGTTTCATGCGTCTCCCTCTGCAGCCTGGTACAGCACCCGACGCAGCGCCCGCCCGAAAAGGTCGGGGTTGTAGCGCAACGCACACTGCTCCCATGCGGCGGACTGCTGACGCTCCCACACCGCGTCGTCTTCCAGCAGGCGGGCAATTGCGGCGGCAAAAGCCCTGGCGTCGCGGGCACCCACAATGTCCAGCCCGTCGCGCCAAGCCAGTTGGCGCACCAGCAAGGCTGAGGCTACTGTGGGAATACCGTTGGCAGCGGCCTCAATCACCTTTGCCGGAACGCCGCCCGCAAATCGCACCGGTGCAATGAACACTCGGGCGGCGTCATAGTGCGGCTCTAGCGTTTCTTGCGGCCCCAACACCATCACCTCGGGCCCCACGAGGGCCGCCACCTGATCAGAAAGACACACACCCACCACCGACAGAAGTGGCGGCGACGCCAGTCGCCTACGCAGCAACGGCATCACTTTGCGGATGAACCAGAGTAGGCCGTCTTCATTGGGCGTACCAGGATGCAGGGCACCCACAAATAGCATGCCGCTGCGGGTTGCGACGCCGGGGGCGTTACGCCGCACCGGCGTGCTGTGACTGAGAACCTCCACCCGGTGGCCTGCGGCCTCGAAATATCGGGCGTCGCGCTGCGAAACCACAAGCACATCACTGGCGCCGGCTGCCAAAGACATCTCAGCATCCATCCGGGCCTGCGCTGCAACCCGCGAAAGTGGATGACCCTGCACACCCGCCATGGCGACCTCACGCAGCGCGAAAAGCGCTTCCGCGTCATAGACCAGCCGCATACCAGCAAAAAGATCCGGCCGTCGCCGGCGCAAGGGTTTAATGGCGTCCAGGTTGGTAGGCCGGCTAACCAGCAGAACGTCGTATACACCAAGGCGCCGCTCCAGGAACGATTCAAGCCCGTCCAGCCCGTAGCCCAGTGCGACTTCGACGCTGCGCGGAATGGACGCATAGACCGCACGCCAGTTGTCTTGCAGCGTCCAAAGCGGAAACAGAGTCACCGGCCAGTCGTCCAGAGCCTGAAGCATGAGGCGGGCCCGCGGCAGGCCACCGCCTTTGAACATATGCGGGACTTCGTTTTCCAGGAACAGCACACGCGGGCGTCGGGCCTGGTCCTCGGGCGACCGCCACCGGTCGCCATCGAGCGGTAATGCCTGTGGCATAGGTTGCCCTTTGAGCCATGTCGCGTGACGATTTCGGAACACAGCCCGATTGCACTCCATAAGCTGTGTGGCGCTGTCGCCTGTAGCACTGCCCCATTCCAGATGCTCCAGCAACACCGAAGGCTCGTACACGACGCGCAAGCCCGCGCGCCACACCCTTAGACAATAGTCAGTATCTTCGTAATAGGCGGGTGCCAGCGCCACGTCGAAGCCTCCGAGCATGCGCCATACCGGCGCCGGGGTGACCAGAAAAACACCAGAAACATAGTCTGTTGCTCGGGCATGCAGCGCAGCGTGACCAAAGGGATCTTCACCACGACCAATGCCACCAGCCCGCCCATCGTCAAAGACCACGTTACCAGCTTCCTGCAAGCCGCCATCTGTCAGTACCACACGCCCACCCATGGCACCAATGCTGGGGTCTGCATCCATGGCCTTGCAAGCATTAGCGAGCGCGTCCGTCAACAGGATGGCGTCGCTATTGAGGAAAACCAAATACCGGCCTCGTACTGCGCAGGCACCCTGCCGCGCAGCCAGCAGAAACCCCAGGTTGTTTGAATTGCGAATCACGCGCGCCCCACGTAGGCACGCCAGAAGCTCTGGCGTGCGGTCCGTCGAGGCATTGTCAACAATAATAGTCTCGAAGCTTGGGCCACGCTGATCAGCCAGCGCCTGCAGCGTGCGATGCGACAGGCCAGCCTGGTTGAACAGCACCACGACCACAGAGAGGTCGGGTACCACGTCCGAAGGCACAGCCGGAAAGTCCACCACTCGGGGCAGCCGCAGCCAGGTATCCAGAAATTTTTGTGCCTGCATACGTGTGCGAGCCTTGGCGCCATCCGCCGCCGCCAGGTCCTGGTACGCTCCTTTCAGCCGGGCACAGATGGCTTCAATCTGCGAGGCAACGCGCTGTCCGTCCACCAGCGCGGAGCCGAGGATGCGGTCACGCAGCGCCAGACGGTGCGCCGACAGGCCTTCCACATCTGCCACGAGCTTAACCGCGAGTGCGCAGAAACCCTCCACGGTCTCAGCGCTCCAGCACAACAACCCCAGCGACGCCAGCACCGAGGCCCCCTGCCTGGCGCCCACCCATTCACCAGCCAGCGTGACTACCGGCACACCCATCCACAAGGGATCCAGCAGGCTCAGGCCTCCGTTGCCAGGGAAGCTGTCCAGCACCAGATCAACGCGGCCAAACCATGCCAGGTAGTCGGCATGCGGCATGAAGGGGTGGAAAAACACCCGACCAGCGCTAACGCCCTGGGCTTGCATGCACGACAGAATCTCGCAACGCTGGGGCCAGTCGCCCGCCACCTCACCAACGAAGCGGATAGTCGAATTGGGGGTATCGGCCACGATACGCGCATAAGCGGCCAGACATGCGGCACCCAGCTTTAAACCGCGCGCCGTAACGCCATAGGTAACAGAACCCAGGCTGAGCACAGGTGGCGCGCTGACCGCTGGCGCCAGGACGGATGGGTCCCAGCACCACTGTCCGCCTGCAATCCGGCAAACTACCTCGTCATAGTGAACTTCGTGGCATACCGGCACCGATACCTCATCGGCGAGCAGCACATCAAACAGCCCGCCCGCGGAGCCCCAGCACCCCAGCCAGCCCATCTGCACCGGGGCCAAGCGGCGCGCATAGGCCTGCAACAAGGCAAACTGTCCCTGAAACGGGTGAAGGCCGCCAACATCAATCACCACATCGATCCGGTTGGCAGCGCACGATTCGGCCAGGGTATCTATCAGCAGCGGTTGCAGATAGATGTGCGGCGGAAGATCCGGCCACACCTGATTGGTGTACAGGAAGACTTGGGCTCGATCGCCCGAATGGGCCGCCAGCACGCGACGCAACAGACTCTGGTGCAGCTGCCCCGCCATGTAGGCGATGCGTGGCCTCGTATCAAAAGCCAGATTCTGCTTCGAATGCGGCAGACGCGTCAGCCCACTTCTAACCTTGAGGCTGCGGTACCAGTTCCGCGCCTGAAGCGACAAATCCGCCCTGTCAGACCCGGCGCACAGCGAGGCCGCGTACAACATCGCAGCACCATTCCATGGATCTTCATCCAGGTCCTCACGAGCGATCAGGGCGAGGCGGTCCAGATACGACTGCCCCTGCGTGTAAACAGCCTGCTGCAAAGCATCACGCAGGGCATTGCGCAGAACCTCCACGGGGATCAGGCGCAAGAGCGAACGGGCATTCGGCTTGCCCAACCCGACCAAGCGCAAGGTAGTCTTGATCGCATCTGGCGCAAAACGGTCGTGGCGTAGTAGCCGGGCGCACGCATTCAGGGCGTCACCATCACCGGCCTCGGTCAACACGCGGGCCCTGAGCAGCAGGGCGGGTGGCCAGCCGACTTGCGCTTCGAGCAAGGCATCGACACCTGCCAGAGCCGCTGCAAAGTTTCCGGTCCGGCTTTGCGCCTCAGCCAGTTCAAGTCGCGGAGCGGGGTTGTCAGGTTTGCATTCAACAGCGCGCAGAAAGGCGAGTTGGGCCTGCGCCGGCCGGTCGGCACTCAGCATCACCCAGCCCATCTGCCGCAGCGCGTCCACATGGTCTGGCGCCAGACGTAGGGCGGCCTTCACTGCCAGTTCAGCGTCGGCCAGTCGACGCTGTCGCAGCCGCACCTCGGATAATGCGCGCCAGGCCTCTGCCGAATCGGGCGCGTGTGCCACCGCCCGCTCCGCCCAGCCCTGCGCTTCAGCGATCAACTCCGCACGGGTAAAGATGAACGCCGCCTGAATCTGGGCCGGGCTATCGCCCGGCAAGCGCGTCACTAGAGCCCTTACCGCCTCAACGGCGAGGGCCTTGTTGCCAAGTTCCAGCGCCAACCAGCCTTGCATGCGAAGGCCTTCAATGTCGTCGGGCGCCAGGGTGAGTACATGGCGAAGCGTTCGCTGTGCAATCTGCAAACGCCCTCGCCGCCACTGGGCCACGGCCAACAGTCGCCGCAAATCCACCGCATTACGGTGTTGTCGCAAGCGCCTGACCAGCACACGGCGTGCCGCGAGCGTCTCGCCCAAGTCGAGCAGCACCTGGGCCATGAGATCCTGCGCAATCGCATGATCGGGCGCCTGGTCCAATACCATTTCCAGCAGCCACCTAGCGCCCACGAAGCGCTCCCAGCCACGCTGGATCTGCGCCCTGCGAAACATTGCATCAATGAGGCCCGGATCCAATTCGTGTGCGTTGGCCAGCGCTTCATCAGCCTCCTGCAGTTCACCCATGTCCTGTAGGGTTGCACCCAGCAGAAGCCAGGAATCTCCCCGTGAAGGCTGCGCCTGCACCAGATCGCGCGCTAGCCGCTTCGCGCCTTGCCAGTCTCCACGCTTCCAGCAACGGCGCACCGCTTCAGCCACCAGTTCAGCATTCAGTGGCCACTGGTCTAGGGCCTGTCGTAACACGGCCTCGGCCCCGTCCACATCCTGCACCGCCTGCAAACACTGCGCCAGGTGCAGATGCAGCCGGGGCTGTTCGGGCGCGGCAGAATGAAACGCGGTGATGGCTTCACGGTAGGCCTGCACCGCCGATGCGTGGAGCTCGCGCTTCTGCTGCAACCATCCCATTTGCATCCATCGTTGCGGCAATTTCCTTTGCGCAATGGCGTGCGCAGCCCAGTCAGCGGCCTCTTCAATCCGGCCCAGGTCGTGCAGTACCCATGCTAATGCATAGGCCGCTTCATCGAGCGAATCATCGAGCTCGCAGGCGCGCTGAAAAGCCGCGGCTGCAGCAGCCGCGTCACTGCGCCGTTGGTACAGGTAGCCAGCGTACCAATGCAGCGGTGCATACGCAGGAGCATGTTCAAGTGCGGGGAAAAGAACATCTGCGGCCTCGTCGTCCCGACCAGCCTGTATCAGAAAAAAACCAAGAGCAGCAAGGGCCTGGTTTGATGGTCTGCCCCCCGCAGATGCCTGCTGCGCCTCCAAAATCGCGGCGTCCAGCTCACCTGCGGCATAGAGCCGCCAACTTTCCGTAACCCTTTGAAATGCGAAAGAATCGGCGTCCATAAAGTTAATTAATCAACCCGGCGCGCCAGCACGGACAGTCCATTGAGCTGGGTTTCGATGACGCAGCAGTCAAACAAGCCTCCCCAGGCTAATGGCTTTAACAGCAGCACGACTGGGCAAATACGGTACACACACCATCCATTTCAGAGTTCCGCGCCAGTTTACCCAAAGCCTGCGCACGACGGCATTGAAGGTTGCGCAGTGTTGGTCGAGGGTCCCGCCTTCGGCAGGCAGAAATAGCCAGCAAGTACCGGGTGTGTAGCCAAAACCGGTCCTACAATTTGGCAACGGCCTTAACGCCCCCGCAATGCACCCCACCGCCCTGGATAACGGCCGCCTTTTTTTGAATGCTACCTGTATGGTCGCACAGGAGCCACTGTGCTCGACATTGGAGCCCAGGACGTCAACGGCTCGCTTCGGCCACTGGTGCCCGAGGGCTGTCGCTACATTGGCCTGGATTTTGAAGCTGGGCCTGGCGTGGACCTTGTATTGGACGACCCTTACCGCCTGCCGTTTGACGCAGGATCAGTGGACACGGTGGTCAGCAGCTCATGTTTCGAACACGTCGAATTCTTCTGGCTCATGTTCAACGAGGTGTTGCGGGTGCTCAAGCCCAACGGCCTGTTTTACCTGAACGTACCGTCCAATGGCGAGTTCCACCGCTACCCTGTGGACTGCTGGCGCTTCTACCCTGATGCCGGCATGGCGCTGGTGAACTGGGCTCATCGCGCAGGCTACAAGCCAGTGCTACTGGAATCGTTCACCACGCGGCAACGCCTCGATATCTGGAACGACTTTGTGTCCGTCTACCTAAAGGATGAGGCAACATTGGCCGCACACCCTCGGCGCATGCTTGATCACATTGGACACTACAGCAACGGTCGGCGGCATGGAAGGCCTAAACTACTGCAACCCGAAGCGGCCCCCGAGGACCTTGCGAAGCTGCAGCGGCTGACGGGCTATAGCAAGCCCCAAAGCTAAGACCGACCTCAGCTGTTGATTTCCGGTGCTGTGCGGTCTTGTAATCCCCATAAAAGGCCTTATCATTAGCACTCGTCGGAGTTGAGTGCTAACATCATCCAATCCGCAAGTTAATGAGCACTAACTCAATGCAGTTGGTGCAAGTTTGAATGTGCAATTGTTTCAAAACCCAGGAGATTTCCCATGAAACTGCGTCCTTTGGCAGACCGCGTGATTGTTAAACGCGTCGAAAACGAAACCAAAACTGCTTCCGGCATCGTCATCCCTGACAGCGCCGCAGAAAAGCCAGATCAAGGCGAAGTCTTGGCCGTTGGCCCAGGCAAGAAGAACGACAAGGGCGAACTGTTGGCCATGAACGTCAAGGTCGGTGACCGCGTTTTGTTTGGCAAGTACAGCGGCCAGACCGTCAAGGTCGACGGCGACGAACTGCTCGTCATGAAAGAAGACGACCTCTTCGCTGTTGTCGAGAAATAAAGCTACTGCGCGAACGCCATGCGTCGTTGCTCCGTGCTCGCCATCCTCACGTACAGAAGTACGTTCCGGTGGCTGTGCGCGGTGCGCCTAGCCTGACGTCCGCTCGCTACGCTTTCTTCCCCAACAACAAGTTTTGTATTTATTTGAAATTATTGGAGTCATATCATGGCAGCAAAAGACGTAATTTTCGGCGGCGAAGCCCGCGCACGCATGGTTGAAGGCGTGAACATTTTGGCCAACGCGGTCAAAGTGACACTGGGCCCCAAGGGCCGCAACGTGGTTCTGGAGCGCTCGTTCGGCGCCCCCACCGTGACCAAGGACGGTGTGTCCGTGGCCAAGGAAATCGAACTCAAAGACAAGCTGCAAAACATGGGTGCGCAGATGGTCAAGGAAGTTGCTTCCAAGACCTCTGACATCGCTGGCGACGGCACCACCACTGCTACCGTGCTGGCACAAGCCATCGTGCACGAAGGCATGAAGTATGTGGCCGCTGGCATGAACCCAATGGACCTGAAGCGCGGCATCGACAAGGCTGTAACAGCCCTGGTCGAAGAACTGAAGAAGGCTTCCAAAGCCACCACCACGTCCAAGGAAATCGCCCAGGTCGGTTCCATCTCTGCCAACAGCGACGAAACCATTGGCAAGATCATTGCAGACGCGATGGACAAGGTCGGCAAAGAAGGCGTGATCACTGTGGAAGACGGCAAGTCCCTCGACTCCGAACTCGAAGTCGTCGAAGGCATGCAGTTTGACCGCGGCTACCTGTCACCCTACTTCATCAACAACCCTGAAAAGCAAGCCGCTTTGCTGGACAACCCGTTTGTGCTGTTGTTCGACAAGAAGATCAGCAACATCCGTGACCTGCTGCCGACCCTGGAACAAGTCGCCAAGGCTGGCCGTCCTCTGTTGATCATTGCTGAAGATGTCGATGGCGAAGCCCTGGCAACTTTGGTGGTGAACACCCTGCGCGGCATCCTGAAGGTTGTGGCTGTCAAGGCTCCTGGCTTTGGTGACCGTCGCAAGGCCATGTTGGAAGACATCGCCATCCTGACCGGTGGCAAGGTCATCGCTGAAGAAATCGGTCTGTCGCTGGAAAAAGTGACTTTGGCTGACCTGGGTACCGCCAAGCGTATCGAAGTGAGCAAAGAAAACACCATCATCATCGACGGTGCGGGTGCTGCTGCTGACATCGAAGCCCGCGTCAAGCAAGTGCGCGTTCAGATCGAAGAAGCCACTTCTGACTACGACCGTGAAAAGCTGCAAGAGCGCGTGGCCAAGTTGGCTGGCGGTGTTGCCGTGATCAAGGTGGGCGCTGCCACCGAAGTCGAAATGAAAGAGAAGAAAGCCCGCGTGGAAGACGCATTGCACGCTACGCGCGCTGCTGTGGAAGAAGGCATTGTGGCTGGCGGCGGCGTGGCTCTGCTGCGCGCCAAGCAAACCGCTGGTGTGGTCAAGGGTGCGAACTCGGACCAGGACCACGGCATTGCTCTGGTGATGAAAGCCATCGAAGCGCCTCTGCGCGAGATCGTGTACAACGCCGGTGGCGAAGCGTCGGTGGTGGTGAACGCCGTGTTGGCCGGCAAGGGCAACTACGGCTTCAACGCAGCCAACGACACCTACGGCGACATGATCGACATGGGTATCCTGGACCCCACCAAGGTGACACGTACTGCACTGCAAAACGCAGCGTCGGTCGCGTCTTTGATGCTGACTACCGAATGCATGGTGGCCGAGTCTCCCAAGGCTGAATCCGGCGGCGGCATGGGCGGTGGTGACATGGGTGGCATGGGCGGCATGGGTGGTATGGGCGGCATGGGCATGTAATTGCCTCGCTGCTGAAGACCATCGGGTTTTCACGCTCCCCAAAGCCTGCAAGGTTTGCGCCTTGCAGGCTTTTTCTATGGGCCATTGTTCTACGGCGCTTGCTATCATGCGGCCATGGTTTGGATACGCTTTCTATTGCTTACTGTATTGCTGGCTCGCATCGCCGCCGGCGCTGCGTGGGCCATGCCGCCAGTGATAGACATGCCATTGCCAGCCAGCCACTCTGTGAGCGCAGCCAATATGCCCTGCCACATGGTAGCCTCGGCAACCGATGCCGAAAGCTCTACTGCCCAGAACGCCACCGCACAGCCCGCCTCGGGCCATACCGGCTGCGGCCACTGCGCGTTGTGTTTTCCGGCGCTGACTATGGCAGTCCATCTGCCTGTCACCGTGGCGGTTTTCAGCGCTCCCACAACGCCTGCAAAGACCAGCTCCCACTGGCAGCCAGCCCCCGATCTGCGTCCACCCATTTAAGACGAAACCGCTGCGCCCACTGCGGCGTGGTACCCATGATCGAAACTCTTGGCGCCACCTTGATGCGCCGCTCGTCCGCATTTTCTGGAGGGTGCAATATTGTTGCGCCCCATCACCATGACACCCAATTTTCAAACCCAACACGCCACCATGCTGTTCAAGTATGCGGGCATCAGTTTTATTTCCGGTGCAGTCAACCACGGCTTTTTCAGTGGCGAACGCTCGCTGTGGACGGGCGGTATCGGTATCGTGCTCTTTGTGCTGGGCGCTGTGTGGGAACACCACCAAACCATGGCAACCGCCGATACACCCCGAAGCTTGGGCAAGGCCCTGCTTTGGGGTACGCTGCTGTCCATTGGGCTGGGGTTTTTTACCGGCGGGTTACAACACTTTCCTGATTCTCCGGCGCGCAGTGCGTGGGTCGTTCCCACTGGCTTCGCAGTGTCGGTCATCGCACTGGCGCTTAACAGCGGTTTTCAGTGGCGGCGTAGCATGGTCTCCTATGGCGTGCTGGTGGGCACAGCGGTTCTTGCAGGAAGCTTTGGTACCGCCCAATGGCTGCAGGCACACCCCGAGTGGGCGGCCGTTGGGGGTGACCACAGCCATCGCGAACCTGCCCCGCTGGTAGCCCAGGTGGTTAGCCGCACAGTGAGCGTCCACATGGATGACACCATGCGCTTTACCCCCGACACCATTGCCGTCCGAGCCGGTGAAACGGTGCGTTTTGTGGTGCACAACGGCGGCACTGCGACCCACGAATTTGTGTTGGGCAGTGACCATGAGATCGCTGAGCACGCTGCACTGATGCGCCAAATGGCCGAAGGCAAAGTCGTGCAGCATCAGCACGGTGGCGGTATTGCGCTGAGTCTGGCGCCCGGTGAAATGGGCGAACTGGTGGTGACGTTTGCGCAACCCGGCGCGCTACAGATTGCCTGCCTGGTGCCCGGCCACTTTGAAGCGGGTATGCGGGGGCGCATCCAGGTCGGCACGCATCCCGTCGATGCGGGATCAGGTCACCACGATATGGCTGGCATGCACCACTGACAACCGCATCGGACTACACCGCACTGGGCAAGTTCTGGATGTGCGCCAGTGCCCGGCGCAAGGCTACGGCCATGCGTGCGGGTTGGGTTACACCGATCATGACTTCCGTTAGCCCCTGCCAGCGGCCAAAGCGCCACAAGGCCAGGGCTACGTCGAGCACCTGTTCGGCATTCCAGCCCTTTGGGCCTTGGCTGTACAGGCGCTTGACTTCAAGCACGCCGTCGCCACGGTGTGCCTTGGCATCGAGGCGGCCGATCAACTCGCCACGGCACAGAATGGGGAGCACGAAGTAGCCGTGCACGCGTTTCGCCTCGGGGGTGTAGCACTCCAGCCGGTAGTCAAAGTCAAACAGGGTCAGGGCACGCTCGCGGTCCCACACCACCGGGTCAAACGGCGACAGAACAGCCGTGTGCTGTGCCTGCAGCACACCACGCATGGCCTTTTTGAGCAGCGTCTGGTGGCTGTGGTGCACGTAGGCAGGGGCATCCCACCCGTCAACCACAACGCGGTGCAGGGTGCCGGCCTCGACCAGCGGTTGCAGGTCGGCGTCTTTCAGGCGTGGTTTGATCCGAAAGTAATCGTTGACCCAGCGGGCCTGGGCAATGCCCAGCGCGATCACGGATTTTTCGATGAACTGACGGTGGACCATGGCGGGATCTGGGCTCTGCCCTGCGGCCTCCTGCGTCAACGCGTGCGGGGCAACGCGACGAGTCAATTCATAGACGCGGTGAAAATTCTCGCGCCGGGCCACCATCAGCTCGCCACTGGCAAACAGCGCTTCCAGCCAGCGCTTTTCATCCTTCCAGGCCCACCAGGCTCCACCCTGCCCTTCTGTGCGTTCAAAGTCCGACGACTTGACCGGGCCTACGTCCGCAATATGCGCCAGCAGCTTGTTCAGATGCCTGGACTGGTGTGCGTAGGTTTTCTTCGCATGGTTAAGCCCCCAGTGCTGACGCAAGCTGCGGTTGTAGGCACGGTGCAGGAGCAGATCATCAGCCGGCGCAAAACAGGCTTCATGGGCCCAGGTCTCAAATACCTGTCCGCCGCTCAGAGCCGCTTCCAGCCAGTGGTTTGGGTAGTCCCCCAATCGGGAAAAAAGCACCAGATAGGGACTGCGTGCCACCACGTGGATCGTGTCGATTTGCAGCAACTGCATGCGCGCAATGCACTGGTGCAGCGCATTGGCCGTGGCGCGTGAGGAAGGGTGCTCCAGCAGGCCTTGTGCCCCAAGGTGCAGGGCACGGGCCTGAGCCAGGGTGAGGAAAGGATTTGTCAACACGGCCCGTGCACCACGCGATACACGACGTCAACCGGGCCAAAAGGCCGGCGTCAAATCGTCCATCACGTGAGTGCCAGCTAAAAATTCACGCAAGGCCGTTTCACCAATGGCGATGGCAAGCGGGAGCCCAATGCTGGACCCGACCGAATAGCGGACACCCAGCGCCAGCATGGCATTGCGCGAGGCATGCAACTGTTGCAACTTATTCACTACATTTTTAATAGCTGATTGCGCAGTATCCACGAGGGCTAGAGCCGAATTTCGCAACAACCTATGCGTGGCGGCGCGCAGGTCACATCGTTGTCGCGTAATGGCCTGCATCGGTTGTAGTCCAGGTACTGACGCGCCGGGCAGCGTTTCAGGCCGCCAACAGCAATTGATCTAGTTTCACCGCATCGGCGCAGAATGCGCGTATGCCCTCGGCCAGCTTCTCGGTGGCCATAGCGTCCTCATTCAGCGCCAGACGAAAAGCGTATTCGTCCAGCACCTGGTGTTTCAGATCGGACTGGCGGGCCGTTGCAGGGTCGAGTGCGCGCACCAACGGTGCATTGGTGGTCGCCAGGGTGGCCAGCAAGTCGGGGCTGATGGTGAGCAGGTCGCAACCCGCCAACGCCGTGATTTGGCCCACATTGCGAAAGCTCGCTCCCATCACTTCTGTGGCAATCTCAAACCGCTTGTAGTAGTTGTAGATTTGGGCGACTGAACGCACGCCGGGGTCGTTGGCACCCGCGTTGTCAGCCTCCACCCACGCAGCACCCGCAGACTTTTTGTACCAGTCGTAAATGCGGCCCACAAAGGGCGAAATCAGCTGAACCTTGGCTTGTCCGCAGGCCACGGCCTGGCAAAACGAAAACAACAAGGTCAGGTTGGTGCGAATGCCATCACGTTCCAGTCGTTTGGCCGCCTCAATACCTTCCCAAGTGGCGGCTACTTTGATCAACACCCGGTCAATGTGGATGCCCTCTGCCTGGTACAACTCGGCAATACGCCAACCGCGGGACACGGTGGCACTGGTGTCAAAGCTCAGGCGGGCGTCGACTTCGGTCGACACACGCCCCGGAATGATGGACAAAATTTCGCAGCCAAAGCGCACCAACAGCCGGTCCATCACCTCGTCCACCGCACGGTCACGAAACCGGTTGACGGTTTCCCTGAGCAATGGCGCATATTCCGGCTTTTGTACCGCCTTGAGGATGAGCGAGGGGTTAGTGGTAGCGTCTTGCGGCTGGAACTGCGCCATTTGCTTGAAATCACCGGTGTCGGCGACCACAGTGGTGAATTGCTTGAGTGCGTCGAGTTGGTTCATGTTTGAATTATCCGATGAAACAAAGTGACAGCGCAGTGTGTCTTTTCATGTAACTTCAGCAACCTATGAGTTTTGATCTTATCTTGTTCGGTGGCACAGGTGATCTGACATGGCGCAAGCTGATGTCTGCTTTGTTTCAGGCCTTTCGCCATGGCAATATGCCAGACCGTGCGCGCATCATTGGCGTTGGACGCGATGATCTGAGCGACACGCAATACCGCGCACTCATCCAGTCACGATTTGACAACGTTTAGCCAGCCAAGCGTCCCAACACGGACGAATTCTCCCGTTTTGCGGCCCTGCTGGAGTATGTCCGCATGAACTTGTCCCAGCCTAACGACTACCCCAGTCTGGCTGCGAGCCTGCTGGCCTGCATGGTCTACATCGACCTCAACCCGGTGCGATTTGGGACGAGAAGCTCAAAGTGCTGCGCTCGCTCAAACCGTGGACCACAGAATCACTGGCACAAGATGTGGTGCGCGGCCAATACGCCAGCGGCAGTATCGATGGCGCCAAGTTGCCGGCGTACCGCGAAGAGCCAGGCGTCAACCCACTGAGCAATACCGAGACGTTTGTGGCGCTACGCACCGAGATTGCCAACTGGCGCTGGGCTGGTGTGCCCTTTTGAATCCGCACCGGCAAGCGCGTGGCTGGCCGCGATGCGCGCATCGTGATTAACTTTCACCCAACGCCCCACGCAATCTTCAACACCCAAATCGAGGTGGCGAACCGCTGATCATCAATCTTCAACCCAAAGACGGTCTGGAATTGCATTTGATGGCGCAGGGTCAGGCCAACCGGCAAAGCCCCCTGGGCGGCGCAAACCCTGGTTCCGGTACAGCTTGACCTTGATTTTGACAAACGCGTGGGCACTGAACGGGTGGGCGCCTGTGAGCGACTGCTGCTGGACGTGATTGATGGTCGCTTAAACCTGTTTGTACGCAGCGACGAGCAAGACGAGGCCTGGCGGCGCTGGGTAGAGCATCTGCTCAACCATTGCTCTGGCGACGCCCAGCCCCTGCGCCTGTATGCTGCCGGAACCCTGGGGGCCAATTGCGTCCAGCGCGATGAATGCATGCGATGGCTTTTGCTGGGCAGAATAATCATGAGTTGCCAGCCATGCTAGACCGTGTATAAGCTGCTCTGCCATCACTGGCCCCTTCAGAGCAGTCCGTGGGCAAGCTGTGCCAGGCTGACCCCACGGTTTTTGCCAAATTGCCAGTGAGTGTTCTGGCCAATCGGTCACACGTGAACAAACCAACCGTCGTCCGCTTTGGCCGTGGCCTGACGTGATGGTCGAGGTGATCGGACAACACGGTTGCTCGGGCAATTGCCGCCCTGATGTTCGCATACGATGGCAGGGCAGCACATTCAGCTTTTTTTAGTGTCGGCAATTCTCGCGCAGTGGCCCAAGCTGCACAGCATAAATTCTTCCGCGTGGGCATTCACACAATTACCTACAGCGATGGACAGATGCAGGTGATGAGCGCAACCTCCATCGTCGTTACCGTCAGCGAATCGCCACTGGCCAGTGCCGGTCATGTCGAGCTGAGTTCCGACCACCCAGAAGGTTTTTGACAAGTACAGTCCCATGGTGTCACGCTTGCTGCACATGATGATCATCGACATCCTGGCCACCTGTATGGCACTGACCAATGTTGGTGACACACTACAGCCGCTGCTGCGCGAGATGAAGGGCAACCTGCGCAGCAAACGCTGCACCTGGAATGTAAAAACCCCCGCTGCGTTGCCGCAACGGGGGTTTGGTCTCTTAACCATTAGCTGGCAGATGCCAGCGTCAGTTTAGAAGTTGTGACGAACGCCAATGCCGTAGATGTCGGCGTCAACAGCGGACTTGCCACCTGCCTTGTTAGACTTGCCGTCACGACGGTAGTCGAAGTAAGCGGTAGTGCGCTTGCTCAGGCTGTAGCCAGCGTACAGCAGGTAGTCGGTGTCATCAAAGCCGGTGTCTTGAGCGACGTCAACCGTGAAAGCCCATGGGCCAACGGGAACGCGAGCACCCAGGGACCAACCTTGCGAAGGACCAGCAGCATCTTGGAAGGAACCAGCCAGGATGAAGGCGCCGAAGTTGTAGCTAGCACCCAAAGAGTAGTTGCCGTCGGTGGAAGCACCAGGTGCAACCTTGTCGTTCTTCCAGTAGGACAGGCCAACTGCCAAAGGACCAGCGGCGTAGATAGCGTTAGCATCCAACTTGCTACCCAGACCACCATTTTCCATACCGTCCAACTCGGTCACGTAGCCCAGAGTTGCCGAGAAACCACCCATGTTGGGGGTGGTGTAGCTGAACTCGCGGCTGTTACGCGAACCGCCGCCAGCAAAACCGAACTGGTTAGCAACAGCGGAGAAGTTGGCAGCGCCAGTCAGTTCCCAAGCAGCAACGCCGAAGAAGGAAGGAGACAGGGTACGGCCAGCCTTGATACGGCCGAAACCACCGTCCAGAGCCATGTAAGCGTAACGACCGCTGGCAACGTCAGCAGCGCCAGTGGAGTAGTCGATGTTTTGCTCGAACTGGGCAGTAGCCTTCATGCCGCCGCCGAGGTCTTCAACAACCTTGATGCCCCAACGGCTGTTGCCGTCGTTCTGAGCGTCATTGGTCTTCATGTTGGCGTCGCTCTTGACGCCAGTTGCATTCACGGCACCCAGTGCAATATCAGCCACGCCGTACAGGGTAACTTGCGCCATGGCGGCGCTGGAAGCGGCCAAAACGGCCAAAGCGATGAGGGTTTTTTTCATTTCGGGTTTCTCAAAAAGGTTAAACAGCGGGCTCCGGTCCGACGGGATTGGAACCCCGGGCCAACCTCCTAGTTCAGGAAGTTGGGTCTATTGCACCAGACCGCTGCCTGTTTGGCAAAGCATTGCCCTTAAAAAGGGCCGAAAAGTCCGATTTCCCCTAGTATCCGTTGCTGGGTTGCAACAATTTGTTTTCCCACCTCCTGTCACAGAATCACGCTAGACTGTGACACTGTTCAAATTCCGGAGATTGACCATCGATTCGCTGCTAAATGCTGCAGATTGCGCCCTGCGCACCTTGTTTGCAAAGCCCCGTGCAAAGCATGCCAGCCCCTCGGCAACCGAATCAACCGGGCCGTTGTCACCTGACGAGAGCCGCCAGGCGGCGGCATTAATGCGGGTAAACCATGTGGGCGAAGTTTGTGCACAGGCGTTATATACGTCCCAGGCATTGGCAACCCGAAACTCGGCATTGCGGGTCCATTTTACGCAAGCGTGCCGTGAAGAAACAGACCATTTGGCCTGGACTGCAGACCGCTTAAGCGAACTGGGTTCCCGCCCTTCCCTGCTGAATCCGTTGTGGTATGCCGGAGCGTTCGGGTTGGGTCTGCTGGCAGGCCGGCTGGGTGACCCGGTCAGCTTGGGTTTTGTGGTGGAAACAGAGCGTCAAGTAGGCGCACACTTACAAAGTCATCTTGAACTATTGCCGAAGGCAGACCATGCTTCGCGGGCAATTGTGGCGCAGATGCAATCCGATGAGTTGCATCACGCCGAGGCCGCCAGGACCGCCGGCGCTATGGATTTGCCAGCATCCGTGAAAGGCATGATGCGCGCTGCGGCCAAGGTCATGACGACCGTCGCGCACCACGTCTAAACCGTCAAATTCAGGGTTGAATCAGGCTTCAATCACTTCAAAACTAGTTACGATTTCAGCAGTCTTGGCCAGCATGATGCTGGCAGAACAGTATTTTTCGTGGCTCATGGCAACTGCCCGTTCGACCGCAGCAAGCGGTATGCCTTTACCTGTTACGGTAAAGTGCATTTGGATTTTGGTAAATACTTTTGGGTCCGTTGGTGCCCGTTCAGCTGACAGCTTGACGGTACAACCCTGAACCGTATGGCGACCGCGTTTTAAGATCAGTACCACGTCATAGGCCGTGCAACCACCGGTACCTGCCAACAGGGTTTCCAGTGGTCGGGGCGCCAAGTTTTGCCCACCATTTTCCGGCTTATCCGCATCCAGGGCCCCATCCATAACCAAGGTATGTCCGCTACCGGTTTCCGCCACGAACCCCATGCCCGAACGGGTATTCAAGCCGCCGGTCCAACTGACTGTGCATTCCATCGTTTCATTCCTTGGCAACTGTCATCAACCGAATCTACGGTATGACGCCGATTATCATGCGGGAACACCCCATTGCCTGCCATGACGACCAAATCCCCAAAACCACT
Organism: Candidatus Aalborgicola defluviihabitans; assembly: GCF_016705985.1. Taxonomy (NCBI): domain Bacteria; kingdom Pseudomonadati; phylum Pseudomonadota; class Betaproteobacteria; order Burkholderiales; family Comamonadaceae; genus Allorhodoferax (SeqCode); species Candidatus Aalborgicola defluviihabitans. The sequence goes on from NZ_JADJKN010000002.1 coordinate 113,537, forward strand.
CACCCCCGCTGACTATCTCAAGAAAATATTGACTGCGCGCGTCTACGACGTCGCCACTGAGTCTGCTCTGGAGCCAGCCAAACAACTGGGCAAGCGCTTGCACAACACCGTGTTGCTTAAGCGCGAAGACCAGCAGCCGGTGCGCAGCTTCAAGTTGCGGGGTGCTTACAACAAGATGGCTCAGCTCAGTTCTGAGCAATTGAAAAAGGGTGTTATTTGTGCCTCCGCCGGCAACCACGCTCAGGGCGTTGCCCTGAGCGCATCCCGACTGGGTACCCGCGCAGTCATCGTGATGCCCACCACCACGCCCCAAGTCAAGATTGACGCCGTGCGTGGTTTTGGCGGGGAAGTTGTTTTGCACGGGGATAGCTACTCCGACGCTTATACCCACTCGCTGACACTGCAAAGCAAGCAAGGGCTGACCTTTGTACACCCGTTCGACGACCCGGACGTCATTGCCGGACAGGGCACCATTGCCATGGAAATGCTGCGCCAGGTCCAAACGCTGCACATGCGCACCGCACCGCTGGCAAGTGGCACGCCCACGCCTCCGGCCTTAGACGCAGTATTTGTTGCCATTGGCGGCGGCGGCCTGGTGGCCGGCGTGGCGAACTACCTCAAGGCGGTGGATCCGCGCATCAAAGTCATCGGTGTGCAGATGAACGACTCCGACGCAATGATTCAGTCAGTTGCCGCAAAAAGGCGCGTCACCTTGCCAGATGTGGGCCTGTTCTCGGATGGCACTGCTGTCAAGCTGGTCGGCGAGGAGACTTTCCGAATCGCGCGTGGCTTGGTCGACGAATTCATGACGGTGGATACTGATGCAGTGTGCGCCGCCATCAAAGACATCTTCGTGGACACCCGCAGCATTGTGGAGCCCGCCGGTGCTTTGGCAGTGGCCGCCATCAAACAGTATGTGGCTAAAAACAAGACGCGTGGCGAAACCTACGCTGCCATTCTGTGTGGCGCCAATATGAACTTTGACCGACTTCGTTTTGTTGCCGAACGGGCCGAAGTGGGCGAAGAGCGTGAGGCCTTGTTGGCGGTGACGATTCCAGAAGAGCGCGGGAGTTTCAAGCGCTTTTGCGAGTTGATTGGTGGTTTGCCAGGTGGTCCTCGCAACGTGACCGAATTCAACTATCGCATCAGCGACGCAACCAAAGCCCACGTGTTCGTCGGTCTGACCACGCATGGCAAGGGCGAGTCCGCCAAAATCGCCACCAACTTCACGCGCCACGGATTTCAGACCCTGGATCTCACCCACGATGAATTGGCCAAGGAACATATCCGCCACATGGTGGGAGGGCATTCCACCCTGGCTGAGAACGAACGTCTGCTGCGCTTTGTGTTCCCCGAAAGGCCCGGAGCATTACTCAAGTTTTTGAACCTAATGCGCCCCAACTGGAACATCAGCCTGTTTCACTACCGCAACCAAGGTGCGGACTATGGGCGCATACTGGTTGGCCTGCAGGTTCCCAAGGCGGACGACAGGGCATTTGCAAAGTTCTTGCAGACCTTGGACTACCCCTACGTGGAAGAATCGGATAACCCGGTGTACCGCATGTTCTTGCGGCAGCAGTAAGACCGTCGCACCTAGACAGGACGAACCAACATGGGCATTTCCCTGGATGGCAAATTGGTTGTGGCAATCTCTAGCCGCGCCTTGTTCGATTTTGAAGAAGAAAATCTGGTTTTCGAGCAATCGGATGACACGGCCTATATGCGACTCCAACTGGAGCGATTGGAAACACCGGCCAAACCCGGTGTTGCATTCTCGCTGGTTCAAAAGTTGCTCGCGTTCAATTTGGAGCCTTCGCAAAAGGTCGAAGTCGTTATCCTCTCGCGTAACGACCCGGTCAGTGGCCTACGCGTCATGAAATCAGCCGCTCACTACGCACTGCCGATCATCCGGTGTACGTTTACCAGAGGCGAGGCACCCTGGCGCTATCTAAAACCCTTACGTGCCAACCTGTTCCTGAGCACACACTTGAGTGACGTTCGCGCCGCATTAGCCGCTGGCGTGCCAGCGGCACAGGTCTACCCTCAGTCAGCCCATGCCAGTGATGCACATCCTTGCGAAGTACGCATTGCCTTTGACGGCGATGCGGTGTTGTTCAGCGACGAAGCCGAGCGTGTCTACCAGTCACAGGGCCTAAATGCCTTTCAACAGCACGAGATAGACAAGGTGGCGCTACCCCTGCCCGACGGCCCTTTCAAGCCCCTGCTCGTCGCGCTGCATCAGCTACAGCAGGCTTCCACACCCAACATGCGCATTCGTACGGCATTGGTAACGGCCCGCAGTGCGCCCGCGCACGAGCGTGCTATCCGAACCTTGATGGACTGGAATATTGCCGTGGATGAAGCCATGTTCCTTGGGGGCCTGGACAAGGGTGAATTTTTGCGCGAGTTCGAACCGGATTTTTTCTTTGATGACCAGACTGGGCACATTGAATCCGCAGCGCGTCATGTCCCTTCTGGACATGTTGTCAGTGGCATCCGCAACTAGAGCGCAGGTGCCGCTGTAGGTTCAGCGCGCAATTTCCTGGCCCACCCCAATGTAGGTGGTGTATCCACGTGCACGCAGCAAGCAAGCTGGACACTCCCCGCAACCATAGCCCCAGACATGGCGTTGATCCCGTGTTCCCAAATAGCAGGTATGGGTGTGCTCCACAATCAGGTCTACCAAGGGCTGGCCACCCAGTGTTGACGCCAGTGCCCAGGTAGCAGCCTTGTCGATCCACATCAGCGGAGTTTCAATCAAAAACCGCTTGTCCATTCCCAGCGACAGCGCCAGTTGCATGGCTTTCATGGTGTCATCGCGGCAATCGGGGTAGCCGGAAAAGTCGGTTTCGCATACGCCAGTGACGATCACCTGCAGGTCACGCCGGTAAGCGACGGCCGCCGCCAACGTCAAAAACAGCAGATTGCGCCCGGGCACAAAGGTGTTGGGCAACCCGGTGCTTTCCATTTGGAAAGCGGTCTGGCGGGTCAAGGATGTTTCGCTGACCGCCCCCAGGACCGCGAGATCCAGCAAATGGTCTTCACCCAACTTGACAGCCCAATGCGGGAACTGAGCGCGAATTTCCTGTAAGACGACTAAACGCGCATCCAACTCCACGCTGTGGCGCTGGCGGTAATCAAAGGCAATGGTCTCCACCCGCTCGTAGCGTTGCAAAGCGTGGGCTAGGCAGGTAGTGGAATCCTGTCCACCGGAGAAAAGTACAAGGGCGCTGGTATGCATGGCCGCAATGTTAGATCATGGCCTGTACCTAGGCACTTAACGGTGGATCATGAGTTGCGCACTGACTGACCGATTCACTGGCGCAATCGGGATTACCCTATTTGTCCCAGACGAAACCGTGTCTGCGTTGGCTCGACGCAGGTTCGCGGCTCGACCAATGATTGGCAATTGCAATTGGTTTGGGTTTGGGTTTGGGCCCCTTCAGTTATTTTCTATGTAGCCGTGCGTTTCTTAACGGCAGATTTAGACAGCCATTTAGTAGCGCACCTTTTGAGATACTTTCAAAAGTCTTCGTTTTACCGTCGAGATTCTCGTTTTATGCACCGCTTCGGTGCATAAATAAAATGCAAACCCATTGGCGATTACGCCAACGCTGCACAGCACGTCAGACTCGGCCGTACGCCGGCCATCTACTTCAGTAGTCCAGCAACGAAGCGTCCCGCACCGCACCTTTGTCAGCTGACATGACCAGCATGGCGTAGGCCTTGAGCGCGCTTGAGACCTTGCGGGGGCGGGGCAGCGCGGGCTTCCAGCCCTTGGCGTCTTGCTCGGCGCGCCGCCGGGCAAGCTCTTCGTCCGACACCAGCACGTTGATTGAGCGGGCATGGATGTCGATACGGATGCGGTCGCCGTTACGCACCAGGCCAATGGCACCACCGGCAGCAGCTTCGGGCGAGGCGTGGCCAATGGACAGACCCGAGGTGCCGCCCGAGAAGCGGCCATCGGTCAGCAGTGCGCAGGACTTGCCCAGCCCTTTGGACTTGATGTAGCTGGTGGGGTAAAGCATTTCTTGCATGCCGGGGCCGCCTTTGGGGCCTTCGTAGCGCACGATCACGATGTCACCGGGCTTGACCTTGTCGGCCAAGATGTTGGCCACGGCTTCGTCTTGCGATTCGGTCACGTAGGCGGGGCCTTCGAACACCATCAGCGCGTCGTCCACACCGGCGGTCTTGACCACACAGCCCTTGAGCGCAATGTTGCCCACCAGCACGGCCAAGCCGCCTTCTTGTGAGAAGGCATGGTCGCCAGAGCGAATGCAGCCGTTGGCGCGGTCCAGGTCCAGACTGGGCCAGCGGGTGTTCTGGCTGAACGCCGTTTGCGTGGGGATACCGGCCGGGCCAGCCATGTAGAAGGTTTTAACGGCCTCTGATGGGTTACGGGCAATGTCCCACTCGTCCAGCGCGTCCTTCATGGTCTTGGCGTACACGGTGGGGGTATCGGTGTGCAGTTTGCCAGCACGGTCCAGCTCACCCAAAATGGCCATGATGCCGCCGGCGCGGTGCACGTCTTCAATGTGGTACTTGTCGGTGTTGGGCGCCACCTTGCACAGCTGCGGCACGATGCGCGAGAGGCGGTCAATGTCGGCCATGGTGAAGTCAATCTCAGCCTCTTTTGCAATGGCCAGAATGTGCAGGATGGTGTTGGTGGAGCCACCCATGGCGATGTCCAGCGTCATGGCGTTCTCAAACGCTTTGAAGCCGACAGAGCGCGGCAACACGCTGCTGTCTTCCTGGTCGTAATAGCGCTCACACAAATCCACAATCAAACGACCGGCGCGCTTGAACAGCTGTTCGCGGTCCGAGTGCGTGGCCAGCGTGGTGCCGTTGCCGGGCAGCGAGAGGCCCAAGGCCTCGGTCAGGCAGTTCATGGAGTTGGCAGTGAACATGCCCGAGCAGGAGCCGCAGGTGGGGCAGGCCGAGCGCTCGACCTCAGCCACATCGGCGTCGGAGGCCGTGTCGTCAACGGCCATCACCATGGCGTCGATCAAGTCGAGCTTTTTGAAGGTCAGCTCATGCGTACCGGGCGTAGCCAACTTGACCTTGCCTGCTTCCATGGGGCCGCCGGACACAAACACCACGGGGATGTTGACGCGCATGGCCGCCATGAGCATGCCGGGGGTGATCTTGTCGCAGTTGGAGATGCACACCATGGCATCGGCGCAGTGGGCGTTGACCATGTATTCGACTGAATCCGCAATGATGTCGCGGCTGGGCAGCGAGTACAGCATGCCGTCGTGGCCCATGGCAATGCCGTCGTCTACCGCAATGGTGTTGAACTCTTTGGCCACACCGCCGGCGGCCTCAATCTCACGCGCCACCAACTGGCCCATGTCTTTGAGGTGCACGTGGCCGGGCACAAACTGGGTGAATGAGTTCACGACCGCGATGATGGGTTTCTGAAAGTCGCCGTCTTTCATGCCAGTGGCGCGCCACAGTGCGCGGGCGCCCGCCATATTGCGACCAGAAGTAGAGGTTTTGGAACGGTATGCGGGCATGGAGCGATCTCTCTGTTTGGCGTTAAGTCAGAGCCAAATTATCGCCCACTGCCCGTTTTGATGACCGCCATGCAACAAATGCCCGCAACGCCAACAAGAGAACGACTTCTACCGTGTTGGTGGGACCAACTGCCACCCTTCCGGGCAGTATTGCGTGTAAGGGTAATACTGGCCCACCGAGCGGCAGAAATACCAGGCATCGGCTGGCGGTGGAGGAGGCATGGAGGGTGCGGGAGCAACCTCGGCCGGCGCGACATAGGTCGCGATTGGCGGTGCGTACGTGACTGGTGGCGATACGTACACAGGCGGTGGTGGGCTTGGTTGGCTATTGGCGGCCCCGATTATCGCGCCCGCAAGCCCCAGGAACAACAGCGGAGCGACCCAACCAGCGTCGCCGCCGAGATGCGAGTATTCGCGGTGCGGCTGACGGTAATAGCCCCGTGGGCCATCAGCCAATGCGTTGGTGCCCAGAGTGGCAATAAGTAGTGCCAAGCCGACGGATTGTGCGATTTTCTTCATGGTGTGCCTTTACATCCTCCTCAACGTTGTCAGCCTTCGGTGGTTGACAGAGCGGCTCTCCATTGCTGATCGCTACGTACCAAATGACCATATTCAAGTGGCCGTTACAACGACCGATGGGCAATTACGGAAAAAGTACCCCACGGGTTCTCGGTCTGTTTGGCAAAATGCGAACAAACTACCGGCCAACGGCCACTTTGCAAAGCAGCAATACGCATGAACCATGAAACTCAAGGCCACGGAACTCCGACGCGCGTTCAGACAAGTACCTTTAGTCGGGTTGCCGTACTAAGCACCGCAGCGGCTGTACTGGCCGGCTCCTTCGGCGGCTGTTCCATTTGGCCCCAATCACTCTCTTTGCAGTCTGAACCCCTTCCAGAGGCTCCGCAGCAAGTGAGGGGAGCGAAAGCACCCAATCAAGCGCCAGAGCCTTCAACGTTTGTAGCATTGCCTGTCAGCGCCGTTACGGCAACTGCCATACCACCTGCGGCAGAAGTTAAAGCTGTCGAAGTGACAGCGCCCAAAAAAGCCGCTTTTCCTGCACCAGACACCGCTCAACCGGTCCCGGTAATCCCAAAGGTGAAACCCAGTGTGGCAATCGATGCCACCAAGCCTTCTCACCCGGATAAGTCGTGGCATGGCTACTACGTTAACGTCGGGTTGTTCGCTGTCGAAAGGAATGCCCGCAAAGCGCAACAAACGCTGGAACGAGCGGGTCTGGCTGTCCAAACCCAAGAAGTTCGGACCAAAGATGCGAAGGCGACCCGCATCCGCGTTGGACCGTTTGTAAAACAGGCTAAGGCAAAAGCAGCAGCCAAGAAGATTCGCGCAGTAAAACTCGACGCAGTCGTCGTGCATCACTGACTGCGCCTTTGCCTGTTGGCACTGATACCGGGGCTGGTATCGGTCCGGCCTAAAATACGCCCTTTCAAAATCACTTCAATCCTTTGATCCTGTGCATGCCCCGGGAGGGGGCGCTTGAGACTATTGCCGAGGACTGAATTTGCGCGGGAACTTCAACAGTTCACAACTTGTTAGCTTACTCAGCACTTGGGGTCACACGGATGCGCAGGCGTCCCTGCAGGACTGGGCACACCAGCTTAGTTTGTGGCTGGGCCCTTTCGATGCCATCACGCTGCAAGGGGTTCATCAGTCGATCACAACAGCATCCGCTTCAGTGCGACCTCAGGCGTCAATGCCAGGCGCCCAAACGCTAAATGAAGCACTGCAGCGGGTGCGCTCTGACTTGGTGAATTCCATTTCGGCTTGGCAACGGCCACGCCCTGGAGGATCCGATGACACCGAAGTCGCTGGCGAATTTGCACCATACAGAACGCAATACATTGAACTGCAGCGCCGCATGGAATGGCGGCTAGATCCCTTTCGCGTTCATTGCAGGCAGGTACTCTCACGAACCCATTCCCGGTTGAAGCAACTGGCCGACCTGGATGCGGCACTGGAACAGACGCTAACAAAGCGAGAGAAGGCCTTGCTATCCAAACTACCTGCATTACTGGAACAACGCTTTATGCACTTGAAGAGACACCACGACGATGGCCCCCACATAGTTGGTTGGTTGAGCCCTTTTGAAAGGGAGTTTCGCGCGCTGCTATTGGCAGAAATGAACCTTCGGATGGAGCCCATCATGGGATTGATTGAAGCATTTGCTAACGGAACACACACAACACAATGAACAGGTTTCTATTTCCGATCAGCTTTGCAATGGGGTTGGTTGCCGTGATTTGGGTTGGCGTGGGCTTTATTGGATCGAGTGCATTGGCACTGGCTATGACCCTTGCGATAGCCGGGGTCTACTTGCTGGGTGCCCATGAACTTCGGCTGTTTCGTGCGGCCACCACCTCATTGGCGACTGCGCTAACGGATATTCCACACCCCCTTGTAGCTCTGGGTACGTGGCTCGAACGCCTGCCCTCTTCCCTGCAAAACGCTGTGCGCCTGCGCGTTGAGAGTGAACGCGGGGCCTTACCCGGCCCTGCGTTGACGCCATACTTGGTGGGACTTTTGGTGATGTTGGGCATGCTGGGCACCTTCCTGGGCATGGTTGTGACGTTCAAGGGTGCCGTGTTTGCCTTGGAAGGCTCTACGGATCTGCAGGCCATTCGCACCGCAATGGCAGCCCCCATCAAGGGGCTGGGTCTCTCGTTTGGCACTTCTGTCGCAGGGGTCGCTGCGTCGGCCATGCTGGGTTTAATGTCGGCCATCAGTCGGCGTGAGAGGTCAACCGTCGCCCGCAACCTCGACAGCAAGATTGCGACGGTTCTTCGCCCTTTTTCTCATGCCCATCACCGTGAAGAAACCTTGCAAGCACTGCAGGCACAAACCCGTGCGTTGCCCAACGTTGTGGACCGACTGACTGCCATGATGGAACAGATAGAGCAGCGCAACCAGCAGTTGAACGAGAGCTTGACGAGCCGACAGGATCAATTTCACCGCGAAGTTGCGGTGGCTTACACCGGACTGGCGGATGACGTCGGAAGATCCCTGAGAGACAGCCTGGTAGAAAGCTCCACATTGGCCAGCGAGAGCATCAAGCCCGTGGTGGAGGCTGCCATGGCCGACATGGCCCGAGAGTCGCGGTTGCTGCACGAGCGCACCAGCGAGTCTGCGCAGGCACAACTATCCGGGCTGACAACATCGCTGCGCGACGCATGGCGGCGTGCAGGCCAGCAGACGCTGGAACAACAACAGGGCATCTGCCAGACGCTGGTAGAAACAGCCGGCGCAATCACCGGGCACACCACGGAACATGCCAATCGGGCGATGGGCGGCATCAGCCGTTTGCTGGAACGTGCTGAGACTTTGGTCAGCTCACGGATTGACGCCGAGGCCGACTGGATGAAGCACCAAGGTGACCGTATGGATCAGTTGGCTAGTCTTTGGCGAAAGGAGCTGGGCGCGCTACGGGATGACGAAGCCTCACGGGGACACACGGCGCTTGAACGCCTGGGCGAACTACAAGCGGCACTTGCGCTGCAGTTGGCGACTTTGGGCGCTGCATTGGAAGCTCCTTTGGAGCGCCTCATGCAAACAGCAGCCGAAGCCCCGAAAGCCGCAGCTGAATTGATCACCCAACTGCGCAAAGAAATGACCCACGCTACCAAGCGAAACGCTGTTGCACTGCAAGAGCGCACCGACTTGATGGAACGCATGAGCGCACTGCTGGATGCTGCTGGCCAGACTGCACTGGAGCAGCGCGCAGCCATTGACTCGTTGGTAGCCTCAGCCGCCACGGCGCTGGACAAGACCGGCAACCGATTTGAAGCACTGCTTGGCGTTCAGGCCGACAACGCGAAGAACGTAGTGGCCCACGTGAGCGGTAGTGCTATCGAGCTGTCCAGCCTGGGCGAGTCCTTTCACCTTGCCGTGAAGCTTTTCAACGACTCCAACAACAAACTGATTGAGAGTTTGCAACGCATCGAAGGTGCGGTGAGTCAGTCCATGCTGCGAAGCGACGAACAACTTGCCTACTACGTGGGCCAAGCGCGCGAAGTGATTGACCTGAGCCTCACGTCACAAAAAGCAGTCGTCGAAGATTTGCGTCGACTCCACAGCAAATCCATTGCGCACCCAGAGGGCAGTCTTTGATGTTCGACGCGGACGCAAGCGACGATGGCGTGGAGCAAACGGCACCGGTTTGGGCCGTTTTTGGCGACCTGATGTCGGGATTGCTGGGCGCATTTGTCCTGATACTGGTTGGCGTGCTGGTGGTCCAGATGGACCTTGTGGCCAATCTGCAGTCGGAAGTCAAGAAGCGCCAAGTGGAAGAGCAACGCCGCATGGCCCTGGAGAAGGCATTGGCCATTCCACTGCAGGCAGGGCGAGTCACACTGAACAATGGCCGCATTGGCATCAGCGGCAGCGTCTTGTTTCCCGTGAACTCTGAAGAATTGCGTCCCGACGGTCGTCAGTTGCTGAAGAGTTTGGTCCCCCCCTTGCAGGTGTACCTTGGTGAGCGCGATGAAATGTTGATGGTCAGCGGGTTTACGGATGACAAGCGAATCCAGCAAGGCAACCAACGCTTTACCGATAACCTGGAGCTGTCAGCGCAACGCGCCCTGACGGTCACCCGCGCTTTAATTGACGAGGGAATGCCCTCGGCGCGTGTCTTCGCTGCGGCATTTGGGGCCGAGCAGCCCGTGGCTTCCAACAGCAATGATTCGGGGCGCGCATTGAACCGGCGGGTAGAAATGGCGCCGGTTCCCAAATCCTCACCCCAAAAGCCGCCAGCGCATGAGTGAATCCGGACTTTCCGAAACGTCGGCGGAGAACATCCTCGAATCCTGGCGACGCGATGGATGCCACCGCCAAGACCCAGTGCGCTTTCATTACATGGAAGTACTGTCCCAGCGATTGCAATCCCAACAGGATGCTGTACGCGGTGTCCTCACCGAGAAACTGGGCGCCGCATTAAACGCCTACCGGGAGCAATTGGCGCTGACCAGCGAAGCCACTATTCAAAAACCTCGAACGAATACAGTGACGACCCAAGGCACAGGTCACGCATCGCTGGCTGAACTGAATCGCTACATTCGTAGTGCAACAGATGTTGGCACCGATACCCAGGTGACGGGAGAGACGGTTGCACCACCAGAGATGAAGAGCGTGCGCCACTTCAAGCATGCCTGGTCGCGCATGCGCGCCCAAGACCAAGTACTGAAAGCAGTTCAGCAAGGGCCAGAGAACGCTGGGCCACTCAATTCACATCGGCTAGTACTTCGCTCGCTGTCGCTGATGCGAGACCTTTCGCCCGACTATCTGCAGCGATTTTTGTCGCATACCGAGTCGTTGCTGTGGCTTGACCATCTCAGCGTAAAGATTGCCACGATGGATTCCAAAACCGCCCGGCGCAGTCGCCCTAAAAAGCAATGACCGGATACGGGCAAAGCTTATAGAAAAATAGGCCTCTAGCCCTCTAGAATTCTGCGTTGTACGCTATTCAATATATAGCGTATCAGGCAGATCGTTCCTCGGTCAACCATTGCAGAACCGGGATGGTTCCAGGTAGCACCGGGCTGACCTGCACCGGCAGCTGCTCCCAGGAACAGCGTTGCCCTTCGCGCATTTCCAGCTCACCCGACCATGCCGACACCTTGCAAAAGTGCAGACGAACCAGCGCGTGCGGGTAGTCCACCAGTTCGACCCTCCAGGGTGTAACCGGCCCAATCTGGATACCCAGTTCTTCGTGCAACTCACGGGCCAGCGCTTGCGCTACCGTTTCGCCCGCTTCGAGCTTGCCGCCAGGAAACTCCCAGTAACCTGCATAGGGCTTACCTTCGGGGCGGGAGGCCAGCAAAAACTGTCCATCGGGCCGGATCAACACACCAACCGCGACTTCAACCACGCTGCGATCGCTGCCACCCTGTCGCTTGGCGCCAGGATCGGCAACCAGAGGGGTGGAGGTCATAGCTCCGAGCCGTTACGACCGGCATAGTCCCGGGCAAACTGCCAGGCAACACGACCACTGCGCGACCCGCGTTCCAGCGCCCAGATCAAGGCCTGCGGCCGGGCCTCGGCAATATGGGAGTCGCCCACGCCCATGGCAGACAGCCACTGCGCCACAATGTGCAGGTATTCTTCTTGGCTGAATGGGTAAAAACTCACCCACAAGCCAAAACGCTCTGACAGGGATATTTTTTCTTCCACCACTTCACCAGGGTGCACCTCGCCGTCCGCAGTGTGGGTGTAGCTGAGATTCTCAGCCATGTATTCTGGCAACAGGTGACGGCGGTTGCTGGTGGCGTAGATCAGCACATTGGACGTCGCTGCGGCCACCGAACCATCCAACACAGATTTGAGCGCCTTGTAACCGGACTCACCCTCGTCAAAACTCAGGTCATCGCAAAAGACGATAAATTTCTCAGGCCGCTGGGCCACCAACTCGACAATATCTGGCAGGTCTATCAGATCGTCCTTGCCCACTTCAATCAGGCGCAATCCCTGGTCGGCAAAGGCATGCAGGCAGGCCCGGATCAAGGAGGACTTACCCGTGCCGCGTGACCCCGTCAACAACACATTGTTGGCCGGCAGACCCCGCACAAATTGCTCGGTGTTACGGTAGATTTTTTCCTTCTGGGGCTCGATTTCTTTCAAATCTGCCAGACTGATAGCACCAATATGGGCAATAGGCGCAATGACCCCTCGTCCCGACCGGCGTTGGCGATAACGAAAGGCGATGGACCGGCTCCAGTCGGGCTGCTCCAGCGCATGGGGCAAAGCGGCCTCAATACGCTCCATCAGCAATTCGGCTCGCGCCAAAAACGCGATCAGGGGGTCTGCACCCATCGCTTAGGAGCGGTAATCCGCGTTGATGGTGACGTAGTCGTGACTCAGGTCGCAGGTCCACACCGTATCCGCCGCCGCGCCGCGGCCCAGACCCACGCGCACTGTGATCTCGCTTTGCCGCATGACCCTTTGGCCATCTTCTTCACGGTAGGCGGGATTGCGCCCACCCTGGGTGGCCACGTGAACATCATCCAGAAAGAGTTCGATGTGGCTCTGGTCCAGATCGTCAATGCCTGCATAACCCACGGCTGCCAAAATGCGACCCAAATTGGGGTCACTGGCAAAAAAAGCGGTTTTTACCAACGGTGAATGCGCAATGGCGTAGGCAACTTTGCGGCACTCCGCACTGTCCTTGCCGCCTTCCACGTGAACGGTGATGAACTTGGTGGCGCCCTCACCGTCCCGCACAATGGCCTGCGCCAGATTACGCGCCACGCCCAACATGGCTGCCTTCAATATCTGCCCGTCCGCACTGTTCAGCGACTCAATTTCCGCATGTCCAGCCTTGTTGGAGGCGATCACCACCAAGGAATCATTGGTTGAGGTATCGCCATCCACCGTCACGCGGTTGAAGGATCCTTCTGCAAGGTCAGTCGCCAGTTGCTGCATGACGGACTGGTTGACACAGGCATCGGTAGCAATGAAGCCCAACATGGTCGCCATATTGGGCCGGATCATGCCGGCGCCTTTGCTGATGCCCGTGATGTGAACGGGCTTGCCACCAATCGTGATTTTTGCTCCAAAGGCCTTGGGCGCAGTGTCTGTAGTCATGATGCCTTCGGCCGCACGCAACCAGTTGCCTGGCTGTGCGTCGGCAATGGCCGCCGCCAAACCCGCCTCAATGCGGTCATTTGGCAAAGGCTCCATGATCACACCGGTCGAAAATGGCAATACCTGTTGCTCACCAATTCCCAACCGCTGTGCCAATGCTACGCAGGTACTACGCGCCCGGGCCAAGCCGTCTGCGCCCGTGCCGGCATTGGCGTTACCGGTGTTGATCACCATGGCCCGCACACCTTGGCCGGTTTGCAGGTGCTGGCGGCAGAGCTGAACGGGCGCGGCACAGAAACGGTTGGTCGTAAACACACCGGCCACCGAGGCACCTTCGTCCAGTAGCACCACGCTGAGGTCTTTACGCCCCACCTTGCGGATACCGGCTTCGGTCACGCCGATGCGAACACCAGCGATGGGAAAGAGTGAGCTGAGGTCAGTTGGCGGCAGATTGACTGGCATGGCTATCTCTCAGGCTAGCTTTCCATGGCACTGTTTGTATTTCTTGCCGCTACCGCAAGGACAAGGCTCATTGCGTCCAACGCGCAGGTAAGGGTCAGCAACCGCAGCTGTGGCCACATGGACAGTTTCGGGGTCCACCATGGTCTGAACTTCTCCGGTTTCGGTGGGCGCGCTGTAGGTGACGTTGGCAATGCTTTCGCCACGGCTTTCCATGGCGTCTGCTGCCTCTTCCAATTGTTCGTTGGATTGGATTTTGACCGTCATCAACACCTTGGTCACATCGTTCTTGACGGAATCCAGCAACTGGCCAAACAACTCAAACGCTTCGCGCTTGTATTCCTGCTTGGGCTGCTGTTGGGCATAACCACGCAAATGAATGCCTTGTCGCAAATAGTCCAGTGAACTCAGATGGTCGCGCCAATGGGTATCAATGCTTTGCAGCAGAACCATGCGCTCAAACTGCATGAAATTCTCCAGCCCCACCAACTCCAGCTTGGCGTTGAATGCAGCGTCTGCCGCACGGACTACCGTCTCCAGCAAGTCTTCATCGGTGATGGCACTGGATTCCTGAACCTTCTTCACCAACTCCAGGTTAATGTGCCAGTCATCGGCCAACGCGTTTTGCAAGGTCACCAAGTCCCATTGCTCTTCCACGGATTCGGCCGGAATGTACTGACGAACCAAGTCCTGGAAGCAGCCTTCGCGCAACGATGCAATTTGTGCGGTCAGATCTGTAGCGTCCAAAATGGCATTGCGCTGCTGATAAATAACCTTGCGCTGGTCGTTCGATACGTCATCGTATTCCAGCAGTTGCTTGCGGATATCGAAGTTGCGGGCCTCTACCTTGCGTTGCGCGCTTTCAATGCTGCGGGTCACAATACTGGCTTCGATGGCCTCACCTTCAGGCATCTTCAGGCGGTCCATGATGGCCTTCACCCGGTCTCCGGCAAAGATGCGCATCAGGGAGTCATCCAAACTCAGGTAAAAACGCGAAGAACCCGGATCACCCTGACGTCCCGAGCGGCCGCGCAACTGGTTGTCGATCCGGCGGGACTCATGGCGCTCAGTTGCGATGATGCGCAGTCCGCCCAGGGCTTTGATTTTTTCGTGGTCAGCCGTCCACTGCGCACGCAGGGCTTCAATCTGCGTCTGTTTCGCGGCATCGTCCAACGTTTCATCTGCATCTATGGCTTCAATGGCCCCGGTGATGCTGCCGCCCAATACGATATCGGTACCTCGACCTGCCATGTTGGTGGCAATGGTGATCATCCCCGAACGGCCCGCTTGGGCCACGATGTCTGCCTCGCGGGCATGCTGCTTGGCGTTGAGCACCTGGTGCGGCAATTTTTCCTTTTCCAGTAACTGGGCAATGATTTCCGAATTCTCAATGGAAGTAGTGCCTACCAATACCGGCTGACCACGTTCATAACACTCACGAATATCGGTGATGGCAGCGATGTACTTTTCGCGTGTCGTCTTGTAAATGCGGTCGAGTTGGTCTTCACGGCGACTCACCCGGTTGGGCGGAATCACCACCGTCTCCAGTCCATAAATTTCCTGGAATTCGTAAGCTTCGGTATCGGCCGTGCCCGTCATACCGGCCAGCTTGGCATACAGGCGGAAATAGTTCTGGAAGGTAATGGAAGCCAACGTCTGGTTCTCGGCCTGAATTGCCACGCCCTCTTTGGCTTCCACCGCCTGGTGCAGACCATCACTCCAGCGGCGTCCGGTCATCAAACGCCCGGTGAACTCATCAACTATGACAATTTCACCCTGTTGAACCACATAGTGCTGATCGCGGTGGTACAGATTGTTGGCGCGCAAGGCGGCATATAAGTGGTGTACCAGCGTGATATTGGCAGGGTCGTATAGCGACGCACCTTCCGGAATCAGCCCCATGTCCGCAAAAATGCGCTCGGCTGTTTCGTGACCCTGTTCCGTCAGGAAAACCTGGTGACTTTTCTCATCCAATGTGAAATCGCCGGGCTTGGTCACGCCTTCACCGGTACGCGGATCGGCTTCGCCTTCCTGCCGCTGCAACAACGGTGCAGCCTTGTTGATGGCCAGGTACATGTCGGTGTGGTCTTCTGCCTGACCACTGATGATGAGGGGGGTGCGCGCCTCGTCAATCAGGATGGAGTCGACCTCGTCAACAATCGCGTAATTCAAGAGACGCTGAACCCGGTCGGCCGCCTCGTAGACCATGTTGTCGCGCAGGTAATCAAAGCCGTATTCATTGTTGGTACCGTAAGTGATATCGGCCCGGTAGGCGGCTTGCTTTTCCTCCCGCGGTGCCTGGGGCAGGTTAATGCCCACAGTGAGCCCCAGGAAGTTGTACAACCGTCCCATCCATTGCGCGTCGCGACTGGCCAGGTAGTCATTCACCGTGACCACGTGTACCCCCTTGCCTGTCAAAGCGTTCAGGTAGACCGGCAGCGTAGCGGTCAGGGTCTTGCCCTCACCCGTGCCCATTTCGGAAATCTTGCCATGGTGCAGCGACATACCGCCTAGAAGCTGCACATCAAAATGCCGCATTTTCATGACCCGCTTGGAGCCTTCGCGCACCACGGCGAATGCTTCGGGCAACAAAGAGTCGAGTGATTCGCCCTTGCCGATGCGATCCTTGAACTCCTGTGTCTTGGCTTTTAGGGCCTCGTCGCTCAACTGCTCATATTGAGGTTCCAGCGCATTGATCCGGGCGACTCCGCTTCGGTATTGCTTGAGCAGGCGGTCGTTGCGACTGCCGAAGATTTTGGTAAGGATATTGGTGGCCATGAATGCAAGACTGGCCTGGACCCACCATGGGTTCTCAGCGCAGCGCAGTCCTTTTTCTAATCTGGATGAAATGGGGATGTTCTGGTGAAATGCAACCAACTAAGTATGATTGGCCTGACACCGGGAAAACCAAAGCGGTGATTTTAGCGTTGCGCGCAAGACTCCCCGCCAAACTAGCGCTTTGCGACGGGCAATGCGCCCGGTAAGGCAGTATTGTTCTGCGCAAACGTCTGCGCACCGAGGTTGCGCCCCGCATTGAGAAACTTCTGTGGATCTTGGGGAATGCCTTGTACCAGCACCTCAAAGTGCAAATGCGGACCGGTGGAGCGCCCCGAAGTGCCCACCTCGGCAATCTTCTGACCCCGTTTGATCAGATCCCCTTTTTTGACAAACACCTTGGAAGTGTGTGCGTATCGGGAAATCAGGTCATTGCCATGGTCCACTTCGATCATATTGCCATACTCCGCCTGAAACTCCTGAGTGACGACCACACCACCGGCAGCTGCATAAATGGGTGTTCCTGGCGCTGCAGGGAAGTCCAACCCCGTATGCAAGGCTGATCGTCCAGTAATAGGATCAATGCGCCAACCAAACATGGAGCCTAGATTGGCATTTGGCACCGGCGGCTGCGTCGGCACCATCATCTTTTTGATCTTTTGATCAAACAAACGCGACTCAAGTACGGTCATTGCATCCGTTCGCTGGCTGGCCAACTGGTCCAGTTCGAGCAAGGTGTTCTGCAGTTCCAGCATGGATAAATCGCGATCAGCGACCAGCCGGCCACCCTGCCCAGGCTTAATCTTGATGTCTGCCGGGTTCACACCAGCCAACCCAGAGACCCGTTCGCCAAGAGATTCCAACTGCAACATCTTGGCTTGCATTGCCCCCAGCTTTTTTGCCATGACCTCGATGTTTTCGCGCATGAACCGATCCTGCTGCGCCACTTCGTCTTTCACCACCAACCGAACCAGCGAACCAATCACCGGCCAACCCTCTTGGGCGCCTTTGAGAAAGACCCAGTGGTAGAGACCGGCGGAGACCAACATCAAGGCAATGGAGGCGGCAAACACGGCAAGCAACAGTTTGGAGCCGCTGAGATGGAGCGCGCGAGTCTTGATCAGCCACGCATCCGTGATAATCAATTGCATTCAAAATCCCTTCGCATCTAAGGTCATGAACCGCCCCAACCATTCGTTCACGTTGCTGCAAGCCACCCAGGACTCACCAACTCTGGCACGCCTGACAGGATTGGTTGCGGAATCTTCCGCCCGGCTTCAGTCGGTCCAACCACTCATCCCCGTAGCGTTGCGTTCGGCTGTCAGGGCGGGGCCCATTGAGGGAACGGTTTGGTGCTTAATTCTCGACAACAACGCCATTGCCGCGAAAATTCGACAACTCCTGCCAGCCCTGGAATCCCATTTGCGTTCCAAAGGCTGTGAGGTGACCACTATTCGTTTGAAGGTTCAAACGCGTAGCGTCTCGTCCTGAGTTGTCAAAAAGTCGTAAATGGTGCCGCTTGTCGGATTCGAACTGACGACCTACCGCTTACAAGGCGGTTGCTCTACCAACTGAGCTAAAGCGGCAAGTCTTTCATTCTACATCAGCTATCGACACCAAAATCCGGTCGATCGTCGTCAACAAGATTACTTGATGCGTGTAAGAGAGGGCTTGCCACCCGTAGGTGGGCGCGGCGTCTGAGGGGCAGAATCCGCTGGTGAACTGGCTACCGGCGTCAATCCACCGGGTTTGGCGTCCAATGCAGTTGCGTCCGATGGGGTACCGGGACCGGTCAACATGGGGAAGGCCATGCCTTGCCCATTTTCACGTGCATAGATCGCGACTACCCGACTCACCGGAACAAAAATGTCTCGAGCGACGCCACCAAAACGCCCTTTGAATTCGATGTACTCATTGCCCATGCTGAGCGAACTGGTTGCATCGAAACTGATGTTCAGCACGATCTCCCCGTCTTTTACATACTCATTGGGCACACGCACGGTCTCATCAACCAGCACGGCAATAAAAGGGGTAAGCCCATTGTCTGTGCACCATTCATAAATGGCACGAATCAGATAAGGGCGCGTTGAACTGGATTCGGCAGCGTCGAGCATGGAGGGACTGCGAACTACTTGCGCATCACCTTTTCAGACGGTGTCAACGCTTCAATATAGGCGGGGCGAGAGAAGATGCGCTCAGCGTATTTCAGCAACGGTGCGGCGTTTTTGCTGAGATCGATGCCATAGAAATCCAGGCGCCACAGCAACGGTGCAATCGCTACGTCCAACATGGAGAAGTTATCTCCCAACATGTACTTGTTCTTGAGGAAAACGGGTGCTAGTTGAGTCAGTCGATCACGAATGTGGGCGCGTGCTTTTTCCAGCGACTTCTCGTTACCCTTGGCGCTACGGGCTTCCAGGGTCGACACATGAACGAACAGCTCCTTCTCAAAATTGAGCAAAAACAAACGCACACGGGCACGGTCCACCGGGTCACCGGGCATCAGTTGAGGATGCGGGAAGCGTTCGTCGATGTATTCGTTAATAATGTTGGATTCGTACAGGATCAGGTCGCGCTCCACCAAAATGGGGACCTGTCCGTAGGGATTCATGACGCTGATGTCTTCGGGTTTGTTGTACAAATCCACATCGCGAATCTCGAAGTCCATACCCTTTTCAAACAGGACAAAACGGCAACGGTGAGAAAAAGGGCAAGTTGTTCCTGAATACAGCACCATCATAGCGATCGACTCCTAAAAATTAAAAAGAGTGGGTTGCCATTGCCAACCCACTCTGGAACCATGCACCGACGCCAAAACGCCGTCAGGTTGATTAATAACCGCGTTATTTAACGTCTTTCCAGTACGCGGCATTGAGGCGCCACGCAATAAACGTCATAAACAACAAGAACACCATCACGCCAAATCCCACGCGTATACGGGTATTTTTAACGGGCTCCGACATCCACTGCATATAGCTCACCAAGTCACCCACTGCCTGGTCATATTGCTCAGCCGTCATGGTGCCGGGTGTCAATTGTTCCCAACCTTTGAATACATGGGCTTCGTGTCCGTGTTCGGTCACAGTCTCATACACGGGAACACGCTTGCCTTGCAACTCCCACAGGGCGTGGGGCATGCCAACGCTGGGGAATGCCAAGTTGTCCCAGCCCGTGGGCTTGGTGTCATCCACAAAGTAGGTGCGCAAGTAGGTGTACAAATAGTCCGCACCGGTTCCCTGCCCCTGGGCAGAGCGCGAACGGGCAATCACGGTTAGATCGGGTGGGTTGGCACCAAACCAGTCCTTGGCCTGCTTGGGATCGATCGCTGCCTTCATGGTATCGCCAACCTTTGCGTTCGTGAACAACAGGTTGTCCTTGATCTGTTGCTCGGTCAGGCCAATGTCTTTCAGGCGATTGTAGCGCATGAACGCTGCCGAGTGGCAGTTCAGGCAGTAGTTCGCAAACAGTTTGGCGCCATTTTGCAAAGCTGCCAAATCATTGGTGCGGTCGGGTGCTTTGTCCCATGCAATACCGCCGGAGTTGGCATGAGCACCGGCAATGAATCCCAGCGCCATCAGCAGAGTTATCAATATCTTTTTCATTTGCGTAATCTCCAGCTTAATGGGCGGTGAAGTTGACTCGTGTCGGCACGGGCTTGGCCTTACCAATACGACTCCACCAAGGCATCAGCAAGAAGAACCCGAAATAAAACAGTGTGCCCGCTTGCGATAGGCGCTCACCAACAGGTGTCGGAGGCTGCGTACCCAAATACGCCAGGATCACGAAGATGATCACAAACACGCCATACAGGTACTTGTGCCAGCTCGGACGGTAACGGATCGACTTCACCGGGCATTTATCCAGCCAAGGCAGGAAAAACAGGATCACAACAGCGCCACCCATGGCCACGACACCCCAGAACTTGGCGTCAATGGACAGCATCATGGCAACTACCACGACAGCACCGCCCACAATGACTGCCTTCAGAATGGCCGGCAACTTGAACTTGATCACGCTAAATCCTGCCGCACCCACCACGCAAGCGATCAGCACCAGAACCATTTCGGAGGTGATGGCACGCAGCATCGAGTAGTAAGGCGTGAAATACCAGACCGGCGCAATGTGCGGCGGCGTCTTCAGCGGGTCGGCCGGGATGAAGTTGTTGTACTCCAGGAAGTAGCCGCCAAACTCCGGCGCAAAGAAGATGACAGCGGAGAACACCATCAGGAACACACAGACCGCAAAGATGTCATGCACTGAGTAGTAAGGGTGGAAGGGAATGCCATCCAATGGGATGCCCTTGTCGTCCTTGGTGGCCTTGATTTCGATGCCATCGGGGTTGTTGGAACCCACATCGTGCAAGGCCATCAAGTGCGCAACCACAAGACCCAGCAAGACCAGCGGCACGGCAATGACGTGGAAGCTGAAGAAGCGGTTCAATGTGGCGTCGCCCACTACGTAGTCACCACGAATCAGCAAAGCCAGATCGGGACCGACAAAGGGTACGGCGGTGAACAAGTTCACGATCACCTGCGCACCCCAGTAGCTCATTTGGCCCCAAGGCAGCAAATAGCCCATGAAGGCTTCGCCCATCAGGCACAAGAAGATGGCACAACCGAAAATCCAGACCAACTCACGCGGTTTGCGGTAGCTGCCGTACAACAGGCCACGGAACATGTGCAGATACACAACCACAAAGAAGGCGGACGCACCAGTGGAGTGCATGTAGCGGATCAACCAGCCCCATGGCACGTCGCGCATGATGTACTCGACCGAGCCGAAGGCCAGGGCCGCATCAGGCTTGTAGTGCATGACCAGGAAAATACCGGTCACGATCTGGATCACCAGCACCAACATGGCCAACGAGCCAAAAACATACCAGAAATTGAAGTTTTTGGGAGCGTAATACTCCGACATGTGCACCTTGTACATGTCGAAGGCTGTCGGCAACCGGTTCTCAAACCAGTTGGTGAGCTTGGCAGTTGCCGAAGCGTTGGGAGAAATTTCCTTGAAATCAGCCATTTCTTGTGTCCTTAGGCTTTCTTGTCTTCACCGATCAGCAATTTGCTGTCGGAAAGGTACATATGGGGCGGCACTTCAAGGTTGTCTGGCGCCGGCTTGTTCTTAAAAACACGGCCTGCGAAGTCAAAGGTTGAGCCGTGACAAGGACAGAAAAAACCGCCCTGCCAGTCATTCGGCAGTGAAGGCTGTGGTCCCGATTGAAACTTGTCAGAAGGCGAGCAACCCAAGTGGGTGCAAATGCCCACGGCCACAAAATATTCCGGCTTGATGGAGCGCGCTTCGTTGCGGGCATATACCGGAGTGAATTCGTCGGGTTTGCGCTTGGACTGGGGATCCGCCAGTTCGGCATCGTTTTTTGGCAGCGTCGCCAATTGTTCCGGCGTGCGTCGAAGAATCCAAACGGGCTTGCCGCGCCATTCGACGGTCAATTTTTCACCGGGCTTTATGCCGCTGATGTCCACTTCCACGGCTGCACCAGCGGCTTTGGCTCGCTCTGACGGCTCAAAAGAGCTGATAAATGGAACAGCTACTGCGCCAACGCCGACAGCGCCTGCGCAACTGGAAGCAATTAACCAGGTTCGCTTACTGGGGTCAGACGGTTGGATGTCGACAAGGCTTGCACTCATGAGAATCCTCAATGAACAGACTAGGGGGTAACCCGGGATTGTAGCTGACGACCGAACCCGTTTTTTACGTCCCCGGCCAGTCTAATCAATCTGATCATGGATTCTTGACACAGCGCAATTGTCGGTAATACTTCTATTTTTTTGTCATTTGGAGCGTATCGCTATGGGAATGATTCAGGAATTCAGGGACTTCGCTGTCAAGGGCAATGTGATTGACCTTGCGGTGGGTGTCATCATTGGTGGAGCGTTTGGAAAAATTGTGGACTCCGTGGTTGGTGACCTCATCATGCCGGTCGTGGGTGCAGCCTTTGGAAAGCTCGATTTTTCCAATCTGTTTCTGATTTTGGGCAGTGTGCCACCAGGCACCGGCACCACGCTGGACGCCCTGAAAAAAGCCGGCGTGCCGGTATTCGCCTATGGCAGTTTCATCACCGTGGCGGTGAATTTCGCCATTCTGGCTTTCATCATCTTTTTGATGATCAAGCAAATCAACCGCATCAAACGGGAAGCTCCAGCTCCCGCACCAGAACCCGTGGCACCGCCGGAAGACGTGATGCTGCTGCGCGAAATCCGCGACAGCTTGAAGAAATAGAGCCCCCACGCTCCGCCGCTACGCGGGTCGCTGCCCCCCAAGGGGGCTAATTTGCCTTGGGGCGGCCCGGCGGCAAATTGCCTGCGCCGCTCGACAGCGCCCGCGCCATGCGCACCGCCTCGATCAGGCTGGACGCATCGGCACGACCAGTCCCCGCAATGTCAAACGCCGTACCATGGTCCGGGCTGGTTCTTACCAGGGGCAGGCCCAGGGTTACATTGACACCCTTTTCCACTCCAAGGTATTTCACAGGAATCAGGCCCTGATCGTGGTACATCGCCACCACCACATCGAACTCACCCGGTGCGCCACCCGCGTTGCGGGCGCGCATGAAGACCGTGTCGGGCGCCCAAGGGCCGCTCACATTGCAACCTAAAGCCCGAGCTGCCTCCATGGCTGGGCCGATGATTTCCAGTTCCTCACGACCAAACAACCCGCCCTCTCCGGCATGGGGGTTGAGCCCGGCCACCGCAATCCGTGGGGTACGCCCCAGCACCTGTGACAGTGCTTGGTGTGTGATGCGTAGGGTCTGCAGCACATTATCAAAGGTCACTGCCTCCAGGGCATGTCGCATGGACATATGGATGCTGACCAGCACCGTGCGCAGCTCGTCATTGGCCAGCATCATGCGCACCGGAACTTCTGCCACAAGTTTGCCCAAAAAGCGTGCGGTCCGGTCTTGCAATAGTTCAGTGTGGCCGGGAAACTGGTTGTACGGCGCGCCTGCCGCGTGTAACGCTTCCTTGTGCAACGGCGCGGTAACTAGCGCCGCAATCTGGCCCTGCAGAGCCGCGTCAGCCGCCCATTCCACACACTGGCCTGCCAGGGCACCCGCTTTGGCATCCACCCGTCCAAAGGGCACCGACTCCAATGCCGCGCCGAGCTGCAACACGGCAATGCAATGGCTGGGTACAGCCAGCGCCTCTTGCGGCGTAGCGATCACAGCAACCGGCAGCGCCAAGCGGCCTGAAGGGGTTACCAGATGCGCAGCGCGACGCATGGTGGCCACATCACCCACAACAAAGCTGCCACTCATCCAGGCAGGTTGCTCGCGGTAGGCTTTGGCAATGATCTCGGGGCCAATACCGGCCGCATCCCCCATGGTGATGGCCAGGGGCTTTTCAGATGTATTGGGTGCGTCCAAGGGGTTGGCCATGGCTCAGGCCGGGTTGTCAATGTCGATGAACTGGTGATCCAGCCCGAACTGCAGCGCGACGTGTGCTGCCAATGCAGGAGCACCGTAGCGCTCGGTCGCATGGTGGCCGCAGGCCAGGAACGCGACGCCGCATTCACGCGCCAGATGAAATTGTGGCTCGGAGATTTCACCGGTAATAAAGGCATCCGCACCCGCGGCAATGGCGGCCTCAAAATAACCCTGCGCACCGCCCGTGCACCAGGCTACGCGCCGAATGGGTCCTCCCTTGCCGTTCACCAGGGTCACACTGCGGCCCAGCGCCGCTTCCACCCGTTGGGCCAGCGTTTGGGCGTCGGCGTCATCCGTCGCACCCAGACAGCCCAAGTCCTGCTCGCCAAAACGCCCCGACGCCTGCCACCCCATGCGCAGTCCCAATTGGACGTTATTGCCAAACTCAGGATGTGCGTCCAGTGGCAAGTGGTAGGCAAAGAGGTTGATGTCATGGGCCAACAGTAAACCCAGGCGTTGGCGCATCCATCCCGTCACACGGCCGTCGTGCCCGCGCCAAAATAGTCCGTGGTGGACCAGGATGGTGTCGGCCCCTTCGGCAATGGCGGCTTCAATCAGGGCCCGGCTGGCGGTGACGCCGGAAACGATCTTGCGTACTCTTTGGCGCCCCTCCACCTGCAGCCCGTTGGGGCAATAGTCTTTGAAGCGGTCGGGCTGCAGCAGCGCGTCCAATGTGGTTTGTAGTTCCAGGCGATCAATCATGGTGGGGATGGCGCACAAGTGCGCACCGTTCGGGAGACTTCACTATTGTCGTTGAGACGGCTGTCACTGACGTTGCAGGGTGCGCCCACAGCCACCTTGGCCGGCGCCTCGGGGTGGATGCGGATCGTGCAATGGGGCTTGCGCCATATCAGCCCTGCAATGTAACGTGGACGCCCCAGGCCTCTACAATTTGCTGGCTCGGCTGCGTGCCCTACCCCTGGAAACTCCATGAAACGTCTTTGGCTCCTTTTTTCCCAAACCACTACGGTCCTGCTGGCTGCTTACTTTGTGGTGGCAACGCTAAAACCCCAATGGATTGGGCACAACAGCCAGTCGCTTTCCGGCGCGGTATCCCTGATTGAAGCAGCACCCGCCATCGGCGGCGCCGCACCGGCTGGCAGCTTCCGGGCGGCAGCACAAAAGGCCTCGGCGGCAGTGGTCAGCATCAACACCAGCAAGGCGGCACGGCGCAATCCCAACAGCAACGACCCGTGGTTTCGGTTTTTCTTCGGTGACCAGGGCAGCGGTGAACCCCAGGCGGGCCTGGGCAGCGGCGTCATCGTCAGCGCCAGTGGTTACATCCTCACCAACAACCATGTGGTGGAAGGCGCTGACGAGATTGAAGTGGTGCTCAACGACAGCCGCAGTGCACGCGCCAAGGTGATTGGCACCGACCCCGAGACCGACCTGGCCATTCTCAAAATTGAACTCGACAAGCTGCCCGTCATCGTGCTGGGCAACTCTGACGGTGCCCAGGTTGGCGACCAGGTACTGGCCATTGGCAATCCGTTTGGTGTAGGCCAGACCGTGACCAGTGGCATTGTGAGCGCGCTGGGGCGCAACCATTTGGGCATCAACACGTTTGAAAACTTCATCCAGACCGATGCGGCCATCAACCCAGGCAATTCAGGTGGGGCTCTGGTGGACACCAATGGCGACCTGCTGGGCGTCAACACCGCCATCTATTCGCGCTCCGGTGGGAACATGGGCATTGGTTTTGCCATTCCGGTATCCATTGCCAAACAAGTGCTCGAAGGCATCGTCAAAGACGGTCAAATTAACCGTGGGTGGATTGGTGTGGAACCGAGTGACCTGTCCCCTGAACTGGCTGAAACCTTTAACGTCAAGGCGCAACAGGGTGTGATCATTACCGGCGTACTGCAAAACGGCCCGGCCGCGCTGGCCGGCATTCGCCCCGGCGATGTGATTGTGAAGATAGCCAACCAACCGGTAGCGGATGTGGCGACTCTGCTAAGCCAGGTTGCCGCGCTCAAGCCAGGTACGGCGGCCCGCTTCTCGATTCAGCGCAAAAACCAACCCTTGGAGCTGGACGTCACCCCCGGGGTGCGGCCCCGGCCCCGGAACACAAATCAATAGCTATTGTTTTAATAGCGTCTTACGTAGATTCGACGAGGGCTAGAGTCCATTTTGACCAATAGCTACCGGGTTAAACCGGCTTGGTAGTGGCTTCTTCGTCCTCTGGCGCCTGTGTGTGCTTGATGAAGAAGGCAGCCGCCCAGATGCCACACTCGTACAACACCACCATCGGTGCCAGCAGGGCCAGCATGGACACCGGGTCCGGCGGCGTCACCAAGCCCGCCACCGCCGCTGCCGCGACCACAAAATAAGCGCGAAACGATTTGAGCTGCTCCACCGTCACGATACGCATGCGGGCCAGGATCACCACCGCAATGGGCACCTCAAAGGCCACACCAAAGGCGATGAACATGGTGATGACAAAGTCCAGATAGGCATCAATGTCCGGACTCACCGCCACAGAGGTTGGCGCCATTTTTTGGATAGCTGGAAAGGCCTGGCCAAACACAAAAAAGTAACAAAAAGCCGCGCCCGTGTAAAACAGCAGGGTACTGGCCACTACCAGGGGTATGACCAGGCGTCGTTCATGTTTGTACAGGCCCGGCGCTACAAAGGCCCACACCTGGTACAGCACCCAAGGTAGCGCGACACCAAATGCCGCCAGGACCGACACCTTGATAGGCACCAGAAAGGGTGACACCACGCCCACCGCAATCATGTGCGAGCCAGCGGGCAAGGTTTTGACCAGCGGCATGGCCAGCAAGTCATAAAGGGCCGACGGCCCCGGATAAAACACCAACACGGCAAAGATCGCGCCAATGCCATAGGCGCTGTAGAGCAGGCGGTCGCGCAGCTCGATCAAGTGCTGCACAAAAGGCTGCTCAGTACCGGCGAGTTCGTCGTCGGTGGGGGATTTGTCGTCGGCCATCAGTTATGAATTTTGGGAGGACGGAATCGCGCCACGCGGGCGGCACCAGACTGGGCCTTGGTGCGCACGCCGGCGCGGGACTTGTACCAGTTGGGCACGGCCGCCCGTTTGGTACGCCAGTGCTTGTCGGGGCGCCGGTACTGCGGCTCGTCCCAGTTGCTCTCGCGCATGCTCTGGGTCGCTGTGTTCGTGGCATCAGCCCAACTCCGCTCCACCTCGGCGGAAGTGGCGTGAATGGATTGTTCGACATCACGGGCCGCACTCTCCATGGTGTCCTTCATTTTCTTGAGCTCGTCGAGCTCCATCGAGCGGCTGACCTCGGCCTTAACTTCCGCCATGTAGCTACGCGCCCGCCCCAGCAGGTTGCCGGCCATGCGCGCTACCTTGGGCAGGCGTTCCGGGCCGATCACTACCAGCGCAATTGCGCCGATGATGGCGAGCTTGGTGACCCCAATATCAAACATGGAGCAAACGAATCACGCGACCAGACCGACCAACGCCACCATCAACTCTTGATCTTGGCTTCGACATCGATGGTGGATTTGGCTTCGGTTTTTTCGGTGGCGACCAGCGTTGGCGCAGGCGTTTCGGCTGATTTCTCGGCGTTGCTTCCGTCTTTCATGCCATCTTTGAAACCCTTGACCGCACCGCCCAGATCGGAGCCAATGTTCTTAAGCTTCTTGGTGCCAAAAATCAAAATGATAATGACCAAAAAAATGATCAGGTGCGTAGTTGACAAGCCCATGGCTTACTCCTTGGTAGATACAGTAGTTTAAGTGAACGCTATTAACCCCGCAGCCAAGGGCGCGGGCCACCCATCACATGAAAGTGCAGGTGCTGAACCTCCTGCCCACCTTCCGCCCCGGTGTTGGTTAGCAACCGGAACCCTCCTTCAGGGTACGGATTGCAGCCTTCTTGCAGGGCCAGTTTAGGTACCAACGCCATCATGCGGCCCATCAGGGCTGCGTGCTCCGGCCCGATGTGGGCCATGGAGACAATGTGCTGCTTGGGAACCATCAAAAAATGCACAGGCGCCCAGGGGTGGATGTCGTGAAAGGCATAAAACTCGTCGTCCTCAAACACCGTGCGCGAAGGAATTTGCCGCGCAATGATTTTGCAGAACAGGCAATTGGGGGCGTGATCAGTCATTTTGTTTCAGCTTCCCGGTCCAGCACCTTGCGCAGGGCCTTCTCTTCGATACCGCTGGTTCCTTCACGGCGCTCCAGTTCAGCAATGACATCGGCTGGTGTCAGTCCGTAGTGTGCCAGTGCAATCATGCTGTGGAACCACAAGTCGGCCACTTCGCGCACGACCTTGGTAGTGTCTCCACTGTGGTCGGCATCCTTGGCGGCCATGACCACTTCGGTGGCTTCTTCGCCAATTTTCTTCAAAAAGGCGTCGGGGCCTTTGCTCAGCAGCCGGGCCACATAGCTGGCATTGGGGTCGCCGCCGTTGGCAGCCTTGCGGCTTTCAATCACCGCAGCCAATCGGGCCAGGGCGTCTTGCGAGGTGGTATTTGCGCTCATGGTGCTATCGGTAGATGGATTCAGGGTCTTTCAAGACCGGGTCTATGGCTTTCCAAACGCCATTGTCCAGCACGCTGAAAAAACAGCTGTGGCGGCCGGTGTGGCAAGCAATGCCGGGCTCGTGCCCCAGCTGCGTCACCTTGAGCAAAATGACGTCGTTGTCGCAATCCATGCGGATTTCGTGCACCTTCTGCACGTGACCCGATTCTTCACCTTTGTACCAGAGCTTGTTGCGCGAGCGGCTGAAATACACAGCCCGTCCCAGCTCGGCGGTCTTTTGCAGAGCCTCGCGGTTCATCCAGGCAAACATCAAAACGTCACCCGTGCCCTGCTCCTGCGCGATCACAGGCACCAAGCCTTTGGAATCCCATTTGATGTTTTTTAACCAATTCATACGTTGATTGTCCCTGATTGCAGCAAACCCTCGTTCCGAGGTAATTGGCTGAAGGCAAACGGCAAAGACCATGAAATTTTTAGGGAAATGATGGCTGACTCGAAACCACTCAGTTATATGAAATACCATCAAAAGCAAATTAATACCAATTGGTAATAATTTTAACGCAGTCGTATTGTTTCAATCATACAAGTTTAACTTAGGAGTAGCTATGCAACGCAGATCAATTCTTTTGGCGGTCGGCGCCGCAACGGTTGGCAGCAGCTTATTGGCCGCATGCGGGGGCGGCAACGACCCTGACATTGTCCAAATTGCCCAATCCAATCCGGACTTGAGCATCCTTGTTGAGGCAGTGGCAGCAGCCGGTCTTGTTGATACGCTTAAAAGCCCAGGCCCCTTCACCGTTTTTGCACCCACCAATGCTGCGTTCGTTTCCCTTCTCGGTGAGTTGGGGGTAACCAAAGACGCACTGCTGGCGAATAAACCATTGCTCACCGCAGTGCTGACCTACCATGTGCTGTCCGGTCGAGTAGACAAAGCCGCCATTCCGGCTGGGAAGGCCATATCAACCGTGGGCGGTTCGATTTTCAAAATCGAAACCTCCTCTGGCGCACTGGCAATTACCGATGGTCGCAACCGCGTATCGAAAATAATCCAGACTGACATCAACGCCTCTAACGGCGTGATTCATGTCATTGACAAGGTCATCTTGCCTGCGAACAAAAACATTGTGGAAACAGCCGCTGGCATATCCGACTTCAGTATTTTGGTTGAAGCCGTGATTGCCGCCAATTTGCAAGGAACACTGTCAGGAGCGGGGCCGTTTACGGTTTTTGCACCAACCAATGCCGCGTTCGCTGCCTTGCTCGCAGAGTTGGGAATCAGCAAACAGGCGTTGCTGGCGGACGTACCGTTGTTGACCAACGTGTTGACCTATCACGTGGTAGCTGGGCGTGTTCTCAAGGCAGACGTTCCCGTGGGCACGCCCATTGCCACGGTGCAGGGCGGAAAATTCACGGTGGACAGCACGCTGACTATTACCGATGCACGCAGCCGCAAAGCCAAGATCGTCGCGACCGATGTGCTGACGAGTAACGGCGTCATTCACGTCATCGACAAAGTGATACTTCCTACAGCCTGACAGGGATACCGCGGCGGGCCATGCATTCCTTGGCCTGGCCCACGGTGAATTCGCCGTAGTGAAAGATGCTGGCGGCCAGCACGGCGTCGGCACCGCCCTTGGTGATGCCGTCGGCCAGGTCATCCAGCGTACCCACACCGCCCGAGGCAATCACTGGAACACCAACAGCATCGCTCACCGCACGGGTCAGCGCCAGGTCGAAGCCGGATTTGGTGCCATCACGGTCCATGCTGGTGAGCAAAATCTCGCCGGCGCCACGGCGGCCCATTTCGGTTGCCCAGGCCACAGCGTCCAGGCCGGTGTTTTTGCGACCACCGTGGCTGTACACGTCCCAACCCTCACCACGCGCCAGGGCGTCTTCGCCATAGCGACGCTTGGCGTCAATGGCCACCACGATGCACTGCGAGCCGTATTTGGCCGACGCGTCTTCAATCACCTGCGGCTTGGAGATTGCGGCAGAATTAAAGCTCACCTTGTCGGCACCGGCATTGAGCAGGCGGCGCACGTCGGCCACTTCGCGCACACCACCGCCCACGGTCAACGGAATAAACACCTGTGAAGCCACGGCTTCAATGATGTGCAAAATCAAATCGCGCCCATCGCTGGTAGCGGTGATGTCCAAAAACGTAAGTTCGTCCGCGCCCTGCGCGTTGTAGCGCGCCGCAATTTCCACCGGGTCACCGGCATCGCGCAGTTCAACGAAGTTGACGCCTTTGACGACCCGGCCACCCGTTACATCCAGGCACGGGATGATTCGCTTGGCTAGCATTAGCCGTTCAATTCATCAGCGCGCTCTTGCGCTTTTTCAAAGTCCAGATCGC
The DNA here is from genome assembly GCF_016705985.1 of Candidatus Aalborgicola defluviihabitans. Classification (NCBI taxonomy): domain Bacteria; kingdom Pseudomonadati; phylum Pseudomonadota; class Betaproteobacteria; order Burkholderiales; family Comamonadaceae; genus Allorhodoferax (SeqCode); species Candidatus Aalborgicola defluviihabitans. The sequence continues at coordinate 144,153 of NZ_JADJKN010000002.1, forward strand.
CACTGTAGATCGCACGCCCGCAGATCACGCCTTCGATACCCTCGTCTTCCACTTCGCACAGGGCTTCGATATCAGCCATATTGCTCAAACCACCGGAGGCAATCACCGGAATGGACAAGGCTTGCGCCAGCTTGACGGTGGCCTCTACATTGATGCCGGTCAACATACCGTCGCGGCCAATGTCGGTGTAGATGATGGATTCAACGCCGTAGTCTTCAAACTTTTTACCCAGGTCGATCACATCATGACGTGTGAGCTTGCTCCAGCCATCGGTGGCGACCTTGCCGTCGCGCGCGTCCAGACCCACGATGATGTGGCCACCGAACGCGGTGCAGGCGTCTTGAAGGAAACCGGGGTTTTTAACCGCAGCCGTGCCAATGATGACATAGCGCAGGCCGGCGTCCAGGTAGCGTTCAATCGTGTCCAGGTCGCGGATGCCGCCGCCCAGCTGCACATCCACCTCGCTGCCCACTTCTTTGAGGATCTTGCGGATGGCAGCCTCATTCTTGGGCTGGCCTGCAAAGGCACCGTTCAGGTCCACCAGGTGCAGACGCCGCGCGCCCTTGGTCACCCATTGGCGGGCCATGACGCCGGGGTCTTCGCCAAAAGTGGTGGATTGATCCATAACACCTTGTTTAAGGCGCACGCAGTGACCGTCCTTGAGGTCGATGGCAGGAATGAGGAGCATGGTGTCAGCGAAAGCCGAAGGGGGGTTTCAGGGTTTCCAGTGAAGGAAGTTGCGGTAGAGAGCGAGGCCGTGGTCGGCACTTTTTTCAGGGTGGAACTGGGTAGCAAAAATATTATCGCGCGCTATGGCCGCCGAAAAGCGCTGACCGTAGTCGGTTTCGCCCACGCTGTGGCGCGCATCAGACGGTCGGGCAAAGTAACTGTGCACAAAATAGAAATAGCTGCCATCCGGCACGTCGCCCCAAACCGGATGCGGCCGGGGATGGCCCAGGTTGCTGTGCCAGACCTGGTTCCAGCCCATTTGAGGCACCTTGTAGCGACTGCCATCGGGCTGAATTTGGCCAGCCAGTTCAAACTTGACCACTTCTCCAGGGATCAGTCCCAGGCAGGGGGTGTCCAACTCCTCGGAATGGTCCAGCAGCATTTGCATCCCCACGCACACGCCCATCAGGGGTTTGTGCTGGGCGGCGTGCATGACGGCGCCGTACATGCCGCTGTCATGCAACTCGCGCATGCAGTCGCGCATGCCGCCCTGCCCGGGCAGCACCACGCGCTCGGCTGCCATAACCTCGGCAGGGGTGCGGGCCCAGACTACGTCCACACCGGCATCGGCCGCCACATGCATGACGGCCTGGGTGACCGAGCGCAGATTGCCCATGCCGTAGTCCACCACCGCAACGGTCTTCTTCATGTCAGAGCGAACCCTTGGTGGATGGAATGGTGCCAGCCGTGCGCGGGTCACGCTCCAGCGCAAAGCGCAAGGCACGCGCAAAGGCCTTGAACACGGTCTCGGCCTGGTGGTGGGCGTTTTCGCCCTTGAGGTTGTCGATATGCAGTGTCACAAAAGCATGGTTGACGAAGCCCTGAAAAAACTCGTGGGTCAACTGGCTGTCAAAGGTACCAATCATCCCACTCTTGAATGGCACATCCATTACCAGCCCTGGACGGCCGGAGAAATCCACCACCACGCGGGACAGCGCCTCGTCCAGCGGCACATAGGCGTGGCCGTAGCGGCGAATGCCTTTTTTGTCACCAACGGCCTTGTGCACGGCCTGGCCCAAGGTAATACCCACGTCTTCTACCGTGTGGTGGCCGTCGATGTGGAGGTCGCCATCGGCCTCGATATCGAGGTCAATCAGCCCGTGGCGGGCGATCTGGTCGAGCATGTGGTCAAAGAAGCCAATACCGGTGGAAAGGCGCGATTGGCCAGTGCCATCCAGATTGACTTTGACACGCACCCGCGTTTCTGCGGTATTGCGTGCTACATCGGCCACGCGATCCGCCAGTGGGTCGGGGGGCAATTCCATCAGAGAGTGGTTGGTCATAGTGATTCAGCAAGTGCAGACAGGAGGCGGGTGTTTTCTTGGGCGGTGCCGACAGTCACGCGCAGGCAATGGGTTAGCAATGGGTGCATTTTAGAAACGTTCTTGACCAAAACCCCGCGCGCCTTCAAACCATCGAAGACCCGCTGCGCATCCGGCACGCGAATCAGGACCATATTGGCATCGCTGTTCCAGGCGTGCACACCGGGCAATTGGCGCAATGCTTCTAAAAGTGTAGCGCGTTGTGTACGTATATCGAGGGCTTGCGCGGCAAACACCTCTTGATGTTCCAGCGCAAACAGGGCGCATTCGTAGTTCAGCACGCTGATGTTGTAGGGCGGGCGCACCTTGTCCACCTCGGCGATCAGCGCCTTGGTGCCCATCATGTAGCCCAAACGCACACCGGCCAGGCCAAATTTGCTCAGGGTGCGCATGAGCAGCACATGGGCGTTCGCCGCCGGGTTGGCTCGGATGACATCCAGGTAGGTGCGACTGGAAAACGGCTGGTACGCCTCGTCGATCACCACAATGCTGCCCACTTGGGCGCCCGCCGCCACGACGCGGGCCATGTCCGCCGCATCCCACAGGTTGGCAGTGGGGTTGTTGGGGTACGCCAGGTAGATGATGGCGGGCTGGTGCTGGGCAATGGCGGCCAGCATGGCGGGGGCGTCCAGCTCAAAATCAGCGGTGAGCGGCACGCCCACAAAATCCAGGCCCTGCAATTGCGCGCTCATGGCGTACATCACAAAACCGGGCAGGGGCGCCAGAATCACCGGCTTTTTGCCGCCGGCTGGCACCGGCACATCGCAAGCCATGGCCAAGAGGCTGATGAGTTCGTCCGAGCCATTGCCCAGCATGATGTCAAAGCCTTCAGGCATAGCGGCGTAATCCGCCAGGGCTTTGCGCAGGTCATTGACGCGGCCATCGGGGTAGCGGTTCAGCGCCAGTGCGCCCAGGCGCTGGCCCAACTCGGCCTGTAATTTTGCGGGCAGGCGGTGCGGGTTCTCCATGGCGTCGAGCTTGACCATGCCTTTGGAATCCTGAATGGCATAGGCGTGCATGGACACAATGTCTTGGCGGATGCGGCGACCAATCAATGCGTTGACAGCTGCGGAAGTATCAGGGGTCATGCGGGGGCTTTCAAAAACAATCAATCCACCAACGCCAATTCAAGCGGCGTGGCTAGCAAAGGGCTCAACACGGTGACACCATCAATCTGCTGGCCGTGCTGCAAATCCAGCGAGAGCACATGGCTGGCACCACTTTGCGCGGCGGCCGCCACGATGAGCGCATCCCAATACGGCAGACCAAAACGCGCCTCCACGCCCCAGGCGGTTTCGACCGTCTGGTGGTCAATCTGCCAGGGCTGCCAGAGCTGGTAGCGGCGTAGCTTGGCACGCGCATCGCCCTGCGGCATGCCGAAATGATGGGTGGCGTTCACGTAATAAGCGCCCAGCACCTGCGTACTCACCCGCCCTGCCCGGCGCTGCCACAGCGCCTGCAGCCATTCGCGGATGCGGGTTTGTTTGCTGGCATCGAACGCATCGTCGGCGGCCAACAACACGTTGGTGTCGACAAAAACGATGGCGCCGGCGTCGGGCAAGGCGCTAGCCATTGTGTGCGTCCCTTGCCGGATAGACCTTGCCCGCCGAGTTGAAGCTGGAGGTATCCGCCACCCAATCGCGCTGGGCGCGGGCGTAGGCGTCGTCGTGCTGCATCTTGTCCGTCAGCATCTCGCCCACCAGCCGCGACACACTGGTGTTGCGCTTGGCCGCCTCGATGCGTATCCACTCCAGGGAGGCGTCTTCGACGGTGATGGTCACGTTTTTCATTGGAAACAAGTATACACGAATTTCGTGCAACACGAAATCAGTGTTAATCCAATTAAACCTGAATGTGACTGGATTAAAGGCTTCCTTTGCCTTGAAGGCAAAGCATACTGCCATTCAAAAGCAGCGAGAAAAATGATGCCCAATGGACAGTCACCTGCTAAATCGCTGACACTTCGACACATCCAGCCGCACTCCGGTTTAGCGTTATAGTTTTAACAATGCACTATTCACGAGCGCTACGGCTAATTTAAATGGTGACGTTGCAAGATTATTCCGCAAAATTTGGCGATCTACGTTACCTTCAATCGGGCTTGCGAAATCAGGCTGGGTCGGCATGGCGACGGGTGGCAGCGTCTTCGGTGGGCACGGATTAATGGCGCACTTCTCATTTCTGGTTATGGGTTCGTGCCCGCTTAGGTCTCAATCGTCCGGGGGACTGGCATTCTGGGAGAGGCTTCGCACAATGATTTAGCTGGCCTTGACGGTTGGTTCTCTCGAAAGTTACGCGACGAATTTTTGAGGGATCTACTTGCCTGGACGCGGTGAGTCGCAGGAGCTGATCCTGGTCGGCAAGGAATCGCGCTCATTCAATGATCTTCAGTTGAACCGACAAGAACCGAATCGGGCGCTGCCTCAGGTCACTCATTGTCAGGTGTACAAAGCGGGCGTCATTGCCGGCAGATGGTTGGGCGATATGGAGCTGAAAATTGTCGCTTGTCCGAGTTCATGCCAGATTGTCTGACGCTCATTCCAGGCTACCAGCTCGCACATGGCGCTTCCTCAACGTGGTCTTAGAGCACTTCACGCCGAAACAGAATCTCCGCCCCTTACCAGTTCAAAGGCAGCCAGCAGCCTATCAAACAATGCGATCTAACTTCATAGGGTAGACCGCACAAACCCACGCCGCACCGCAAACCCCATGGAATCGTACTTCATCCTCTACGTTTCGGACCAAGCGCGAAGCACGGCGTTCTATGCGGCGGTTCTTGACCTTGCCCCGCGCTTGAACGTGCCGGGGATGACGGAGTTCCTCTTACCCAGCGGGGGTGTGCTTGGCCTCATGCCAGAGGCCGGCATCAAAAACCTGCTGGGTCCGGCCCTGCCTGATCCATCGCTTGCGCGGGGCATCCCACGCGCAGAGGTCTATTTGCTCACGGAAGATGCGCTGTCCTACCATCGCCGGGCATTGGCGGCGGGAGCCAAGGAACTGAGCGGGTTCAAGGTTCGCGATTGGGGCCACACTGCGGCCTACTCGCTGGACCCTGACTGCCATGTGCTGGCCTTTGCAACCAGTACTGCTCTTGCCGACGATCACAGCTTGTAAAAATCATAATCCGCAGGCGCGGCTGTGTTCGCCATGGATGTGCGGTTACGATAAAACTTTAAGCGAAATCGACCGCTAGCCCTCGTCGAATATGAACTATACGCTATCAATTACATAGTACTCTGTATCGCACTCAGATGCGCTATGTGCGTTACCGCACGGGTCTCTTTCGCGATGTATGTCCCAATGCCACAAGTGGCTCTTCCTCAGTCTCGTCGGGCGTGGGGACGATGGGCTTTAATGAAGGAGAACTAAATATGAACTCAATCAGACTATTGGCGATAGCGCTCTTGCTGGGTGGCACTTTGGGGTTGGTTTACGGTGGCTTTAGCTACACGAAGGACACGACCGCTGTGAAGCTGGGGTCACTAGAGCTAACCGTCAAGGAACAGAAGCAGGTCAACATTCCCTTGTGGGCGGGCATTGGTGCCATCGTCGCCGGCGGGCTACTATTGCTAACGGCATCGAAACGCGGCTGAGCCTCAACGTTAAACCCTGCCGCAGCGCACACTAGCAGGGGTACACCGTGCCCAGCGCATTGAGCATGACCAGTTCTACAGGCATGTCCGCCTCGTACAGGTCGGCATTGCGCTTGAGCTCGGTGGTGAACAGGCCCTTGGCCATGCTGGGCAGCAGTCGTCGGCCGTTCAGGCAAATGGTAGGGGTGGCACCGTTGCGCACAGCCTGGTCGTGGGTCGCTAACGTACCTTCCATCACGCCTACCAGGTAATAGTCGGTGTAGGTGCTGCCCAGCTTTTCGGTTTTTTCAAGCGTGCGCATTTCGCGGATGGACATCGCGAAGGCGGGCAACACCAGTGCGGCGCCCACTGCCAGCGCGCAGAGCGTGCGCAACCAGGCCAACAGCTGGGAAGGAATGGGTTTTTGGGAATGTGTTGATGTGTGCATAGGAATTTGTCGTCCTGATGCACCCATTTTTACTTCAATCGCATTTCCGCCGCGCGCGCATGGGCTTGCAAGCCCTCGCCATGCGCCAGTACCGAGGCAATTTTCCCCAATACTTGGGCACCCTGTTCGCTCACCTCAATCAGGCTGCTTCGCTTTTGAAAGTCATACACGCCCAGCGGGCTGCTAAAGCGCGCGGTGCCACTGGTGGGTAGCACGTGGTTGGGACCAGCGCAGTAGTCGCCCAGGCTCTCGGACGTGAAAGCGCCCAAAAAGATGGCGCCCGCATGCTTGAGCAGCGGCTCCCATTGGTGGGGTTCGCGGCTGGACACTTCCAGGTGCTCCGGCGCAATGCGGTTGCTGATGGCACAGGCCTCTTCCATGCTGCGGGTGTGAATTAGCGCGCCACGGTCTGTCAGGCTCTTGGCAATGATGGCGGCGCGTGGCATTTCGGGCAGCAGGCGGTTCATGCTCTGCTGCACCTGGTCGATGTACGCCGCATCAGGGCACAGCAAAATGCTTTGCGCCAATTCGTCATGCTCGGCCTGGCTGAACAAGTCCATGGCCACCCAGTCGGGCGGGGTCGTGCCATCGGCGAGCACCAGAATCTCGCTGGGGCCGGCAATCATGTCGATTCCCACGGTACCAAACACGCGGCGCTTGGCCGCAGCCACATAGGCATTGCCGGGGCCGGTGATTTTGTCCACTTTGGGAATGGTGGCAGTGCCATAGGCCAGTGCCGCCACGGCTTGCGCGCCACCGATGGTAAAGGCACGTGTCACGCCCGCCACGTAGGCGGCGGCCAGCACCATGGCGTTTTTCTCGCCGCCGGGTGTGGGCACCACCATGATGATTTCACCAACCCCGGCCACATGCGCCGGAATGGCATTCATCAGCACCGATGAAGGATAAGTGGCCTTGCCGCCCGGCACGTAAATGCCCACGCGGTCCAGCGGAGTGACTTTTTGCCCCAGCAGCGTGCCATCGGCATCGCGGTAGCTCCAGCTCTCGCCACTGGCGTGCTTTTGGGCCTCGTGGTAGCTGCGCACGCGTGCCGCTGCCGCCTGCAGGGCTTCGCGTTGCGGGGCGGGAATGGCATCAAAAGCGGCCTTGAGTTCGGCCTGCGTCAGTTCCAGCGCCTGCACACTGGTGGCCTGCACACGGTCCCAGCGTGCGGTGTAGTCCAGCACGGCCGCATCGCCACGGCGCTGCACGTCTTGCAGAATATCGGCCACGCTGTGCTCGATGGCGGCATCCGTGTCGTCTGCCCAATGCAAACGGGCTTTGAATTCAGCCTCAAATTGGGCGTTGGCCGTAGAAAGACGTACAGGAGCAGCTATCAAAGTCATAGCGGTTGTGCAGAGTTGTGCAGAGTTGTTCTGCTTAAGCGGTTACTTGGACCGCGCTGGCAAAGGCATCGATGATTTTGCGGATGGGCTCACGCTTGAGCTTGAGCGCGGCCTGGTTGACCACCAGGCGCGAGCTAATGTCCATGATCTGCTCCACCTCCACCAGGTGGTTGGCCTTGAGCGTGTTGCCGGTGGACACCAGATCGACAATGGCATCGGCCATGCCGACCAGGGGGGCTAGCTCCATGCTGCCGTAGAGCTTGATCAAGTCCACGTGCACACCCTTTGTCGCAAAAAAATCGCGGGCAATAGCCACATACTTGGTGGCCACCGTGAGGCGGGAACCCTGTTTGACGGCAGAGGCGTAGTCAAAGTCAGAGCGCACCGCCACGCTAATGCGGCACATGGCAATGCGCAGATCCAGCGGCTGGTACAGGCCATCGCTGCCATGCTCAAGCAGTGTGTCTTTGCCGGTGATGCCCATGTCGGCTCCGCCGTATTGCACGTAGGTGGGCACGTCGGTGGCGCGCACGACCAGCACCCGCACATCGGGCAGGTTGGTGTCCAGAATCAATTTGCGCGATTTTTCGGGATCGTCCAGTACCTCAATGCCGGCGGCGCGCAGCAGGGGCATGGTTTCTTCAAAGATCCTGCCTTTGGAAAGCGCGAGTGTGATCATTTGATTCTCTCTATGTCTGCGCCAATGCCGCGCAGTTTGGCTTCCATCTGGTCGTAACCGCGGTCCAGATGGTAGATGCGGTCCACCACCGTCTCACCGTCGGCCACCAGACCGGCAATCACCAGGCTGGCAGAGGCGCGCAGGTCGGTGGCCATCACCGTGGCGCCAGACAGTTTTTCCACACCCTCAATGACCGCCACCCTGCCGTCGATCTGGATGTTGGCGCCCAGGCGCACCAGCTCGTTGACGTGCATGAAACGATTTTCAAAAATAGTCTCGGTCACCATGCTGTTGCCGTGCGAGATGCTGTTGAGCGCCATGAACTGGGCCTGCATATCGGTAGGAAACCCCGGGTATTCGGTGGTACGAAAGCTCTGCGCTTTCAGGCGGCCAAGGGACTGCACGCGGATGCCACCGTCCACCGCAGTCACGGTGGCGCCGGCGTCGCGCAGTTTTTCCACCACCGCCTCCAGATGGTCCAGACGTCCATGTTTGAGCACCACGTCGCCACCAGTAGCTGCCACAGCACACAAGAAGGTGCCAGCTTCGATGCGATCGGCCACTACTTGGTGGGTGCAGCCGTGCAGGGATTCAACGCCCTGGATGCGGATGCGGCTGCTGCCATGGCCTTCGATATTTGCGCCCATGCTGATCAGCATTTCTGCAAGATCAGGAATCTCGGGCTCCTGGGCGGCGTTTTCCAGAATGGTTTCGCCTTCGGCCAAAGCCGCAGCCATCAAAAAATTCTCGGTGCCGGTGACGGTCACCATATCGGTGGTGATGCGCGCGCCCTGCAGGCGCTTGCGGCCCTTGGGCAGCTTGGCAAGCATGTAGCCGTGCTCGACCACGATCTCGGCCCCCATGGCGGCCAGCCCCTTGAGGTGTTGGTCCACCGGACGCGAGCCAATGGCACAACCGCCGGGCAGAGACACGGTGGCCTCGCCAAAGCGCGCCAGCAAAGGGCCCAGCGCCAGCACCGAAGCACGCATGGTTTTGACCAGCTCATAGGGTGCCTCGGGGGAACTTAAGCTACCTGCATCCACCCGCACGGAACCATCGGCACCCTGCTCTACCTGCACACCCATGTTGCGGATGAGTTTGAGCATGGTGGACACATCTTGCAAACGCGGCACGTTACGCAGCGTGACCGGCTCGGCACTGAGCAGCGTGGCGCACAGTTCGGGCAAAGCCGCGTTTTTGGCGCCCGAAATCAGCACCTCGCCCTGCAATGGGTTGCCGCCGCGAATCAGTAATTTGTCCATCGTGTCAGTGACGTTGCGTTTATGCGGCTTGCGCAGCCCATTCGGCGGGGGTAAACGCCTTGATGGACAGAGCATGCACTTCGTCAGTCTTCATGCGCGAACCCATGGCGGCATAGACGCGCTGGTGGCGCGTAATGGGACGCAAGCCTTCAAACGCGGTGGAGACCACGGTGGCGTACCAGTGGCGGCCATCGCCTTCCACACGGCAGAGTTCACAGACCAGATGGGCGGCGATCAGGGATTCGATGTCTTCAGCAGTCATATCAAGTAACTCCGGTTTTAGGTGCGAATTTTGTAGCCAGTGCGCAGCAAATGCATGGCCAGCAGGCTGGCAACGGCCAGCGCCGAGCCCACAATGCCCAAGCTTAACCAGGGGGAGACATCGCTCACACCAAAGAAGCCAAAGCGAAAGCCATCAATCATGTAGAAAAACGGGTTGAAGTGGCTCACCGTCTGCCAGACGGGTGGCAGCGATTGAATGGAATAAAACACGCCGCTGAGAAAAGTCATGGGCATGATGATGAAATTCTGGAAGGCAGCCAACTGGTCAAACTTTTCGGCCCAAAGTCCGGCAATCAAACCCAAAGCGCCCATGAGTGCCGCACCCATCGCCGCAAACGCCACAATCCACAGCGGTTGCGCAAAGCTCAGTGGGGCAAACCAAACGGCCACCAGCAACACGCCTACGCCCACCACCAGCCCCCGAACAAGGGATGAGCCCACATAAGCCACAAACCAGCTCCGGTGTGACAGCGGTGTCAGCAACAGAAACACCAGGTTGCCCATGATTTTGCTCTGGATCAGGGAGGATGAACTGTTGGCAAACGCGTTTTGCAAAACGCTCATCATCACCAGGCCCGGTATCAGGAACGACGTGTAGCTAATCGTGTCGTAGACTTTGACGTGACCTTCCATCACATGGCCAAAAATCAGCAGGTACATCATGGCGGTCAACACGGGGGCCGCCACCGTTTGAAAGCCCACCCGCCAGAAGCGCAGAACTTCTTTGTAGAAAAGCGTTTGCCAGCCGGTCATGCTGGCTCTCCAGCAATGGGGCGCGGCACATTGCGGTGCATGATTTCGATGAAGACGTCTTCCAGATCGGCCTTGCGCATTTCCACATCTTCCACCACCAGGCCGCTTTCGCGCATAGTGGCCAGGTACTGTTCGATTTCCAGCGCGCTTTGGGCTGGCAACTGCACCACACTGCCGGTCACACGCGCCCGTGCAGCCAGTGCCGGTGGCAATTCGCCCGTGGTCTTGAAGCGCAACACATTGCCCGAGGCCGCCTTGAGCAGGGCCGACGTGCTGTCCAGTGCCACGATGCGCCCGGACTTCAGCATGGCAATGCGGCCACACAGGGCCTCAGCTTCTTCCAGGTAGTGGGTGGTCAACAGCACGGTGTGCCCCTGCTTGTTGAGTTTGGACACAAATTGCCACAGGGTTTGGCGCAGTTCCACGTCCACACCGGCGGTGGGTTCGTCCAGCACAATGACCGGCGGCTTGTGCACCAGTGCCTGCGCCACCAGCATACGGCGCTTCATGCCGCCGGAGAGTTGGCGCATATTGGCGCCAGCCTTGTCGGTCAGGCCCAGGCTGTCCAGCAGTTCGTCGATCCAGGCATCGTTGTTCTGGATGCCGAAATAGCCGGACTGAAAGCGCAGGGCCTCACGCACATTGAAAAAAGGGTCAAACACCAGTTCCTGCGGAACGATGCCCAGTTTGCGCCGCGCCTGTGCGTAATCAGTCTGCACGTCACAGCCCTGAACCGTCACGCGTCCACTGGTGGCACGGGTCAGGCCAGCCAGGATGCTGATCATGGTGGTTTTCCCGGCACCATTGGGGCCGAGCAAGCCAAAGAATTCGCCCTCCTCGATGTCGAGCTGTACGTTGTCCAACGCAAAAAAGGTGGAACCACTGGGGCCACGCGGCGAAGGATAGGACTTGGAAACGGACTGAAAGGAGATGGCAGACATGAAGAGCCGCCATTTTAGGCGGTCAGGGTTCAGGGACGGGGCAGCAGCGCTTCAATCCCGTACAGGGTGGCCAAATCGCCAAGGTGTGTTGGCATGCCCTGCACGACCAGCGTTTTACCCAAACGCTGGCAGGTACGACGCAACTCCAGCAGCACAGCCAGCGCCGAAGAGTCAAAGCGCGTCAAGGGCGCAGCATTCACCATCACCGGGGACGGCTCGGCGTTTGCGCCGACCACCAGTTGTGCCAGGCAGTCCTTGGCCTGGTTGTGGGTCAATTCGGCAGGCAGGCTCAGCACATCAGCCTTTCTTAACGTTGGCCTTGTTGCGTTCGGTCAGGGTGGCGATCAGGCCATCGATGCCTTTGGCGTTGATTTCCTGTGAAAACTGGCTGCGGTAGGTTTCCACCAGCCACACACCCAGCACGTTGAGGTTGTAGATGCGCCAACCGGCACCCTGACCCGGCGTCTTTTCCAGACGGTAGTCGAGTTGAACGGTGTCACCGCCACCCCGAATTTCGGAGCGAACCAGAACCTCTTTGTCATCAGGCGAACCACGAAACTGTTTCATGGTGATGGTCTGGTCAGTCACCTGGGCCAGTGCACCAGCATAGGTGCGCACGAGCAGGATCTTGAACTCTTCTTGCAGACGCTTCTTTTGCTCGGGCGTGGCCTGGCGCCAAGCCGGGCCTACGGCAGACGAGGTCATGCGCTGAAAATTCACGTTGGGCATGATGCGCTCGTCCACCAGGGCAATGACCTTGGCGGTGTCTCCGGCGCGGATGGCCTTGTCGCCCTTGATGGTTTCCAGCACGTCAACAGACAGGCGTTTGATCAGCGCATCCGGCGCCTCGTCGGCTGCATGGGCCAGCGGGCCGGCCAGAACAAAGGCCAGCAGGGTGGCAGTGGTTGCCAGGGTCTGGCGCAAGAAAGTTCGTTTGGTGTTCATCATCAATCCCCTCATTGGGTTCCATTATCCGGGTGGTTCGCATCGGGCTCCGACATGAAATCGTCTTCAGGCGGGTTGCCGTCATACACCTGGTTGCGGCGACGCTGCAAATAGGCATCACGGGTAAAGCTGTATTTGTCCAGGGCCGCTTCTTCTACGACTTCGCCTGCCCTTAAATAGTTCGACCGGGTGTCCACCAGATTCAGCAGACCCAGGGCATCTCGGGTGGGATCATCCGCCACGTGACGAACCGGGTTGGCAGGAATATCGACCGACAAGGCTACCGTATCACGCAAGGTGGACGACCCCAGGAGCGGCAGCACCACAAACGGCCCAGGGCCAACGCCCCAGCGGCCCAGTGTCAGGCCAAAATTGGCGGGGTGGCGCTCCATCCCCATTTCACCGGCCACATCCAGCACCCCGCCCAAACCCATGGTGGTGTTGATCATCACCCGGCCAAAACTGTCTGCCGTATACACGCCACGCAATTGCAGGGCATTATTGACACCCGACCAGAGGTCTTCGAGGTTGTTGAAAAAGTTGCCAATTCCAGTCCGCATCCAATTGGGCAGAACATCGCGGTACGCGGTGGCCACAGGTTTGACCACGGCACGGTCTACTGCATCGTTAAACCCAAAAACGCTGCGATTCCAGCCTTCCATAGGGTCGCGCGGATCGGGATTGGCCACTGTCGCACAGGCCTGCAACAAAATAACAGCGGCCACTACGCCCCAGCGCACCATGCGCGCCCCTAAGCCCGATGGGGGTGCAACACGCTTGGTATCAATTGCTTGCATCACACTCATTTTTTCTCCGGCGCAGGGGTGGTGGCCCCGTCGGCGGCCTTGCTGAAGAGGAACTGGCTAATCAGATTTTCCAGTACAACGGCGGATTGAGTCGCACCGATGACATCGCCCGCCACCAAATTGGTCTCGGCAGCGCCGGCTTCAATGCCGATGTATTGTTCACCCAGCAGACCACTGGTCAGGATTTTCAACGAACTGTCTTTAGGAAAAGCGTAACGACTCTCCAATGCCAGAGTCACCCGTGCCTGAAACGTCTTGTCGTCAAAGGTCATCGATTCCACCCGCCCCACCACCACGCCGCCACTGCGCACGGCGGCCTTGGGCTTGAGCCCGCCCACGTTGTCGAATTTGGCCGACACGTTATAGGTGGACTGGAAGTTCAAAGACAGCAAATTGGCCGACTGCAAGGCCAGAAACAGGATGGCTACCGCCCCGATGATGACAAACATCCCCACCCACACGTCGTTTTTAGAGCGCTGCATGTAAAACCTTCTTTAATCAGTTGTGGACAGAGCATCACTACGCTCTGGTCTGTCCCGCAAAGTTCTCATATCGTAAACATCATGGCGGTCAGGATAAAGTCCAGACCCAAAACGGCCAGCGAGGCCACCACCACCGTGCGGGTGGTCGCACTGGCCACCCCTTCCGGCGTTGCCTGGGCCTCAAATCCCTGGTACACGGCAATAAACGTCACTGTCAATCCAAACACCACACTCTTGATGACACCGTTGCCCACATCCTGCCAAACATCGACGCCGCCCTGGATCTGGCTCCAAAAAGACCCGGAGTCGACCCCAATCATGAGAACGCCCACCACCCAGCCGCCGATGACGCCCATGGCGCTGAACACCGCAGCCAGCAGGGGCATCGCAACCACACCAGCCCAGAAACGCGGTGCCAGCACACGCTGAATAGGGTCCACCGCCATCATTTCCATCACGCTGATTTGCTCGCCAGCTTTCATCAGCCCAATTTCAGCGGTGAGCGATGTTCCGGCCCGGCCCGCAAACAGCAGCGCCGTCACCACTGGCCCTAGTTCACGCACCAAGCTCAGCGTTACCAGCAGGCCCAGGGCCTCGGACGAACCATAGCGCTGCAAGGTGTAATAGCCCTGCAGGCCAAACACAAACCCGACAAACAGGCCCGATATCGCAATGATGGCCAGGGAATAGTTGCCCAAAAAATGAAGTTGGTCGCGCACCAGGCCAAACCGGCGAAAAGTGGGCACTATGGACGTCAGCAGGCGCATAAACAGGCGCGCAGCGTAGCCCAGATCCGCCAGCTTGCTGCGGGTGGCGAATCCCACATCGGCGGGTTTATACCAAGTCATCGTGCAACTCCGAACTTCTGGTGGCCAACCCCTGCATGGGCGCCAAAATCATCTTCCACACTGGTGGCCGGGTAATGGAAACGCACGGGTCCATCGATCTGGGCATTCACATATTGGTACACCAGCGGGTCCGTGCTGTGCAGCACATCCTGCGGCGTACCCTCGGATGCTACCTTGCCGTTAGCCAAAATGATGACGTGGTCGGCAATGGTGAAGGTTTGCTCCAGTTCGTGCGACACAAAAATGCTGGTCAGGCCCATGGTGTCGTTTAACTGCCGCACCAGCCGTGCGGAGGTTCCCACAGAAATTGGGTCAATGCCGGTGAACGGCTCGTCGTACATCACCAATTCGGGGTCCAGTGCGATGGCGCGGGCCAGGGCCACCCGGCGGGCCATGCCACCCGACAGGGCGCTGGGCATCATGTCGCGCGCACCACGAAGGCCCACGGCGTTGAGCTTCATCAGCACGATGTCGTGAATCATTTCAGGCGACAGATCGGTGTGCTCGCGCAGGGGGAAAGACACGTTGTCGTACACACTCATGTCGGCGAACAAGGCACCAAACTGGTAGAGCATGCCCATGCGCCGTCGGGCAGCATACATCTGGGTCTGGTCCATGCGGGTGACGTCTTGACCATCGAACAGCACTTCGCCCGATTGGGCCCGGATTTGACCACCAATCAACCGCAAAATCGTGGTTTTACCGCCACCCGAAGCACCCATCAGTGCCGTGACCTTGCCACGCGGCACGGACAGAGACAAATCATTCAGGATGACGCGTTCGCCGTAACCAAAGGTCACGTTGCGCAGTTCTACCAGCGAGGATGAAGGGGTTGGGGCCATAAAAAACAAAAGCCGGGCAATTTCCGGCTTCTGAATGATAAGGGATTAAGGTAAACCCTGTATTAGGCCATTCACCGCGGCAAAACGCTGCTTCCCATCAAAAATTCATCCACCGAACGCGCGGCCTGGCGACCTTCGCGGATGGCCCAGACCACCAGGCTCTGGCCACGGCGTATGTCCCCGGCGGCAAACACCTTGGGTACGTTGGTGGCATAGCCACCGGTGAAGTCCGTTGTGGCCTTGGCGTTGCCGCGCGTGTCCTTGTCCACGCCAAAGCCATCCAAAATGGTGGCTACCGGGTTGGTAAAGCCCATTGCCAGTAGCACCAGATCGGCCTTGAGCACTTTCTCGGAACCGGCAACCTCGACAATTTTTCCATCTTTCCACTCCACCTGAACGGTCTTCAGACCGGTGACCTTGCCCTTTTCTCCGGTGAATTCCTTGGTGGAAATGGCAAACACGCGCTCGCAACCTTCTTCGTGGCTGGAACTGGTGCGCAGTTTGAGCGGCCAGTATGGCCAGGTCATGGGCCGGTTTTCTTCTTCAGGCGGCTGGGGCATCACCTCGAACTGGGTCACGCTGGCCGCACCGTGGCGGTTGCTGGTGCCCACACAGTCGCTGCCGGTATCACCGCCACCGATGACGATGACGTGTTTGCCGTCTGCCTTCAGCTGGCCCTTGATCTTGTCGCCCGCGTTAACCTTGTTTTGCTGGGGCAAAAACTCCATCGCAAAGTGGATGCCGTCCAGGTCACGCCCCGGCACGGGCAGGTCTCGCGACTGCTCAGAACCACCCGTCAGCAGCACCGCATCAAAGTCTTTCTGCAATTGGGCCGGCGTGATGGTCTCCTTGGCCCAGTTGGTGACCTTGGAGGCTGCACCGGTCTTGGGCATTTCACCCACCAAGACGCCGGTGCGGATGGTGACGCCTTCTTTGACCAATTGGTCCACCCGGCGGTCAATGTGCGACTTCTCCATCTTGAAATCGGGGATGCCATAGCGCAACAGACCACCCACGCGGTCGTTCTTCTCGAACAGCGTCACGGTATGGCCGACGCGGGCCAGCTGCTGGGCAGCCGCCATGCCGGCTGGACCGGAGCCCACGACGGCAACGGTCTTGCCCGTCTTGACCTTGGCCGGTTGGGCTAGTACCCAGCCCTCGGCCCAAGCGCGGTCGATGATGGCGTGCTCAATGGACTTGATACCCACGGCGTCGTCATTCACGTTGAGCACGCAAGCGGCCTCGCACGGCGCCGGGCAGATGCGGCCCGTGAACTCGGGGAAGTTGTTGGTGCTATGCAGCGTGTCGATGGCGGCTTTCCAGTCGTTGCGGTACACCATATCGTTGAAGTCTGGAATGATGTTGTTGACCGGGCAGCCGCTGTTGCAGAACGGCGTGCCGCAGTCCATGCAGCGTGCCGCCTGCTTGTGGGCCTGAGCGTCGTCAATGCCGATGACAAACTCTTTGTAGTTTTTCAGGCGCTCGGTAACGGGCTTGTAGCCTTCTTCGATGCGCTCGTACTCCATGAATCCTGTGATTTTTCCCATGACGTGTCCCTTCTTACTTGGCTGCAATTGCTACTGTTTTGGTAGCGGCTTGCGTAGATTTGACGAGGGCTACTGCCGTTTTTTTCATATGCATTTCGCCCAGAGCACGCTTGTACTCGTTGGGGAACACCTTGACGAACTTGGCCCGTGACACCTCCCAGTTGTCCAGCAGATCACGCGCGCGCTTGCTGCCGGTCCAGCGGTTGTGGGCCTCCAGCAACTTGCGCAGTTGCGCCTCGTCGGTCTGGCCCTGGTGCCAGATGGCTTTGTCCTGGCTGGCTTCCTGCTCAGCCGCGCTCAGCACTTTGTCCATGGACACCATGGCGGTGTTGCAACGCTTGGCAAACTGGCCGTCTTCGTCGTACACGTAAGCAATGCCACCACTCATGCCGGCTGCAAAGTTGCGCCCTGTCTTGCCCAACACCGCCACGGTGCCACCGGTCATGTATTCGCAACCATGGTCACCTGTGCCTTCGACCACGGCCGTGGCGCCCGACAGGCGCACGGCAAAGCGTTCGCCACCAACACCGCTGAAGAAGGCCTCACCGCTGGTGGCACCGTACATCACGGTGTTGCCCACGATGGTGTTGTTCACCGCCGCGCCACGGAAGTCAATGCTGGGGCGCACCACAACACGACCGCCCGACAAGCCCTTGCCGGTGTAGTCGTTAGCGTCGCCGATGAGGTACAGGGTGATGCCCTTGCACAGGAACGCGCCAAACGATTGGCCACCAGTGCCCTCCAACTGGATATGGATGGTGTTGTCGGGCAAGCCTTGTGGGTGCACCTTGGTCACCGCGCCAGAGAGCATGGCGCCCACGGATCGATTGACGTTGCGCGCATGTTCCATGAACTGCACCTTTTCGCCCTTGTCAATGGCTGCGCGGCTCTTGGCAATCAGTACGTTGTCCAGTGCCTTTTCCAGGCCGTGCTCTTGTTCCAGCGTCTGGAAGCGGGGCACATCAGCGCTCACTTGGGGTTGGGCAAACAGGCGGCCAAAGTCCAGGCCGCTGGCTTTCCAGTGTTCAATGCCTTTGCGCATGTCCAGCAGGTCCGAGCGGCCAATCAGGTCGTCAAACTTGCGGATGCCCAGCTGGGCCATGATCTGGCGCACTTCTTCGGCAATGAAGAAGAAGTAGTTGACCACGTGCTCGGGCTTACCAGAGAACTTTGCGCGTAGCGTGGGGTCTTGTGTGGCCACGCCCACCGGGCAGGTATTGAGGTGGCACTTGCGCATCATGACGCAGCCTTCCACCACCAGCGGTGCGGTGGCAAAGCCGAACTCATCCGCACCCAAGAGCGCGCCAATGGCCACGTCACGTCCGGTCTTCATCTGGCCGTCAGCCTGCACGCGGATACGGCTGCGCAAGCGGTTCAAGACCAGGGTTTGCTGTGTTTCGGCCAGACCAATTTCCCACGGACTGCCGCAATGCTTGATGGACGACCAGGGCGAAGCACCCGTGCCACCGTCGTGCCCGGCAATCACCACATGGTCAGCCTTGCACTTGGCGACACCTGCAGCAATGGTGCCGACACCGATTTCGGCCACCAGCTTGACGCTGATGCCGGAGTGCGGCGCCACATTTTTCAGGTCGTGGATCAACTGCGCCAAGTCTTCAATCGAATAGATATCGTGGTGCGGCGGAGGCGAGATCAAGCCCACACCGGGGACCGAATGGCGCAGGCGGCCGATGTACTCCGACACCTTGCCACCAGGCAACTGACCGCCTTCGCCAGGCTTGGCGCCCTGGGCCATCTTGATCTGGATCTGGTCGGCGCTGGACAGGTATTCGGCAGTCACGCCAAAACGACCCGAGGCGACCTGCTTGATGCGGCTGCGCAGGCTGTCGCCGTCTTGCAGCGGCAGGTCTACTTCCACTACATCGTCACCAATGATGCTCTTGAGCGTATCACCCAGCTTGATAGGAATACCCTTGAGTTCCTGGCGATAACGTGCGGGGTCTTCACCACCCTCGCCCGTATTGCTCTTGCCGCCAATGCGGTTCATCGCCACGGCCAATGTGGCGTGGGCTTCGGTGGAGATGGAGCCCAGCGACATGGCGCCCGTGGCGAAGCGCTTGACGATTTCCTTGGCGCTCTCGACCTCGTCCACGGGAATGGCCTTGGCCGGGTCGATCTTGAACTCGAACAGGCCGCGCAGGGTCAGGTGGCGCTTGCTCTGGTCGTTGATGAGTTGGGCGTACTCCTTGTACGTGTTCCAGTTGTTGGCGCGCGTGCTGTGTTGCAGCTTGGCAATCACATCGGGCGTCCACATGTGCTCTTCGCCGCGTGTCCGCCAGGCATATTCGCCACCGGCATCCAGCGCGTTGGCCAGTACCGGATCGGCACCAAAGGCGGCCTTGTGCATGCGGATGGCTTCTTCGGCAATCTCGAAAACGCCGATGCCTTCCACCCGGCTGGGGGTGCCGGTGAAGTATTTGCCCACGGTATCGCTGGACAGGCCAATGGCCTCAAACAACTGCGCGCCGCAGTAGCTCATGTAGGTGGACACACCCATCTTGGACATGATCTTGGACAGGCCCTTGCCAACGGCCTTGACGTAGTTGTAGATGGCCTTGTCGGCACTCAAATCACCCGGCAGGTCTTGGTGAATATGGGCCAGGGTTTCCATGGCCAGATAGGGGTGCACAGCCTCGGCGCCGTAGCCGGCCAGCACGGCAAAGTGGTGTACCTCGCGGGCGGTTCCGGTTTCCACCACCAAGCCGGCGGTGGTGCGCAAGCCCTCGCGCACCAGGTGCTGGTGAATCGCGGAGAGCGCCAACAACGCGGGAATGGCCACCTGGGTGGCGCTGACGCAGCGGTCACTGATGATGAGGATGTTCTTGCCACCCTTGATGGCATCCACACTTTCCGCGCACAACGAAGCCAGTTTGGCTTCCACGCCTTCGCGACCCCAGGCCAGCGGGTAAGTGATGTCCAGCGTGTAACTACGGAATTTGCCCTGCGTGTGCTTGTCGATGTCGCGCAACTTGGCCATGTCGGCAAAGTCCAGCACCGGCTGGCTCACCTCCATGCGCATGGGCGGGTTGACCTGGTTGATGTCCAGCAGGTTGGGCTTGGGGCCGATGAAGGACACCAGCGACATGACAATCGCTTCGCGGATGGGATCGATGGGCGGGTTGGTCACTTGCGCGAACAACTGCTTGAAGTAGTTGTACAGCGGCTTGTTCTTGTCGGAGAGCACTGCCAGTGGACTGTCGTTACCCATGGAACCGATGGCTTCTTCGCCAGCAGTGGCCATGGGGGCAATCAGAAACTTCAGGTCTTCCTGGGTAAAGCCAAAGGCCTGCTGGCGGTCCAGCAAATCGGCACTGACGTGCTCCGTGCTGGTCGTTTGGGGTCCGTTGGCACCCACTGGCAACTCTTGTGGTGACTCTCCGGCAGTTAGCACCACCACATCGTCCAGACGGATGCGGAGATTCTCAATCCATTGTTTGTAGGGCTTGCTGTTGGCCAAACCGGCTTTTAGTTCCTCGTCGTCAATCATGCGGCCCTGCTCCAGATCAATCAGGAACATCTTGCCGGGTTGCAGTCGCCATTTGCGCACGATTTTGTTCTCGGGCACGGGCAGCACGCCAGACTCGGAGCCCATGATGACCAGGTCATCGTCGGTGATGCAGTAGCGTGAGGGACGCAGGCCGTTGCGGTCCAGCGTGGCGCCAATCTGGCGGCCATCGGTGAACACGATTGAGGCCGGTCCGTCCCAGGGCTCCAGCATGGCGGCGTGGTATTCGTAGAAGGCCTTGCGGCGCTCGTCCATGGTGGTGTGCTGCTCCCACGGCTCGGGAATCATCATCATCACGGCCTGGCTTAAGGGGTAGCCCGCCATGGTCAACAATTCCAGGCAGTTGTCAAAAGTGGCAGTGTCGGACTGGCCGGGAAAACTGATGGGATAGAGTTTTTGCAGGTCGGCGCCGAGCACGGGGGACGACATCACGCCTTCGCGCGCCTTCATCCAGTTGTAGTTGCCCTTGACCGTGTTGATTTCACCGTTGTGCGCCACATAGCGGTAAGGGTGCGCCAAAGGCCATTCGGGGAAGGTGTTGGTAGAGAAGCGCTGGTGCACCAGGCCCAGTGCCGAGGTGCAACGCGCGTCTTCCAGATCGCGGAAGTAAATGCCAACTTGATCAGCCAGCAGCAGGCCTTTGTAGATCACGGTGCGGCTGCTCATGCTGGGCACGTAGTACTCTTTGCTGTGCTTGAGCTTCAGGGCCTGGATGTGGGCACTGGCGGTCTTGCGAATGACGTACAGCTTGCGCTCCAGCGCGTCTTGCACGATCACGTCCTGACCACGGCCAATAAACACCTGGCGCTGGATAGGCTCCTTGGCGCGCACGGTGGGCGACATGGGCATGTCGCGGTTGACTGGCACATCGCGCCAACCCAGCAACACTTGCCCTTCGGCCTTGATGGCGCGTTCCATCTCTTGTTCGCACGCCAAACGGGACGCATGCTCTTTGGGCAGGAAGATCATGCCCACGCCGTATTCACCGGGCGG
Organism: Candidatus Aalborgicola defluviihabitans; assembly: GCF_016705985.1. NCBI lineage: Bacteria > Pseudomonadati > Pseudomonadota > Betaproteobacteria > Burkholderiales > Comamonadaceae > Allorhodoferax (SeqCode) > Candidatus Aalborgicola defluviihabitans. The sequence goes on from NZ_JADJKN010000002.1 coordinate 165,476, forward strand.
TGGCAGTGTCACGCCTTGGGCCGCCATTTCTTCACGGTAGAGCGCATCGGGTAACTGGATCAGGATGCCGGCGCCGTCGCCCATCAGCTTGTCAGCGCCCACAGCGCCCCGGTGGTCCAGGTTTTCCAGAATTTTCAGCGCGTTCTTGACAATGTCATGCGACTTTTTGCCCTTGATATGGGCCACAAAGCCCACGCCACAGGCATCGTGCTCGTTGGCTGTGGAATACAAACCGTTTTGCTGAAGGTGCTGGATCTCGGCTGCCGTAGTCATGGCGCTCTCCTGAAAATGACAATGGACACGAAGAATACTGCAACGCAACAAAAAAGCCAACCGGAATAATCGGGGTCAGATTCCAATTAAGCCAATTGATCTGCACGAATATTTAAATTAAGGGACATATTAAATTTAATAGCAATATAGCCAATATCGACGAGGGCTAAGCCCTATTCTGGTCTAGATGATTTGCCTGAAATCGGTCGTCCTGCGGCGCTTGCTAACACGCCGTGTCGTTAGTTTTTGCAAACTCTTTACAAACTCTGGCTCACCCAAGGCCCAGCCACGCAAGGCCGAGTCGGTCAGGGCTTGTTGTTGCCCTGCATTGACGCCTGCCTGAACCAGTTCGGCATAGGCAGCTTCCCGGGCAAATGGGGTGTTGCCCAATGCCCAGACCAGTGGGTGCGGGGTGAGCAGTTTGTCGGTACGCAAACCGATGTAGTGCGCGTGGCTGGACCAGGTGTATTCCCGCGCCTGGGCGACCATGCCCGCACGCACCGGGTTGAGGTCGATGTAGACCATGCAGGCCAGCAGGTAGCGTTCGGTCTGGATCAGGGTGGACTTGTAGCGACCCTCCCACAAAGTGCCGCTGCGCTTTTGGCTGTCGTTGAAATAGCGCACATAACGCCGCCCCACCGCCTGCATCATCAGCGGCAAGCCATCTGCCGTTTGCGGCGTAGCCAGCAGGTGAAAATGGTTGTCCATCAGCACATAGGCATGGATGGCAACGTTGAATTTGCGCGCGTTTTCCTCCAGCAGATCGAGCATCAATTGCCGGTCTGCCGCTGTGGCAAAAATGGGCTGGCGGTTATTGCCCCGCTGGATGATGTGGTGGGGATGACCCGGCAGTGTCAGGCGGGCTAGACGGGCCATGGGATCGGATGCCTATCCTGTGCCGGGAGGTTACGCCGTGGGGGCAGGCTGCAGCTCAGGCTCTGCGGCCGGCGCCATCGCATAGCGTGTGGCCAACAGCGCCGTCAGCCCAAATTCCTGCAGCAGGGCATGCAACCGCTGCACTGCGGCGCGGTTAGGTTTGCCGGTGCGCTTGGCGATGATGAGCTCGTTCTTCATGCTGTGCTCCCAACCCACCAGCTCGGTCACGGTCACCTGGTAGCCACAGGACTCCAGGTACAGGCAGCGCAACACGTTGGTAATCTGGCTACCCATCTCGCGCGTGTGCAATGGGTGACGCCACAGTTCGGCCAGCGGCGTGCGCCGTAGAGACAGCGCCTTGTTGGCATTGAGGCTGCGGGCGATTTCGGCCTGACAGCAGGGCACCAGCACCAGGTAGCTCGCCTGCTTCTTGAGACCAAAATCAATGGCGTCGTCGGTGGCGGTGTCGCAGGCGTGCAGGGCAGTCACCACGTCTATCTGATCAGGCAAGTCGCTGGACTGTGTGGATTCAGCCACGCTCACGTTCAAGAATGCCATGCGCTCAAAACCCAGTCGTGTTGCCAGTTCACGTGACTTTTGCACCAGTTCTGGGCGGGTCTCGATGCCGTAGATATGACCGCCAGTGCGCGACTTGAAAAACAGGTCATAAATGATAAAACCCAGATACGACTTGCCTGCGCCATGGTCGGCCAACGTGGCGCCCTCGCCGCCTTGCGGTAGCTCCAGCAACAACTTCTCGATGAACTGGTACAGGTGGTAAACCTGCTTGAGCTTACGCCGTGAGTCTTGATTAAGCTTGCCTTCGCGGGTGAGGATGTGCAGTTCTTTGAGCAGCTCCACGCTCTGGCCCGGGCGCACTTCATCGGCCAGTGGGTTGACGGGTGCCGTTGTGCGGGCCTTGTGTTGCTTCATGGCGGGAGTGTGCCACGCTTGGGGCGTGCACCCACGTTCAACGCTCTCCAACCCTCGTGGCCGATGCGTTCCATGGTACGCATATTTGTCTCAAAAATGGTCTCCGCATGGGGAAAGGCTTGTACCGCACGGTCAATGCTCTCTTCACGCAGCAGATGCAACGTGGGATAGGGCGAGCGGTTGGTGAAGTTGGTAATGGCATCCGCCGGCGCATCCGCAAACTGGTATTGCGGATGCAGGCTGGCAATCTGGAAGACACCTTCATAGCGCAGTTTAGCTAACAGGCGGTTAGCCTGAGCCACAAAGTCATTGAACTCCAGAAAATCGGTCAAGGCGTCGGGCGCTATAAAAAGAGTAGTGTCTCGTGTAGCAGCGTCGAGGGCTGCGAGGCTATTTAGCTCTTGCTTCAGATCCACCAGCAAGTCCTTGAAACCCACAGAACGGGTAACGGCGTAGTGCACCTGGTCCTTGACGTCGACCGACTTGGCAAAAGGGCACAAGTTCAACCCGATGACCGCGCGGCGCAACCAATTGCGGGTGTCTTCAATGACCTGGGTGTCACTGTTTCTTTGTATATCGGTCATACCATTTACTTTACAGTCCGCCAGTCTCACCCAGACCGGTAATTGAACCCAGCAAACGTTCCCCGGTCAGGCGTTCGTGTTCATGCACGGCAAACCGGTCGGTCATGCCTGCAATGTAGTCGGCAACCATGCGTTCTGGCGTATCGTTAGATTCCGCTGCTCCATCCAGACCCACACCAAAGCCTGCCGAAATCTCATGAGGCTGTGCCAGGTAGGCGGCAAACAGCTCGCGCACGATTCGCGTGGCCATGATACGGGTCTGGTGCACCTGCGGATGGCGGTACAGGTTGGCGAATAGAAAACGCTTCAGATCGCGGGACTGCTCCCGCATGTCACTGCTGAACCCCAACAAGGACGGCAGGCCACGCACCGCGTCCACGCTGGAGGGCGCAGCTCGCTCTATTGTTGCGCTGCTATGGGCAATGAGATCGTAAACTTGGGCACTGAGCATGCGACGAATCGTCTCGTACAACAGCCGGCGCTGGTTGTGGGCAGCGGCAAGGCCTGGGTACTCTTGCAAGGCCAGACCGTGATGCTGAGCAAACAGAGGGACATGAACCAATTGCGCCATGTCAATCAGGCCGGAGCGAACACCATCGTCAATGTCGTGCGAGTTGTAGGCAATCTCGTCGGTCAAATTGCACAGCTGCGCCTCGAGGCTGGGACGCGTGTTATCAATAAAGCGCCGTGCTACGCCATGGGGTTCGCGTGCCTCCAGAGCCTGCGCATTGGCCACGCTGCAGTGCTTAAGAATTCCTTCGCGCGTTTCAAAACACAGGTTGATGCCATCAAATTGCGGGTAGCGCGCCTCCAGCTGGTCCACCACCCGCAGGCTTTGCAGGTTGTGTTCAAACCCGCCGTGGGACTGCATGCACTCGTTGAGCACATCCTGGCCGGCGTGACCAAACGGTGTATGCCCCAAATCGTGGGCCAAGGCTATGGCTTCAACCAGATCTTCGTTCAGGTGCAGCGACCGTGCAATAGAGCGCCCCAACTGCGCCACTTCCAGGGAATGGGTTAACCGGGTACGAAACAGATCGCCCTCGTGGTTCAAGAACACTTGCGTCTTATAGACCAGGCGGCGAAAGGCCGTGGAGTGAACAATGCGATCCCGGTCCCGCTGAAACGCGGTGCGCGTGGGAGCCGGTGGTTCGTCAAAACGCCTGCCGCGCGTCTGCGCCGCGTCGCAGGCATAAGGCGCCAATGTCATAGAGGGAAATGAGCTTCTAGCCCTCGTTGAATGTACATATACAGCTACTCTATTGATAGCAATTTATACACAACAGGCGTTGATGACTTTGCGCACCATTGCGTCCGGCGCACCGCGCACGCTGGCGCGCGATGGCCCATCGATGACGACAAAACGGATTTCACCGGCATCTGCCTTTTTATCCACGCGCATCAGCTCCAGATAGCGCCCGGCGTTGTCGTCCGCGCGTAACCGGGGGCCAACCACGGGTAGTCCGGCCCGCTGAACCAAGGTACGCAGGCGTTGGACGAACGCCGAGTCCACCATTCCCAGTTCACAGGACAACTGCGCCGCCATGACCATGCCGCAACCCACCGCTTCACCATGCAACCATTGGCCATAACCCATACCGGCTTCAATGGCGTGCCCAAAGGTGTGACCGAAATTGAGAATGGCGCGCAAACCCGATTCCCGCTCGTCCTGCCCCACGACCCAGGCCTTGATCTCGCAACTGCGCTGCACCGCGTAGGCCAGCGCGTCCATATCCCGTGCCAGCATGCGATCTAAATTCGCTTCGATCCAGTCCAGAAAGGCCAAATCGGCAATCGGCCCGTACTTTATAACCTCGGCCAGTCCAGCGCTGAGTTCCCTGTCCGGTAGCGTTTTGAGCGTGTCCAGATCGCACACCACGCGCAGTGGCTGGTAAAACGCGCCGATCATGTTCTTGCCAAGCGGATGATTGATGCCGGTCTTGCCGCCCACGGACGAATCCACTTGGGACAGCAGTGTGGTCGGCACCTGGACAAAGGGCACGCCCCGCATATAGCTGGCTGCAGCGTAGCCAGTCATGTCGCCCACCACACCACCTCCCAGTGCAAACAAGATGGTCTTGCGGTCGCAGCCATTTTGCAGGAGCGCATCAAAGATCAGGTTAAGCGTTTGCCAGTTCTTGTGCACTTCGCCATCGGGTAACGTGACAACATGCACGGCCTTGTAGCGGCCTTGCAATGCAGATTGCAAGCGCTGTGCATACAACGGCGCCACCGTGGTGTTGGATACGATCAGTACCGACGTGGCGGCAGGCAGATCAGAAAAGCTCTCGGGATGGTCCAGCAGTGCTGGTGCAATCAAGATGGGGTAACTGCGCTCGCCTAGGTCGATGGCGACGCGCCGCAGGGATGTCGGTGCTTGCATAGACCGGTAGTTTAGAGGATTGAATGGCGAATCACTTCCGCACTCACGGTAAGCACAAGTACCCGGCCCGGGCCAATCCAGTCAAGACGCAGAAATGACGCCAGCCAACTCCAGCTGCATGACAATCATATTCACCAGGGTTGCCACCGAAGGCCGCCCGGTTTCGATCACGAAGTGCGCGGTCTCACGGTAGAGCGGGTCACGCGCAGCGTACAGATCGCGCATACGCCCTAACGGGTCCGCCACCTGCAAAAGCGGACGGTTCTGGTCGTGCCGCAAGCGACGATAGATTTCATCTGCCGAAGAATTGAGGTAAACCACTTGGCCCCGCTCCCGCAGACGCTGCCGCGTGGCTGGCCGGATTACTGCGCCGCCACCGGTGGAAACGACTGCATTGGGAATGAGGGTCAACTCTTCCAGCACCGCCTCTTCCAAGTCTCTGAAATGGTCTTCTCCATCACGCGCAAAGGCTTCACGGATGGAGTAACCAAGCCGCTCCTCAATGACGTGGTCCGAGTCGAAAAAGGGAAGTTGCAGCCGCCGGGCGAGTTGTCGCCCGACGGTGGATTTACCGGAGCCGGGGAGGCCTACTAAGCTGATCACACCAACATCGTCCCAGCAACGCACCACATGAACGCAGGCAAATCAACCGCCACTAGGCTGACTATTGCTTAAACTGCTGCCGGCCAAGCCTGCTAGAGCGCCTCTCCGACGACTCATTGAGCACCCCGCGAAGGCCATCCGTATCTGTCGCGGTAATCACACTTGTTCCCACCCGGCCTGTGGAGTCGAGCACAGTGATAGTGTTTGCGATGCTAGAACCGAGGGATATCGTCAATGGGTTGCTAAGAAGGGTTGGAATCCGGCAGTGTCAGTGAAGTTCCATTGGGCGGATAACTGTTGTCGACCCAGAAGCGGAATAACATTGGTGTTCCCCCCGTCAGAACGATGGTCCAGGTTCCAAGCATCTGATCGGTGTCTGTCGGCAACCCAGTATTCGTGGTGAAAACTTGCAGTGGGCCATTTGCACCATAAACCAGAAGTGATAGATCAGGCGTATTGGGGGCCCGATGGTACGGTGTTCCTCCTTTGATAAGAGCCTAAAGATAACACCAATGGGGCCTTTAAGTTCCTGGGGTTCATTGTCAAGTGGCGCTGTTCCAACGGTTACTGACGTAGTCAACGTAGCACCGGCTGCATCACGAATAGTAATGGTTGCCGCTGTAGTGCTTATTTGAACACCCGTAATGGTCATTTGATTGCCGCTAATTGATACAGTAGCGACAGAAGGGAAACTGCTGGTTGCTACATACGGCGCTGTTCCACCTCCAAGCGTATACGTTCGCGCAAATGCGACTCCCGGAGTAATTGTGATGTTCGAGGCTGCCGTGGTGTAAAACGCGGTGCTGGAGCCAGCTGTCACCGCGATATTTACTTTGGTTCCCGCTGCATCCGATACAGTAATCGTGACCTTCCCTGGCACAACGGTTCCGACATACAGAACACCATCACCACCAATCCAGCCAACCGCAACGGCTGGGTCGCTGCTAACCACCGAATAGGGCTTCACCCCGCCTTGAATGGCATAGGGCTGCAGTGAACCGACTTGCAGCGTAACAGCGCCGGGGCAACCACAGTGAATGTCGAGTTTGGCCCCGACGTCGATCCCGGCGAACCACCGCCACCGCCGCAAGCAGCAAGCACAACCGAAACAAAGAAGGCCAACAGGTATGAAAGTAAGCGCATAGTGAACTCGTGTGAAATCTAGTGAATCGGATTAACGCGTTGCGCCGCGTTCAGCTATCAGCTTGGGCGTAATAAAAACCAGAAGTTCCTTCTTCGCATTCGTTTTGGTTTTTGATTTGAATAGGTACCCCACTCCTGGCAAATCACCAAGTAAGGGTACCTTGGTTTCATCGGTGTTCTCGGTTTCTTCAAAAATGCCGCCAATAACCACCGTTCCACCGTTGTCTACCAAAACCTCTGTTTTGACATGCTTTGTGTTGATACCAAAGCCGGAGTCAGTTAACCGTCCGACCACGTCCTTGTTGATGTCAAGCTTGAGAATAATGCCACCATCGGGCGTGATTTGAGGGGTTACTTCCAGCTTCAAATTGATCTTTTTGAATGTGATCGTGTTGGTCGTTTTTCCCGTCGCCGCATCAGTTGATACGGTTGCATATGGCAATTCCTCGCCCTGCTCAATTATGGCCGACACTTTGTCTGCAGTTACGACTCTGGGGCTGGAAACTACTTTGCCCTTCCCATCCGCCTCTAGTGCAGATATCTCCATATTCAGGAAACGGTTGGCTGCAGAATTGAATACAGAGAGTGCAAAAGTAGCCGGCGACGCCGCTACACCAAGTGCCGAAGCGGGTAGACTGACAAATTGCCCCCCGGTATCCACGCCACCACCCGCACCGCTGGTTCCAATCGCATTCGCGTAGCTTGTGCCAAATGCGACACGCTCACCGTTATTTCCCAACTGGTAACCGCCGTCACCACCGCGCTGCGCCCGAATATCGCTTGCACCCAGTTTTACTCCGAGCGATTTTCCAAACGAATCCGACGCTTCAACCAGCCTGGCTTCAATCAAAACCTGTCTTACCGGTACATCCACTTTAGAAATAAGGACTTGAATCTGTTCCAGCTTGCTCGGAATATCCGTCACGAACAGTTGATTCGTTCGCTCAATGGCGATCACGCTACCGCGACCACTCAAAAGGCGGGCGTTGGGTGTGGAGATACTGCCGGCAGCTACAACACCACCTTGGGTTAGTTGGGTCGCCAGATCTTTGGCAGAAGCGTAATTGATCTGGAAAAACTGGGTTTTCAACTGCTCCAAGCTTTGGGTCGACGCAACTGATTCCAGATCAAGCTTCTCTTTAGCAACGATTTCGTCTTTTGGTGCTACCCAAAGCACATTGCCGCTCTTGCGCAAGCCCAGACCCTTGGCTTGCAAAATAATATCCAGTGCTTGATCCCAAGGTACATCCTGCAACCGCAACGTAACAGCGCCGGATACCGAATCGGATGTCACGATGTTGAAGTTGGTGAAGTCTGCAATCACCTGCAACAGGGAGCGCACTTCGATGTTCTGAAAATTGAGAGACAGTTTCTGGCCCGTGTAGCCGACGCCTTGTGTCAGCTTCTTCGGATCTGTTTTGATCTCTTTAACCTCGACCACAAATTGTTCGTCGCTTTGATAGGCGCTGTGTTCCCAGTTTCCGGTAGGCTCGATTACCATGCGTACACGGTCACCCACTTGCGTTGTTGTGACTAATTTGATGGGCGTACCAAAGTCCGCGACATCCAGCCGCCTGCGCAACCCTTCAGGCAAGGTTGAGTTCATGAACTCCACAACCAACGTCTGACCCTGCTGACGAATATCAACGCCAACCTGGTTATTCGGCAACGTAACAACAACACGGCCAGCACCATCGGCTGACTTTCGGAAGTCCAAATCCTTCAATGGAGCAGAATCCCGTGTTCGAGTTTCAGCGAAACTGGCATTGATCGGCGCAACCGGCGTGGCTTGCGCCGCTGAGTCCAGCACAATCAGCAATGATTTGCCTTGAATTTCGGCTCTGTAGCCCACTGGGGTTTTCAAGTTCAAAACGACCCGCGTCCGATCGCCCGCCTGTACCACGCTGACGGACTTCAAATTGCCCTGATTCATGTCAACGGTGGAACGCCCCATGGCACTGGTCACGCCCGGAAAATCAAGCGCGATTCGTGCGGGAGACTGGATGGCAAACCCAACAGGTGCAGCGGTCAACTCCTTGGACAAATCGATACGTACGATTTCGGCGCCACCTTGCGTCGACCCGACGACGGATTCAATCACCGTTTGCGCATGCGTCGCAGCACTGAGCAGTAAGGCGGCCGAAAACACAATTCCTTGCCACATTTGCATACCCCATCGCTGATTCTGGTTATTCATTTTGTCTTCTCCTGCAACTGGAGTGTTGCAACGCGTTCAATCCATTCACCGACTGCGTCTTGCACAATTTCACGTAAGGTGACTTCGGTTTCGCTGATTTTGGTGACCCGACCGTAGTTCTGTCCCAAATAGGCTCCTAACTTGACCTGATACAGCAGGTTGTCAACTTTGACCAAGACCACTGGCTGGCCTGCCTTGTAAATACTGCCAACAACGCTCATGGCATCCAGTGGAAAGGACTCCAGTGGCTCCTTGCGCCGCGCCAATTCTGGCGCCACTAGCGCACCATTGGCCGCCACCTGATTGGAATCCCGCTTCAATGCCTGAGTGAGCTTTTCCTTGCTAAACGGCTCCGTTACTGCGGCATTGGTATAGGCCTCCGGTTTGAACTGCTTCGGTGCGGAGATGGGCTCCACCTTGGGGCGCGTCTGATTGCGCTCTTCCACCATCCACTGCCGAATGTTGTCATCGCCGGACGACCCGCACGCCGTCAACAGCGTAGTTCCACACAAAATCGCCAATATGTAGCAATGCCTCATTTCGGGGCTCCCTTGACAGCCTTGCTCTGGGCAGCGATCTCATCCTTATCCAGATAGCGGAACGTCTTGGCGGTCGACTCCAGCGCCAACGAACCATCTGGCCTGGGTGCAATGGTCAAATTGTTCAACGTCACAATCCTTGACAGGTTGGCGATATCCGAGGCAAAAGCGCCAATGTCGTGGTACCGTCCATTCACCTTGATGGCAATCGGTAGTTCAGCGTAATAGTCTCTGACCGCAATTTGTCCTGGCCGGAACAAATCAAACTGCAGACTGCGGCCCAACCCTGCCTGATTGATGTCAGACAGCAACGCATCCATTTCCGCCTTACTGGGTAGCTGCTTTTCAAGCTGCGTCACATACTGCTGCACCTGTTCACGCTGCTTTTTAAGTACGTCAAGATTGACCGCCTTGGTCAACTTGGTCTTGTAGTCTGCGCGGAGTGTGACTTCCTTTTGCTGCTCTTGCTGCAACATTTCATCAGAGCCGCTCAACCAGAGGAACCAAAGCGCCACCACCACAATAATCGCGGTAAGCAAAAAAAGCGCATAACGGGGTATGGACGGCCAAGCCGATGGATCTTTGGGATCAAGGCCACTGAACTGGTCCACCAGCTTCTGCTGCAATTGCGCAAAATCGATGGAACCGGATTTATTGGATGCCATGGGGATTCTCGCTAACTCTTAACTGCGCCACTGGCACTAGAAACTGGTGCAGAAGCAGCCACACCCGCAGGTTCCGCAGCCGCTTTGGCGGCCTTCTCTGCTTCGCTCGCACGCACAAGATGAACCCGAATTGTGAAATTGGACACGCGCCGTTGATCACGCGCCGACAAGTTGACTGTTCCTGCCACAATTTCGACCAGCTCCGGCTTGTTAAACCAAGGTGTGTTGCTGGACAGATTACGCAGCAATTCCGACACCCGCTCGTTGGATTGCGCCACACCATTAATGGTCACAAGCTGGTCAACTTGAACCATTCTGGATATATACACTCCATCGGGCAACTGATTGACAAGTTCGGTCAGCAGATGCACTGGCAGATTTCGATCCGACTGCAGATTCTCCACGGCCTGCTGACGCGCACGTAATGCGGCAATTTCGGCCTCCAGACCAACAATATCCTTGATCTGGCCTTCAAGCTTCTTGATTTCCGTCTGCAACGCAAGGTTGATCCCTTGCTGTTCGGAAATGGCCGCCTGATACCAAAGAAAAATTGCACCAGCCACCAAAGCACCCGCCAAAGCGGAGGCACCCAAAGTTATGTTGAACAAGTCGCGACGGCGCTTGCGTGCCGCTTCGCGGTGCGGAAGTAGGTTGATCAGAATCACTGCGCAAACCTCCGCAGAGCAAGCCCGCAGGACGTCAGATACGACGGCGCTTCACGGGTCATTTTCTTGAGGCGCACACCATCGCCAATTTCCATGCCGTCAAAGGGATTGAGCAAACTGCACGGAAAGGTGGTGTGTTGCGTGACCGCAGTAGTCAGACCCGGCAATGCCGCCGATCCGCCCGCCAACATGATGTAGTCCACTTTATTGTGTGGCGTGCTGGTGAAAAAGAACTGCAACGCCCGGCCAAGTTCCTGAACCATGGTCTCAATAAAGGGGCGAAGCACAGACGACTCATAGTCTTCGGGGAGTTCACCGCTTCGCTTTTTGCTTTCAGCCTCTTCCTGCGAGAAACCATATTGGCGAACAATCAACTGGGTCAACTGCGCACCACCAAAAGCCTGATCCCGATCGTACAAAACCTCATCATCGCGCAACACCTGCATACTGGTGGTCAACGCGCCCACTTCAAACAAGGCAACGATCAAACCAGCTCCCTTGTTGGGCAGGTTCTCGATCAAGCGACCTGCAGCCAAGCGCGATGCGTAGGACTCAACATCCACCACCACTGGCGTCAAACCAGCCGCCTCGGCCAAACCTTGAATATCCTGGACCTTTTCCTTACGGGAAGCTGCAATCAGCACCTCTACGTCACCCGCCGATGTGGCACTGGGGCCAATCACACAGAAATCCAGACTGACTTCATCCAGCGGGAAGGGAATGTATTGGTTGGCCTCGTTTTCAACCTGCTGCTCTAGTTCGGAGTCCGACATGCCCCCGGGCAACACAATCTTTTTGGTAATGACCGCAGACGGTGGCAAGGCCATCGCCACGTTCTTGGTCTTGCTGCCGCTTTTTTTGATCAAGCGCTTGAGCGCACCAGCCACTTCATCGAATTTTTCGATATTGCCGTCCGTGATCCAGCCCCGCTCCAGCGGCTCTATGGCACAGCGCTCCAGCACGAGGTTGCCGGCCTTGTCGCGGCCCAACTCAACCAGCTTTACACTGGAGGAACTGATATCCAGCCCAAACATGGGGGCGGGCTGACGACTGAAAAAAGACCCCAAAGAGATCAAAACGGTCCCCTGAAACAAACCGGTCAAGCACCGGTCAGACTTAAGAAATCACTTCAATGCTATCAGTAAGCTCCTTGTCCCGCAAAGGTTTTTTCGATTTAAGACACTTGCAAGCGTTGCCAAAAGCAGACGTTTTTCTTTCGCGATTGGAATTCGCATGCCGAATTTCACCGGCATTGCATGAAGCGGCAACAATGCATGCGCACCCGCCCAACACACCGATACAGGTCTGCTTTTTATAATGCAGCGCGACCCACAGCTACCGTAAATATGTCCTCCACACCTAATCCGCCTGAAAACGAATCGTCCCCAGTGCGCAAACAAAACGCCTCCATGCACTGGTTGCTACGGCTGGTCTTGTGGAGCGTCGGTATCGCGCTCGCTGGTGCCCTGTCTTTGCTTATCGTCATTGGGTTGGCGCTTGCGGTGGCATTCCCCAATTTGCCCGACATTTCCGATCTATCGGACTACCGCCCCAAGTTGCCTTTGCGGATCTTCTCGGCAGAAGGCGATTTGCTGGCGGAATTTGGCGAAGAACGACGTAACCTCACCCCCATTGCCGAAATTCCCAAGGTTATGACCAACGCGGTTCTGGCCATTGAAGACGCCCGCTTCTACCAACATGGCGGGGTCGACTATCTGGGTGTGGTGCGGGCCGGTCTGGCCAATTTGGGCAAGTCCAAGAGCCAGGGCGCATCCACTATCACCATGCAGGTGGCACGTAACGTGTATTTGTCATCTGAAAAGACCTTTACCCGCAAGATTTATGAAATTTTGCTGACCTTCAAGCTGGAGCACTTCCTGAGCAAGGACCAAATTCTGGAAATCTACATGAACCAGATCTTCCTGGGCAACCGCGCCTATGGTTTTGCCGCAGCCTCAGAGGCCTACTATGGAAAACCGCTGAAAGACATCACGATTGCCGAAGCCGCCATGCTGGCCGGACTGCCGAAAGCGCCCTCTGCCTACAACCCTATCAGCAACCCGCAACGGGCCCGCATTCGCCAGCGCTACATCATCGATCGCATGCTGGAAAACGGTTTCATCACCGAAAAGGAAGCTGAAACCGCTAAAAGCGAGGAACTCAAGATCAAGTCCGGTACTGGCACCCACCAGGTTCACGCAGAATATGTGGCTGAAATGGTGCGCCAGCTGATGTATTCCCAATACGGCGACGAGACCTACACCCGGGGTCTGGATGTACGCACCACCCTGCGAACCGCCGACCAAAACACCGCCTACAAGGCTTTGCGCAAAGGGATCATGGATTACGAACGACGCCAGGTTTACCGGGGTCCAGAGAAGTTTGTCACCATTCCCACCAATGTTCAGGAAGCTGAAGATGCGGTGAACGATGCACTGGACGACAACCCTGACAATGGCGACGTGATGTCAGCAGTCGTGCTCGAAGCCGATACCAAGCACATCAAGGCCATGCGCGCGGGTGGTGTTACGCTGGACATCACGGGTGAAGGCCTTAAACCCGCCCAATCGGGCCTGTCCGACAAGGCGCCGCCGCATATCAAGTTGCGCCGTGGCGCCATCATCCGGGTCGCCATGACACCGAAGGACACCTGGGAAATCACCCAATTGCCCGAGGTGGAAGGCGCATTTGTCGCCATTGACCCGCGCGATGGCTCCATCAAGGCGCTGGTAGGCGGCTTTGACTTCGCCAAAAACAAGTTCAACCACGTGACCCAGGCCTGGCGCCAACCAGGCTCCAGCTTCAAGCCCTTCATCTATTCGGCAGCGCTGGAAAAGGGTTTCACGCCCTCCACCATCATCAATGACGCCCCCTTGTTTTTTGATGCCGGCGTAACGGGCGGTCAACCCTGGGAGCCCAAAAACTACGACGGAACCTTTGAAGGCCCCATGACCTTGCGCCGGGGCTTGGCCAAGTCCAAAAACATGATTTCCATCCAGGTACTGCGGGCCATTGGCCCCCAGTACGCCCAGGAATGGATCAGCCATTTTGGCTTCGACCCGGAGAAACACCCCCCCTACCTGACCATGGCACTGGGCGCCGGTTCGGTCACGCCAATGCAGATGGTGGTGGGCTATTCCGTTTTTGCCAACGGCGGCTTCCGGGTCAATCCCTGGCTGGTGTCCAAAGTGAGCGAGCAACGCGGCAAGGTTTTGGTCGAAACCAAAACGCCCGTGCTGGAAAACCAGCAACGCGCCATTGAACCCCGCAATGCCTTTCTGATGACCAGCTTGTTGCAAGAAGTCACACGCTCTGGAACGGCAGCACGTGCCCAAGCCACCCTCAAACGCCCCGACATCTACGGCAAGACCGGCACCACCAACGACTCCATGGATGCCTGGTTTGCAGGTTACCAGCAGACACTCACGGCGGTAACCTGGATTGGCTACGACACCCCCCGCAAGCTTGGTGACCGTGAAACCGGTGGCGGCCTGAGCCTGCCGGTGTGGATCACGTTCATGGCGAGTGCCCTCAAAGGTGTGCCGGTGATGGAGCCAGCCCCGCCAGCAGGCGTGGTCAATGTCGGCGGCGAGTGGTACTACGATGAATTTTCCAAGAGTGCCGGTGTCTCTAGCATGGGGCTGGAAAACAGCCCTGAACCCGGCACCATTGCACTGCCTCCAGCCGAGGAAAAGAAGAAGATTCTGGACCTGTTTCGCAACTGATCAAGGGGTAAATCGCAACTCGGTTCCCGATTGGGCCGTCGCGTTGGTGGAGAGGGCCTCAAAAAATTCGCCCTGCCCCTTGGTGTCCAGCCACCGACCATCCACGCAACGGTAGTGAAAGCCACCCGCGCGGGTGGCCATCCAGATTTCATGCAGCGGTTTTTGCTGGTTAATAACAATCTGGCTGTGGTTGGAGAAGGTCAGCGTCACCATGCCACCCACGCGCTGGTTGTCCACATCGGCATCGGTTTCGTCGTTGATGCGGTCACAGCCCGACTCCACGGCTTTGAGCAGGGCTTCGGCGAAATCCAGATATTCAGTGTCAGTCATTACAATTTCACCATGTTGAGAGCAAAGCAACTTTTAGTCAGCGCGCTTGTCCTTGTGGTGTGCATGGTGAGCTTGTCGGGTTGTGGGCAAACTGGGTCACTGTATTTGCCCAAACGCCCTGCACCCGTAGGATCTGTTCCCGCTGCAGGAACATCGTCAGCCACCGATATCACCCCGACATTTATCTGAACCCCATTCATGACACCGTTCACACTGCCTGGCGAGCCCCACATTCACTATGCCAATGGCCACCTTCAGATGGAAGACTGCCGATTGGACAATTTGGCCGCCACCCATGGCACACCCTTGTTCGTCTACTCCAAGGCGTCGATGTTGGCCGCACTGGCAGCCTACCAACGCGGCTTCGCTGAGCGCAAATCGCAAATTTGCTACGCCATGAAGGCCAATTCTTCGCTGGCCGTGCTGCAGGTTTTTGCGCAGGCCGGTTGCGGCTTCGACATCGTCTCGGGCGGCGAATTGGAGCGGGCATTGGCCGCTGGTGCTGATCCCGCCAAGATCATCTTCTCTGGCGTGGGCAAGACCCGCCAGGAAATGCGCCGGGCACTGGCCGCCGGTATTGGCTGCTTCAACGTAGAAAGCGAAGCGGAAATCGACGTACTCAATGCTGTGGCTTTGGCCGAAAACAAAGTTGCCCCCATCAGCATCCGCGTCAACCCCAACGTGGACCCCAAGACGCATCCCTACATTTCTACCGGACTCAAGGGCAACAAGTTTGGCATTGCGCATGAGAGCACATTGGCCACCTACCAGCACGCAGCCTCGTTGCCCGGTTTGGCAGTGGTGGGCATTGACTGCCATATCGGCTCCCAGATCACCCAAGAGGCGCCTTACCTGGACGCCATGGATCGGATGCTGGACCTGGTTGCTGCCATCGAGGCAGCGGGCATACCCATCCACCACATCGACTTTGGCGGCGGCTTGGGCATTGACTACCAGGGTGACACACCACCATCGGCCGACACCCTGTGGGCAAAGCTTTTGACAAAACTGGACGCACGGGGCTTCGGCCAGCGCCTCCTCATGATCGAACCCGGTCGCTCGCTGGTGGGCAATGCCGGTGTTTGCCTGACCGAAGTGCTGTTCATGAAGCCCGGCGAACAAAAGAACTTTTGCATCGTGGACGCAGCCATGAACGACCTGCCCCGCCCCGCCCTGTACCAGGCCTACCACGCCATTGTTCCGCTGGAGCAAAGCAAGCAAGCGCGAGCTGACTCACCCGTGTGCGACGTGGTGGGACCAGTCTGCGAAAGTGGCGACTGGATTGGCCATGACCGCCCACTGGCGGTACAAGCTGGCGACCGGTTGGCGGTGCTGTCAGCTGGGGCCTACTGCATGAGCATGTCCAGCAACTACAACTCCCGCCCCCGCGCAGCCGAGGTGCTGGTGGACGGCAGCAGTGCCCACCTCATCCGCAAACGCGACAACTTGGCTGACCAGATGCGGGGTGAACAACTGCTCTGACCGCTCCAGGTACAACGGTAGATCAATTGGTCGCTTCAAACAATTACTACGTTTTTGATAGCTGCTTACGTAACATTGACGGCGGCTGTAGCCTTATTTTTCGTACAAGTTTTAGTACACGCCAACCTAGCAGAACCCCCAGAATGGACGCATAAACCGCCACTTCGGCAAAGTTGTTTTTGCCTGCGCGCATCCAGAAGAAATGCACAATGGCCAGCACGGCAATGACATAAACCAGGCGGTGCAAGAGGGCCCAGCGTTTCCCACCCAGCGCGCGGATAGCACGATTGAACGAGGTCAGCGCCAGTGGTGTCAGCAATACCACTGCCGAAAAGCCAACCAGTATAAACGGCCGTTTGACGATGTCTTTGGCGATATCTACCAGCTCAAAACCCATGTCAAACCAGGCATAAGTCAGCAGGTGCAGCACCGCGTAAAAATAGACAAACAATCCCGCCATGCGCCGAAAACGTGCCAGGCCTGGCAACTGCAAAACGGTACGTACCGGCGTAATGGCCAGTACTACGCACAGCATGCGCAGAGTCCAGTCACCGGTAGAACGTTCCAGTGCTTCGGCTGGATTGGCCCCCAGCCAATCCATGGCGGCGGCCAGCACCAGCCACAGGATAGGCAATAGCGCCAGCACAAAAGTAAACGGTTTGGCAAAGCGGCTGAGCAGCCAACGGTTAATCGATACCTGCATGAACGGTCAGTAGAACTTTTTAAGATCCATGCCAGCGTACAACTGACCAACCTGGGCCTCATAGCCGTTGAACATCAACGTCTTGCGCTTCTTGGTAAACAGGCCATCTTCACCAATGCGACGCTCGCTGGCCTGGCTCCAGCGCGGATGATCGACAGTGGGGTTGACGTTGGAATAGAAACCATACTCATTGGCCGCTGCCTTGTTCCAGGCCGTACCGGGCTGTTTTTCCGTAAAGCGGATCTTGACTATGCTCTTGCCGCTCTTGAACCCGTATTTCCAGGGCACGACCAGCCGCACGGGTGCCCCATTCTGGTTGGGCAGGACTTCACCGTACATGCCAAAAGTCAACAAGGTCAGCGGGTGCAAGGCTTCGTCCATCCGCAAACCCTCCACATACGGCCAGTCCAACACGCGCGAACCCACACCCGGCATGGTCTTGGGGTCGGCCTGGGTGACAAATTCAACATATTTGGCACTGCCCAGCGGTTCAACCCGCTTGATAAGCTCGGCGAGCGAATAACCCACCCAGGGAATGACCATGGACCAGCCTTCGACGCAGCGCAGGCGGTAAATGCGCTCTTCCATGGGGCTGAGTTTCTGCAGGTCTTCCAGCGCCCATTTGCCGGGTTTCTTGACCAGCCCTTCAATCTCGACCGACCAGGGTGTGGTTTTCAGCGTATGGGCATTGGCGGCCGGATCGGACTTGTCGGTGCCAAACTCATAGAAGTTGTTGTACGCAGTAGCGTCTTTGTAACTCGTGGGCTTTTCGATGGTGGAAGCCCCGGCCAGTGTAGACGCGCGAGGATTGAGCGCGGCCAGCTTGCCCGCACGCGGCACAACGCCTTCGGCCAGAGCCTGGCGCGAAGCCCAGCCCGCCATCGCCGTACCTGCCATACCAGTGGCCATCATCTTGAGCAGGTCACGCCTGCGCTCGTAGACAACGCGGTCCGTGATCTCACTGGTTGCCAGGTGTTGAAAGCCGTCGGTGCGATTCTTGATCAGCATGGTCCATATCCTTAGATTGACAGATGGGTCGCCGGCCACGGTGGAAAATACGCACCAGCAAAAGAGGGCAGGCCCACCTTGCGGTGAGTCTGCCCTCTTTGGGTGATTTCTGCCCGATTGGTTCCCTAAAGAACCAAGGCGTAAAAGGTCTATGGCTTAGCGCAAACCGGCAATGTAGTCGGCAACGGCCTTGATTTCACGGTCGTTCAGCTTGGCTGCCTCTTGGGTCATTTGCAGGCTGTTTTGGCGTCCGCCATCACGGAAAGTTGTCAATTGGGCCGCGGTGTATTCCGCGTACTGGCCACTCAGACGGGGGTATTGCGCAGGAATACCAGCACCGTTGGGGCTGTGGCAACCTGCACAGGCGGCAATTTGGCGGTCTGCAATGCCGCCGCGGTAGATGCGCTCACCCAGCATGACCAAGTCTTTGTCGGTAGACGCACCCGCCTTGGCTTTCTTGGAGCCCACAAAATAGGCCACGTTCTTCATGTCTTCATCCGACAGCATGGTGGCAAAGCCCTTCATGATGGCGTTGGCACGCTTGTCCGATTTGAATTCCTGCAATTGCTTGACCAGGTATTCTGGGTGCTGCTGCGCCAGCTTGGGGTAGGCCGGAACGGCAGAGTTGCCGTCGGCGCCATGGCACGCGGCACACACCGATGTAAACATTGCCTCGCCCTTGACCAAATCGGGCTTGGCAGCCTTTGGGGCCGCCTCTGCATGCGCTGCAGGCGCGGGCGCCGGGTCAGCCGCAAAAGCAAAGATTGGCGCGGCAGCCGCTGTGGCGGCGATAAGCAAATGGGCAATCAACTTCATGGTAGAGCAATGTGTTTAGTGGGCAAAACTGCACCATTCTACAATGCCGGCTCGGGTCCCCCGCCTTCAACAATGACTACCAAACCAAACACCCCCCCACTTTCGCGACCCGAGCCTTCCCCCAGCGTTGGCGAGAAGTCCCCGGCGACCATCGCCCTGGGATGGCTGCACACAGCCAAATTCCTCACCACCGCGCCGCAATTGCATTTTTTGCCAGCGCTGGATGTGCCCGAAATCGCATTTGTGGGGCGCTCCAACGCGGGCAAGTCCACCTGCATCAATACGCTGACCCAGCAAAAGCAGTTGGCATTTGCCTCCAAAAAACCCGGACGCACCCAGCACATCAACCTGTTTGCGTTGGGCAAGCAGGGCGTGATGGACGCCGTACTGACCGACCTGCCTGGCTATGGTTATGCTGCAGTGCCCAAGCAGGACAAAATTCGCTGGCAGCAGGTCATGGCCAATTACCTGGTCACCCGCGAAAACCTGATGGGCATCGTGCTGATGTGCGACCCCCGCCATGGCCTGACCGAGTTGGACGAGATTCTGCTGGATGTGATTCGCCCCCGGGTACAAGAAGGCCTGAAGTTTTTGATCATCCTGACCAAGGCCGATAAACTCACCCGCAGCGAGGCCGCCAAGGTTTTGTCCATCACCAAGCTGCAGGCCGGTGGTGGCGAAGTGATGCTGTTTTCTGCCCCCAAACGCATCGGCATTGACGATGTAGCCCAACTGTTGTGGAAATGGGCCCACCCCCAGGGGAAGACACCCGTCACCTTGGAAGCTCCTGCGCCGGCACCAACGCCCGCCGAATGATTAACACCTACCTGCAGCCGCTGCCCCATGGCATCACCCTAAGTTGCCGATCGGCTGGCGAACCCGGTCGCCCGGTTTTGGTGTTTTTGCATGGCTTCCCGGAAGGGGCTTTTGTCTGGGATGCGATGCTGGCGCATTTCTCCAAAGCCGAGAACGGCGGCTACCGTTGCGTGGCACCCAATTTGCGCGGCTTCGAGCAGTCCTCCGCTCCATCGGAAGTGAGCGCCTACCGCCCCAAGCACCTCGTTCAGGACATTGCGGCCTTGGTCGCCATTGAAACCGGCGGTACACAGCCGTTGGCATGCCTGGTGGCCCACGACTGGGGTGGCGCGATTGCCTGGAATTTTGCCAACCAGTTGCCCTACCTTGCCGACAAGCTGGCGATCATCAACTCGCCGCACCCCGGAACCTTTTTGCGCGAACTCAAATCCAATCCTGCGCAACAACAGGCCAGCGCCTACATGAATTTCCTGATCCGCGAGGATGCGGAATCGCTCTTGACCGAGAACGATTTCGCACGGCTGTGGAAGTTTTTGTCTCAGGAGTTTTCGGGTGGTGCCCCAACGCCGTGGTTAACCGACGCGGTGAAAGACCAGTACCGCGCCGTTTGGTCTCAGGGGCTGCGTGGTGGCTGCAATTACTACCGCTCCTCACCCCTGCGGCCGCCCCGACCAGAAGACCCGGCAGCTGCGGCCATCGACCTGCCCGACAGCATGCTCACCATAGACCTGCCCACTTTAGTGGTGTGGGGCATGGATGATGTGGCATTGCCACCCGATTTAATCCAGGGGCTGGACCATTACATTCCCGATCTCACGCTGCACAAAGTTCAGGGTGCCACGCACTGGATCATTCACGAGCAACCGGAACTGGTCATGCATTACCTACAGGAGTTTTTGACACCAAAGCCATTCTGAACAAATGGCCCTGTCCCACTACCACTTGTATCCGAATTCAACCATTCCCATCGCATCGGCATAGTCACCTATTTGCGGAATTAACGTCACATCGGCAAATAGCCCTGTGCGAGCACCAATTCTGATTTTTGGCACCGCATAACAATTTGTCACCATTCGGCTGGTATCTGAGCCGCGCCCTTTGTGGATGCAAGTCAGACGCAGCATGGGAGTGAGCATTCCATAAACAAAATCGGCGTGCGAGACATCGCTGAAAACGCTATAGCTTCTTTTTCCAAACGTATCAATAAAGGTATTGGCACCGCTATCAAATTGATAAGCCTCGTAGCTCGCTTCTTTCGAAACACCAAAATAGTCCATGCCTCCTTCGCGATATCCTGGCTCTCGGTCAACATGCTTCAGGTAGCCATAGAAGTTGACGCTCCAATGGTCTTCAGCGAACGCCGGCTGGCAGCCAGCGCAAACAAGCAACAGGATGCAAGAACGCATAAAAGAATTGGTAAAAATTTTAAACATGCTTCTCTTACCTAGTTAAATTAACCATTTCCTGCAAACGCAATGCGATTCTGCCATCCGACGTAACCGACTTGATCGGTGGTGCCGCCATCTCAATAGGGTGGTGCCTCTCCATTGGGCCGATCCTTGAAGCGCTTGTGCACCCAGTAGTATTGACTTGGGTCAACCACAATATAGCGCTCCAGTTCCTGGTTCATGCGCGTAGTGTCCTGCAACAAGTCTTCCGTGGGAAAATCAGTCCAGGCCTCCAGCACCTGCACGCGATAGCCTTCTGGCGTCATTTGGGTCACGATAGGAACCACCTGGGCCCGCCCCAACCGTGCGAAGCGCGACAGCGAAGGAACCGTGCAGGCACTCACACCAAAGAAGGGCACAAACAGCGATTCCGACGGATCAAAGTTCATGTCCGGCAACAGGTACAGCGGCTCGCCGGCGCGCACGGCAGCGATGATGGGCTTGACACCGTCCAGTCGTGCCACCATTTTGGGTTGCCCAAACCGCTGGCGGCCAGCATGGATCCAGGCATCGGCTTCTGCGTTCATTTGGGGTGAATAAATGGTGGCAAAACGCCTTGGGACCTGCAGCGTCAATGCCGTCCAGGCAGCGTCCAGGCCCATAAAGTGGGGCGCAAACAAAACCGTGGGGGTATTCCCGTCAAGCGCGCGCAGATTGCCATCAAGCCGTAAGCGCTTGCGAAGCACTACATCACTGGCGTGCCACAGCCAGCCCCGATCGAGCCAGCTTTGTGCAAACCGGACAAAAACCTTGCGGGTCTGCACGCGCAATTCTGGCGCCGACCATTGGGGAAAACAAAGCCCCAAGTTGACCTGCACAACCCGGCGCCGCGAGGCCACCAGCGCATACAACAGCAGGCCCAGCCCCACACCGAGTGCCCGCACCACGGGTAATGGCAATTGACCCAACCAAACCAACAGCTTGAGTACCCCACGGGTCAGCACGGGTACAGTTCCTGGTCACCGGTCAATACCCACACTGGCGAAAGTGATGTCATTGCATGCAATTGGCTGCCCTGTCTGAGATAAAATGGCCGCTGTCGCTGAGTTACGGAACTACTTGCAGGGCGACCCACATAATGGTGATTCCTGATCGGGATGCCATTGTGCCTTGTCAATTTTGACGAATCTGCTAAAGCGTTCGCTGCAAGCTCCAAGGCCCAAGCAACGCGACTTGATGTTTTTTTGGAGTATTGACACATGGCGAACGATTTTCTCTTCACATCCGAATCTGTTTCTGAGGGTCACCCCGACAAGGTGTCTGACCAGATTTCCGATGCCATTTTGGATGCGATTTTCAAGCAGGACCCCAAGTCCCGCGTAGCAGCCGAAACGCTGTGCAACACCGGTCTGGTGGTGCTGGCAGGTGAAATAACCACCAACGCACATGTGGACTACATCCAGGTGGCACGCGACACCATCAAACGCATCGGCTACGACAACACCGACTACGGCATTGACTACAAAGGCTGTGCCGTGCTGGTGGCTTATGACAAGCAATCCAATGACATCGCCCAAGGTGTGGACCATGCGTCTGACGACCACCTCAACACCGGCGCCGGCGACCAGGGCTTGATGTTCGGCTACGCCTGCAACGAGACGCCTGAGCTGATGCCCGCGCCCATTTACTACGCCCACCGCCTGATGGAGCGCCAAGCCCAGCTGCGCAAAGATGGTCGCTTGCCGTTCTTGCGCCCCGACGCCAAGAGCCAGGTCACCATGCGCTACCTGGACGGCAAGCCCCACAGCATTGATACCGTGGTGCTCTCCACCCAGCACAGCCCCGACCAGTCTGAAAACCAGACCCACATGAAGGCCAGCTTTACCGAAGCCATCATCGAAGAAATCATCAAACCCGTGCTGCCCAAAGAGTGGCTTAAAAACACCCGCTACCTGGTCAACCCCACCGGCCGTTTTGTCATTGGCGGCCCCCAGGGTGATTGTGGCCTGACCGGTCGCAAAATCATTGTCGACACCTATGGCGGCGCCTGCCCCCACGGTGGTGGCGCGTTCTCTGGAAAAGACCCGTCCAAGGTGGACCGCTCTGCCGCCTACGCCGCACGCTACGTTGCCAAAAACATCGTGGCCGCTGGCTTGGCGCGCCAGTGTCAAATCCAGGTGGCCTACGCCATTGGTGTGGCCCAACCCATGAACGTGACGGTGTACACCGAAGGCACCGGCGTTATCTCTGATGAGCAGATTGCCAAGCTGGTGAGCGAGCATTTCGACCTGCGCCCCAAAGGCATCATCCAGATGCTGGACCTGCTGCGCCCCATCTACGAGAAGACGGCTGCCTACGGTCACTTTGGCCGCGAAGAACCCGAATTCACCTGGGAGCGTACCGACAAAGCCCAGGCGCTGCGTGTAGCTGCGGGATTGAAATAAGCTTGTGGGTCAGACCACTCGCTTAAGCGATGTGCTCTGACCCCAACTGACTAGACCATGAAACTGCAGACACAACGCTTCATCGACCGCTGGGTTGGCCAGTTGCTGTGCGGTGTGGTGTCGGCCTGGGTTCGCTTCACCGGGCTTTTTGGTGCACCCGCACGCATGGGCATAGTACCCAAGAACATTTTGGTTATTTTGCTGTCCGAGATGGGCAGCATCGTGTTGGCCGGCCCGATGTTTGCGCAGTTGCGCCGCCAATACCCGGGTGTGGCCATCCACATCCTGCAACTCAAGAAAAATCAGGAAGTTTCCAAACTCCTGTCGCTGACCGACGTCGCCCACATGCACACGCTGGACGACAGCTCGGGCGGATCACTCATCCGCGACATTCTGGCGGTGAGCCTGGCCATGCGCCGCTTGGGATTGGACGCGGTGATCGACTGCGAGCTGTTTTCGCGCGTGAGCGCGCTGTTGTCATTTTCCACCGGTGCACCGGTTCGGGTGGGCTTTACGCCGCACACCCAAGAGGGGCTGTACCGTGGCAGCTTCATCAACCACGCCATTCCCTACAACCCCTACCAGCACATCAGCAAGCAGTTTTTGTCGCTGGTGGATGCGCTGCAATCACCCGACGGGATGCCGCGCAACCGCGCAGCAGCCATCCGCGAGATCCCGGCCGAGCCCGAACTGGCCGTGCACTTCTCCACAACAGAGCTTGCTGTTTACCGCAGCAAAGTGGAGACCGATCACCCAGTCATCCAGGCGCGCCAGCTGGTACTGGTGTATGCCGGCGGCGGCATCCTGCCCGTGCGTGCCTGGCCTGCCGCCCATTACGTCCGCGTGGTGCAGGGCCTGTGCGCAGCGGGTCATGCAGTGGGACTGATTGGCCTGAAAGACGATGCGGCGTTGGCCAGCGAACTCAAAGCCCAGGTGGGCCATGACGCCTGCATTGACCTCACCGGTTACACCAAAAGCATCCGCGAACTGCTCATGCTCATGCATGCCAGCGCCCTTCTCATCACCAACGACGGTGGCCCCAGCCATTTCGCCACGGTCACACCGATCCAGACCATGGTGTTCTTTGGCCCCGAGACCGGCAAGCTGTATGGCCCATTAGGCAAACGCACCACCATTCTGGAAAGCGGTATTGCCTGCTCGCCCTGCCTGACGGCCTACAACCACCGCCTGACGTTTTGCGATGGTGACAACCAGTGCCTCAAACGCATCGCACCCGACCCGGTGCTGCAACAGGCCCTGGCCTTTTTGCACGCCCCCGCAGTCGCCACCCCATGAGTGCCCATTCGCCGTTGCAACGCGCCACGCTGTGGGCGCTGGGCTGGATTGAGCGCTACCGCTACATCAAGTTCGGCATCGTTGGCGCCAGCGGCACCGTGGTGAACCTGGTGGTGCTGCATCTGGGGCACGAATATGTGTTCAACGCCATTGAGGCGTCCTACAAAAAACCCTATTTCTCACTGGCCCTGGCGATTGCCCTGGCCACGCTGAACAACTTCACCTGGAACCGGCTGTGGACCTGGTCTGACCGCGTGCAAACCTTGGAGGCCGAAGAAGCCGCCCCGCGCGTGAGCCTGCGCATGCTGGGCACCGAGTTTGGCCAGTACGTTACGGCATCAGCCTTTGGCAGCGCGTTGCAATATGTATTGACCTTGCTGCTGTCGGGCAGCATGGACTACCGGCTGGCCAACGTCATCGCCATTCTTGCCGCCAGCGTGAGCAACTTTTTGGCCAACGACCGCTGGACCTTCAAGCGCCGCGGGAAATGACGCCCCCACGCTCCGCCACTACGCGGGTCGCTGCCCCCCAAGGGGGCCGCATTTTTCCTTGGGGCAGCCCGGCGGAAAAACGGTCCGCGCGCTCCACAGTTTCCCGACCCTGGCCCTGGTTGGCGCTGCTGGTAATGGTGACGGGGCTCTACCTGTACGGGTTAAATAGCCCCTATGCACCCACCAATGGCGATGAAATGGTGTACATCCACATCGCCCGCATGACGTCTGAGTCCGGCCACTGGTTGCCGCTGCAAAGCGAAATTGTGGGCACCCGCAACACCAAGCCGCCGCTGTTGTTTTGGCAAGCCATGGTGGCGGGGGATTGGGGCCAACACTGGAACCTGGTCGCACTGCGCTTGCCCAGCATTGCCTATACCTTTTTGACCACGGCCTTGCTGGCATTTTTTGCCCACCGCATCAGTGGCCGTGTGCGCACGGCCTGCCTGGCGGCGGTGCTATACCTGTTGTTCTTTTCCACCTTTCGCTACGGCCGGGTCTACCTGACTTCGGCGCCCGAGACCTTCTGGCTGGCCCTGCCCATGTGGTGGCTGCTGTGGGAGCACCTGCGCGCCGGCACCCAGCGCTTCAGCGCCCAAAGCTGGGGCGATGGAACCTACACGCTGTTTGGCGTGGCCATGGGTCTGGGTTGCGCCTACAAGTCGTTTGCGCTGGCCGCACCCACCGCTGCTGCCCTGTGGTGCGCCGTTTTGCTGTGCGAGGCCCGCTGGTCCTGGCCGGTGGTCGTGCGCACCACGCTGGGTGTGACCTGGAGCACCGTGCTGGCGGTGGGCATTTTTGCGCTGTGGTTTGCGCTGGACCCGGACCCTGCCTCGGTCTGGCAGGAGTTTGTGGTGGCCGAGAACGCCGGGAAGATGTCCAACTCCCAAGGCTACTGGCACAACGCGCTGTTTGGCACCTACCCCATGTGGATCCAGTTGCTGGCCTACCCGGTCAACGCCGGGCTGATGGCCTTTTCTGTGCTCGGGCTGGGCTGGGTGGGGCTCAAAGCCGCATTGCAGCGCACGAATATCAACCGCACCACACCAGCGATGCATCTGTTGTTGGTCTGGCTGGTGGTGTGGCTCATCGTCTTTACCATTCCCAGCCAGCGCTCGGAGCGTTACCTGATTCCCGCCATGCCCGCGCTGGCCATTGTCATGGCGCTGGCGTGGGACAAAATTCCGCGCCTCTGGCACTGGATCACACTGGCCATAACGGTGCCCGCCTTGGTAATGCTGGCGCGCATTGCCTGGGTGATGGGCGATTTGCAGATTGCCAGTTCATCGCAACTGACTATGACTTTGATAGCGGCTTGTGTTGGTCTGACGGGGGCTGGCATTGGATTTATTCATAAGAATTGGTGCCGCAACGCCAGCTTGGTAGCCGTGCTGGCGGTGTACGCGAGCTTTGGCCTGATGGTGCAACCCCTGAGCACCGACGCCGCCGGTTACAGCCCCACCGTCCAGTCCCGCCTGCAAGGCCAGCGCGTGGCGGTGCCCAATGGCTTTACCGGCCAGTACGAACGGTTTCACTTTGTGCTGCCCGGTGCGCGCATCACCCCGTTTGATGCCGAAGGCCGCAACACTGGCGCCCTGCGTCCCGATTTGCCTGCACCGGAGCGTCTGGCTTTTTTGCTGGGCCAGTTTGATGCGGTGGTGTGGTTGCAAGACAGCCTGGAGCAAAGCCAGCCCAGTTGCCTGCCGCACTGCACGCTGCTGGGCACGCGCTGGCATGTGAAGAGCCGCCACAAGGAGGGCGAAATCACCCTGGACAACCTGTGGTACCCGCAGCAATGGTTGTTCCGCCACGAATGGCTGGTGACGCGCCAGCCTGCTACGGCTAAAGACTCATAACGAAATGGGGTTCTAGCCCTCGTCGAATATACGTAGTCAGCTATTATTTTTATAGTTTTTCCAAAGCAACCGCCCCACATGGAATTGCAGCACCAGCCACAGCCAAGGGTCCAGCACGGCATCCCACGCATTGCCGGTGGGCAGGTGCGCAGCCACCAGCAATAGCAGGACCGCCGGCACCACGGCCACGCGCCCAACCCAGCCGGTGCCGCGCGGCGCCAGCAGCGTGGCCGGCAACAATGCCGCCAACGCGATGACCCCCACTGCCAACGGGCTGAAACCCCAGGCGTACAGCTGCAACGGCAATAGCGCAAAGCTGTCCAGCAGCAGTGCCCAACCGGCCAGCACGCCCAAGACGCACAGCGCCATCACGTCGCCAGTACGCCAGGCGCCATCATCCAAAGCAAGCTTGTGCGCAACGCCTGGGTGCAAGCGCCGCACCACGGCACCCGCACACAGCAGCACGGCCACGATACTGGGCGCCTGAAACGCCAAACCCAGCCAGTAGGCCGGCGAGGCCGTGCCTGGCACCCAAGCCCACAGCCCCACTGCCAGCGCCACGATGGCACTCAAACGGGTACTGCTGCGTGCGGAGGGCCAGACGCATTGCACAACCACCAGCGCCAGCCAGGCCAGCACCACGCTCCAGCCCAGATGCAGCCAGATCTGTTGCGCCACCAGCGTGGGCATCAGGGCAGTGTCCGTGGCGCGCACGGCATCCAGCCAGTTCATGGCGTACTCCCCGCACGGGGCTGCAACCGCGCCCAGGCAATGCGATGGCGGTCCACCGTGTAGGTAACCCACAGGCTGCCGTCTTGCCACAACAGGGCCGGGTAAGAAAACTCATCAACGGGCGCGCCATGCTCCAGCGTCTGCACGGGTGTCCATTGCCGGCCATCGCGGGATTGGCTCAGTTCCAGCGTGCCGCGCGAGGCGATGGAGGAGTTGTAGGCCAGCAGCAGTTGCCCTGGCGCCAACCCCAACCCGGCCACTGCTGCATCGGGGTTGTCCAGGTCTAGGTCTGGCAAGTCGTTCCAGTGGCGTCCGCCATCCTGAGTGGCGGCGGCGATGATCTTGCCGTGGGGGCGCTCGTCGCGCATCAGGGCCAGCCAGTTGGAGGACGACTGCATCACCAAAGTGGGCTGCAGCGCATAGGGGCGTTGCGACACCCGCTCCAGCCCCCGGAAATTGCCTTGTGCGTCCATGCGCACCACCACGGGGTATTTCAGGCCCAGCTCAAAATGCACGGGCAGGACCATGCCACCATCTTGCAGCCGCAGGGGCGCGTTGCGCACCAAAAAGCTGGTGTTCCACAACCACGACAAGGGCAGCACGCGCACTGGCGCAAAGGCCAATTCCTGCAAGCTGCTGCCTGCACTGCTTTGGCGCAGGTGCAGCACCCGCGACGCCGCCCAGCCACCTCCGCCCGTGGCCACCACAAACAGGTGGATGCGGCCATCGCCATCCAGCCAAGCCACGGGGTTGCCCAGGCGGCGTAACCCAAAACCCAGCTGCTCGCCCATGGCAAAGCGATTCACCACGAAGCGCGCCGGCGTCCATTGCCCGGTGGCACGCAGGTATTGCGATGCGGCAATCTGCACATTGGGACCGCTCTCGCGGTCACCCGAAAACCAGAATACCGTTAGCGCCGCCGGGTGACCCGCCGGCATGGCCAGCAAGGTACTGGCGTGCGCTGCCGCCATGCCTTCAGGCATGGGAATGGGGCCACGGTCCACCACCCGCAAGGTAGACAAATCGGGCGCCGCCGTGGTCACAGGCCAGGCCGCTAACGCCGGCGGGGGCTGATGGGGGCGCTGCACCACATCCAGCACCAGCAAGGCGCAAGTCGCCAGCAATGCCAGCAGCAAACGCAACAAAACCGAACGACCGAATATTGATTGCAGCAAGAGGGATGCGCCCAAGAATAGAAACACCGGTATCTTAGTGGCTGGACTACCGTAAGAAGACCCCGCAGCCAGCGTGCTCACGCACAGGCTGCAAAAATGGGCATCATGCAAACACCCTCCTCACCCGTATTGAGTATTCAGCCCCTGGGCTTCCCCTGGCAGACTCTGGATCCATTCTTGTTCTGCGTGCACCACAACGACGCCTACCCGCGCGGCAATGCGGCCATGGGGCCGGATGCGCCGCTGGACGGGCGTGATTTGGGCCAGGACTTTTCGCAGAAAGACGGCTGGAGCATGTACCATGGGCAGACCATTCCCGGCTTCCCCTCGCACCCACACCGGGGGTTTGAAACGGTCACCATCACCCGCCGGGGACTGATTGACCACTCCGATTCTCTGGGCGCTACGGCCCGCTTTGGCGGGGGCGATGTGCAATGGCTCACCGCCGGCAAGGGCGTTGTGCACTGCGAAATGTTCCCGCTCGTGCAAACCGGGCAGCCCAACCCGGCCGAGCTGTTCCAGATATGGCTCAACCTGCCCGCCAAATCCAAGATGGTGGAGCCCCACTTCACCATGTTCTGGCGTGAAGACATGACCCGTGTAACAGCGCAGGACGCACAGGGCCACAACACCGAAGTCGTCTGCGTGGCGGGCACCCTGGGCCATGCCAAGGGCCTGCCACCGCCGCCGGATTCATGGGCATCAGAGCCTGATTCGGACCTGGCCATCTGGACCCTCAAAATGGATGCAGGCGCACGCTGGACACTGCCCGCTGCCAGCGGCCAGGGCACGCGGCGCATGCTGTATTTCTTTGCAGGCAGCGCTTTGACCATTGCCGGTCAGGCCGTGCCACCGTCCAGTGCCATCGAACTGGCCGCGGGTCACGTTGTGGAACTGGTTGCCGGCCCCAGCCCGGTCGAACTGCTGGTATTGCAGGGGCGTCCCATTGGCGAACCCGTGGCGCAGTATGGCCCGTTTGTCATGAACACCCAGGCCGAAATCCACCAGGCCTTTGCCGACTACCGCCGCACGCAATTTGGCGGCTGGCCCTGGGGCACCAGCGATCCGGTGCACCCGCGCGAGCAGGGCCGCTTTGCCCGGCACGCAAATGGGCACGAGGAAACCCGGCCATAGCGTTTGGAGAGACAACCGGCTGACTTGATACGATGCGTCCATGCGCTTTGTCTGTCGGTTTTGGGGGAGGGCTCTGCTGCTGTTGTGCTGCAGCACCGCGCTATGGGCCCAGGACGCCCCGTTGGCCCTGGAGCATGCCAAGGCGGAAATATCCATCAATGGTGTCTCGACCTTCGCCACCGTGGATTTGCCCTACGGCTGGGACTTTCACCACAGAGGCCTGTCGGGTGTGGGGCAATTTGACCTCCCATTTGATGGGCCACTAACGACTGATGAAGCCTGGGGGCTGTACTTTTACCGCCTTGGCAATGCGTATCGGGTCACACTCAATGGCAAGTTGCTGGAGGGAGATGGCGACATCGCCGCCCTTGGCATTGGCGACTACGCCAAGGTTCCACGCTTTATTCGCATTCCCGCCGATTTGCTTTTGCCCCACAACCAGTTGGAAGTGGTGATCCGCTCGGACAGTGGCCGACGCTCCGGCATGCCCGTGGTGTGGGTAGGCCCCGTTTCTGGCGTAGAGGACTTGTACCGCAAAGAATTTGCCTTTCGGGTGGGGGGGTCCGCCATACTGGCGGTGTTCAGCCTGGTGGTTGGGGCTTTTGCTGCAGTGCTGTGGATCAGCCAGACCGATCCGCGCCCAGAGCGTCGTGGCGTTCGGGACAACCTGTACCTCTTTGCCGCCTTGGCCGAATTTTCATGGGCTTTTTTTGTGGGCGACACCCTGATTGAGCGCACACCATTGCCCTGGGCGTGGTGGAGTGTGGTGGTGAACATGTCCCTGGGCGTATGGATGAGTGCCCTGCTGCTGTTCTGCCACAACGTGGCCGGCTGGGAACACCACCGCACCAGCCGTTGGGTCAAAGGTCTGTTGACCACTCTGCTGGTGAGCGGCCCGGTGGTGGCCTATGCCGCCATCAGTGTCCCAGCACCCCTGCTGCTCACTCTGTGGCAAATTTCCTTTGCCGTGATTTTTATTCCTTCCACCCTATTATTTTTGGCGCTAGCCGCCAACGCGGCAACAACCATGCACCGCGTGGTCGCGCTGGCGTTTGTGGTGAATGTGCCAATAGGAATCCATGACTTTTACATCATGCGCATTGCAGACTCCTTTACCAACCAGGCCCTGCTGCGCTATTCCGCCACCCTGTTTGGATTGGCGCTGGGCGCCATTGCCATCGACCGGTTCCGCACGGCCAATTTGCGTGTGCGTGACATGCTCGATTCACTTTCCGTGCGGGTGCAGCGCAAAGACCTGGAATTGTCACAAAGCTACCAGCGCATGGAGTTGATTGCCCGTGAACAGGCGCGCACCCAGGAACGCGCCCGCATTCTGCGCGACATGCACGACGGCGTGGGCTCCCACATCAGCTCTGCCATTCGCCAACTGCAATCGGGGCACTCCAATCCCGATGAAGTTCTGCTCACCCTACGCGACTCGCTGGACCAATTGAAGTTGTCGATTGATGCGCTGAACCTGCCGCCCGGAGACATCACCGCTTTGCTGGCCAATTTGCGTTACCGGCTGGAGCCGCGTTTTCGCGCCATGGGTTTGACGCTGGAATGGGCCGTGATCCTCTTGCCCAACCTGCCGCAGCTCGACGCATCGGCCATGCGCCAATTGCAATTCATTTTCTTCGAAGCGTTTTCCAATGTCATGCAACACGCCCACGCCAGCATCTTGCGGGTTGACGCCGCCCCCACACTTACGCCCCGTGGAGCTGGCGCACCCGGCGTGCGCATCCGCATCTGTGACAACGGCGGCGGCTTTGACACCCAGCTGCTTCGCCGCGGGGGATTGAATTCCATGCACGAGCGCGCCCAGGCTTTGGGAGCCCAGCTCAATTTTCAGAGCCGTCCAGGGGAAACCGTGGTGGAACTATTGCTGCACTGAGTGACGGGTCACCTGGGCGTGGGCCCACTGCAACCATGGCAGCAGCGCGCGCAAATCGTCCGCATCCACCGTTGCGCCGCACCAGACGCGAATGCCCGCTGGCGCATCTTTGTAGGCGGCAATGTCAAACGCCACGCCCTGCGCTTCCAGCAATTGCGCCATCGCCTTGACCTGGGCGTCGGTCACATCCACCGTCAGGCAAACGCTGGTGTTGGACCGTGTGGCAGGGTCTTTTGCCAAAAAGGAGATCCAGTCTTGTGCGGCGACAAAATCGGCAACAATCTTGAGATTGGCTTCGCTGCGCGCCATGGTGGCCTGCACACCGCCCAGGCGGCCCACCCAGGCCAGTGCATCCAGGTAGTCGGCTACGCACAACATGGACGGGGTGTTGATGGTGTCGCCCTTGAACAGGCCCTCATTGAGCTTGCCGTTGGAAGTCATGCGAAAGATCTTGGGCATGGGCCAGGGCGGTGTGTACTCTTGCAGCCGCGCAACGGCGCGCGGACTCAAAATCAGCATGCCGTGCGCGCCCTCGCCTCCCAGCACCTTTTGCCAGGAAAAGGTCACCACATCAAGTTTGTCCCAGGGCAGGTCCATGGCAAACACGGCCGAGGTGGCGTCACAAATGGTCAGGCCGGCACGCTCAGAATCAATCCAGTCGCCGTTGGGCACCTTGACGCCCGAGGTGGTGCCGTTCCAGGTGAACACCACATCGTTGTCGAAGTTCACACGACCCAGATCAGGAAGCGAGCCGTAGGGCGCCTCCAGCACGTTGACATGGGGCAGCTTCAGTTGGTGGACGATATCGTTCACCCAGGTGGCGCCAAAGGTTTCCCAGGCCAGCACATCCACGCCGCGCGGACCCAGCAGCGACCACAACGCCATTTCCACCGCGCCAGTGTCAGAAGCCGGCACCGCGGCCACGCGGTAGTCCGCAGGCAAGCCCAGAATGCGGGCGGTCTCAGAACACACCCGCCCCAAAGCTTCCTTACCCAACGCGGAGCGGTGGGAGCGGCCCAGGGTGTCGAGCGCCAGGGTTGATACATCGTAGCCAGGGCGCTTGGCACAGGGGCCGGAGGAAAAGTTTGGATTTTTGGGCTTGACAAGGGGTTGCTGCATCGTCATCTCATGCGGAAAACAGGGCCTCAAGTATCGCACCCCGTTGACGCCAACACCGCAGCGGCGAGGCGATTATTCGGCAGCACCAGCCAGCCGGTGGCCACTCTTGCCATGTGTCTTGACCACGTACATGGCCTGGTCGGCCGCTTTTAATAGCGTCTCACGGGTAAGGCCGTGCTGTGGGTAGATCGCAATGCCGATGGACGCCCCCACCTGAACCGGCAAACCATCGAGGGCAATGGGCGCGCCGATGCTGGCAACAATCTTGTCCGCCAACGACACCACCATGCCGGTACCCGCGATATCGTGCAACAGCAGAATGAATTCATCCCCCCCCAGACGCGCCACGACATCGGTCTGGCGAACCGCATCCTGAAGCTTTTGGGCCACGCGCACCAGCAGGGCATCCCCCACATCATGGCCACAACTGTCATTGACATGCTTGAAACCATCAAGGTCCATGAACAGCACGGCAAACTCGCTGCCATTGGCCTGGGCACGCTGCAAGGCCTGCTCCAGTTGCTCATTGAGACTCAGGCGGTTGGGCAAGCCGGTTAGCGCATCTTGCAACGCCAATACACGAATGCGCTCTTCCGCCTGCTTGCGTTCGGTGATGTCGATATAGCTGGTAACAAAGCCGCCACTGGGAATCACCGTACCGGTCACTTCCAGCCATGTGCCACCCGGACGCGCCCGTTCGATGTGGTGGGCCTGAAAGTTGCGGGCGCGCGCCATGCTGGCGGCAGTCAACGTCTCCACATCGCCGGGGCCGTATTCACCGCGTTGCGCGTTGAAGCGGATCAAATCCTCAAAGTGCACATCGGGCTTTTCAAACAACTGCGCGGGCAGTTCCAGCAAGGTCTTGAATTGCGCATTGCAAGCGGCCATGCGCAGATCGGCATCGAACAAGGAAATGGCCCCGGGGAAGTTGTCAATCACGGTCTTCATCACGTCGCGCTGGCGGGTCAATTGGTCTTCTGTTTGCTTGCGCTCCGTGATATCGGTGTAGGTCGTAACAAAGCCCGATACCTCGCCACCAAACCGAAACGGGAACCCCTCAACCAGTACCGTGCGCCCGCCGGTCTGGGGGCGCTCAAACCGATGCGGCTGAAAGGCCCGGGCGCGATCCACCAGGTCTTTCACATGTTGCTGGGGGTCTCCGGGGCCATATTCACCCCGCATGGCGTTATACAAAAGGAGATTTTCAAAACTTGCATAGCGATAGACCATGTTTTGCGGCAACCCCAGAATTTCAAAGAAACGCCGGTTCCACAGGATGAGTTTCAACTCCCGGTCAATCACGCTCACCCCCTGTGGCAGAGCGTCCAGCAAGGCCTGCATCTGGGTGATGACTTCTTCCCGTTCACTCTCTATGTGCTTGCTTTGGGTGATGTCCTGAAACGTGCCTGCAATTCCCACGATGCCACCCCGTCCCGTCAACGGTGCACCACGGACCACCATATGGGCAGGCTTGGGAGTCCCGTTGGACAGGGTGATTTCGAGGTTGAAGGCCAGACGCTTGGCATGGGCTTGGTCCAGTGCAGCGAGAAGGCGCCGCCGTTCGGCCTGCGGCAGCACCTTCATCAACGAGTGGCATTTGTCGTGGCTGCCGCCCACCATACTGTGCAACAGTTCTTGCGAAGTCTCTGGCAATGCCATGGATTGCGATTGCGCGTCGTATTCCCAATAGCCGACACGCCCCACCCGCTGGATCAGCTCCAGCTGTCGCTTTTCAATGCAATCCTGGCACGGATCTTGTTGCATATAGTCTCCCAATACTGGACACGCTGGCATTATGACCGTGGCCTTGGCTGGCGTTGCCCTATTTTTCTGCAGCGTTCCCTCCAGGCACCAACTCTTTAAAATAGGGTCCATGGCTACCAACACGCTGCGACTGTTCTTTTTGGGGGACGGTGTGCAGGTGACTCGCCCCATCGTCTGGATCATTGGTTTTTTTGCTTTTTTGAACGTCTATTCCGTGCAGGCTGTGCTGCCCATGGTGATGGACGACTTCCACGCCACCGCCCTGCAGGCCGGGCTGACCGTAGGTGCCACGGTGCTGGCCGTGGGCTTGGTATCACCCTTTATGGGCATGTTGTCCGATGCGCTGGGGCGCAAGGGCGTTATCTGCACCTCGCTGTTTGCGTTGACGGTGCCCACGGCACTGATTCCCCTTTCACACGACCTCAATATGCTGATCGCGCTGCGTTTCTTGCAGGGACTGGCCGTACCAGGCATTGTGGTGGTGCTGATTGCCTATCTGTCGGAAGAAAGTCGCGCAGGCAACCTCGCGCGCATGACGTCCACCTATGTGGGTGGCACCGTCATGGGTGGTTTTTGCGGACGATTCATCACTGGCCATTTGGGCCACCTCATGGGTTGGCGCGGCGCCTTTGTGACACTGGCCGTCATGAACCTGGCCGGTGCAGTACTGGTGTGGTGGGCGTTGCCAGCGTCGCGTCATTTTGTGGCCAACCGCAACTTCAGCGGCGTGTTGCAGACGCTGCTGCGCCACCTGCGCAACCAACGCCTCATGGCCGCTTGTGCGGTGGGTTTTTGCGTGCTGTTTTCGCTGGTGGGAACCTTCACCTATGTGAACCTGCATCTGGCGAAAGCGCCCTTTAACCTGACGGCTGCCGGCCTGGCCAATGTGTTCACTGTTTACCTCGTGGGCGTATTCGTTACACCGCTGGCGGGGCGCCATATCGACCAGCTGGGTTTCATGAAATCCATGCTCGGGGCGTTATCCATCTCCGCTGCCGGCCTTGCCCTGACCTTGGCACCTTCACTGTGGTTGGTAGTGACGGGGCTGGCGGTGTGCTCCACCGGGGTGTTTTTGTGCCAGTCGGCCACTATCAGCTCGATTGCCAGGAACGTGAACGAAGGCCGCTCGTTGGCCACCGGCATCTACTACATGAGCTACTACTGTGGTGGTGCGGTCGGCACCTGGGCGGCGGGTTTGGCCTACGAGGGCTGGGGCTGGGATGGATCAGTGGTCACGATTGCGCTGGCGCAGATGCTTGCCGCCGCACTGGTGGCCGCGGTGTGGATGCGGCCCCCGTCTACCAATTGACCCTGCGGTATCGTCAGACCCACAGGCTTGTTACGATTCAGCTTATCCAACGCAACTCAGGAGCACTTTATGGGATTATTTGATTCGGTTATGGGCGCGATGAGCGGCCAACTGCAACAACATGGCGGGCTGACCCAGGTACTGGGCGGCCTGCTGGCCAATAACTCGGAACTGGGCGGGCTCAACGGCCTGACCGAAAAATTCAACCAGGCCGGCCTGGGCAACGTCATCAGTTCCTGGATTGGTAAAGGTCAGAACATGCCCATTTCTGCCGACCAGATTGCCAGTGTGCTGGGCAGCGGCACTCTGGGCAATATTGCCAGCCAGTTGGGTATGGACCCGGCCCAGGCATCACAGCAGTTGTCACATATCCTGCCCGGCCTGATTGACCACCTCACGCCCCACGGCACCGCCCCCGAGGGTGGCCTGGGGCATACGACGGACTTGATGGGCATGCTGGGTTCGTTGATGCAAGCCCGATAGAAGCACTGACAAAGAGCAGAGGTTTACTATACTTTTTATAGTATCTTACGTATGTTTCACGAGGGCTAGAGCCCGATTTTCCATAAACTAGTCCACAGAATGGGCGGGTGCGTCCAGCCACAGCAGGCAAAACTGCCGCGCCGGATCGGTCCAGACCGGGCCCGGTGTCAGCCCAGCCTGTACGGCCAACTGCTGCAGGCCATCCACGGTGAACTTGTAGGAGTTTTCGGTGTGCAAAGTCTCGCCTTCGGCAAATGTGTAGGCGTTGCCTGCCACCTGCACGGCCTGTCGGCAGGTGCTCATCAGGTGCATCTCAATGCGCTGCACAGCAGCGTTGTAAAAGGCGCTGTGGGCAAACTGGTGCAGTTGAAAGTTGGCGCCCAACTCGCGGTTGGCGCGGGCCAAAATATTGCGATTGAACTCTGCCGTTACGCCCAGCGTGTCGTTGTAGGCCGCGTGCAGCACGGCGGGACTTTTGACCAGATCGGCGCCCAGGAGCAGCGCGCCGCCGGTGAGAACCCGCGCGCACTGTCGCAAAAAACGAAATGCCTCACCAGGCTCAAAATTGCCCAAAGTTGAGCCAGGAAAAAACCCCACGCGCCGGCCCCGTGCTGGTGCCTGTTGCGCCAGCACAATCTCCTTCGTGAAGTCTGCAATGTGGGGCTGTACGTCCAGCGACGGATAGGCTTGCCGCAGGCTCTGTGCGCACACGTTCAGGTAGTCGCCAGAAATGTCGATGGGAATGTAGCGGCGCGGCTGCTCCATCGCATCCAGCAGCAGGCGCACTTTGTGCAAAGAGCCGGCGCCAAACTCCACAATTTCCGCATGAATGCCCATGTGCGCGGCCATGTCACGCGCATGCGTTTGCAAAATGCCCAGCTCGGTGCGGGTGGGGTAGTACTCCGGCAGGGTGCAAATGCGATCGAACAGGGTCGAACCTTGCTCGTCATAAAAATACTTTGGCGAAATGCTTTTCTGGCTGCGGGCCAGTCCGGCCTGCAGGTCGTTCAGAAAGCTACTGGGCGCCGCCGCGCCATCGGTATCAACCTCGTTGGCCGCAATGTCATCCAGCGGATCTGCACGATGTGCCGCAAACGCCAAATTGTCTTTCATGGTGCGTCCTTTGCCAGCCGGATGCCTGAGAACTGCCAACGCGCCCCCGGCGGAAAGAAGTTGCGGTAGGTGGTGCGGCTGTGTCCCGGCGGCGTGACCACACTGGAACCACGCAGCACTTGCTGACCCACCATGAACTTGCCGTTGTACTCGCGCACCGCACCGCTGCGGGGTTTGAAACCGGGATAGGGGTCGTACGACGAACGTGTCCACTGCCAGGCGTTGCCCAGCATCTGGGTCATTGCTGGTAACGATGCTGCCGCCTCCCATTCAAACTCGGTGGGCAGGCGGGCACCGGCCCAGTCGGCGTAGGCGGTGGCCTCGTAAAAGCTCAGGTGCGTCACCGGCGCGGCGCGGTCTAGTGCATGCACGCCGCCCAGGCCAAATTGCTGCCACTGGGCGCTGGGCGCGCGCGGATCACCGGGCGCCAGCCAGTAGGCGGGTGCGACCCAACCCTGGTTGTTGACGGCGGCCCAGCCGTCGGACAGCCAGCACTGCGGATTGCGGTAACCGCCGTCCTGAATAAAGTCCAGATACTCGCCACAGGTCACCAGCCGGTTGGCGATCTCAAACGGGTGCATCAGCACCTGGTGCTTCGGTGTCTCGTTGTCAAACGCAAAACCCGCACCCGCATGACCCACGCTGCAAAGACCACCGGCCACTGCCAGCCACTGAAGGGGTGCGGCACAGCCAGCATTCATGCCCACATCTGCCACAGGGGTTTGGTAGGTGGGCAGCAGGGGGTTACAGGACAATAGATGCAAGATGTCCGTCAACAACAGTTCCTGGTGTTGCTCTTCATGCTGCAAACCCAACTCCACCATGTCCGCCAGCGCGGGCCACTGCGCGCAATCAGCCCCTTGCAGCAGGGTCAGCATGGCGGCGTCCACATGTGCGCGGTAGGCCTGCACATCGACCAGCGGGGGACGGGTCAGCAGGCCGCGTTGGGGGCGCGGGTGGCGCGGACCCAGGGCCTCATAATAGGAATTGAAGAGGTACAGGTAACGCGGGTCAAACAGCGCATAACCAGCCTGAAAGTTTTGCAGCACCACGGCCTCAAAGAACCAGCTGGTGTGGGCCAGATGCCATTTGGTTGGGCTGGCGTCCGGCATGGACTGCACGCATTGGTCCTCGGGCGACAGTGGCGCAGACAGCGCCAGTGTGTGGGCGCGCACCGATTGGTAACGTGTGCTCAGCCAAGCACGTGGATCAGACGTTCCCTTGGTACGGGGCGTTTCAGGCAGGATTTGCATTGTTCGCAAGATTGTTACAGTTTATGCAGATGCTTGCTGGTATCAGACGCAAACCAACTATTACATAGGAGCCATTCATGAAGCACGCTTTCAGCAACACCTTCAAGCCTTTCACAACCGCCTCAGGCAAATCCGGCACGCTGGTTTCGCTACCGGCACTGGCCAAGAAGTACCCCAACGTCCACCGGTTGCCCGTATCGCTGCGCATCGTGTTGGAAAGCGTGGTGCGCCACTGCGATGGCAAGCGAGTAACGGCTGACCATGTGGCCGAATTGGCCAACTGGCAGGCGCAGGGCGTGCGCAGCGCGGAGATTCCATTTGTGGTGTCACGCGTGGTGCTGCAAGACTTTACCGGCGTGCCGCTACTGGCCGATCTGGCTGCCATGCGCAGCACTGCCCAGCGCCTGGGCAAAGACCCGAAGTGCATCGAACCGCTGGTGCCAGTGGACTTGGTGGTGGACCACTCCATCATGGTGGATTCCTATGGGCAAAAAGACTCGCTGGACATCAACATGAAGCTCGAATTCCAGCGCAACCGCGAGCGCTACGAGTTCATGAAGTGGGGCATGCAGGCGTTTGACACCTTTGGCGTGGTACCACCCGGCTTTGGCATCGTGCACCAGGTCAATTTGGAGTATCTGGCCCGCGGCGTGCACAAAACCAAGGACAAACTTTACTACCCCGATTCCCTGGTTGGTACCGACAGCCACACCACCATGATCAATGGCATCGGCGTGGTGGGCTGGGGTGTGGGCGGCATCGAGGCCGAGGCCGCCATGCTGGGCCAGCCGGTGTACTTCCTGACGCCCGACGTGGTGGGCTTTGAGCTGACCGGCCGCCTGCGAGAAGGCGTGACCGCCACCGACCTGGTGCTGACCGTGACCGAGCAACTGCGCCGTGAAAAAGTGGTGGGCAGTTTTGTGGAATTTTTTGGCGAAGGCACCCAAAGCCTGGCCGTGCCAGACCGTGCCACCATCGGCAACATGGCGCCTGAATACGGTGCCACCATGGGCTTCTTCCCGGTGGATGAGCGCACGCTGGATTACTTTAGGGGCACGGGTCGCACCAAGGCCGAGATCGACGCCTTTGAAGGCTATTTCCGCGCCCAAGGCATGTTTGGCGTGCCTGGCACCGCCGGCGCACCCAAGAGCCTGCAAGACATTGCCTACAGCCGCGTGGTGCGGCTGGACCTGGGCACGGTCACACCCAGCTTGGCCGGCCCCAAGCGCCCGCAAGACCGTATTGATCTGGGCCAAGTGGCCACGCAGTTTGCCAGCCTGTTCAGCAAGCCCGCCAGCGAAAACGGCTTCAGCCAGCCCAGCGAGCGGCTGCACACGCGCTTTGAGGTGCAGGCCGCACAGGACGGCGCGGGCGCTGTCGCACCGTTGGCGCCGCCGCTACTTGCGGGCAGTGCACGCCCCGCTGTCGAGATGGTGCAAAACCGCCCCACGCTGGAGGCCAGCAAGTCCGTCGCAGTCGCCCCGCAACACACCCACAGCGGTATCCAGGTGGGCCATGGGGACGTGCTGATTGCCGCCATCACCAGTTGCACCAACACCTCCAACCCCAGCGTATTGCTGGCGGCAGGGCTGTTGGCCAAGAAGGCGGTGGAGGCGGGGCTCAAAGTAGCGCCGCACATCAAGACCAGCCTGGCTCCGGGCTCGCGCATCGTGACCGAATACCTGACAGAGGCCGGCCTGCTGCCCTACTTGGGCAAGCTGGGCTTTACCCTGGCGGGCTACGGCTGCACCACCTGCATCGGCAACGCGGGCGATTTGACGCCCGAGCTCAACGCCGCCATCACGCAGAACGATCTGGTCTGCGCCGCCGTGCTTTCGGGCAACCGCAATTTCGAAGCGCGCATCCACCCCAACATCAAGGCGAACTTTTTGGCCAGCCCACCGTTGGTAGTGGCCTATGCCATTGCCGGCAACGTGATGCGCGACCTGATGACCGAGCCCCTGGGTAAAGGCAAGGGCGGACGTGACGTGTACCTGGGCGACATCTGGCCCAGCAGCGACGAAATCCATGCCCTGATGCGCTTTGCCATGAAGGGCAAAGCCTTCCGCGCCAATTACGCCAAGGTGGCCACCGAGCCCGGCGCGCTGTGGGAAAAAATCAAGGGCGTATCGGGCCAAGCCTACACTTGGCCGGCCAGCACCTACATTGCAGAGCCGCCATTTTTTGATGATTTCGCTATGGATTCAGGAGCTGCTCATGTAGATCCGACGAGGGCTAGCGGCCGAAATGATTCCGAACAAGTCCACGGTGCACGCATCATGGCGTTGTTTGGCGACTCCATCACCACCGACCACATCTCGCCTGCCGGTGCCATCAAAGAGAGCTCGCCGGCTGGCCTGTGGCTACAGTCCCACGGCGTGCAAAAGGCCGACTTCAACAGCTACGGCTCGCGCCGGGGTAACCACGACGTGATGGTGCGCGGCACGTTTGCCAATGTGCGCATCAAAAACCTGATGCTGGCGGTCCGCGCCGATGGCTCCCGTTTGGAGGGCGGCGTCACCCTGTACCAGGGGCCGCAAGGTGCCGGAGAACAAATATCCATCTTTGACGCAGCCAGCCGCTACATGGCCGCCAAGATTCCAACGGTGGTGTTTGCTGGCGAGGAATACGGCACCGGCTCCAGCCGCGACTGGGCTGCCAAAGGCACGCAACTGCTGGGCATCAAAGCCGTGGTGGCGCAGAGCTTTGAGCGCATCCACCGCTCCAACCTGGTGGGCATGGGCGTGTTGCCGCTGCAGTTCAAGGCCGGCGAAAGCTGGCAAAGCCTGGGCCTGACAGGCCAGGAAGTAATTGACATTGTGCCCAACGCAAACCTGACTCCACAGAGCGAGGCCCAGCTGACCATCACCCGGCCCGACGGCACAACGTCGCGGCACACCCTGCT
The DNA here is from genome assembly GCF_016705985.1 of Candidatus Aalborgicola defluviihabitans. Lineage (NCBI taxonomy): Bacteria > Pseudomonadati > Pseudomonadota > Betaproteobacteria > Burkholderiales > Comamonadaceae > Allorhodoferax (SeqCode) > Candidatus Aalborgicola defluviihabitans. Next base: position 207,573 of record NZ_JADJKN010000002.1, read on the forward strand.
GCTGCGCATCGACACGCCAATTGAGGTGGACTACTACCGCGCCGGGGGCATCCTGCCGTATGTGCTGCGGCAGTTGCTGGCGGCGTAGGACGCTTGCGTTACAACAACCGCATCAACAGCCGGCGGCATTGCGGAAGCGGTTCCTCGCAAATGTAGTCGCGCCCAGACTGTTACCCGGCAAAAATCCGGGTGGCGTTGCGCCCTTGCGTCTTGGCAAGGTACAGCGCTTCATCGGCGTGGTGCAGTAACGCTTCCTTGTGCATACCCTCTTCTGGTACGCCTATAGCCACACCACCGCTGATGGTCACCAACCCGTAGGATGACGGTGCGTGCACGATGCCCAGCGCTTCAACGGATTGGCGCACCACCTCAGCCAGCCGGTGGACGCCCTCTGCATCCACATCGGCAGCAACAATGACAAACTCCTCGCCGCCATAGCGCGCCGCCAGCTCGCTGGGACGCCGGGAACAGCCTCGCAGAGCATTGGCAACGGCCTGCAAACAGGCATCACCGGCCTGGTGCCCGTAGTGGTCGTTGTACTTCTTGAAGTGATCAATATCAAACAGCAAAATCGCAATGTATTCGCGGTTGCGCAATGCACGCGCCCATTCGTGGGCGAAGAACACGTCAAAGCGGCGGCGATTGGCGAGCCCTGTCAAACCGTCCGTGTTGGACAACTCCGACAGTACGCCATTGGCCTGCTCCAGCTGTGCCGTGCGCTCGGCCACCTCGAGGATCAAAGTCTCGTTGTAGTCGCGTATCAACGCATCGGCCAACATTTCCTGCGAAACGTCGATTGCGGTGCCGCGAAAACCACGCACACGACCCGTTTCGTCCCGCAGCGGCAGGCCACTGAGGCGAATCCAGCACGGACCCGACGCTTCGTCCACCAGGGTCAGTTCAACCTCCACGTTCTGAAACGCCTCGTGATTGGCCAACGCCTGCTGCAGTGCCATGCGTTGATCTGGCTCAGTTCGCTCACCCAGGATAGACAACCACGAATACCCCAACATAGGCACATCGTGATCCGCCAAGCCGCCGGATGCATTCACCAGAATGCCCTGCACATCACTTTCCCAAAGCAAGTCGTTGGATATGCTGGCAAAGTCACGGTAGCGCAGCAGCAACCGCTCACGGGCATCTACGGCCCCGCCCAGCCACAAACCCACCGCGGCGATGGCAATCATGACGAACTGGTACTGAAAGGCCTGTTCTGCCAGTCCGTTCAGCGCCATCAAAATCACCAGGCCGGAATCAAGGATCAACGCCCCCAGCAAGGCACTGCGCATTCCATACAACATGGTGACCGTCACCAACGGCAACAGCAGAAACAAAGCCATGAGCGGAAAGTGCGCTTTCAACCCCAGATACCAGGGAATACCAAACACCAACACGAGCGATGCCACCATGGCCAGCGCTGTGTTTCGATCCGCCGCTCGGATGGACAAGTGGCTGGAAGTTAAATGAAACCCGTCTCCGTGTTCGATGTAGTGCTGGATGCGCGGCCAAGCCCTTACCAACAGAATGGGAACCAGGGTAATGACGCCAACGAAGTTACCCAGCATCCAGTTTAAATAGGCATCTGGCCATTCGGACCGGGCGATGATGCCGGTGTACAAAAGGCGATAAGAGCCGGCCAGCGCCTCCAGCGCGCACATCACAAAGGCCGACCCTATCAGCAAAGCCGTCGCGCTGGCTTGCGTAAAGTCCCAGGGCACTGGCTTCCAGCGGCGCACCGGCACAATGACCATGAGGAACACCAGAAACGATGCGGCCCCGTGGTAAGCCAGTTCAAACAGCATTTCCCCCACAGTTGGGTGGGACGGCATCAATAACTGGATTAGCCAGAAGCACCCAAACGTGATCAATTCCACGATCATGCCCGGCAGACCGAACACCAGCAGACAGAAATACCGCAGTCCCATTGGCAGGAACCACAGGCTCACGCTATCCGATTGGTTGAGCAGCCCGGCCAGGTACCAGGTGGACAACCAGGTGACGATGTAGACACCGACGACAAACGAAAAACGTCGTCTGGCAGCCGGTGTGGCGAGGAAGAAATACGCGGATTTCATCATGCGGCAGCGCACGCACTGCCCCCCCCCTGTTTATTGGTCTAATGCCAATAGTATGCACCCACTATGCCCAGCGCCGCGCCGCGCCGCAGCCCTGTCACTGGAGCCGTGGACCAGCGAGAACGGGCTGTACAAGCGCTGACATGGTGCCGCGCGCATCGACAATGCGGCACACACCAATGGCGAAATCACAGCAGCCGGGGTTGCGGCTCAATGACTTGCGATTGCTATTACAAATATAGCTGCATGCGAAGATTCTGCGAGGGCTAGCGGCCTATTTGGCATTGAATTTTCTGGCATGCGACGGCCTTGTGCAGGGCAGGCGTTATTCCGCTGGCCAGCTTGGGCCCCGCCAATGGCTGGTTGCAGTGGTTCAGCGGACATTCAAGTAAGTGGCAATGCTGCGAAAGCTGGAGTAGCCCAAAGTGAAAAGAAGTCGTTCAGCCTGCTGAGGGATCGGTTTCAACGCTTGAGTTAGGGCTCAAGTTGCGGGATGCCCAGCGCTTGACGAATGTACTCGGCGCGCTCGTCGGACAGAACGGTTCTACAGTTTCCATGATGCCACCATCCCACATACGTAGAGTTGTTTGCCCACGCCGGCGGCGGAGATGTTTCACCAGCGCTCCTTGTGAACCAAGTGCTTGCTCCGGAGGCTAGCTGTACGAGCGCAATGCCGTGCGCATCCGCAAACTCTATGGCCCCTGATTGAAAAGCAGACGTAGAGAACAGCATTGCCTTTTGTGCTCCAAGCGACAATAGCTTGGCATGCAAAACTTGGACGTCCTGGCGCTCCACTTTGCGCTTGTGGTGCTTGCACTCGACTAGAACGCAAAACTCAGCGCCTAAGGCCTTGAATGTTGCAGTTACGTCAATGATGTAATCGCCGTCCGCCGCGGACAGAGCATCGAGATGCTTCGACTGGTAACTGACAAGTGACTCAGACGCGGCATCCAGGATGCCTTTTACCGCTAGCTCGAACTCTGCTGGGCTTATTTCGATTGGGTCTGCTGAGATCATGACCATGAGCCCTAACGCTCAAGCTAAGCGGCAGGCACGCCGGAGGCGGGACTGTCCGCTTGAGCGCCTTGTTGGGTGACAACGCCGCATGAAATAAGGAATGCGCGCAACTCATAGAACTGCTGAAAGCAAAGCTCAGTGACATCCGTAAGCTTGCCTTCATACTCAATGTAGTGAGTGGCGCCGATGTGTAGAGCGACCCCTTTTGAAGCTGATCGTTCTTCTTGAACTAAGCGTGGCGTTTTGCGGAGGTCAAAATTAACTGCGTCTCCCTGCGGCGGTATGTACCCGGAGTGATCAATGCCGACGTGCTTCTCATGAATGGTGATGTTGCGAATACCTTGACCGCCGAGTAGCGTCGAGTGAGCAGCCTTGTATGCCTTGATTGCCTCAACGCCTGTAAATGGTTTGGCCTGCTCAAGCGCGGAATAAAGGGAATTGAGGACGGCACCAAGCAAATACGACACTTCCAGCGCTGATGCCGAACCATGAGTGAGTGGGCGTTTCCTTTTTTCAAGAGCGTCCAGGAGCTCTAAGAAGAATCCAGCTTCTGCGAGTTTGGCAGCACTGCTCATGTTGTCAGCAAACGTAATTTAGTTTGGTCAGCCCGGTTGATACACCCGGAACGTGACGATACATCTTTTTGGAAAAAACAGCGGAACCCGCTTGCCTGTTGGCTCTTCAATCCATATACTGGATAGATAAACAGGTATAAATTTTCCATGAAACCCGGTGCGCCTCCACTACAGTCTCCCCGCTTGCTCGATCAGGTTCGCGAGCGGGTTCGGTACATGCACTATAGCTTGAAGACCGAGAAGGCTTACCTGTACTGGGTGCGATTTTTTGTCCGCTGGAGCGCAACCCAACCCGGCGGCATGCGCCACCCGCGAGAGATGGGCGTCCATGACGTTGAGGCGTTTCTGAGCATGATGGCCAACGAGCGCAAGGTCTCGGCATCCACCCACAACCAGGCGCTTAGTGCCCTGTTGTTTCTCTACCGTCACGCGTTGGACGTCGATTTGCCGTGGCTCAATGACGTTAACCGCCCTACGCAAAAGCGCCGCATTCCCAGTATGTTGACCAAAGACGAAGTGGCTGGGCTACTGGCGCACATGGACGGCCCAGCCGCGTTGATGGCCCGCCTGCTTTACGGCACCGGTATGCGGCTGATGGAATGCATGCGCCTGCGCATCAAAGATGTCGATTTTGACCGTCACGTCATCATCGTGCGTGACGCCAAGGGGGGCAAAGACCGGGTGGTGATGTTGCCCCGCTCACTGGCGACGCCGCTGCGCCAGCAGTTGTTGGCCGCACGCAACCAATAGGAGCATGATCGGCAGGCGCAGTGCACCAACTGCACTACACTTTTAATAGCGCTTACGCATATTTCACGAGGGCAGAGGCCCGATTTGGCATAAAAAAGCCACCCAAAGGTGGCCTTTATCGTGTGGCGCACAGCAACCGCTTAATGGCGGAAGTGGCGCACGCCGCTGAACACCATGGCCACGCCGCGCTCGTTGGCGGCGGCGATCACCTCGTCGTCGCGCATGGAGCCGCCGGGCTGGATGATGCAGGTGGCGCCTTGGTCCACCACCACGTCCAGGCCGTCACGGAACGGGAAGAAGGCGTCGCTGGCGACTACGGTTCCAGCCAGTGACAAGTTGGCGTGGCCGGCCTTGATGCTGGCGATGCGGGCCGAGTCCAAGCGGCTCATCTGGCCTGCACCCACGCCCATGGTCATGCCGCCTTTGCAGAAGACGATGGCGTTGGATTTGACGAACTTGGCCACGTTCCAGGCAAAGAGCAAGTCGTTCAACTCTTCTTGGGTGGGCTGCTTGGTGGTGACCACTTTCAGGTCGGCCAAGGTCAGTTCGTGGTTGTCGGAGGTCTGCAGCAAGATGCCGGAGCCAATGCGCTTCATGTCCATGGCGTTGCGGCCATTGTCCCAATCGCTCGCACCGCCCTTGGGCAGGTCGATTTGCAGAATGCGCACATTGACTTTGGACTTGAACACTTCCAGCGCCGCAGCGGTGAAGCTGGGGGCCATCAGCACTTCGACAAACTGCTTGGCAATTTGCTGCGCAGCCGCTTCGTCCAGCTCCGTATTCAGGGCAATGATGCCGCCAAAGGCCGAGGTCGGGTCGGTCTGGAAGGCCTTGGCGTAACTCTCGGCCGCATCCGCGCCCACCGCCACGCCGCAGGGGTTGGCATGTTTGACGATCACGCAAGCCGGGGTAGTAAAGCTCTTGACGCATTCCCAAGCCGCATCGGCATCGGCAATGTTGTTGTACGACAGTTCTTTGCCCTGCAACTGCTTGGCCGTGACCAGCGAGCCGGGTGCGGGGTACAGGTCGCGGTACAGCGCGGCACTTTGGTGGCTGTTTTCACCGTAGCGCAGGTCTTGCACTTTGATGAAACGGCCATTGCTTTGACCGGGAAAAAGGTCCAGCTTAGGCGCTTGGTTACCAGCAGGCACCTCATCACCCACCTGCACGGCACTCAGGTAGTCGCTGATCGCGCCGTCGTATTGGCTGACGCGGTTGAAGGCGGCCACGCTCAACGCAAACTTGGTCTTGTCGCTGACTTTGCCCTTGGCTTTCAGCTCGGCGATGACGGTGGCGTATTGCGACGCATCGGTCAACACGGCCACGTCTTTCCAGTTCTTGGCGGCGCTGCGCACCATGGCGGGGCCGCCGATGTCGATGTTCTCGATCGCGTCTTCCAGCGTGCAACCGGCCTTGGCCACAGTGGCTTCAAACGGGTACAGGTTAACCACCAGCACGTCGATGGTGTCGATTTTGTGCTCGGCCAATGCGGCCATGTGCTCGGGGAAGTCGCGGCGAGCCAGCAAGCCACCGTGCACGCGCGGGTGCAGGGTTTTGACACGGCCGTCCAGCATTTCGGGGAAGCCGGTCATCTCGGCCACTTCGGTTACGGGCAGGCCTTGTTCAGCCAGCAGTTTGGCGGTGCCGCCGGTGGACAAGAGCTTGATGCCTTGTGCGTGCAAGGCTTGCGCCAGTTCGACGATGCCGGTTTTGTCGGAGACAGAGAGAAGTGCGTTCATAAAGAGGCGGGCGAAGTTAAAAATGGGTGTGGCCACAGCGGCCGTAGGCGGATGGCCCACTTACGAAATCAGCTTGTGCTCCAGCAGTTTTTTGCGCAGGGTGTTGCGGTTCAGGCCCAGCCACTGGGCGGCTTTGGACTGGTTGTGGTCGGCCTGGGCCATCACCACTTCCAGCAAGGGTTTTTCAACCGCGCGAACCAGCATATCGTGCATGCCGTCGGGTTCAGTACCACGCAAATCCCGGAAATAGCCTTCCAGGCTGGTGCGCACGCAGTCTTCAATAATCTTCTTGCTCATGTTGCACATTCCATGGTCATGTTGTTGTGTCCTCGTTCTACGGTCGCTTGCCCCGGCACGGGAATACGATCCATTTTTTCATTCAACGTATCCAGATATTGCTCCACCGCCGCGACCTGGTCCGCGCTGGATTGCAGCGTGTTCATGTGGACGCGAAAGCCCTCGCCGCCAGGCAGGTCGCGCAGGTACCAGCCTATGTGTTTGCGTGCCGAGCGCACGCCGATGAACTCGTCATACAGGCTGTAGTGGTCATACAGGTGTTCGACGAGCAGGCGTTTGACTTCACTCACCAACGGCGGGGCCAAATGGGTGCCAGTTGCCAGGAAGTGCGCGATCTCGCGGAAAATCCAGGGTCGCCCCTGGGCCGCACGGCCGATCATGATGGCATCCGCGCCAGTGGCTTGCAACACCGCGCGGGCCTTTTCGGGGCTGGTGATGTCGCCATTGGCCACCACCGGAATGTGCACTGCGGCTTTGACTGCCGCAATGGTGTCGTATTCGGCTTCGCCCTTGTAGCCCTGCTCACGCGTGCGACCATGTACCGCCAGCATTTGCACGCCAGCGTTCTCGAATGCGCGCGCCAAGGACGCCGCATTTTTGTGCGCCTGGCACCAACCCGTGCGCATCTTCAGGGTCACCGGCACATTGTGCGGGGAACAGGCTGCCACCACCGCTTCAACAATGGACAGGGCCAGGGCTTCGTCCTGCATCAAGGCCGAGCCAGCCCACTTGTTGCACACCTTTTTTGCGGGACACCCCATATTGATGTCAATGATCTGGGCACCACGCGCAATGTTGTAGACGGCGGCCTCGGCCATCATCTGGGGTTCGGTGCCGGCAATCTGCACGGCGATGGGGCCAGGTTCACCTTCGTGGTTGGCGCGACGAGAGGTCTTCAGTGTGTCCCACAGGTCGCGTCGTGAGGTGACCATTTCGCTCACCGCATAGCCAGCGCCCAGACGCTTGCACAACTGGCGAAACGGCCGATCTGTCACCCCCGCCATGGGCGCGACAAACAGGGAATTCGCCAAAGCGAAATGGCCGATCTGCATGGGTAGCTGGTCCTGGGGTTTGGGGTGGGTGCAATACGCTGGGCTGAAGCCCGGTCTGATTCTAACTGCCCAAAATTTCAGCAATTGAAATAGCACCCGAAATTCAACCAAAACTTGCACCTACACTGCCACTATGCCCGACTGGATTCATCAACTGCTTGCCCTGCTCGCCCTGCCGCAGTACAGCCTGGGAACCGTGTTTGTGGTGTCTTTCATTTCAGCCACGCTGCTACCCTTGGGGTCAGAGCCCGTGGTGTTTGGTCTGGTCCAGCTCAACCCGAGCCTGTTTTGGCCGGTGGTTTTAGTGGCCACTGTGGGCAATACGTTGGGCGGCGCGGTGGACTGGTGGATGGGCTATGGTGCCCACCAAGCGGTAAACAAGTACCACCATTCAGCCACCCACACCAAGGCACTGGTCTGGCTTGAGAAGCTCGGCCCCAAGGCCTGTTTGCTGGCCTGGCTGCCCGGGGTGGGTGACCCGCTGTGCGCGGTGGCCGGTTGGCTCAAGCTGCCGTTCTGGCCCTGTGTGGCCTACATGGCAATTGGCAAGTTTGCCCGCTACGTGACCATGACGGTTGCAATGATCGGCATAGCTGCTATTGTTTAAATAGCTGCTTATGTATATTTGACGAGGGCAGGCGCCCGATTTTGCTCAAGAACTGAACAGGAAGTTCATGACATCGCCATCCTTGACCACGTACTCCTTGCCTTCGGCGCGCATCTTGCCCGCATCCTTGGCGCCTTGTTCACCCTTGAAGTTGATGAAGTCGTCAAACGCAATGGTCTGGGCGCGGATGTAGCCACGCTCAAAATCGGTGTGGATCACACCGGCGGCCTGTGGCGCGGTATCACCCACATGGATGGTCCAGGCACGCACTTCCTTGACACCCGCGGTGAAGTAGGTTTGCAGACCCAGCAGCGTGTAGGCGGCGCGGATCAGGCGGTTCAGGCCGGGCTCGGTCTGGCCCAGTTCTTCCAGAAACATCTGGCGGTCTTCGTCGCTCATCTCCGACATTTCCGCTTCCAGCTTGGCGCTGATGGCCACCACCGGTGCTTTTTGCGACGCCGCAAACACCTTCAGCCGATCCAGAAACGGGTTGTTCTCGAAGCCATCTTCGGCCACGTTGGCCACAAACATGGCGGGCTTGGCGGTGATCAAAAAGAACTGGTCCAGTAGCGGACGCTCTTCCTTGCTGAACTCCAGCGTACGCACCGGCTTGGCTTGATCCAATGCGGCCTGGCATTTCTCCAGAATGGCCACCAGCTTGATGGATTCCTTGTCGCCCGAGCGCGCGGTCTTGGTGACGCGGTGCAAGGCCTTCTCAACCGCGGCCAGGTCGGCCAGGCACAGCTCGGTCTGGATCACTTCAATATCGGAAATCGGGTCGACCTTGCCCGCCACGTGGATCACGTTGTCGTCTTCAAAACAGCGCACCACGTTGACGATGGCGTCGGTCTCGCGGATGTGGGCTAGAAACTTGTTGCCCAAGCCTTCGCCGGTGCTGGCGCCAGCCACCAAACCCGCAATGTCCACAAATTCCACCACAGCCGGGACCATGCGCTCGGGTTTGACGATCTCAGCCAGTTGCGCCGAGCCGCGGATCTGGGACTTCGACGATGCCCACATTGGGCTCGATGGTACAAAACGGGTAATTCTCGGCAGCAATGCCGGCCTTGGTCAGGGCGTTGAACAACGTGGATTTACCGACGTTGGGTAGGCCTACGATGCCGCACTTCAAACTCATGAAAATATCCTTAATTATCAGAAACCCATTGCGGCCAATGGAGCATTGTCGGGGAGCCCAGTCAGCGCACAGGTGAATGCAAGGCCAGTAACGGCAAGCAGGACATCACTGGTTTTTACACCGTTTTAAGGCTTGGCTAGGTCCGGGGGAGTAGCTAGGGATTGTAATGACCCCGTCGGAATCGGCCCAAATAGCCTTTGAGCCTCGACAAGAAGGTCGGCGAAGCCGGCTTTGGCTGAACCTGTCCAACGCCATAGACAAAATACTTTTCAAGGTCTGCCGATCGACCACCAATGAATGAGCAACTTCCGGCCACCGCTACATCAGGGTATTTTTCTGCCAAGTAGCGCAGCCCAGAGTGATACCGGTCTGTGATGCTGCCATGCGAGTAATGCTGGAATGTCAGTGGGAACACCATTGAAGTGATTCCCAATTTGTGCTTCGCATTGATACAAAAGTCTTCGGCGTAGAGATCAAACGTCAGTCGCTCATCAAAACGCAGCTGGGGGTTTTTATGCAAAAGCGTCGTGTGTACCAAGATACTTTGGCAATCCAGCGTCTGAACTGCCACCGGCTGTGAGACCACGTGTCCAACCTCCACAGCACGACTTCCATCTTTATTACTGCAAATATGGCGCCCATAGGGGGCAGGTGAATTGTTTTCGAAATTCAGTCCGAACGTCCCATAAACATGGGTCTTATCCAAAGTATCAACAACTGACAGCCCAGCCTTGATTTCATAGTCTTCGTGGACAAACAGCAGCCAACAATCCTCATCTAGATAGCGCGCTATCAATTCGTTGTAAATAATCGGCAATCCCCGATTGAATTGGCGGTTATCTATTGAGACCAGATCACAGCCCTTGAGAACCGGATTGAGCGAAAAGAATCTTTCATACATTGCCGGATCTATGACGACCGTGATGATCTTGAGCTTTGCCACGACATTCATCCCTTCTTGTTAAGCACATGGTCGCCGAAATGGCTGCCCAGAGTCATGGCGTGCTTCACACCACCGAGCTGTTCCACATCTTCTTCCGATGGATGCACTTGTAGCGCGCCAAAAAGTGCTTCGAAATCGCGGGGTTTCAAGAAGCTCAAATCGCCAATCTTGCGATCCCTGACAATTTGCGCAAACTCCAGAATCCCTGCCTGAATCTCGGCAGCAATAATTTGGCGCTTCGATTCATCGGCGTTCTTTCGCCCGGTCACAGATACATATGCACCATCAACCTCTTCAACCCTCACAACTCCATCTCTTGGAGACGAAGTGAGCAGTTCGATCAGATTCAAAAACTCAGCAAAACGGGATCGGTCTCCCTGGAACAGGAAGCCTGTCTTGAACTCCTCGTGCGCCACCTGATCGCCGACACCAAGATAGATTCCATGCAAATTGCGAGGGCCTTTTCCCGACTGCTTCAGTAACTTCATGAGCGCATTCTGGATACTCCCTCCCCAGCCGACGTCCGCAATGACAATATCGGTGTCTTCAAAAAAATGCATCACATCAAGGTAGCGCAATAAGGTATGCCGTTCCGCGTCCGCCTTGGACAATATCGAATCTTTGTTATCAATGACGCATTGCTGAATTTCCAACTCGCTATGGAGAAGTCCCCTGGACTCCAAATCGATCAATGCGTCTCTCAAGTCGTGCAGGTCTTCGTATCCAAACCGTTCCATCAGGTCGTTCACGCCTGCAACTCCAACTGGGGTGGTGAACAACTTGAGGGCATCCCCATCGTCAGCTGGACTGAAAGTACTCAACGCAGGCAAACTCATACAGCGACGGGAAGCTAACAAATAGACGGGTTCATAGTCAGAATGCAACAAGCGGTAGACCTGACTCATGATGTCACCGTCTCGAGCAAGAAAGAAGACCCGTGATGTGGACAGATTGGCGTTCAAGATGGTTCTGTTGACAAATTCACAGAATGCGCAGACCAGCGCTCCACCATAGAAGAAGCCAAATTGCTTCCAATATCCGGGTTTTTCCTGCAAGAAGCCCGACTTCCAGTACTTGAACATACCCAGAATAAAGGAAATCCCCAAGCTGTTTTCTTCAATCAAATAGGGGGCTTTTGAAAACAGGAAGGAATCATGACGGTAGAACTCAATGCTCTCCAGGAAAAGAAACGCATCGTATCCATGCTGGCGTGGTTGAACCCAGTCGGAAACATGATTGTCCCCAATATGAATAGTTGTACCGACAGAATCAGGAACTGAGTTTTTTAACCATGCAAACCGGCTGCCGTCGCCTTTAATCAGATCATCTTCGGACGAAACAAAGATTTCTTCGTAGATGTTGAATCCGTTTTTGGAAAGAATCTTCCCGATCGTTTCCCGGTCGAGGTACATATCCGAAACAAAGTAAATTTTCTTGCCCTTGGCGACGAGATCAGAATAAAAGGCGAGCGTTTCGGGGTGCGCTATGCAAAATTTCAACTCGGCATCTATTTCACGCTTCAGGTCAGCCCCTTTGAAGCCCCGGTATATTTCGGTCAACTTGATGTCTTTGTGCGACTTGTTCACCTCGCGCGCTTTGCGTTCTTGGTTAACCCTTTGGTTTTCAAAGTCGTTTGCCCCCGCCATACATCCAATGTATTTGAAGATATCAACCGGCTTTTCGAGCAATCGAATCACTGCGGTGTCAAACACGTCAAAAAAGAAATACGCATATTTGTCTACGTCGATGGATGCCAGCGGCAGATAGTCATTTCGCTCCACTCTCACCGCTTCGCTTGGCTGTAGTCCGTTAGTCGCCACGAGTGAATTGAAACTTAACGGACTCAGTGTGCTGGGTGTGCTGGGCGCTCTTCGGGCCAGCCGCTGCTTTATTCCAGGCCAACCCTTTTGTCGAACGAATCGATAGGCGTCTCCTACCTGATTGCCAATCGAATCACGTCGAAGAAATTGCCAGGTTAACCTGGCGAGCAATTTCACCGCACTGACTTTTCGACGCAACACCCCCATCCAGTGACCGACGTGGCGTATGGGCGCACTGAGCCTCCAACTGGTAGACGACAGCATTTCTTGAATGCTTGCGTTCAGGGTCCTGATTTGCATATCCCGAAGGGTCAACTCCCTGTCCCGCTCCGCCAAAGAAACATCAAGCACTGCAACCTTCAGACCAAGACTGGACACCTGCTGTACTTGTTCGTCCAATGACTGCTGCAATGCGGCAACGTCGTGTTGCAACTGCTCATTCTTATCAATCTGCAGACCGAATGCACTTCTGAGCTCCGCGTTTTCCCTCTCTTTTTCTTCCTGCTTTTGTTCCAAATCCAATGCCAAGCGATCCAGATTGTCAACGCTCCAAAATGGCCACCATTTTCTCCAAACTACTGACCTTCTCTGCCTTTGCAATGGGCGATGTTCCGGGTGCGCCATACCCGAATCTCCCAGAAACGAGCGATAAGCCGCAGTAACTTTTCCCGTTTTTGCAAAATCCGTAAGCTGTGAGACCTGGAGCCAAAAATCCCAGTCCTCGTACGTTTCGAGTGTGACGTCAAACCTGCACCCAGCCATCACCAGTTCACGGCTGAAAAGAACTGAATGGATGGGCAATAAATTCCCGATTAGCAACTGCGCTCCCGAAAAGTCTTGGTTATAAACTCCCAGCGTTGCGCCCGTGGCGTCTACAACGCGCGTGCCTGAGAACGCCGCCTTGAAATGGGGAGATTCGGCCAAGATGGAGGCCAATGACGCAATGTGTTCAGCGTCAATGAGATCGTCATCATCCAGAAACATCAAATACGTGCCGTGCGCCTGCTCAAGCCCCAAATTCGCCGCCGCACTCCGCCCCAACCCACCGGCGGTTCCGACAAAACGAATGGGGAATCGACCACACCACTGCCCGACATCGCTGTGTCCGTCACCCTTTGCATTCACCAAGACAACTTCTATGGAGGGGTATGTCTGCGCAGCCACAGACGTAAGGGCATCCGACAAACTGGCGCGATCCATGCTGCGGATCAAAACACTGACTAACGGACTGGCTTCAAAGATTTCGACAGACATTGAAAGTTAAAGTTCGATTCAAAAAAGTACAAGTAATCTTGACCATTCCTGGCGAAAGTTGCGGCATGGTACAGAGCATTGACTGGGGTGAATAGATCGACATCGGGCAAGCCTACAATGCCACACTACTAACCAATAAAAACCTCTAAAAACGGCGGAGACAAGTGTATGCCATCCCTGCTTGCGCGCCTGCTGCTAACGGTTTGGTGCCTGTGTGCCAGCCCGTTATGGGCTGCCAACACGGTGCCAGACAATGCGATTGTGCTGAACGACCAAACGCCCGTGCTGGAAGTCAACACCCCCATCCAGACCTGGATCGACGAGGGCTCGCACGCCAACATCGACCTAGTGGCCGGTGGCGCCGCCCACTTTACCCCCGCACCTGCACTGGGTCACTTTCCCCTTAACAAGTACAACACCCTGTGGATCAAGCTGCGCCTGGTGCGCGCGCCCAATTCGCAAGCAGCGTGGACCCTGAACCTGCCCCTGCCCTTTGTGGACATGGTGGCGCTCTACCAACTGGATTCCAACGGTCAATGGACCGTGCAGCGGGCGGGCGACACCCTGCCACATTCCGAGTGGCGCACCAAGGGCCTGTACCCCGATTTTGATCTCCAGATTAATGGTGACGCGCCACACGACGTCTACCTGCAGGTTCGCAATTTCAAGCAAGTGGGCCTGCCCATTCGCTTGGCCACTGGCCAGCAGCGCGATGGGCAGCGCCAAGTTGAATTGCTGAGCCTGGGACTGATGCTGGGTGCACTGTTGAGTCTGGCCGCCCTGTCGATCCTGCGCTACCTGGAGCACCGCAAGGCCATCGACGGCTGGGCGTCGCTGTTCGGCCTGCTGGTAGCCGTCACCATCGCCCAGATCTCCGGAGTGCTCAATGCTTTTTTATGGAGCAACGTGCCCGAACTGGGCAACTTGGCATCCAGTACGCTGCCGGTAATCGCGGTGGGCTGTGCGCTTCTGTTCATTCGCAACGTTTTCTCCCTGTTTGTGCATTACCACCGCTTCGACCGCTTCCTGTCCAGCGTGGGCTGGGGCACGATTGCGTCGGTACTGGCCTTTGCTGTCATGGACCGCTTCGTCGCGGATCGGGTTTGCGGCATGATTATGCTGTTTGCCACTGTGGTCGGGCTGATTGCCGTTTTTCTGAGCTGGCGAGGCGGCTCGATGGTGGCGCGTTGGCTGATGCTGGCTCTGGCCCCTCAATTTTTGGGCTTGATCTACATGGTGGGCGAGGCTATCGGCATGCTTCCGGTGCTGTGGGAGGTGCGCTATTGGGCCTCGTTGGGTATTGCACTGACGGTGCCCATCATGCTGTATGCCCTGAGCCATATCACCCATGACCGCAAGGAACTGGTGGTGCGCGCCAACCACCTGCCCACCCAGGATGCTCTGACCGGACTATTAACAGCTGAGGTTTTTCAAACCCATCTGGAAGAGGCTGTGCTGCGCGCCATTGAAAACCGCGAGCCGCTGGCCTTGGTTGTGGTGCGGGTTGTCAACCACGACAAGATCCGAGAAGTCTTTAGCGACACCACGGGTGAACAATGTCTGTTGCGTGCCGTAGTCAAGATTCAGCGCATCCTGCGCGACGTGGACCCTGCCGGGCGCGTGGGCACGGCGCAGTTCGGCTTGCTGATGGAGGGGGTGTCCACACGCAAGGCGCTGACCGAGCGCATGGTCAAGCTGATTGCCTCCGGTCTGATCCCCCTGCCCGGCTTGGTGCCAGAGGTCACGCTGCAGTTCCAGGCCGCCTGTGTCCTGCTGCACGAGATCCCGGTCCCGGCCGAGCGCGTACTCGACGACCTGAGTGACCTGCTGGAGAGCATGTCCCCCCACACCCGCCGTCCAATCCGCTTTCTGGAGGCGGTGCCCACCGAAGCCTCTGAGCTGCACACACAAAGTCCGTCTGACTGAGTGGCATGGGCAGGCATACCAGCACTGCTTTGCACCGGCTTTTACAATCCACTGATGACACAACCGTTTGATATCTGTATCCGGGGTGCCGGCATTGTCGGGCGCACGCTGGCCCTGCACTTGGCGGCCAAGCAGTTGCGCGTGGCTTTGGTCGCACCTGCCGACAAGCCTGTGGCAGTGTTGACGGCTCCGCTGCCCGATGTGCGGGCCTACGCCCTGAACCTGCTGTCGCGGCAATGGCTTGAAGCCGTACGCTGCTGGCCAGACACATCTGACGCCACGCCGGTTTTGTCGATGCAGGTGCAGGAAGACGACGGCGGCCAGGTCGCCTTTCATGCGTCGGAGAGCGGCTCAAACGCCTTAAACTGGATTGTTGACGTGCCGGCCCTGGAAGCCCGGCTGCAGAAGCCGTGCGCTTTCAGCCCTTTATTGAAGTGGTGGAATCCCCACAACCGGCGGCCCTCACCGTGGTTTGCGAAGGTCGCACCAGCAGCACCCGTCAAGAATGGGGGGTGGACTGGGACGTCAAACCTTATGACCAATGGGCTCTGGCCACTCGCGTACGATGCGCCCAACCCCACGCCCAAGTGGCCCGACAGTGGTTCCACCAAGGTGAGATCCTGGCTTTTTTGCCCCTAGGTGGGCCAGAAGGGAACTTGTGCGCCATTGTGTGGTCTGTATCTCCAGAACGCGCACAAACCCTGCAGGCGCTGGAGGCCGAAGAATTTTGTCAGGCGCTGCAAACCGCCAGCCACGGCGCGCTCGGCGTGCTGACACTCAGCGGAGATCGCAAGGTATGGCCACTGCAACAGGCTGTGGCCCGACGTTGGAGCGGTGTTTCGGAGCAAGGTGCCTGGGTTTTGGCGGGTGACGCCGCCCACAACATGCACCCGTTGGCTGGTCAGGGGCTGAACATGGGCCTGGCCGACGTAGCTGAGTTAGTGCGTGTGCTGGATGCACGTCCGTATTGGCGCAGCGTGGGCGACCCCAAGCTACTGCGGCAATACGAGCGCGCGCGCAAGGCCGACTTTGCGGTGATGGGTCAGGCCAACGATGCCTTGCAGCAGTTGTTCACCAACCCCCATCCCGCCCTGCAAGCCATGCGCAACTGGGGCATGAACCGTTTTGAACACAGCGGACCGATCAAACAATGGGTTGCCAGACGCGCCATGGGCGTGCTGGGCAAACCTGCAACACAAGGCAAGAAACACGCATGAAAACTCTCCTCAAATCCCTACTGCTCGCCGTCGCCGTCCTGCTGGCGCATGGCGCCACGGCCCAGGAAGCCACCATCCGCAAAGCCATTCTGGAGCGCCTGCCCCAGATCAAGTCCATTGATGAGGTCAGCAGAACGCCTATGCCCGGAGTGTATGAGCTGCGCATCAACGGTAGCGAAATCTATTACACCGACGCTCAGGGCAACTACCTGATCGAAGGCAACGTGATCGACCTTCGCGCCAAACGCAATCTGACGGAAGAACGCGTAACCAAGCTCACTGCCATCAAGTTCGATGAACTTCCCATCAAAGACGCCTTTACCATCGTGCGCGGCAACGGCAAGCGCAAACTGGCGGTCTTTGAAGACCCTAACTGCGGCTACTGCAAGCGCTTTGAGCGTGACATGCAAAAGATCGACAACGTGACGATCTACATGTTCCTCTACCCCATTCTGGGCGCAGATTCTGCCGAAAAATCCAAGGCCATCTGGTGCTCCAAAGATCCAGCCAAGGCCTGGCAGGACTGGATGGTGCGGGACCAGGCTATTCCAGCCCTGCCTGCGGGCTGCGACACCACCGCGCTAAGCCGCAACGTGGATTTGGGCCGAAACTACAAAATCACCGGCACCCCTACCCTGGTGTTTGTCGATGGCAACCGGGTACCCGGCGCCATTGATTCCAAGCAGGTCGAAAAGCTGCTGACCGATTCCAAGAGTTGATCGGATGCGCCGAAACGCTGCCCCTGCCATCCACTACCGTGTGGAAGTAGCCAACCTCCATGCCCACTTATTCACCGTCACGCTGACCGTGGCGCAACCGGCCACCCGGCAAACGCTGCGCCTGCCGGTGTGGATTCCGGGCAGCTACCTGGTGCGCGAATTTGCCAAGAACCTGCAAAACCTGCAATGCCGCCAAGGCAAGCGAAAGCTGGAAGTCCAGCAATTGGACAAAGCCAGTTGGCAGATGGACTGCAAGCCGGGCGAGCCTTTGGTTATGCAGTACGAGGTATACGCCAATGACCCGTCGGTGCGCACTGCCTGGCTGGATGCGGACCGTGGCTTTTTCAATGGCACCAGTCTGTGCCTGCAAGTGGACGGCCAATGCGACACGCCGCACCAACTGGAACTGGTAGCCGGCGAATACATGGACGACTGGTCCGTGGCCACCAGCCTAGAACCGGTCAAGGTCAATAAGCGCGGCTTTGGCCGCTACTGCGCCGACAATTACGACACCCTGGTGGATTGCCCGGTCGAAATGGGGCCGTTCTGGAGCGGCAACTTCACCGCCTGCGGCATCCCGCACCGTTTTGTGGTGGCCGGTGCTCCACCAAGCTTTGATGGTGCCCAGTTGCTGGCTGACAGCCAGGCCATTTGCGAGGCCGAGATTCGCTTCTGGCATGCGGGTTGCACTAAAAAGAATAGCAAAACAGGAAGCAAAGACGAGGGCCAGAGCCCGATTCCATATAGAAGCTATGTATTTATGCTCAATGCCGTGGCCGAGGGCTACGGTGGTCTGGAGCACCGCAATTCCACTGCACTGATCTGCAAGCGCGCCGACTTGCCCCGCCTCCCGCGCACCACGTTGGCGCCCACCGTGCACAAACAACCCGAGGGCTACACCCAGCTACTGGGATTGATCAGTCACGAATACTTCCACACCTGGAACGTCAAGCGTCTGCGTCCTGCTGAACTGGCGCGCTACGACTACACCCAAGAAAATTACACCGAGCTGCTGTGGTTTTTTGAGGGTTTCACCAGCTACTACGACGATCTTCTGCTGCGCCGCGCCGGTCGCATCGACAACGCCACCTACCTCAAACTGCTGACCAAGACCGTTAACGGCGTGGCGCAAACACCCGGGCGCAAGGTGCAGACAGTGGCCCAGGCCAGTTTTGATGCATGGATCAAGTACTACCGTCAGGACGAAAACACAGCCAACGCCACCGTGAGCTACTACACCAAGGGTTCGCTGGTAGGTTTGTGCCTGGACCTCACGTTGCGCGCCGAAGGCAAGACCACGCTTGACGCCGTGATGCGCAGACTGTGGATTCGCTGCGACGGCGGCCCCATGGCTGAGGCGGATCTGCTAGCGGTTTTGGAGCAACTCAGCGGACGCTCGTACGCGCGGGAACTGGCGCAATGGGTGCACAGTACCCAAGACCTGCCGATTACCACTCTGCTGGAAAAGCACGGTATCCAGGTGCACCAGGAACCCAACCAGGTGGCCCAGCAGTTGGGGCTGCGCGTCAAGGAAGGCAATGGCCTCTTCATTCAGCATGTGCTGCGCGGCGGTGTGGCCGAGCAGGCTGGTTTTGCCAGCGGTGACGAATGGATCGCCATTCAGGCACTGGGCAACAGCAACAGCGCATGGCGCCTGCAAAGCCTGGACGACTTCACCCTGTACGCCGGCAACGCCAAGAAAGTGACCGCCACGGTGGCGCGCGACAAGCGCCTGCTCGCCTTGAGTCTCTCCTTGCCCAAGGCCAGCCAGGCCGTGCGCCTGGCGGTGCGTGACGCCGCTTTGGTGGATGCATGGCTCGCGCCCCAACCGGATCCACAATAGGCACGCGGTACGCATCATTTAAATTTCTGCTCACAACCCAAAGACCACCATGAACTACGAATGCATCACCACCCGGATTGAAGGCGAAAAAGTCGCCATCATCACGCTCAACCGCCCCAAGGCGCTCAATGCCCTCAATGACCAAATGATGGACGAACTGGGTCACGCACTCAAAGGGTTTGACGCCGATCCGGCAATTGGCTGCATGGTCGTCACCGGCAGCGAAAAGGCCTTTGCCGCCGGGGCGGATATCACCGCCATGGCCAAACTCACGTTCGCCGAGACCTACAAGACCGACTTCATCACCCGCAATTGGGAAACCATACGCACCATCCGCAAACCTGTCATCGCGGCGGTGAGTGGCTTTGCACTGGGCGGTGGCTGCGAATTGGCCATGATGTGCGACTTCATCATCGCTGCCGACAACGCCAAGTTTGGCCAGCCCGAGATCAAGCTGGGCATCATCCCCGGTGCTGGCGGCACGCAGCGCTTGCCGCGCGCCATCGGCAAATCCAAAGCCATGGACTTGGCCCTGACAAGCCGCATGATGGACGCCGCAGAAGCAGAACGCGCCGGCTTGGTCAGCCGCGTGGTGCCGTTGGACAAACTGATGGACGAAGCGCTGGGCGCCGCCCTGCAAATATGCAGTTTCTCCCAGATCGCCACCGTGGCAGCCAAAGAATCAGTGAACCGCTCTTTTGAAGGGACGCTGGCGGACGGCATCATGTTCGAGCGTCGCATGTTCCACTCCATGTTTGCCACGCAAGACCAGAAGGAAGGCATGGACGCCTTTTTGAGCAAACGCCAACCCACATTCAAGAACCTGTGATCCGAAACCGACCCTTGCGCTGCTTCCGGGGGCAATTTATTGGCTATAATTACGCGCTTCGGTCGTATAGCTCAGTTGGTTAGAGCGCAGCATTCATAATGCTGATGTCGGTGGTTCAAGTCCACCTACGACCACCAGTTTTTCGCAAAAAGCCATCTGTTGCCAGCCGATGGCTTTTTTCGTTGACGTCAGTCGGTGATAGGATTTGCCCCTCCCCGACCCTACTTACCCCAGCCTCTGGATATACACCATGAACCGCTGCCTTCGCTTCACCACTGTACCGGCCCGCGCCTGGCAAGCTGCACTACAGCCCACCTATCCGCCCAATTGCATATCTGATACTGTGCCCGCCTCTGGCGAAACAGGCACAGCAATGTCCGGATCCACTGCATCAACCGACGCCAAATAGACAGGCGGTCGGTATCGCATTGACGGCCATTGCCGGAACATCCGGCCAGTGACTTACAAGAAAAATAGACCGCTAGCCCTCGTAGAACTTGCGTTGGCAGCTACTGAATTCATAGTATTCCACAAAAAAAGAGGTCCGCATGACCAGCAAAAAGTATTCATCAAAACCTTTGGCTGCCAGATGAACGAGTACGACTCGGACAAGATGGTCGATGTACTGCACGCAGCCCAAGGCTATGAGACCACGCAGAACGTGGACGAAGCCGACCTGATTTTGTTCAATACCTGCTCGGTGCGCGAGAAGGCACAAGAAAAGGTGTTCTCTGACTTGGGCCGCATCAAACACCTAAAAGCCAAGGGAGTGCAAATTGGCGTGGGCGGCTGCGTGGCCAGCCAGGAGGGCGCCGAAATCATCAAACGCGCACCCTATGTGGACGTGGTGTTTGGCCCGCAAACCCTGCACCGCCTGCCCGAGCTGCTCAACGCCCGTGTGGCGCAGAACCGCCCGCAGGTGGACATCAGCTTTCCCGAGATCGAGAAGTTCGACCACCTGCCCCCAGCCAAGGTGGAAGGCGCCAGCGCCTTTGTCAGCATCATGGAAGGCTGCAACAAGTACTGCAGTTACTGCGTAGTGCCGTACACGCGCGGCACCGAAATTAACCGCCCGTTCGAAGACGTACTGGTGGAAGTGGCGGGTCTGGCCGACCAAGGCGTGAAGGAAATTACGCTCTTGGGTCAAAACGTCAACGCCTGGCGCCACACCATGGGCGACACCGCCGAGATGGCCGACTTTGCCACGCTGCTGGAATACGTGAGCGACATCCCCGGCATCGAGCGCCTGCGCTTCACCACCAGCCACCCCAACGAGTTCACACCCAGCCTGATTGCCGCTTACGACAAACTGCCCAAACTGGTGAGCCACCTGCACCTGCCCGTGCAGCACGGCAGCGACAAGATTTTGATGGCCATGAAACGCGGCTACACCGCCATGGAATACAAGAGCACGGTGCGCAAGCTGCGTGCCATTCGCCCCGACATGGCTATGAGCTCGGACTTCATCGTGGGCTTTCCCGGTGAGACGGAAGACGACTTCGCCCGGATGATGAAGCTGATTGACGACGTCGGATTTGACAACTCTTTCAGCTTCATCTTCAGCCGCGCCCCGGCACCCCCGCAGCCAATTTGCAAGACGATACGCCGCATACCGTCAAGCTGCGCCGACTGCAGCACTTGCAAGAAACCATCAACGCCAACATCACCCGCATCAGCGAAAGCCGCCTGGGCACGGTGCAGCGCCTCCTCGTGGAGGGGCATAGCAAACGCGACAGCGGTGAACTGATGGGGCGCACCGAATGCAACCGCGTGGTGAATTTTGCAGCTCCACCGCGCTTGGTGGGACAAATGGTGGATGTAACGATTACCGAAACGCGCAGTTACACCCTGCGCGGCAATGTGGCCCTGCAACACGCCTGACATGGTCCTGACAGGGCCGCATTTTCTGCAACTTTTTTAACATTAAATTTCTAGTGAAAGTTATTCTGGATTAAATCCATGCTCCCTGCGCGTGTATTTCAGTGATACCGTACAGGTTCCCATTAAAGATATACGTTTTTAGGAGAGATTCGTGAAAATTACGAACATCAAATTGGCCCTGGTCAGTGCCGCATTGGCGGTACTGCCCATGATGGCCAGCAGCCAGACGGCAGAACCCGCCAAGAAGGTGGAACCACTGCTGTCCACCCAGGAAATCGGCGGCACCTCGCCCTTGGGCGCGGTGACCATGCACCAAACCATCAACCCCAAGTCCCCTGCCATGACGGAAGCTGAATTCCAGCTCGGCACCAAGATTTACTTTGAGCGTTGCGCTGGCTGCCACGGTGTGCTGCGCAAGGGCGCCACTGGCAAGCCGTTGACACCGAACATTACCCTGGAAAAGGGTTCTGATTACCTCCACACCTTCATCTACTACGGCTCGGCCCAGGGCATGCCCAACTGGGGCACTTCCGGCACGCTGTCCAAGGACGAAGTGGACGTCATGGTGAAGTACATCCAGCACGAACCACCTCAGCCACCCGAAATGGGCATGAAGGAAGTCCTGGCCACGTGGAAACTATTGGTGGACCCGCACAAGCGCCCCACCAAGAAGATGAACGATCTGGATATCAGCAATCTGTTCTCGGTCACATTGCGTGATGCCGGCAAGATCGCGCTGATCGACGGTGCCAGCAAGAAGATCGTGAAGATTCTGGATACCGGCTATGCGGTGCACATCTCGCGCATGTCCAAATCCGGTCGCTACCTGTACGTGATTGGCCGCGACGCCAAGATCGTGCTGATCGACCTGTGGATGACAACGCCTACCCCAGTGGCCGAAATCAAGGTCGGTCTGGAAGCCCGTTCGGTGGAGACTTCCAAGTTCAAGGGCTATGAAGACCGCTACGCCATTGCCGGCGCCTACTGGCCTCCCCAGTATGTGCTGATGGACGGCGACACGCTCAAGCCTTTGCGCATCGTGGGTACCCGCGGCATGACCTCCGACACCGAAGAGTACCACCCCGAGCCACGCGTGGCTGCTATTGTTTCTTCCAACTTCCGTCCTGAGTTCCTGGTCAATGCCAAGGAAACCGGTATGGTGCATATGGTGGACTACTCTGATCTGGAAAACCTCAAGGTCACCATGATCAAGACACCACGCTTCCTGCACGACGGTGGCTTCGAGTCGACCGGCCGCTACTTCATGGATGCCGCTAACGCCTCTGACAAGATCGCGGTCATCGACACCAAGGAAGACAAGCTGGCTGCCATAGTGGAAGTCGGCAAGACACCGCACCCCGGTCGTGGTGCCAACTTCATTCACCCCAAGTTCGGCCCTGTCTGGGCGACCAGTCACTTGGGTGATGAGACCATCTCCATGATCGGAACCGATCCTGTCAAGCACAAAGCAACTGCCTGGAAGGTTGTTGGAACGCTCAAGGGCGCTGGCGGTGGTTCGCTGTTCATCAAGAGCCATCCCAAATCCACTCACCTGTGGGTTGATGCCGCTCTGAACCCCGATGAGAAGATCAGCCAGTCCATCGCTGTGTTCGACATCAAAAATCTGGACAACGGCTTCAAGGTGCTGCCAATCGCCGAGTGGGCCGCACTGGGCAAGGGCGTCAAGCGCGTATTGCAACCTGAGTACAACAAGGCTGGCGACGAAGTCTGGTTCTCGGTATGGAGCGCTGCCAACGAAGAGTCCGCCATTGTGGTCGTTGACGACAAGACCTTGAAGCTCAAGGCCGTGATCAAAGACAAGGCCTTGGTGACTCCTACCGGCAAGTTCAACGTGTACAACACACAGCACGACGTCTACTAAACCCTGGTACACCAAGCAAAACGGCAAGACAGAAATCTGTCTTGCCGTTTTTTTATGGGTAACGAAAAGTTAAATATTGCTACAAATAACGTAGCTTCTCATGTAATGCGCTACGAGGGCTAGCGGTTAAAAAGGTGTTTTTGGCATGCCCTTCATGCCGCCCAGGCGCTTCATCATCTTCATCATGCCGCCGCCCTTCATCTTCTTCATCATGTCCTGCATCTGCTCAAACTCCTTGAGCATGCGGTTGACTTCCTGAACGTGCACACCAGCGCCAGCAGCGATGCGGCGCTTGCGGGTGGCCTTGATGAGTTCGGGTTTACGCCGCTCCAGTGGCGTCATGCTGTGGATGATGCCTTCTTTGCGCTTAATGTCCTTTTCGGCGCGCGCCATGTCCACGTTGCCGGCCTTGGCAGTCATGGCGGCGGGTAACTTATCCATCAGACTGGACAGGCCTCCCATTTGCTTCATTTGCTGGATTTGGGCCAGAAAATCATTCAGATCAAACCCAGCGCCGCTCTTGACCTTGGCGGCCAGCTTTTGTGCGGCGGCCACGTCCACCCCGGCAGTCACTTGCTCCACCAAAGCCAGGATGTCGCCCATGCCCAGAATACGGCCGGCATGGCGTTCGGCATCAAAAACCTCCAGGCCATCCAGCTTTTCGCTCGTACCCGCAAACTTGATAGGGGCGCCGGTAATCTGGCGCACGGACAATGCCGCACCACCGCGAGAATCACCGTCAAGCTTGGTCAGAATGATGCCGGTTAACGGCAGCGCTTCCTTGAATGCCTTGGCCGTGTTGACCGCGTCCTGGCCTTGCATGGCGTCCACCACGAACAAGGTTTCCACCGGGTTCAGGGCAGCGTGCAGGTCCTTGATTTCGGCCATCAACACTTCGTCGATGGCCAAACGACCCGCCGTGTCAACCAGCAGCACATCAAAGAAGTGCTTTTTGGCATAGTCCAACGCAGCGCGACCAATATCGACAGGCTTTTGGTCGGGTGAGCTGGGGAACCATTCGGCGCCAGCCTGGGCCGTCACGGTCTTGAGTTGTTCGATGGCGGCAGGGCGGTACACGTCACCCGAGACTGTTAGAACTTTCTTCTTGCGCTTTTCAATCAGGTGTTTGGCCAGTTTGGCAGTGGTTGTGGTTTTACCCGCGCCTTGCAGGCCGGCCATCAGGATCACTGCGGGCGGCTGGGCAGCGAGGTTGATGTCACTCACCCCGTCCCCCATAGTAGCGGCAAGCTCTTTGCTGACGATACTCACCAGTACCTGGCCTGGCTGCAGAGAACCCATTACCTCCTGGCCCAGTGCCTTGTCCTTGACGCGTGCGATAAAGTCGCGCACCACGGGCAGGGCTACGTCGGCCTCCAAGAGGGCCATGCGCACTTCGCGCAGCATGTCGGTGACGTTGGTTTCAGTGATGCGGGCCTGGCCGCGCATTTCTTTAACGAGTCGGGAAAGTTTGTCGGAGAGGGCTGAGGCCATGGATGGTTACCGGTGCAGAAAGCAAAACGCTAAACTGTACCCATGATTTTAGCCAGTGCGCCTCCCTCTAACCTGATTCTGTCGGTATTGGCTGCTGCCGCCTATGCTTGGCCGGCCGTACGCACCACCCATGTGAACGAACGGGCTGCGCGCATCTGGGTGGTGCTGGCCTGGTTGTTGCACGGCGCCGTTCTCTCCATCACACTGCTGGGTGAGCGACCGTATTTTGGTTTTGCACCCGCGATGTCGGTTACCGCCTGGTTGGTGGCTGCGGTGTATGCGGTGGAGAGCCAGATCTTCCCGCAACTTCCAACCCGATGGACCCTGTGCGTGGTGGGCGCAGCAGCAGTCATGGTTGCATTTTTCTTCCCCGGTAGCCCAATGCCCGCCACCGCTTCGGCCTGGCTGGCACTGCACTTGGCATTTGGTGTGGCATGTTATGGCCTGTTCGGCATTGCCGTGGTTCATGCCTGGTTTTTGACCCGTGCAGAGACACGTATCCGCAATGCAGAAGACCCGCACAGCGGCCTGCCACTGCTGACCCTGGAGCGACTGACCTACCGCTTTGTGGCGGCAGGTTTTGTATTGCTTAGCGCCACACTACTGGCCGGTCTGCTGTTCGGAGAAGTTCTCTACGGCTATGGTCACGCCTGGCATTGGGACCATAAGACGGTGTTTTCCGTACTGGCGTGGCTGACCTTTTGCGTGCTGCTGATTG
The DNA here is from genome assembly GCF_016705985.1 of Candidatus Aalborgicola defluviihabitans. Lineage (NCBI taxonomy): Bacteria > Pseudomonadati > Pseudomonadota > Betaproteobacteria > Burkholderiales > Comamonadaceae > Allorhodoferax (SeqCode) > Candidatus Aalborgicola defluviihabitans. The sequence goes on from NZ_JADJKN010000002.1 coordinate 233,346, forward strand.
GGCGCGCGGCTTTTGGCTGGCGCGGCAAACGTGCGGTGAATGTGCTGTACATCGGTTCCGGTTTGCTACTGCTGGCATACGTGGGGTCGCGTTTCGTGATGGAAATCATCCTGGGGCGCACACCATGAGGTTTTTGCTGATTTTTCTGGGTGTACTGTTAGTGGCTTGGCGCTGGCGCACCTGGCGCACTGCCGTGCAACGGGAGCGCAAAGACATCGTTCCACCCCTCCCTGCGATCACCAATATGGTGGTATGTCGCCAATGTGGCGTTCACATTCCGGTCAATGAATCAGTAGCGGGTCGTGAAGGGAGCTATTGCAGCGCGGCCCATCGACTGACCATGGAGCCGTGAATGGAAGCACAAACCACAGCCCAATCGTGGTTTGATCCCCATGGCGCCGATGCGGAGGTAGCCGGCGCTGAGCCCTCGCGCGAAATCCAGCGCCCGTGGCAGAGCTTCATGACTGCCCGCTTGGTGCTGGGTGTGGTGCTGGCAGCATTAGAGACAGCCCTGTACGCCACGGGTACGGCGCACAACCAACTTCCCGTATTCATCAGTGGTGCCTATATGGTGGCAACCATTGGCAGCAAGTGGTTCATATCACCGCGTCTGTTGGGTCAGTCGTTCACCAAAAGCTGGGGCGCCCTGGTCGGCATTGACCTACTCACTTTTTCTGCCTTGCAAATGCTGCAAGACAGCAGTAGCACTATCAACTACACGCCATTGTTTGCATTGCCTATTCTGGTGGCATCGGTGCTGGGCTCGTTGCGGCTGGCGCTGGGCACCGCCGCTGGTATTACGGTGCTGATGCTGGCTGGGTCCCTGTGGCCCTACCTTTCGGACGCCAGTGCCAGCGCTCCCTACGTCGTTCAATCGGCACTCAGTGGTATCGGCTACTTTGCGATTGCCTGGCTGGCCAATCAGCTATCCACCCGCCTGGCCAGTGAAGGCCAGCGTGCACGCCAGAGCCAGTTAGCAGCCAGCATCCAACGCCAGGTAAATGAACTGGTAATTGAGTCCCTTCCCGACGGCGTGATGATCGTCGACGAACACGGTTGCGTGCGTTCTGCCAACCCGGCCGCACGCACCTTGCTTGGGTCACAGCAGGCGTTGCATGCCGCTGTTTTTGACCTCAGGGACGAGCCTGGCTGGGCCCCGTTGTTGAACCTGATGCGCCTGAGTGTCAACATGGGCCAGAGCCACGAAGGCGATGTCACCATTCGCCATGGTACCCAGGGGCCGCTTCGCGTGCATGCGCGTACTCGGCTGGCCACGTCGCCGGGACTTTCTGCAGAAAGCCTGTGCGTGATCTTCCTGCAGGATCAGCGGAAGCTCGAGGCGAGCATGCGTACTGAAAAGCTGGCCGGAATGGGCCGGTTGTCCACTGCGGTTGCGCATGAGATCCGCAACCCGCTGTCAGCCATCTCCCAGGCCAATGCATTGCTGGACGAAGACATCACCGATCCACGGTTGAAGCGCTTGACGGCCATGGTAAGCCAGAATGCCAAGCGCCTTGAAAAGATCGTGAATGACATTCTCAACGTCGCGCGGGTGCAGCCTTACGACCAGGACCACCTCGTACCCGGCATACCACTGACCACCACCACCCACCGGATTTGCACGGACTGGGCCCTGCAATGCGCCTGCCAACAACGCCTGAGTCTGCATCTGGGTGAGCAGAATATTTCCGTGCAGTTTGATAACGATCATCTGCGCAGGGTGTTGGTCAACCTGCTGGACAATGCGCTGCGCTACACCGAGGACCAGCCGGATGCCATCCAGGTAGTCTACAGTGCCGGCGATGGACAAACCGCCACACTCATGGTCTGGAGCGATTCGGCCCGCATGGACCAGTCGGTGGAACGCCATCTGTTTGAACCGTTCTTTTCTTCGGACAGCCGCTCCAGCGGCCTGGGGCTGTACATTTGTCGGGAGTTGTGCGAACGCCACGGTGCGTCCCTTACCTACCAGCGTAGCGTGCGCCCGACCCGTAACCGGGACAGGGAAGGAAACGCATTCGTTATCGTTTTCCAACGCGCCAGCGCCCCAATCGCGGGCACGGCAGCAGATACTCTCACCACACCATGGCAACCCAATCTGTACTAAATAACGCCCAGATCCTGGTGATCGACGACGAGCCCGATCTGCGCACGCTGTACGAGCTTACGCTGCTGCGCGAAGGCTATCGGGTGGACACGGCAGGCAGCGTGCAAGATGCCATGCATGCCATCAACACCAAGCGCTTTGATGTCATCATCACTGACATGCGCCTGCCCGATGGTCTGGGCACCGAAATCCTTCAGCACATGCGCGCGGGACAGAGACCCGAACGCTGCATCGTGATTACCGCCCACGGTTCGGCAGAAAACGCCGTCGAATCCCTCAAGGCTGGCGCTTTTGACTACCTCACCAAACCAGTCGACCTCAAGCAGTTTCGTGCAGCCATTGCATCCGCTGTGCACGGCACGCGCCCAACCGGTGGTCTTAGCCGACGGGCAACGGATGCCAGGTTGCAGGAAAATCCCGCATGCACAACTGCTGGGCAGAATGCGCTTGCCAAGCTCGCGGGAGAATCGAACAGCATGCGGGTGGTGAAGGAGCGCATCGCCAAAGTGGCCCGCAGCATGGCCCCGGTATTGATACAAGGCGAGTCCGGAACAGGCAAGGAGCTGGTAGCCAGCGCCCTCCATGCCAACAGCCACCGCGCCACCGGACCTTGGGTGGCCGTGAACTGCAGCGCCATCCCCGAGAACCTGCTGGAGACCGAATTCTTTGGCGCCAAGAAAGGCGCCTATACCGGTTCCGTGCAGGACAGAGAAGGTTTCTTTCAGGCAGCCAAAGGTGGAACGCTGTTCCTGGATGAGATTGGCGACCTGCCTTTGGCGATGCAGTCCAAACTGTTACGGGCCATTCAGGAACGTACCGTGCGGCCCGTGGGCTCGACACAGGAAGAGCCGGTGGATGTGCGCATCGTCAGCGCTACCCACAAAAGCCTGCCTGAAGAGGTTCAAGCCGGGCGCTTCCGCCAAGATCTCTTCTACCGACTTAACGTCATTGATATCGTGATTCCGCCTTTGCGGGAACGCTATGAAGACCTGCCAGCCCTGTGCTCGGCGTTGCTCCAGCGCATCTCCGATGAGTCCGACCTGCCTGCACCGAAACTTGCCCCGGGAACATTGGAGCAGCTCTGCCTGCTGCCGCTGTATGGCAATGTGCGCGAGCTGGAAAACCTGCTGCACCGTGCGGTTGCCTTGTGCGACGGCGACTGCTTGCGACTGGACGACATTCAAAGTCCGATCAACAACACCTCTGCGCTCGATACCCGAGCGGCAGCCTTGCCCAGCACCAGCCCCGATGCGCCCTTGCCTACCGACCTGCAAGCACATCTGGACCAGCAAGAACGCGATATCCTGGTCAAGATTTTGAAGGAAACCGGCTTTAACCGTACTGTCGCCGCCGCACGCCTGGGTCTGAGTCTTCGTCAAATACGCTACCGCATTGCCCGGCTGAAAATTGACGCACCGGGCGACGCCGACCCCGATGCGTGATGAGCCTTACGCTGCAACAACGTCCTGGCAGGATGGCTGGTACCGTTTTGCCCGCCACCTGCATTCACCCAATTTCGGCCCCCGTCCGGCACACCCCTGTATCGATCTGGTGGTGTTGCACTCCATCAGTCTCCCCCCCGGAATTTACGGAAACGACTGCGTGCAGGACCTGTTCACCAACCGGCTGGATTGGAACCAACACCCCTACTTTCAGCAGATCAAAGGCTTGCAGGTATCGGCCCATTTCTACATCCGACGCGATGGCGAACTCTGGCAATTTGTCAGTTGTGAGGACCGCGCCTGGCACGCAGGGGCATCGCACTACCGGGGGCGGGACAACTGCAATGATGATTCCATCGGAATTGAACTTGAAGGAGTGGAGGGTGAATGCTTCGAGGCGCCGCAATACGAGACGCTCACTACTCTACTACCTGCACTGTGGCAGCGCTACCCTGTAGCCCACTTGGCTGGGCATGAACACATTGCGCCCGGGCGCAAGGCCGATCCAGGTCCGGGACTGGACTGGACTTTGTTACAAAATAATCTGGCCCTTCCAGATCAGTGCTTTCCCAATGGGGTTCTAAAAACAACCAAGCATATTTTCCCGTTCCATGTCGATTGAGTGTTTTTGACCACTACACACTACCTGTAGTGGCTTGCAAGGTGTTAAAACACTATATATAGTGCACCCTGTCTTAACCATCCTTTCTGATTTGGACGAGAAAATCATGCAATCTGCTTCACACGCCACCGCGCCAGCCACCCCCACTTTGCTGGCCCGCCATGGGGAGTCCACAGTCGACAGTGGCACAGGCCATCTACTAGACCACTACCAGATCATTCGCCGCAACGGCGCCGTTGTACCGTTTGAGCCCAACAAAATTGCAGTGGCCATGATGAAGGCCTTTCTGGCCGTGCATGGCGCACAAGGCGCAGCCTCGGCCAGTGTGCGTGAGGTGGTAGATAGCCTGACCCAGCAGGTTATTCGCGCGCTCGTGCGCTCGCGCCCCAGTGGTGGCACCTTCCACATCGAAGATGTGCAAGATCATGTGGAGCTGGGGTTGATGCGCGGCGGTCACCATGAAATTGCACGCGCCTATGTGCTGTATCGCGAACGTCGCACCCAGGAACGCGCCAAACAAGCCGCACCGACCGCGCCGGCCATGCCAATCTTGCATGTCATTGAGGGCGGCCAACGCATCTTGCTGGATTTAGGCCGGCTGAAAACTCTGATCGAAACATCATGTGCCGGCTTGGGCGCCGATGTCCAGGCCGATCCTATCTTGGCAGAGACCATGCGCAACCTGTACGACGGTGTACCCATGGATGAGGTGTACAAGGCTTCCATTCTGGCGGCCCGCACCCTGATAGAAAAAAACCCTGACTACACCTTTGCCACCGCGCGCCTGCTATTCCACACCATCACGCGCGAAGTGTTGGGGCGTGACGTAGCGCCTGGCGACATGACCACCGCATACGCCGACTACTTCCCGGGCTTTATCAAGAAGGGCGTTGCCGCTGAGCTGCTGGATGAACGCTTGGCGCAATTTGATTTGCCGCGACTGGGCGCTGCCCTGAAGGCAGAGCGTGACCAGCAATTTGATTACCTGGGCCTGCAAACGCTGTATGACCGCTACTTCCTGCATGAAGGCAAGATGCGAATCGAATTACCCCAAGCCTTCTTCATGCGCGTGGCCATGGGACTGTCACTCAATGAGATCGACCGCGAAGCGCGTGCCATCGAGTTTTACGAAGTGTTGTCGCGTTTCGACTTCATGTCTAGCACGCCCACCCTGTTCAACAGCGGTACGCGGCGCTCGCAACTCTCATCGTGTTACCTGACCACGGTTCCGGACGATCTGGACGGAATATACGAGTCCATCAAGGAAAATGCGCTGTTGTCCAAGTTTGCCGGTGGTCTTGGCAATGACTGGACACGCGTACGGGCATTGGGCGCCCACATCAAGGGCACCAATGGTGAATCGCAGGGCGTGGTGCCGTTTTTGAAAGTGGTCAACGATACAGCCGTTGCCGTCAACCAAGGCGGCAAGCGCAAGGGCGCAGTCTGCACATACTTGGAAACTTGGCATCTGGACATTGAAGAATTTCTGGAGCTGCGCAAAAACACGGGTGATGATCGCCGCCGCACGCACGACATGAACACGGCCAACTGGATTCCCGACCTGTTCATGCGCCGTGTAATGGAAAAGGGCCAATGGACCTTGTTCTCGCCCAATAACGTTCCAGACCTGCACGACCTGTTTGGCACCGACTTCGAACGCGCCTACGTGGCCTATGAAGAGAAGGCAGCCCGCGGGGAGATCAAGCCGGCAAAAATCATCGAGGCCACGGACTTGTGGCGCAAGATGCTCACAATGTTGTTCGAAACCGGTCACCCCTGGATTACTTTCAAGGATGCCTGCAATGTGCGCTCACCCCAGCAGCACATCGGCGTAGTGCATTCCAGCAATCTGTGTACTGAGATCACGCTCAACACATCAGACACCGAGACAGCGGTTTGCAACCTGGGCTCCATCAATCTGCGCCAGCATTTGAAGGATGGCGCCGGTGGCAAGGAAATTGACCACGACAAACTCAAGCGCACCATCACCACTGCCATGCGCATGCTCGACAACGTTATCGACATCAACTACTACGCGGTCAAGAAGGCGCGCGACTCCAATCTGCGCCACCGCCCGGTCGGCTTGGGGCTGATGGCGTTTCAAGACAGCTTGTATGAACTGCGCATCCCCTATGCCAGTGACGCTGCCATAGCGTTTGCCGACCAGTCCATGGAAGCCATTTGCTACTACGCCTATTGGGCGTCCACCGAACTGGCCCGGGAGCGTGGGAAGTACAGCAGCTACAAAGGCTCGCTGTGGGACCAGGGCGTTCTGCCGCTTGACACGCTGGACCTGCTGGCCAATGCACGCGGCGCGGCCCTGTCGAAAGACGCAGCCCCCTCCCCGTCTTATGTCGAAGTAGACCGCTCTTCCACGCTGGATTGGGAAGCGCTGCGCAAGAAGATTGCCACTGACGGAATGCGCAATTCCAACTGCGTTGCTATCGCACCCACGGCTACCATCTCCAACATTATTGGCGTGGATGCATCCATCGAGCCCAGCTTCGGCAACCTCTCGGTCAAGTCCAATCTGTCGGGTGAATTCACCGTGATCAACGGGTACTTGGTCAAAGACCTCAAACGTCTGGGCCTGTGGGACGATGTCATGGTGATGGACTTGAAACACTTCGATGGATCGCTGGGTCCAATCGACCGTGTACCCCAAGACATCAAGCAACTCTATTCCACCGCGTTTGAAGTCGAGACGCAGTGGCTGGTGGAAGCCGCTGCGCGCCGACAAAAGTGGATTGACCAGGCGCAGTCGCTCAATATCTACATGGCTGGTGCATCGGGCAAGAAGCTCGATGAGACCTACAAGCTGGCATGGTTGCGCGGACTCAAAACCACCTACTACCTGCGCACCATGTCGGCAACCCACGCGGAGAAGTCGACAGTGACAGCAGGCAAGATGAACGCCGTGTCATCGGGTAACGATGCCAAGGGTTCAATGCGTAGCTCCTGCGCATTGGAAGCTGCGACAGCAGCAGCAGCGCAAATGCAAATGGAGATGGCAACCCACGCAGCAACCGACATCAAGTTCTGCGGCGTTGACGATCCAACCTGTGAGTCATGCCAGTGATGACAACACGCGCATCGCGTGCCATGCGATGCAATTGAACAACACATCGATGCAGTGAATTGCAGGATTACTTTTCATTTCATTTCACTGCTCTCATAATCCGCAGATTGGAATTATTTATGTTGTCCTGGGACGAAGAAGTCAAGCCCACATCGCTACCAAATTTTGCGTTCACGCCATCGGAAAACCCGACGGCCGAGCGGGCGACAAAAACTCTCCAAAAAACTCCCAGCGCTGCGGTTCGCATGAAGGCCGCTGACAAGCGCATCATCAACGGCAAGACCGACGTCAACCAACTTGTTCCATTCAAATACAAGTGGGCCTGGGAAAAATATCTTGCCAGTTGCGCCAACCACTGGATGCCACAAGAGGTCAACATGACGCGCGATATCGCGCTATGGAAAGACCCCAAAGGCCTCACCGAAGACGAACGCCGCATCATCAAGCGCAACCTCGGCTTCTTTGTCACCGCCGACTCGCTGGCCGCCAACAACATTGTGCTGGGAACCTACCGCCACATCACGGCGCCCGAATGCCGCCAGTTTCTGTTGCGCCAGGCCTTTGAAGAGGCTATCCACACCCATGCCTACCAGTACATCGTTGAGTCGCTGGGTCTGGACGAGAGCGAAATATTCAACGCCTATAACGAAGTTCAGTCCATCCGTGACAAGGATCAGTTTCTGATTCCTTTCATCGAAGCGATCATGGATCCCAATTTCCACACTGGCACGCCTGAAGACGACCAAACCCTGCTGAAGAGCTTGATCGTATTTGCCTGTCTGATGGAAGGACTGTTCTTCTACGTCGGCTTCACACAAATCTTGGCCCTTGGTCGACAAAACAAGATGACGGGCGCTGCCGAACAATACCAGTACATCCTGCGCGACGAATCCATGCACTGCAACTTCGGCATTGACTTGATCAACCAGCTCAAACTGGAGAACCCCCAGTTGTGGACGGCAGAGTTCAAAGCGGAAATCAAGGGGCTGTTCGAAACGGCGGTGGAACTGGAATACCAATATGCCGAGGACACCATGCCACGCGGTGTTCTAGGCATGAATGCATCCATGTTTAAGGGCTACCTGCGCTACATCGCCAACCGCCGTGCGACGCAAATCGGTTTGGAGGCCCTGTACCCCAACGAGGAAAACCCTTTTCCCTGGATGAGCGAGATGATTGACCTGAAGAAGGAACGCAACTTCTTCGAGACCCGCGTCATCGAGTACCAATCGGGCGGCGCGCTGTCCTGGGACTGATTAACCGTATGTGTTTTCGAATTTCATCTATCCAACAGCAAGCCACAGAGTTTGTGCTGGGTAGGTGTCACCAAGTTCATGTCGCTGGGCAATTGCCCAACCACATGAATCGCTTCTTGCAAACAACTGGCAAGAAGTGCTCTTTGTAAATTGATCAAGGAGAAAATCATGGCAACTGCAAAAAAACCGGCCGCAAAAAAGGCCGCTCCCGCTAAGAAAGCTGCACCCGTAAAAAAAGTAGCTGCTAAAAAACCAGCCGCGAAGAAGGCTGCCCCGGCTAAAAAAGCGGCACCAGCTAAGAAAGTAGCTGCAAAAAAAGCTGCCCCGGCTAAAAAAGCGGCACCAGCTAAGAAAGTAGCTGCAAAAAAAGCTGCCCCGGCTAAAAAAGCGGCACCAGCTAAGAAAGTAGCTGCAAAAAAAGCTGCCCCGGCTAAAAAGGCTACTGCAAAGAAAGCAGCACCTGCCAAAAAGGCCGCAGCCAAAAAAGCGCCGGCCAAAAAGGCCGCCGTAGCCAAGAAGCCAGTCGCTAAAAAGGCAGCCAAAAAGCCGGCTGCGAAGAAAGCAGCGAAAGCACCCGCTGCCAAGGCCCCTGCGCCTGCTGCTCAGACAACCCTGAATCCGCAGGCCGCTTGGCCCTTCCCCACTTCCAGCAAGCCTTAATCAGTTAGCTGTTGAAGTGCAAGGCCCGAAACCGCAAGGTTCGGGCCTTTTTCTATGGGTAAAACGACAACAGCCGGTACCCCGAAATTTTCTCACTGTTGCCATTGAGTTTGATCGACATGGACAAACTGGTCGGCAGTTCCGCACCCGGTTCCAGCACAGCGTGATTTTCTGCAAACTCAGACGTGAGGAAAACCTTGCGCACGACCGCCTGATCTTGCAGGTCTGTCAGCGTCAACTCCACCGCAGGCGTGGCCAATGGGATTTGCGCCGTGTTCTTCAGCGTAAAGCCCAGTCGGTAGATGTCCGCCCGCACCTTGGTAAAGGAAGAGCTGTCGATCACCACCGATTCAATTTGTCGCAAGGGTGCAATGATGCAGCCCAACACAGAACATAGCGGCACCAAAATACTGCGGGCAGCTGGCTCCATAGCCACCAAGCGGTCGCGTTCGCGCACAACAACCTGTAGCAGCAAAGCGATACCCAAAATACCGCTAACCAACGCCAGCATGACACCAACCCATCTCCGTTTGGGCGATGTGCGCGCAGTGGTTGGTTTCAAAAACGCATGACTCAAAGTTCCTGCATCCAGCGCTTCGGGTGGCTGTACTTTTGCAATGTTCGCAACGGGTGAAACTCGCGGCTCCACGATTGAAGGTTGTGGTTGTGTTATCGCATCGTCAGTGGCATCCTGCAATTCGATGTGCGGGTCATGCGGATTGGCTGGTCGAAAGGGATCGCTGGCAGGCTCTGCCAATTCAGCAATTTCATCGCTACCAATAGGAATATCGATCGCCACCGCAGTGTCTGGCGGAGGCTCCGATTGGCTCACTGGAATGGCGCGTGATGGAAGCGGGCTTGCGTCCAGATTGCCCGGGGCTTGCAGGTGGAGGTTTGCGTCAAAAACTTCGTTGCACTGGCCGCAACGAACCCAGCCTTCCGAAACGCGGAGTTGGTCGGGCACGACCTTGAACATCGTCGCGCAGGCAGGGCATCGGGTAATCAAGCTCATCTGCGTGCCATTGTAGAGAACCAGCAGCTTATCTACACCGTTGCCGTCATCAGTATCCAGCCGTCTTCTCGGTCAGCCACGGCCAGGCTGCAATATGGCGCGTAGGCCGCCATGAGTTCATCGGCCTGGCGCTCCAAAATACCGGCCAGTACCAAATGCCCACCCGGTGCGACATGGGAACACAGCAACGGCGCCAGTACTTTAAGTGGCGTCGCCAGAATATTGGCCAACACCACGCCATAGACGCCGTCGGCCCGATCTGGAAGACCCGCCTGTATGGAAACTGCGTTCGCTGCAGCATTCAGCTCGGTGGACTGAACCGCTGCATCATCAATGTCGACCGCCACCACATCGGTGGCGCCAAATTTGGCTGCACCGATAGCCAGAATGCCGGAGCCACAGCCATAGTCCAGCACCCGGTTGGGCATGGCATGGGTGGCGATCCAGCGCAGGCACATGCGGGTGGTCGGGTGGGTGCCGGTGCCAAAGGCCAGTCCCGGGTCCAGGCGGATCACCCGACGTGCCTGGGCGGGTGGTTCGTGCCAGGTCGGAACAATCCAGAATTCCGGCGTAATGTCCACCGGCGCGAATTGCGACTGGGTCAGGCGCACCCAGTCCTGTTCGGGCACGGGTGCCAGTGCCAGCACCTGACAGACACTAAAAAAGTCCTGCGCCTGCAACAATGCAGCCGCTTCACGGGCCAACGGTTCATCGGCAAACAAGGCCACCACACGGGAGCGTTGCCAGCCTTCCTTGGGCGGTGGCATACCGGGCTCGCCAAACAGTGCTTGCTCGGCATCCGTCTGGGCGTCGGCGTCCTCGACACTGACGCTCAGGGCGTCCAGGGCGGCCAGCGCATCGCTCAGATGCTCCACCCGGTCCTCTGGGCACATCAGGCTGATTTCAAACATAGCCATGCGAATCAACGCTTGCGCTGATCCAGCCACTGCTCCAGGTAGTGGATATTGGTGCCACCAATCATGAAGCTGGCGTCCACCATCAACTCACGGTGCAGAGCAATATTGGTGTTGATTCCTTCGACCACTGTCTCAGCCAAGGCCGTGCGCATCCGCGCCATGGCCTGCTCGCGTGTATCGCCATGCACAATGATCTTGCCGATCATGGAGTCATAGTTGGGCGGAACAAAGTAGTTCGTGTAAATGTGCGTATCCACGCGCACGCCCGGTCCCCCGGGTGCGTGCCAGGTCGTAATGCGACCCGGTGAAGGGGTGAATTTGTAGGGGTCTTCAGCATTCACACGGCACTCAATGGCGTGGCCGCGGATTTCAATCTGCCGCTGCGTGAAAGGCAGTTTCTCACCCGCAGCCACCATGATCTGGGTGCGCACGATGTCGATGCCCGTGACCATTTCCGTGACCGGATGCTCCACCTGAACCCGGGTGTTCATTTCGATGAAATAAAACTCGCCGTCTTCATACAGAAATTCGAACGTTCCGGCACCACGATAACCAATCTTTTTGCACGCAGCTACACAGCGTTCGCCAATGCGCTCAATCAGCTTGCGGTTAATGCCGGGCGCGGGCGCTTCTTCCAGAATTTTCTGGTGGCGCCGCTGCATGGAGCAATCGCGCTCACCCAGGTACACGGCGTTGCGATGTTTGTCGGCCAGCACCTGGATTTCGATGTGGCGCGGGTTCTGGAGAAACTTCTCCATATAAACAGCCGGATTGCCAAAGGCGGCACCCGCCTCTGCCTTGGTCATTGCCACGGCGTTGATCAGGGCCGCTTCGGTGTGTACCACGCGCATGCCGCGTCCGCCACCGCCACCTGCCGCCTTGATGATGACGGGGTAACCAATAGCCTTGGCAATGCGGCGAATCAGGGCTGGATCGTCGGGCAGTTCACCCTCCGAGCCTGGTACACAGGGAACACCGGCCCGAATCATGGCTTGCTTGGCCGACACCTTGTCACCCATGATACGAATGGAGTCGGGAGAGGGGCCGATGAACTGAAAGCCACTTTTTTCTACGCGCTCGGCAAAGTCGGCGTTCTCACTCAGGAAACCGTACCCGGGGTGAATAGCCTCCGCGTCGGTGACTTCGGCTGCAGAAATGATGGCTGGCACATTCAGGTAGCTCTGGGCCGAAGGCGCCGGGCCGATGCAAACGGCCTCGTCGGCCAGCTTCACGTATTTGGCTTCGCGGTCGGCTTCGGAATACACCATCACCGCCTTGATACCCAGTTCACGGCAGGCACGCTGGATTCGCAGCGCAATCTCGCCACGGTTGGCGATCAGGATTTTTTTAAACATGGAAATGCCTGTGACGGCTTACTCAATATGGAACAAGGGCTGACCGTACTCAACCGCCTGTCCGTTGTCACACAGAATGCGGGTAATGGTGCCGGCCTTGTCGGCCTCGATCTCATTGAGGATCTTCATGGCCTCAATGATGCAGATGGTTTCGCCTTCTTTGACCACCGAGCCAATTTCCACAAAGGGCTTGGCGCCAGGCGATGACGAGCGATAAAAGGTGCCCACCATGGGCGACTTGACTGCGTGACTGGTGTCCACCTCGACAGCTGCCGGGGCCGGCGCGCTAACCGGGGCGGCGGCGAGACCCGGGCCCGCAGCGGGTGGCGCATACACTGGGGCAGTTCCGTAACTGTGAACGACGGCACCACCACCCTTTACGATACGGACCTTGCCCTCGGCTTCGGTAATTTCAAGCTCGGACACATTGGAGTCCGATACCAGGTCAATCAGGGTCTTGAGTTTGCGCAAATCCATATCATCTCCAACGGTCGAAATATAGTAAGAGCGCGAATTTACAGCAAAAATACGCTATCTGTCGATAAATATTGAGATATTGCCGTTAAAAACCAGGGTATTTCGCCGATCTTTCGACGCCAAATACCGAGTCACAGCGACAAACACCCGCATTCAGGTGTTTGAAGTGCTCATTTTAATCGAAGCCAGTTGGACAAATCGTCAGGGGTGATTCGACCCATTTTGCGCTGCAACACCATGCCATCACGCCCGAGCACCACAGAAAACGGCAATCCGCCCACAAGATTGCCTAAGCCACGACTCAATTCTGCACCCGTCAAACCTGCCAATCCGATCGGGAAATCCAGGGGCATTTTTTGCAAAAACGCTCTCACTGGAGCCGGTTTGTCAATTGCCAAACCCAGAACTTGCCATCCATTTGCCTTGTTTTCACGATAAAAGTTGTTGATTAACGGAAGTTCTTCTACGCACGGGGTGCACCAGGTTGCCCAAAAGTTAACCAACAACGGCTGTCCCTGAAATGAGCGGATTGCTACCGTGGAGCCGTCAGGCGTGTCAAATCGGTGGTCCCAAAACCCCTGGGTGGGCGCACTCGGTGGTGGCCCGTCCGGCACATGGAGCCGCCACCAGGCAGCACTACCGCCGGCCAGACCTGCGGCAACAGCCGTGCCACCCAACAGAAGGCGACGCCGTGTGTCCGACAGGGCGGCTTGTGGAGGAGAAGGATTCGGGTTGGGCGCGTTCATGGACCCACATCATGCAACAAACCGCGCAACGCTGCCGCGTCACCACGGGGACGCCGCCCGCGGCTGTCCGCGCGCATGGCGCCACGCATGTCGTCCAGGTCGTATACCAGTAGGTGCAGACCCACCTGCTCATGCAGCTCCGGGCAAACCACATGCACGCTCAGGGCGTCGACCGGTTCACCATGAAGGCCGGTTACGGTGCGTGGCTCGTAAGGAATGTTCATGTCAATCAGGCTGATCTCTGCTGATTTGGAGTCATCGCAAAACAATTGCAGATAAATATCGGACCGGCGGGTGGCCGTGCCATGCCACACGGCACCGGCAATGTGGGGGCGAAAACGCTCCAGGCGCTCCATCCACACCAGCGCCAAGGCGCGCAGAGCCTGCAGTTCGACCGGCTGGGTGTCAGCACAGAACACCGCAATGTAGTCTTCAACGGCCCTATCCATGGCTTCATTGTCGGGCAATGCCGTGCGGCTGGGCAGCCCCATCTGCTTGACGGCTCGGCGCTTGGCCGCCGCGTAGTCCAACCCCTCTTCCACCACCAAGCGGGCCGCAACAGCGGCCAGTTCCTCTTTCAACGTGTCCATGCCTGTATTGTGCCCTTGCACCCAACTGTCGCGTGTCAGCCGGGGAATGCTCACGTTTTGATAGCTACCCACGTACAATTTTCGAGGGCTAGCACCCCATTTGACACATAGTAGCCCCGTAGAATATGCCCATGCACATTCATATTCTTGGCATTTGCGGCACCTTCATGGGTGGCCTGGCCGCGCTGGCGCGAGAGGCTGGCCACAAAGTTACCGGGTGTGACGCCGGCGTTTACCCTCCCATGAGCGACCAGTTGCGCGCCTTGGGTATTGAACTGCTTGAAGGCTTTGGCGCCGAGCAGATGGCGTTGCAACCCGACCTGTACGTGATTGGCAATGTGGTGAGCCGCGCGCGGCTAGCCGATGGTTCACCCAAATTCCCGCTGATGGAGGCTATTCTGGATGCCGGCGCGCCCTACACCAGCGGTCCTCAGTGGTTGTCTGAACACGTGCTGCAGGGGCGCCACGTGCTGGCCATCGCCGGCACCCACGGCAAAACCACGACCACTGCCATGCTGACCTGGATACTCGAATGCGCCGGGCTGCAACCCGGTTTTCTGGTGGGCGGGGTGCCCCTGAACTTTGGCGTCTCCGCGCGCTTGGGTGGCGGCAGTGTGGCTGCGGACTCTGCTCCGTGTCCCCCGCCCGCTATGCGGACTCCTCCTTTACCTGCGCAGAGCCCGCAGCCACACAGCCTTGCGTTATTCGTCATTGAGGCTGATGAATACGACACGGCTTTCTTCGACAAGCGCAGCAAGTTTGTGCACTACCGCCCCCGCACAGCGGTGTTGAACAACCTGGAGTTCGACCACGCCGACATCTTTGACAATCTGGCCGCCATTGAGCGCCAGTTCCACCACCTGGTGCGCACCGTGCCCGCTTCGGGCCGCATCGTGGTCAATGGGCTGGAAGAAAGCCTGACCCGCGTACTCAACCTGGGTTGCTGGAGCGAGGTGCGCAGCTTTGGCAGCACCGTGAGCGACTTTACTGCCCAGGGCGAGCCCCATGCGTTTGATGTGCTGCAGCGCGGCCAGGTAGTGGGTCACGTCGCTTGGACGGTGACTGGGGTGCACAACCAGTTGAACGCATTGGCCGCCATTGCCGCCGCCGACCACGTGGGAGTACCACCCGCCGTGGCCGCTCAGGCGCTAGGACGATTCCAGAACGTCAAGCGCCGCATGGAAGTGCGAGGCAGCGTGCCATTAAAGGGCGCCGATACAACCCCCCTCACCGTGTACGACGACTTTGCCCACCACCCCACCGCCATCCACACCACCATCAACGGCCTGCGCCGCCAAGTGGGCACGGCGCGGATATTGGCCGTGTTCGAGCCACGCAGCAACACCATGAAACTCGGCGCCATGAAATCCCAATTGCCCTGGAGTCTGGAAGAAGCCGACCTGGCCTTTTGCCACAGCGGCGGGCTGGATTGGGATGCACGCGAAGCCCTGTCCAGCATGGGTGCGCGTGCCCAGGTGGCAGACAACGTTGATACCCTGGTGTCCCTGGTACTGGCGCAGGCGCAACCCGGCGACCACATCCTGTGCATGAGCAACGGCGGCTTTGGCGGCATCCACCAAAAACTGATAACGTCACTGCAGAACCAATAAGCGCCTTACGCAATTCGCCATGAACTGGTTGCAAAAAGTACCCAACAGCCACCGAGCCGCCAGTGGTCTGGAGTGGAAGCTGTGGCGCAAACTGCCCTGGATTGCAGTGCTGGGCACCGTCTTGCTTCTGCTGGCATTGCTGGTCCTGCACACGCTGATGGATGCGCCACAAGACGGTTCCGCCGAGGCCCGCTGGCTGCAAATGGCCGATTATTTCATCTACGCCGTGCTGATATTCCACTGGACTATGGTGCTTACGGTGGCCATTGGCTGCATCATCGTGATGGTGATGAAAGGCCCCAGCTACCAGGCCGACAGTTACCCGGTATCGCACAGCGACCAACCCCGCACCACGCAGGAAACCGATGAAGAAGCCGCCAGTAGGCGCCCGCACGATAACCAGAAAGCGGCTTAGACCGGTGCCCCCGGCACCAGCCCCTGAGACCGCTCAGCCAGGAGACAACGGTGCACTCGCAGTTCAACCACACGACACCCCAGGGTGCCCAGCGCAACAAGGTCGTCACCGCCGCCGAGGCGGTGCGCCTGATCCACGATGGCGACACGGTCGCCACCGGCGGCTTCGTCGGCATCGGCTTTGCCGAGACCATTGCCGTGGCGCTGGAGAAGCGCTTTCTGGGCACAGAGGAGGAAACCGGCACCGGCTCGCCGCGCAGCCTAACCCTGGTCTACGCTGCCGGCCAGGGCGACGGCGCCACCCGCGGACTCAACCACCTGGGCCACGCCGGCATGGTGCAGCGTGTAATCGGCGGCCACTGGGGTCTCGTGCCGGCGTTGCAGAAACTGGCCATCGACAACGCCATTGAGGCCTACAACCTGCCCCAAGGCGTGATTGCCCACCTGTTTCGCGACATTGCGGCGGGCAAGCCCGGCACCCTCACCCACGTCGGACTGGACACCTTTGTCGACCCACGTTGGGGCGGCGGCAAGCTCAACGCCCGCACCACCGAGGACCTGGTGCGCCTGATGGAAGTGGACGGCAAGGAATACCTGTTTTACAAGGCCTTTCCCATCTCGGTGGGCATCATCCGCGCCACCACGGCCGATCCCGATGGCAACCTGACCATGGAGCGCGAAGCGCTAACGCTAGAAGCGCTGGCAATTGCCATGGCGGCCCGCAATTCGGGTGGCATCGTCATCGCCCAGGTGGAGCGCATTGCCGAGCGCGGCACCCTGCACCCACGTCTGGTCAAGGTGCCCGGCGTGCTGGTGGATGCGGTTGTACTGGCTACCGACCCGGCCCACCACATGCAAACCTTTTCGGAGCAGTACAACCCGGCCTATTCCGGCGAGATCCGCGTGCCCCAGGATTCGCTGGCCGCAATGCCCCTGTGCGAGCGCAAGGTGATCGCCCGCCGTGCAGCGCTGGAACTGCGCCCCAACGCGGTGGTCAACCTCGGGATCGGCATGCCCGAGGGCGTGGCCCGCGTGGCCGCCGAGGAAAAGATCATCGACCTGGTTACCCTTACGGCCGAGCCGGGCGTGATTGGCGGCATCCCGGCCAGCGGCCTGAGCTTTGGTGCTGCGGTCAATTCGCAGGCGGTGATCGACCAGCCCAACCAGTTTGACTTTTACGATGGTGGAGGTCTGGATATTGCCATCCTGGGCCTGGCCCAAGCCGATGCCCAGGGCAATCTGAACGTAAGCAAGTTCGGTCCGCGCCTGGCCGGGGCCGGCGGCTTCATCAACATCAGCCAGAACGCCAAAACCGTGGTGCTGGTGGGCACCTTCACAGCATGTGACCTGGACGTGTCCCTGCAGGACGGCCGCCTGCAGATCCGTAGCGAGGGCAGCACGCGCAAGTTCGTGCAGGCGGTGGAGCACCGCACCTTCAGTGGCCGCGAAGCCTGCAAGCGCGGCCAGCGCGTGCTGTACGTCACCGAGCGCTGCGTATTCCAGCTCAAACCCGATGGCAACCAGGGCAGTCTGGAGCTGATCGAAATCGCCCCCGGCATCGACCTGGAGCGCGACGTTCTGGCCCACATGGACTTCATGCCCGCCATCAGCCCCCACCTGCGTCTGATGGACGCCGCCCTGTTTGCCGAGGAGCCCGTGGGCCTGCGCGAACGCCTGCTGGCCACGCCACTGGAGCAGCGCTGCGAGCTGGACCGCGAGCACCGACTGCTGTTCATCAATTTCGAAGGACTGGCAGTGGACCAGCCCAGCGACATCGTCGACATCGAACAGCACCTGACTGCCCTGCTGGAGCCCTTGGGGCAGCGCGTGGCCGTCGTGGTCAACTACGATAGCTGCAGCATCCTGCCACCACTGATCGACGACTACTCCGCCATGGTCAAGCGCCTGACCGAACGCTTCTACAGCCGGGTCACACGCTACGGCACTGGCGGTTTTCTCAAGGCGCGACTGGAGGGACTTAAGCCCACGAACAAATAGTGCGCGCCTGGTCGGACCAAACATGACTTACATCAATATTCAGGCGTGGCAACGGATGCACACTGGGACCTCTAACCCAAGGAGCTGACCCATGAAACTTCTCACTGACCTGTTTTCCACCGACTACGGCCTGATGAGCATCAGTGGCATTGTCTTTATGCTGGGCATGGGGGTGTTCTTTCTGCGCTACTTCAAGCGCAAAATTGCCGAAGACACGGCAGCCGCAGAAGCGGCCAACGGCAAGTAAAACAGTGTGACGCTACATGCTCTTAAAAATATAGCGTCTTAACTAGATTGGAAGAGGGCTAGAGGCCAATCTTGCCTTAAGACTATTGACGCAAACGGCGCAAAACACAATCTGCGCTCTTTTTAGGCTGTGTTGGAAATAACCGACACAACGACCTTTTCTGTGGTGATAACTTTGCCTCCTTGTATGAACACACACCGGAGCCACCATGCCCAAAACCCTGATTGAACCGTTTCGCATCAAGAGCATTGAACCCATCCGTATGACCACCCGTGAGGAACGCATACGCCTGCTGGAAGCCGCCAAACTCAATGTTTTCAAACTGCGCGCCGAAGACGTGCTGATCGACTGGCTGACCGATTCCGGCACTGGCGCCATGTCGTCCAAGCAATGGGGTGCCATCATGGAGGGCGACGAAAGCTACGCCGGTGCACGCAGCTACTACCGGCTGGAAAAGGTGATTCAGGACATCACCGGCATGCCGCACTTTGTACCCACCCACCAAGGTCGCGCCGCCGAGAAAGTCTTGTTTACCGCCGCTTGCAAAAAGGGCGACCTGGTACCCAACAACTGCCACTTTGACACCACCCGTGGCAACCTGGAATACATGGGTGTTGAAGCGGTCGATCTGGTCATTGCAGAAGGCTTGCAACCGGCACTGATCTACCCGTTCAAAGGCAATATTGACATCGCCCGGGCCGAGGCCCTGTTGCAAAAAGAAGGCCATCGCATTCCGTTTGGGATGATCACCGTGACCAACAACACCGGTGGCGGCCAGCCCGTGTCCATGGCCAATATCCGCGCCTACTCCGCCCTGCTCAAGAAGTACGGCAAACCTTTCATCATGGACGTGTGCCGCTTCTCGGAAAACGCCATGTTCATCAAGATGCGCGAGCCGGGCTATGAAAACACGCCCATCAAAACCATCGTGCAGGAAATGTTCTCCTATTGCGACGGCTGCACCATGAGCGCCAAGAAGGACGGCATGGTCAACATTGGCGGCTTTATCGTGCTGCGCAGCGATGAGTGGCTGGATGCCGTACGCAACGGCCTGATCATGATGGAAGGTTTCCCCACCTACGGCGGCATGGCCGGGCGCGACCTGGAAGCCCTGGCCGTGGGTCTGGAAGAGGGCATGGATGAGGACTACCTGCGCTACCGACTGCGCACCGCCGAGTACTTGGGGGAGCGCCTGGAAGCAGCCGGCGTGAGCTTTGTCAAACCCACCGGTGGCCATGCGGTGTATATCGACGCACGCACCGTGCTGCCCAATATGCCGGTGGAGCACTACCCAGCCTGGGCACTGTGCAACGCACTGTACCTGGAAGGTGGCATTCGCGGCGTGGAAATCGGCTCCGTCATGTTTGGCAAGCGTCTGGAGAGCGGGGTCGAAACCTTCCACTCCATGGAACTGGTGCGCCTGGCTTTCCCGCGGCGCATGTACACGCAATCGCACTTTGACTATGCGGCTGAAGTGATTGCCGAGGTCAAGCAACATGCCGCCAGCATCCGTGGCGTCAAGATCACCAAGCAGCCCCCGTTTCTGCGCCACTTCACCTGCGAATGCGCATGGGTGTGACGCGCTTGTAAAATCCACCATCTACTTCTTTTAGGTGGTTCTACATGTTCTTATCTTCCGTGCGCCAGGCACTTGCCGCCCTCTTCGTTGCCGTGCTGGTTACTGCCTGTGGGGGCAGTGGCGATCCGGCGCCAGCCCCAACGGGAGGCATCGCGGTATCGCCGGGTGACGGCAAGGCCACGGTCACGTGGCAAATGGACCCCAATGTGAAGTACTGGGTGTTTTACGCGCCCACCACCAGCGCCATCACCACCGCCAACTGGACCAATTTTCCGGGTTCTGTGGCGGCAATGAATGTGTCGTCCCCCTATGTCGTCACTGGACTGGTCAACGGCTTCACCTATGGGTTCACGGTCAATGGCCGCACAGGTGATGCTGCTGGCGGCCCCGGCAGCCCCTCCGTTTCCATCATCCCCCGTCCCGCCGGTGCAACCTGGTCGGCCCCTCAGGTGTTGGGTAGCGACACGCTGCGCGGCATTACCTACGGCCTCAGCACGGCGGATTCATTGGGCTACTACCTGGCAGCCGGTGACAACGGCAGCGCCTTCAAGAGCAGGGATGGGTTGACCTTCACGGCTGCTGCTTCGGTTCCCAACACCAATGTCAACGCGGTGATTTACAACCTGAGCAAGTACATGGCAGTGGGCGCCAGTGGCATCATCTACACCAGTACCGACCTCAATACCTGGACACCGGCGAATGCAGCCACTGGTCAAAATCTGAACGCCATTGCCAGCAATGGAACCATTGCCATCGTGGTTGGCAACAACGGCACCGTCCGCAGCACCGCCGATGGCATTGTCTGGACCGGCGTTACCGTGCCCACCACGCAAAACCTGTATGGCATTACCTATACGGCTGCAGGCTACTGGGTTGCCGTTGGCGCTGGTGGAACCGTGCTCACCAGCGCAGACGGTGTCACCTGGACAGCGGCAGCCTCCGGCACCACGGCCGACCTGCGTGCAGTGGCGGTGCAGGCCTATACGACTTACACCTATGTCGCGGTGGGTGATAGTGGCACTATTCTGCGTAGCACCGACAACGGCGCCACCTGGACGGCACAAGCCTCTCCCACACAGTCAAACCTGCTCGCGGTCAGTGCCGCTTCCACCCAGTTTTTGGTAACCGGTGCAAGTGGCACCATTGCCACCAGTGTGGACGGCATTACCTGGACAAGCCGCGCCAGTGGCACCACGACGGACTTGTACGCCGTCATCAGCGGACTGGCACAGTACGTGGCCGTAGGCTCGGGTGGCGTCACCATCAATTCGCAGTAAACTTCCAGCCACCATGACACGTCCAACGCCGTCGGTCATCAGCACCACCCAGGTTGACGCAACGCGCTTTCGTCCGCATGGGCGTGTCGACATGTGGATGGAAAATGGTGTATTGCAGTACGAGGCGACAGGGCCGTTCAACGCCGAAGTGTTTGACTGCATGGCCGTGGCGCAAATGGAGTTTTTGACGTCACTGCCACCCTTCTCTGGCCGGTGGGCCAGCATCTGCACCTTGCGTAACAGCGCCATGTGCCCACGAGAAGCCATCCAGCGCTACACCCAACTCATGCAAAGCCCTAAACCGGCCAACCTGGAGCCGGTGGCCACTGCCTTTGTGATGGGGCCCGAGGTGGAAGGTGGCAAGATCATGGCACCCCATTTTGAGCGGGTTTACACCTTGATCCAGCGCCCCTTTCGCATCTGCACCACCATGGAAGAAGCCCAGGCCTGGGTGCACAGCCTGATGTGAGTTTCTAACGCTGCCGGCGCGCCTGGATCGCGCTGGACAGAACTTCCAGCGTAGCCACCGAATCGTCCCAGCCCAGGCAGGCATCGGTAATGCTCTTGCCGTATTCCAGTTTGCCGGCATCCTCTTTGCCGGGTGTGAACTTTTGTGCACCGGCGTTCAGGTGGCTTTCCACCATGACACCGAACACGCTGTGTGAGCCGCCTGCAATCTGGCTGGCGATGTCGCGTGCCACGTCCATCTGTTTCTCGTGCTGCTTGCTGCTATTGGCATGGCTACAGTCCACCATCAGCGTGGCGGGTAATTTGGATTTTTCCAATTCTTTGCAAGCCGCAGCCACACTGGCAGCGTCAAAATTGGGTGCCTTGCCACCGCGCAGGATGACGTGGCAATCCTTGTTTCCATTGGTTTGCACGATGGCCACCTGGCCGTTTTTGTGCACCGACAAAAAGTGGTGCGCACCCGCAGCGGCCTGAATGGCATCGGTGGCAATCTTGATATTGCCATCAGTGCCGTTCTTGAAGCCAATGGGTGCCGACAGCCCAGAGGCCAGCTCGCGGTGCACCTGGCTCTCGGTCGTGCGTGCACCAATGGCGCCCCAGGCAATCAGATCGCCCAGGTACTGGGGCGAGATCACGTCCAGGAATTCGCTGCCGGCGGGCAGGCCCAGGCGGTTGATCTCGATCAGCATCTGGCGCGCAATGCGCAGGCCTTCGTCGATGCGAAAGCTCTCGTCCAGGTAGGGATCGTTGATCAACCCCTTCCAGCCCACGGTGGTGCGGGGTTTTTCAAAATACACGCGCATCACAATTTCCAGCGTGTCTTTGTACTTTTCGCGCTGAACTTTCAGGTGACGCGCATAGTCCAGTGCCGCTGCCGGATCGTGGATGGAACACGGGCCAATGATGACCAGCAGACGATCATCCTTGCCGGCAATGATGTTGTGGATGGCGTGGCGGGTATGGGTGATGAGTTTTTCCACACCCGTTCCCTGGATCGGAAAGAAGCGGATCAGGTGCTCGGGAGGCGGCAGCACGGTAATGTCCTTGATGCGTTCGTCATCGGTCTGGCTGGTGCGGTCGGTCTGCTGGGGGGCATTGGGGTACCACGCGTCCGATGGGGAAGATGTCTTTGTAGTCATGTGTCGTTCCTGAAGAAAAAAATAGGGGCTAAAGTTGGGCCAAAAAAAACCGCCGGGGGTGCCGGCGGTTTTGGGAAGATTGGGTGCGTCTGGTGTTCAGGCTCGCTCAATTCTCTCGACCGCCATTGCGTGTGAGAACCAAAAGTAGCTAAAGTAAGAACGCCCAATTTGCATGCTTTTACTGTAGCACACTCAGCGCAGCCCCAGCTGACAGCACGTTAGTCGGTGCGCCGGCGGCCTCGGCGGCCTTCCTTTCGCACCACCTGGCGTTTGATCCGCTGGCGCATCCACCAGGCTCGCCAGCGACTCCAGGTCGAGAGCGGCTGCAACTCTTCGTCGTACGGGGCAGCATCCAATTTGGATTGTTCATAGACATCAAGCAACAAGGAGCCAGCGCCCAGCAAACGCCACGCGGCCAGGTCAAAATCGGCCAAAACCGGTACCTGACGATTGGGTGGCGCGGCTTCCATGGCCCACTGCGTCACCAGAATGCGGAATTGGTTGAGCGCGGAGAAGTGGGCGTCAAACTCAAAGAAACGGTGCCAATCCACGCCCACTCCCAGCAGAAGGGCCCGGTGGGTGCGCAGATCGCCTACCAAATCAATCAGGGCTGTTGCCAGCCGCGCCGGGTCTGTGCCGCGCGACAGCTGCAACATGCCCACCAGGGCTTCAATCTGCACTGCAAGGGCTTGCAGGCTTTCACCAACCTGCAGGGATTCTTCGTCGGCCACGGCCGAACGCATGAACTGGCTGTATTGGCCAATGGACTGGGCGGTCGTCAGGCTTGGCGGGGCGCGGCCGGCACTGGATTCATCTGGCACATGTGGTGACAGGGGGGTCGAGTCGTCGCTGTGCATGTTCCGGCCCCCGTAGCTTCGTTGCAGCCCGCAGGGCGGCGTCAGGCGGTGCCGCCCACCGTCAATCCATCCAGACGCAGCGTGGGCTGACCCACGCCCACCGGCACGCTTTGGCCCTCTTTACCACAGGTGCCAACGCCGCTGTCGAGCTTCATGTCGTTGCCGATCATGCTGACGCGCTTGAGGCATTCCGGGCCGCTGCCCACCAGAGTCGCACCCTTGACCGGGAACAACACCTTGCCGTTCTCCACCCAATAGGCCTCGCTTGCCGAGAACACAAACTTGCCGGAGGTGATGTCCACCTGGCCGCCGCCAAAGTTGGTGGCGTACAAGCCCTTTTTGATACTGGCCACAATCTCTTGCGGGTCTTTGTCGCCACCGAGCATGTAGGTATTGGTCATGCGCGGCATGGGCACATGGGCATAGCTTTCGCGCCGGCCATTGCCGGTAGGGGCCACGCCCATGAGGCGCGCATTCATGGCGTCCTGGATATAGCCCTTGAGAATGCCGTCTTCGATCAGCACCGTGCGCTGGCTGGTGTTGCCTTCGTCGTCCACGTTGAGCGAACCGCGCCGGTCGGCAAGCGTGCCATCATCCAGTACGGTGACGCCCTTGGCAGCCACGCGCTGGCCCACACGCCCGCTGAAGGCGCTGGAGCCCTTGCGATTGAAGTCGCCCTCCAGGCCGTGGCCAATGGCTTCGTGCAGCAGAATACCCGGCCAGCCCGGGCCCAGCACCACGGTCATTTCACCAGCTGGCGCCGGGCGCGCGTCCAGGTTGGTCAGTGCCGCATGCACGGCCTCATCCACATATTTTTCGATCTGGGCGTCGTCAAAATACGCCAGACCAAAGCGCCCGCCGCCGCCGGCAGAGCCCACCTCGCGGCGACCCTTTTGCTCAGCAATCACGGTGACCGACAGGCGCACCAGCGGGCGCACATCGGCTGCCAGGGTGCCGTCGGCGCGCGCCACCAGCACCACGTCGTACTCACTGGCCAGTCCAGCCATGACCTGCGCCACGCGCGGGTCCTTGGCGCGGGCCAGTTTCTCCACCCGGCCGAGCAACTCCACCTTGGCCGTGCTGTCCAGCGTGGTGATGGGGTCCAGCTCGGGGTACAGGGCGCGCGATTTTGCTATCTTTTTGGAAGCTACCTTGGTCCGTTTGGCGAGGGCTGCACTCGAAATAGTTCGCACGGTACGGGCCGCGTCGAGCAAGCTGGCCTCGGAAATATCATCCGAGTAGGCAAAGGCGGTTTTTTCACCGCTGACGGCGCGCACGCCCACACCTTGGTCAATGGAAAATGACCCGGTTTTGACAATCCCTTCTTCCAGGCTCCAGCCCTCGGAACGGGTGTACTGGAAATACAGGTCAGCCTCGTCCACCTGGTGCGCCTTGATTTCATTCAGGGCGCGAGCCAGATGGCCCTCATCCAGACCAAAAGGGGTTAGCAGGAGGCGCTGGGCAATGGCCAGGCGATCAATCGTGGGTTCGCGTGCAATCATGGGGCGATTCTAGGCGTCAGGACTGAACCAGGCGTCGGGAGTTGGCAATGGCCATAAGGATGCCCACCGCCAACCCCAGGGTCACCATGGCAGTGCCGCCGTAGCTGATGAAGGGCAGCGGCACACCCACCACCGGCAGAATGCCGCTGACCATGCCCATGTTGACAAAGGCATAGGTGAAAAAAATCATGGTCACGCTGCCCGCCAAGAGGCGCGAGAACAGTGTGGGCGCTTCCAGCGCAATGGCCAGCCCGCGCAGGATCAGGAAGATAAAGGCGGCGATCAGAAACAAATTGCCCAACAGGCCGAATTCCTCGGAATAGGCGGCGAAGATGAAGTCGGTGGTGCGCTCGGGGATGAACTCCAGATGGGTTTGCGTACCCTTCATGAAGCCCACGCCGGTTAGACCGCCCGAGCCGATGGCGATCATGCCCTGGATAATGTGAAAGCCCTTGCCCAGCGGGTCACGCGAGGGGTCCAACAGGGTGCAGATGCGTTGCTGCTGGTAGTCGTGCAGGATGGGCCAGCGAACACCGTCGGCACACAGGGCCGGTTCAAAGGCCACGATCAGCACCACACCCACCACGCCCAGCACCAGCGGCGGAATGACCAGTTTCCAGCTCATGCCGGCATAGAAGATGACCGACGTGCCGGCCGCCAAAATCAAGAGAGCGGTACCCAAATCCGGCTGCCGCATGATCAGGGCCACCGGTAACCCCAACAACACGGCGGCCACGCCAAAGTCCAGCGGGCGCAACTGGCCCTCCCGCTTTTGGAACCACCAGGCCAGCATCAGCGGCATGGCGATCTTGAGGATTTCGCTGGGCTGGATGATGACGCCGACGTTGATCCAGCGCCGCGCTCCCTTTTTGGTAATGCCAAACACCGCCACCGCTATCAGCAAGGCAAAACCGACCATATAGAGGGGCACGGCCAGAGCCATCAGGCGTTGGGGCGGCACCTGGGCCACCACGAACATGATGGTGGCGGCAATCAGCATGTTGCGGGCATGGTCCTCAAAGCGGGTGCCGTGGTCATACCCTGAGGAATACATGATCAGAAGACCAGCGCAGGCCAGCAGAAAGACGGCAAAGGCCAACGGGCCGTCAAAGCCGTGAAACCAGGGCGCAATGCGCCGCCAAAGAGGGGGTTTGTCAAAAACAGTTGCCATAGCGAGGCGCCATTATCCCTGCCCGGAGCGCGCCAAGGCAGCCCGGGGACACTAAACCGTCAACTGAATTTCCACGACGGTCGTACCCGGCTCGCTGGTAATGGCCAGTTCGGCGCCCATGGCAGTCGCGCGCTGGCGCAAGCTGGCCAGCCCCTTGTGCGTGCAGGACTCAGCGTCAAAGCCACGGCCATCGTCAATCACCCGCACAAAGATACGGTTCCCGGGCTGCGAATGGGCCTCGATCCGCAACACTTGGGCGTGGGCGTGCTGCAGGACGTTGGACAGCGACTCAAACAGCATGAACTGCAGCTCGGTCATGGCGGCAGAGTCCAGCTGGGGGCACAGGGGCAGCAGGTCCACATCCCACTGCAGTTCAATGCCCATCGCGGTGAAGCGCGGGCCCAGGCGGTAGCGCAGGTTCGCCAACAGCGCCGTCACGTCGCCCGGCACCAGGTGAATGGCATCGATAGACAGCTTGAGCTGGTCCATGGCGTCGCGCAGGGTCAGCAGCACCTCGCTCTTGTCGACAGTGCCCGTACTCTGGTCCACCGCTTGCAGCTGACGCATGGCCGAGCTGATGTGCGAACCAACCCCATCGTGCATGTTGCGCAAAATGCGGCTGCGTTCAGCCGTGCGTTCCTGCTGGCGGGCCAGCGTTTCCAGGCGGTCATAGCTATCACGCAGCGCACGCTCCTTGTCTGCCACCCGCGAGGCCAGATTGGCCAGCAAATCCCGCAACTGCTGGCTGGTGGCGCGAAAGCGCAGCAAAGCCACATAGCCCAAGGCCAGCCCAAACAAGACCGATGAATAGCGAACCCATGCGTAGGAACCATAAACCGGATCGATGCGAAACACATAAATGTCGCGCAGTGCCACCAGGATATTGATGAGCCCCACGACCGCTACAACGCGATACTCGACGCGGGACTGGCGCGCGGAACACCACAGAAATACAAGCACAAAGACCAGCAGGCTCAGACCAAATGCGCCATACCACAGCGACAGGGCCAGTGTTTGCCCCTGTGCCAGCGTCAGCCAGACAAAACCAGGGCACAGCACCATCAGGATCAGCAGCCAGCGCCGAAAGCGCACAGCCCAGCTTTGCGCGCGCCAGTCCGCCAGTTCCATACAGGCCAACGCCATGCTGCTGCCCCATATACCCATTGAGCCAGACTGCAAAATGCCCCACCACGGCCAGCGCAAGGGCGGATCATCGAACAAGCCGTCGCCAACGTAAGCCGCCCAGAAAAGCTGGGCCACAGCCGCAAGCAGGTACAGGGGGTCGCGCCTCAAACGCCCGACCATGTGCAGCCCGGCAAGTCCACTCCACAGGGCCAAGGCCGTCAAGCCCACCACCAGGCTGAAGGCGACCAAGCCCGCCACGGCGGTGACCCGCCAGCGGTAGTTCTGCGTGTACAGCGGGAACACCTCATCCTGCGGACCAATCAGGATCGGTGCCAGCCCGCCTCGGCGCCCAATATCAGCCCGAATGTCCACGCGAAGCCGGTTAAAAGCCTGGAAATGCCCTGCAGCCACCGAGACGTAGTGCGGCACCCGGGCGGAGTCGCTACCGTTGTACGCCTGCAAGTCGTTTGGCTGGCTCGCCATGGAGCCTACTCGCTGCAGCAGTGTGCCGTTGAGCCAAATTTCATAGGCGTTTCCTACGCTCGGCAAGTAAATACCCCCGCCGCCATCGGGCACCTGGGGCAGTGCAAATTCCAAGTCGAAGGTGGCGACGCCGCGCTGCCCTGGATTGGAACTGTCCCAACTATAGGGCAGGGTCACGTCGCTGCGAATGGTCTCGCCATGGACCATTACCGTGGTCTTGGCACGGTCCAGCGTCAAGGTGGTGGTTGTAGCGGTGGTGGCCCAAGCGGAGCCCCACCACCCCAGCCAACCCAACAGCAGGGCCAAATACCAGGCCGTGCGAACCGGCCTACAGCGCCGGTGCCAGCCGTTCATTTGGCTGAGGGTGCCATGCTGGGCTGCGGTAGTAACCCCATGCGGGTGGCTTCCATCACCGCTTCCATCTTGGAGTGCACCTCCAGCTTGCCATACAGGCTCTTGATATGGGATTGGATGGTGTGCACGCTCAAACTCTTGAGTTCGGCGATTTCGGAGTAGGAGAATCCGCGCGCGATCAACTCCAGCACCTCTTGCTCGCGCCGGGACAGCAGGGTTTTTTCCCCCTCATTTGCTTCAACTTTGATAGCTTCTTGTGTAATAGGTACGAGGGCCAGAGCCTCATTTGACTGCATAGACCGGTATTTGGACAGCACCCGGCGTGCAATCATGGGTGAAATGGGCGAGGCACCGGCCTTCATCTCCAGAATGGTGTTGGCAATGTCATCGGGCGCGGCATCCTTGTGGATATAGCCCAAGGCGCCGGCCTCGATGCTGGCCAGCACATTGTCCTCGTCGCCAAACATGGAAATCACCAACGACTCGCACGTTGGGTGGCGTTGGCGGGCGTAACGAATGACCTCCAGGCCGCTGCCATCGGGCAGGCCCAGGTCGGTCAGCAACACGTCCACACCCTGTTCCGCACGATCCAGGTAGGCCTTGGCATCGGCCACACAGGCAACACTGGTCTCCAACTGCAACTGGGGCGAGCGCAACACGCTGGCAGCGAAAAACTCGCGCATCTGGGGGTCGTCTTCAACAATCAGTACTCGCCACACCCTGGGTACTCCTTGGTGGCCCCAGCGCCGCACCGGCGCTTGTTGAACCCACCCCCCGAGCATATCGGCATCTGAGCCGTTGTAACCACCCATCAACAACTGACGCAGGCACTCAGTCAGCCTGGCGCGCCGTGGGACAATGCCAGCCTATGTTTGTATTGTTTGATGAAGCCGGAAAATTCATGGCCGGTCGTATTCTGTCCGAGGCCGACACCTCCGCACAGGTGGAGCTCGATAGCGGCAAGCGGGTCAAGGTCAAAGCCGCCAACCTGCTGCTGAAATTTGAAAAACCGGCACCCGCCGAATTCATGGCCACCGCGCAAGCGGCCAGCCAGGGCATTGAGCTGGAAATGGCCTGGGAATTTGCGCCCGACGAGGAGTTTGGCTTTGCCGACCTGGCACGCGACTATTTCTCTGCCCAGGCACCGCTGTCTGAACAGGCGGCCATGTTGTTTCGGCTGTTCGAGTCGCCCCATTACTTTCGCCGTGCCGGCAAAGGGCGCTTTCGCAAGGCAACCGCCGATGTGATCGCCCAAGCACTGGCCGCCATTGAGAAGAAAAAGGCCATCGTGGAGCAGATCACGCAGTGGGCCAACGAACTGGCAGGCGGCCAGTGCCCCGAGCCTATCCGCGAACAGCTCTACAAGATTTTGTTCAAACCCGACAAGAACGCGCCCGAGTACAAGGCCGTGGTCGAGGCCGCCCGTGCCACCCAGACCGCGCCACTGGCGCTGCTGCAAAAGTCTGGCGCCATTGCATCGCCCTACCAGTTCCACTGGAAGCGCTTTTTGCTGGAGAGTTTTCCCAAGGGCACCGGCTTCCCGGCCCTGGAGGCCCCTGCCATTGACGCAAGCGCCCTGCCCCTGGCCAGCGTGCAGGCGTTTTCGATTGACGACTCGCACACCACCGAAATTGATGACGCCCTGTCTGTGCAAGGCCTGGGTAGCGGCACGATTACCGTGGGCATCCACATTGCCGCGCCGGGCCTGGCCATTCAGCCGGGCGACGCGGTAGACCAGATCGGGCGCAACCGCCTGTCTACCGTCTACATGCCGGGCTACAAGGTCACCATGCTGCCCGACGCGCTCGTGCAAACCTACACTCTGCAGGCCGGACGCGACTGCCCGGCGCTGTCGCTCTACCTCACGCTGGATGAGGCCACGCTGGACATCCGCAGCCACGAATCGCGCATCGAGCGCGTGCCCATTGCCCACAACCTGCGCCACGACCAGTTGGATGCCGTGGTGACTGAGGAGTGGCTTGAGGATAGAACATGTATTAGTCAAATAGCATCCCAGCCCTCGTCGGAGCTACGCGAGCAGCTATCATTTTTATACCGCTTGGCCAAAGACCTGAAGGCCAAGCGCGAGGTGGTACGCGGCAAGCCCGAAACCTTTAACCGCCCCGATTACAGCTTCCGGTTGGTCAACAATGACGAATTCCCCGCCGGCGCCGAACCACAAGGCAACGAGACCGTGCAAATCAGCACCCGCCAGCGTGGTGCGCCGCTGGACCTGTTGGTGGCCGAGGCCATGATTCTGGCCAACAGCACCTGGGGCAACTGGATGGCCGAGCTGGGCGTGCCCGGCATCTACCGCAGCCAGGCTTCTTTGGCACCGGGCATCAAGGTGCGCATGGGCACAAGGGCCTTGCCGCACGCCGGCATTGGCGTCAAAAGCTACGCCTGGAGTAGTTCACCCCTGCGCCGCTATGTTGACCTGGTTAACCAGTGGCAAATCATTGCCTGCGTGAAGCATGGCAAGGCGGCGGCACTGGCCGCACCCTTCAAGCCCAAGGACGCCAGCCTGTTTGCGATTATCTCCAGCTTTGAAGAGGCCTACAGCGCTTACAACGGCTACCAGAGTGGCATGGAGCGCTTCTGGACCCTGCAGTACCTGCGCCAAAACGGCATCACCGAACTGGAGGCCACCGCCTTCAAAGACAACCTGGTACGTGCCGACACCCTGCCCTTGGTGTTGCCCATCATGGGCGCCCAGAACCTGCCACGGGGTGCCCGGGTGCGGGTCAGGCTCGGCGAAATGGACCTGATCACCCTGGACATCAACGGCACCGTGCTGGAACGCCTGGATGCGCCCGCTGATGAGCCTGCCGATGCAGATGCCAACGCGGATGCTGACGAGCAGGATGACGACGAAGTAGCCGGCCCGATTGCTATTGCCGTTGACGTCAGCGAACCCGCCGACGCTTCCAGCGATAATCCTGCTCCGTGAACCTGCGGTCTTTCAGCACCATTCAGATTGCCCTGTTTGCATCCGCTGCGGTGCATGCGGTGCTGCTCACGGTGCGTTTTGTTGACCCCGAGGCTTTCAACCGGGTGTTTGAAGACACGCCCCTGGAAGTAATTCTGGTCAACGCCCGCACTGACGAGAAGCCCGTCAAGGCCCAGGCCATTGCCCAGCATTCCCTGGCGGGCGGCGGCGATGCCGAAAAAGGCCGTGCCACCAGCCCGTTGCCACCCTCGGCCCTGACCGACTTTGGCGATGCCACCGAAGAAGAAGCCGCGCGCAAACTGCAAACCCTGCAAGAGCAGCAGACCCTGCTGCTAACCCAGGTCAAGAACCAGCTTGCCGCCCTGCCCCCACCCGACCCCAACCGCGTTGCCAGC
The DNA here is from genome assembly GCF_016705985.1 of Candidatus Aalborgicola defluviihabitans. Taxonomy (NCBI): domain Bacteria; kingdom Pseudomonadati; phylum Pseudomonadota; class Betaproteobacteria; order Burkholderiales; family Comamonadaceae; genus Allorhodoferax (SeqCode); species Candidatus Aalborgicola defluviihabitans. Next base: position 265,178 of record NZ_JADJKN010000002.1, read on the forward strand.
AAGGCTGAGCAGCAAGAGCGCGAGGAAAAGCGGCGCCAATTGATCAAAATCCTGGCCGAGATTGAACGCCGCATCAACGAGCAAAACGCCAAGCCCAAAAAGCGCTACATCAGCCCGGCTGCGCGTGAAGCGGTGTATGCCGTGTATTACGATGCGCTGCGACACGCCATTGAAGACAAGGGCACCGAAAACTTCCCGCAGGCCGGCGGCAAAAAGCTCTACGGCGAGCTGACGATGATCGTGACCGTCAACCACAACGGCCGGGTACTGGACACCGAGGTGGTGGAAAGCTCGGGCAACCGCACCCTTGACCGCCACGCGGCAGCCATTGCCAAATCGGCCGGCCCGTTTGGTAACTTCAGCCCCGCCATGCGCCGCCAGGCGGACCAGATTCTGGTGGTTTCCCGCTTCAAGTTCACCCGCGACGAGACCCTGGAAGCGGCCGTGTCCACGCACCCATGAAGCCGCTGCTGCGATGGCTGTCATTGGTAGCCGTGGCGCTGGTGGCACTGCAGCTGTTCTTTGTGGCCCGCATCGCCACCATGGCGGTGGTGGCACCGCAATCCAGCAGCTTTCAGCGTTCCGAAGCCTGGCGTCTGGCCACCGAGAAGGATGGCTTGCACTGGCGCCAGCAATGGGTCCCGTATAGCCAGATATCAGACAACCTCAAACGCGCCGTGATTGCGTCTGAAGACGACGGCTTTAGCAACCACGACGGTGTTGACTGGGACGCACTGGAAAAAGCCTGGGAAAAGAACGCAAAGGCTGAAGAACGCGCCGCAAAACAAAAACCCGTCCCCAAAGCAGCCGCCGGCAAACCCGCAGCCAAACCGCCCAAGCCCCCCAAGGTTGTGGGCGGCTCCACTATTACGCAGCAACTGGCCAAAAACCTGTTTTTGTCAGGTGAGCGCACGTTACTGCGCAAGGGCCAGGAATTTGTGCTGACCATGGTGCTGGAGCAACTGCTGTCCAAGCAGCGCATTCTGGAGCTGTACCTCAACAGTGTGGAATGGGGCGAAGGCGTGTTTGGCGCTGAAGCGGCCGCGCAGCACTATTTTCGCAAGCCAGCCTCGCAACTTAGCACCCTGGAGTCCGCCCGCCTGGCCGTGATGCTGCCGCGTCCTCGCTACTACGAAAAAATGCCTAATTCTGGCTACCTGGCCAGTCGCGCAGAGGTGATTGCCGGGCGCATGGGGAGTGCGCAGCTTCCGTGACGGCGGTGTAGCTTCGACCCGCAGCAGGCTCAGGGGCGCGTCCCCGCCTCGGCCTCCTTTACCTCGCTTTGGCATACGCCCTAAGCCTTCTGCTACCGGCAACTTTTGCTCTGTATCATCACCGCCATGCTTGCCAAGATCATGAGTCTGTTTCTGCTGGGGCTGATCCGGGTGCTGACCGGCTCGCAAGCCCGCTGGCATGGCTGCCCGCCCAAGGCCGAACAGCGCATTTATTTTGCCAACCACCAGAGCCACGCCGACCTGGTAATGATCTGGGCGGCTCTGCCGCAGGAGTTGCGCAGCGTAACGCGCGCCATTGCTGCGAAAGACTACTGGACCAAAACCCCCTTCAAACAATGGCTGACCACAGCGGTGTTCAACGTGATCTACGTCTCGCGCGACCGCACCTCCGACGAAGACCCGCTGGAGCCGCTGTTTGATGCCCTGCAAAACGGCGACTCCATCATCCTGTTCCCCGAAGGCACGCGTGGCTTTACCGGCGAGCCGCAGCCCTTCAAGGCCGGCTTGTACAACCTGGCGCTCAAATTTCCCAACGTGGTGCTGGTGCCAGCCTGGATCAACAACGTGCAGCACGTGCTGCCCAAGGGCGAAGTGGTGCCGGTGCCAGTGCTGTGCTCGGTCACCTTTGGCACGCCCATGCAGTTGCAAGACGGCGAGGACCGCCGCGTCTTTCTGGAACGCGCCCGTGCTGCCGTAGTGGCGCTGCGCGACGTGTGAGGCATTGCCATGTTCAACATGTACTACTACCTCAAAAACCTGACGCCTTCGCAGCAGATTGGCGCCCTGTTCGTGCTGGTGTTCGGCCTGCTGCTGTTGGCCAGCGTAGTGGCATTTTTGTATTCGGTGCGCGACCATGGCGATAGCCCCGAGGCGCAGGCCCAACGCAAAGAGTTGCGCCGCATGGACGCCATTCTTCGCACCAGTTGGTTAATGGTGCTGGTGTTCTGGGTTGGCTGGGTCGCTGGCGACTGGGTGGCGCTGACCCTGTTTGGTTTTGTATCTTTTTTCAGCCTGCGTGAATTTCTTACCTTGTCCCCCACGCGGCTGGGGGACCACCGCAGCCTGGTACTGGCCTTTTTTGTGGTACTGCCACTGCAGTATCTGCTGGTGGGCGGTGGGTACTTTGACCTGTTCACCGTGCTCATCCCGGTCTATGTGTTTCTGGCCCTGCCGCTGGCCAGCGCCCTGGCCAACGACCCGGTGCGCTTTTTGGAGCGCAGCGCCAAACTGCAGTGGGGCATCATGGTGTGCATCTACGGCATGAGCCATGTGCCGGCCTTGCTGATGCTGAAGTTTCCCGGCTATGAAGGGCGCAACGCGTTTCTGGTGTTCTTCCTGGTGCTGGTGGTTCAGGTTTGCATGGTCACCCAGCATTTCGCAGCGCGGCGCATGAAGAAAGCTCCGGTCGCACCAGCCATCAGCCAGAGCTTTAGCTGGGACAGCTGGGGCCTGGGTGTGCTGGCAGGCAGCCTGCTGGGCGCCCTGCTGGCCGGCATCACGCCTTGGGTGCCAGGCGTAGCATTCTCGGCCGCCTTTGTGGCCTGCATGGCGGGCTCACTGGGCCACTTTGTCATGAAAGCGCTCAAACGGGACCGAGGCATCCCAAGCTGGGGTACCCAAGGCCAATCCGTAACCGGGGCCAGCGGCCTGTTGGACCGGGTGGACGCGCTGTGCTTTGCCGCACCGGTCTTCTTCCATTCGGTGCGATGGTACTTTGGTGCCTAGCATGCGCATTCTTGGCATAGACCCCGGCCTGCGCACCACCGGTTTTGGTGTGGTGGACGTAGAGGGCGCTGCCTTGCACTACGTGGCCAGCGGCACCATCAGCACCCAACACCTGGATACCGGCGCACTGCCCCAACGGCTCAAGGTGCTGTTTGACGGCATTGCCGAGGTGGTGCAACGCTACGAGCCGGACTGCGCCTGTGTGGAAATCGTGTTTGTCAACGTCAACCCCCAGTCCACCCTGCTACTGGGCCAGGCCCGTGGCGCCTGCATCACGGCCCTCGTGTCGGGCGACCTGCCGGTGGCGGAATACACCGCGCTGCAAATGAAACAGGCCGTGGTAGGTTATGGCCGGGCCGACAAAACACAAGTCCAGTCCATGGTGCAACGCCTGCTGGCCCTGCCAGGACTGCCCGGCCCTGACGCCGCCGACGCACTGGGCCTGGCCATCACCCACGCCCACGCCGGCACCGCCATGGCCCGCCTGGCCAAGGCCAGCGGGCTGGGTGGCAAAATTGGGGGAAATTACCGGGCGGGAAGGAGCCGGTAGTTAAAATTCCATCCGTTTTGAAATCCAGGGAAACAACAGTGAAAAAAAGCGGCAAGGTCGACCCAAGTCCCAATCTTGCGGCGCAGGTAACTCTGGCACTTCAACACCATCGGGCTGGCGATTTTGTTGGGGCCGAGGCGCTCTATCGACAAATTTTGGAAAGCAACCCCGGCCATGCTGACACCCTGCATCTATACGGCTGTCTCGCTGGTGACCAAGGGCAGTACGAACGAAGCATTGCACTAATCACTCAGGCGATCGAACGGAGTCCTACCGCCTATCCCTACTATTACAATCTGGCCAACCAGTTGGCAAAGGCTGGGCGTTTGGATGAAGCGGCACGCTATTTTCGAACCGCTATCCAACTCAAACCCGATTACGCGTTCGCTTACAACAACCTGGGACAGGCCCTGTTCAGGCAAGGTGACAACAAAGCCGCAATTGATTGCTACCGCACTGCGATCAAGCTACAGGCCAATTATGCCGACGCCCACTACAACCTAGGTCTGGCGCTACAAGACATGGGAGATCTGGGTGCTGCACAAGCGGCCTACCTGGAAGCAATTCGTATTCGACCTGCATACGAACTGGCCCACTACAACCTGGGCAACCTGTATGCTCAGGTTCAAAATCCTGACGCCGCAATAGCAGCCTACCGACAAGCGCTCAGCATACGGCCAACCAATAACAAAGCCCATACCAATCTGGGTAACGTACTGCTAAAACTTGGCCAACCTGAAACAGCGTTGATCTGCTTTCGAGAGGGATTGCGGTTAGACCCTCAAGATGTATTCAGCCACAGTAATGTACTGTTAGCGATGAATTATGCGGCGGGCTATTCGGCACATGACATTTTCTGTGAACACTTGGAGTTCGCGCAGAATCACGCTCACAAACTACGCCGAATCGGCACGGACATCAACCACACGGACATTGATAGAAAGCTGCGGGTTGGGTATGTTTCCGGCGATTTTAGGTGGCATGCCGTCGCCTATTTTGTTGATGCCGTTTTGCAGCACCACGACCATCAGGCCTTTGAATTGTTCGGTTACAGCAATACGGCTACCGAAGATGCGGTGACCCAACGCCTGAAAGGGCATTTTGACCATTGGCGCAACATTCGCGCGCTGGACGATGACCATGCCGCCGAACTGATTGCGAGGGACAAGATTGATATCCTGGTTGACCTGTCGGGTCACACCGCAGACAACCGTTTGCTGGTATTCGCACGCAAACCCGCTCCGATTCAGGTAACTTGGCTGGGCTACCCCAACACCACCGGCCTGCAGGCCATGGATTACCGCCTGACAGATGGTTATGCCGAACCCGAAGGAATGACCGAACAGTACAACGTTGAGAAGCTCTGGCGACTGCCGGATGTGTTTTGCTGCTACACCCCCTGCGCTGACAAACCCGAGCGCAGGTCGAGTCCGGAATTGAACGTGCAACCGACTCCAGCGCTAAAGAATGGGTATGTCACGTTTGGCTGTTTCAATAATCTCGCCAAAATGAGCCCCCCGGTGGTAGCACTGTGGGCAAGGCTTTTGCGTGAGGTACCACGCGCCCGACTGATGCTGGAAGCCGCGGGGCTGGATACAGACGCACAACGCAAACACGTGCGTGAGCAGTTTGCGGTGCACGGCATCCACGCAGATCGACTGGTCTTGTTGGGCCGAACCCCTGAACAACAGTATGTGCTGTACCACGAAGTCGACATTGCATTGGATCCGTTTCCCTGCAATGGTGGCACAACCAGTTTTGACACCTTGTGGATGGGGGTGCCACTGGTAACCCTGGCTGGGCACACTTTTGTGTCCCGTATGGGGGTGAGCCTGTTGTCCACCCTGGGCTTGACAGAACTGATCGCCCAAACTGAAGACCAGTACATTGCAATTGCCAAGGGACTTGTCAGCAATTTAGACAGTCTCAATGAACTTCGTCTCGACCTGCGACCCCGTATGGAGACCTCGGCCTTGCTTGATCAAACCCGGTTCACCAAAAATATGGAAGCCGCTTTGCGAGGAATGTGGGCAGTAGAGTGTGCCGCCAAGAACTTGCTGTAAGTTTCCAACAGACCCTGCGATCTGTTGGAAACACAACTGCATACCAAGTTACCTAGTCAAGTAACTGATTCTTGCCCATGATATCGAGAAAGACCAGGTACCAATCACCATCAACCCAGATCCACTCTTGCGGAACTTCTACTTCTTTCTTGGGTACGACGATCTTCTTGCCGCGCATCACAATTTCAGGTACTTCTGAGATATAGGCAACTTGTACTGTCGCTTTTTGCTCCGTAAGTTTGGGTTCACCCACGATTCGGTGGCCATAGTATTTGACAAGACCTTGGGTCTTTACATAGTTTGATTGGCTATTGGTTTCGCGGAAAAACGGATCCATATAGTTGTAGACCAGGTCGTACTTGACCGCTTCACGCGCAGACCAAAAGGCATCCACACGTTCTTTGAGACGTTCAATATTCGGCGTCGGCATCGTCACACCGGGGTCACCCTGCCGGTAGGTACGCGTACCAATAACACTGCTTGGCAGGGTTCGGTCAGGCGATTCTTGCCAGGCAATTTGGTATTGACCGGCACTAACATAGCTTATCGAAGGGAAGTAGTGGTACAAGTCCACTTTACCCGCCAACACAATGGGCTGCGCCAACCAGCTAGCGCCTCCGTTGGAGGAATAGTTGCCCGCGATAACCGGCTTTACGTAACGCATGTCTACCCAAACGGCCATTGCAGATCCATCGTCACCAAAACGCAATTTGGGAAGGATGGTGCTGGCCCCAAAAGGTTCGCCACCATTCAATCGATGGAGACTTGAAAACGTGGCCCCGTCACTGGTGAACGTATGAAACAGATTGATCCGGGCTTTCTCATCGCCCGATGGCTTCTTGACAATCAACAGGTGTGCTTGCCCTTTGGGGTCGGTAGACAGGAATAGTCCCTCAGTTCCGGCAGAATCCGCAATGGTCACGGAGTCGCCCCAGGTCTTGTTTTGGTCGTTTGAGCGCTTACAACGCACAGCATCCACATCAGCCCAACACAACAACAAGCCTGTGGTGCCCATCCTGACCATAGCCGGTGATCCCGGTTGTGATACAGAACTATGGGCTACTTGTGCTGTTAGCCAGTGCGCTCCACGGTCTTCAGAGCTCCGTACCTCTAGCTTGAACTGCTGATCTGACCCACGAGACAGCCAGGACGCATGCACCCAATTGCCGTTGGAAACCAAACTGGGGTCGATGGCTGAAGTGCGTTGGGCATCGTCATTCAGTTTGATGTCTTCGGCTTTCCAGGTTTCACCACGGTCGTTCGAGAAATTCAAGTACAAGTCAAGGCCGCCATTGCGCTCGTCGGTATAAGCTACATACATATCACCCAAACCATTGGAGGCCACAAGGGGTGCAAATGCACCGCCCTTTTGGTTCAAACGGTGAACCGGACCAAAGGTTTTCCCGTCATCCAGCGATGTACGGACATAAATCAATTTGTCGCCATTGACGCCAACTCCCTCAATGGGTTTTACCAACTTAGGCCGCCAAATGGCAAACAGAGCTTTGCCATCGCTGTGCAAAGTGGCGTAAGCCAACCGCATATCTCCGCCCTTGTTTTCGCTGAGTATCTGCTCCGTCCCATCCGGGCGGCGCAGTGTTAGGGCGTTATCGGAGTTGAAATACAACATTTCTACCGCGTTTGCGTGCCGCTCGGTCGTTACCGATTCAGAAATTTCAAAGCGGGACGCCTTGATGACGACTGGCTGCTCGCTGCCAACATTAACGGATGCACACCCAGCCAGAAACAAGGGGACGCCCATGCAAGTGAAAACCCATTTAATCAATTTCATTCGCTTTTTCCAGATCCAAAGATCAATCTATTTTAGGTCAAAAAAAAAGGGGTGGATTACTCCACCCCTTTTTTGATTAAACCAGATTACTCTGGTTTGGATGATTACAGTGTAGGAGCACGTGTAATGTAGCTGCCCATGCCGTTCAGGGTAGTTTCCTGCTTGTAAACCAACGCGTTGGTAGCAGCGCCACCGACCATGAACCAGTTTGCCCAACCACCGTTGGCAGACCAAGGCTCATTCAAAGCACCCAGCATTTGGGCACGTGAAGCGACACCAAAGCAAGTCACAGGAACGTTGGTCGTGGAGGACTGGAATCCTTCGTTGTTATTATAGTGACCGTAGAAGAACAGGGGACCTGGGCCAGTTGCGGCGTAAGTAACGGTAGCGGCACCGGCATAAGCCATGAGACCTTCGCCAGCCAAAGGCAAAATGTAGAACGACGTAGTTGCAACCGATGTTGCGTACCAAGACATCACCTTGTTAGGATTGGCGCCATCAGGACCAGCGGGCAATGAAAAATCGGGCAAGGCAGCATCAGTTGTGTGCAGATCATCGGTGCTGTAGGCAAAGTACAAACCGGTTGATGTGTCAACGATGTGCGCATCACCGTGCAGGATGGCGCCGTTGTAAGCAGCAGCCTCACCGTAGGCAGCAGCCGCGGAGTTGTTCACAATCAGGAAACCTTGCTGGTTTGAACCAGCGGGGGCGCCTGGGAAGTACTTCGGAGCCGATGTGGTGTCACCAAAAGCAGCAGGCACGTCAATGCGGTTAGACATTTCGAACTGCATCAAGTCGTTTGGTGTGGACATTGCATCACCATTGACGTGATTGCATGTCGCGCTGTTTGCTGCGCCAATTGCCTTGGTTGCCCAAGTGAAGTGCAGGGGAGTAGGACCGGGAGCGCCCAGCTGGTTGGTGATCGACAAGAAGGTGTATGCACCAACCTTGGATGTGACATAGGGGAACAGCAAGTTGGTTGTGCCGGGGGTACCAGCGCTAGCAACCATGCTGGCGGTAGCCAACAGAGCACCTACCGAAGCGGCGATCAGAGACTTTTGAAAAGTTTTTTTCATGTTACGTTTCCTATTTTGGCCAAAATAAAATAATTCATACACCCAGCCCGGCAATTTCTTACCTATGCCAGTGTACTACCTTTGCACTAACGAAATCCATTGTACATGGATTGACTAAACCGGTCAAAAAAACTTAACGTTACTCTGCCGGATGGCCAGTTCCCTGACGCATGCTGCCAATGTACAAAAGAACACCATCAAGGTCAAAGAGATTCCAAGCGATTTGTGCGGGTTTTTTCATTCGTGTACCTTTAATGCAACACCAAAACAACAAATTCAATTGCCTTTGGTGCCTTCAGTGATTGCAGCAGCGTTTTCCTCTGTGCTCTTCATGCCAGCGGCTTCCCCATTGAGCTTGCGCATCCCAGTGAGTTTCTTGCGGAATTCGGCCGTTACTTCACGCGCCTGCTGGTTGTCATTCACGACGCGTGGCGTGATAGTGATGATGAGTTCACGGCGTGTGCTGGTGTCACTCTTTGCCCCAAACAATGCCCCCACGACGGGGATGTCTGAAAGCAGCGGCAAGCCGGAGGAGCCCGCGTTCTTGTCGTCTTTGATGAGCCCCCCCAAAACCATCGTGTCGCCAGATTGCACCGCCACGGTTGTCTGTGCCGAGCGCTTGTTGATGGTGGGAGAGTTAAGGCCTGTGGTGGTAACACCGTCCTGCACATCGCTCACCTCCTGGCTAATTTCCAGCGTGACCAGACCGCCTGCGTTGATATGCGGGCGCACCGATAGGACCACACCCGTATCAACATAGACCACCGAAGTAACGACGGGTGTGGTGGTATTGCCCGTGTAAGTTGATTGCCCTTGCACGGGCACGCTGGAACCCACATTGATTTTGGCAATTTGGTTGTCGGTCACCATAATGTGGGGTGATGAGATGACATTGACCTTGGTGTTGCTGGCCAATGCACTCAGCACCGCTGCAATGTTGCCGCCACTGGTTTTCCACACGGCGGAAAATGGCAGTTGCGGAATAACCGTTCCGGTGGGATCTGTCGGCAGGGCGCGAACCTTCGAATTGGAATTGAACAGCATGCCCGAGAGGTTGTTATTGCTGTTGAAAAACCACTCCAACCCATAGCTCAAGGCCCCGGTAAGGGACACCTCTGCAATGGTGACTTCCACCAGAACTTGGCGGGGCACTACATCCAGTTTTTTGACGGCCTCTTCAATCTTTTCATACTCAGCGCCATTGGCCAGGATTAGCAATGCGTTGTTGTCGCGATCGGCAATAACCTTGATGGTGCTACCAGCGCCCAGACCCAAGGCCTCTCCCGTACCAGAAGCCACCACACCGGGTGTTGCGGCAGCCGTCGTGTTCGCAATTCCAGCCGCCGCTGATCCTCCGCTGGAACCTGAAGAACTGCCGAGTGCTCCGCCTAATGGATTTTGACCTGTTGCGCCGCTACTGCTTTGCATTGACGTACCCGTCAAGCCAGGTGCCACGCTGGCGGGCGCAGTGGTGGATGAATTTTTACCACCGATGACCTGGCTGAGTAGTGCCGCGATCTTCTCGGCATTGCCGTTCTGAACCGGGTACACATACAACCGTGTACCGCTTTTACCACCATTGCGGTCCAGGCGATCCACCCACACCTTGGCTTGCTCCAGGTACTGTGGCCGTGGGCTGACCACAAACACGGCGTTCATGCGTTCAATGGGCACAATGCGCAGCAAGCCCGCAAACGGACTCTTGGACTTGTCGCCAAACAGCAATTCCAACTCTGGCATGATGCTCTTGACGTCAACACTTTTTAAGGTAAACAAGCCAACGGACATACCGGCCAACCAGTCCAAGTCGAACACCCCAACGGTTTCCATGGCATGACGCATCTCGGATTCGGCGCCTGCCAGCATCAGCAGATTGCGCGTTTCGTCCACTCGCAAAATGCTGCCCTCCGGCAACAACGGCTCCAAAATCTTGGACATTTCACGGGCAGCAATGTATTGCAATTGCACAATCTGTACGCTGTAGCCAGGCTGCAAAGCGCCGATTTGGGGCGTGATCGATCCGCGCAACGCGCTATTCAGGGGGCCAATCTTGAAGGTCCCGTTTTCGCGCACCATGGCGGCACCATTCATGCGCAACACAGTTTCCAGGATAGGCATCGCGGCGGCGCGATTGATAGGCTGGCTGGTGTGTATGGTGACTGTGCCATTGACTTTGGGGTCGATCGTGTAGTTTTCATGAAGCATGTCACCCATAACCACGCGCACTACCTCGCGTAGGTCGGCACCTTCAAAGTTCAGCACGATGTCTTGTGGACCAAACCCCGGCATCGCAACATTGGGGGGTTTGACAAATACGCCGGTTCCAGGAATCACTTTGAAGCCATTGTCTGTGTCGGCTTTTTGAGGGTCTGCCGCTTGGTTGCCTTTCTCCGCAGCAGATGAAGGAGTTGGCGTTATTCTCAATTTCATATCTTCCGAGGCGCTTGCATTGGCGGGTGCAGTTACAGGTGCGGAAGATACCTGTTCCGGCGCTGAAGGCTGTGTTGCACAACCCACCAGACCAACTGGCAAACAATATATGAGCGCCACTGCTATCGTCAGTTGCCTGGTAGTCAATTTTTTCATGTGCGTTCCTTAATCTACTTCTTGAAGTCCGTGTTCGGCGGAGGCGGTGTTTTGGGCGCCGATGCTAAATCGGCGGATTTAGGTGGCACGCCTGGCCCCGGGATGAACACCCCACCAGGTACAGGACGTGAGGAAGCTGATGGGGCGGGGCCGGGTGGTAAAAAAGGTGAGGGGGCAGCATTTACAGGAGGCAGCAACGCAGGCGCATTTTGTGGCCCGCTCGGTGCTTTGGGGCCAATCTGTACGTTGAGTATGAGTTCCTCGCTCTCAGCACCCTGGCGCAGTATGACGCGGCCTGGCTCGACTTCGCCAAGGGTGAGGCCTCGTACCACGCCCGACGTTGCGACAGTTTCAGTTTTGTTAGTTTGCACATCGCGAAGCAAAGCAGATCGCTGCATTGGCGTGATCAGCACCCCGACCAGCACAAATTGCCCTTTCTTCATGGCACTCAGGCCTCCCTTGGTAGCAGACCCCGATGAACGGCGGCTCACTACAAAAAGTGACCTAGAGATCAACTCTGGAAAACCAGATTCCGCGTTGGGCAAGGTGAACTCAGGCAAGACTGCTTGCAGGACTATGGGTGTAACCGGAATCTTCCGCAGATTGGTCAAATCACGCTCCAGACGCATGCCTTGATCCCATTCCCAGTAAAGTAGGCCACCCAAGAGCAGCGCAATGGCGGTCAGGACGATAGTGAGGTAATTTTTGGATCCCATGGGCGTCTTCATTGCGCGCCTTTCAGGGTGTAGCCGGTCAAGTCGAATTGCACAAACATTTCGGGCTCATTGAGTACGTCTTTTGCTTGAACCAGCGGGTTGGCTACCCGCATCTGCAAGTTATCAACAAAAGATAGGGGTGCGCAGACTCAAGCGCATGGAGCATGGCCTTCACAGCGCTCAACGGTGCATTGAATTGCAGCACAACGGAAACTTGGCGGTATTGACCGTCATCCTTGTGCGGCAAGATCTGGATACTGGTGAGCTTGCCCCCGTTTTCATCCAAAATGGCTTTGACCAGTTCCTGCAGTTCGGCTGCCGCAAGGGCTGGGCTGGCGCTCTTCAAAAAATGGCGGGCGGACTCCAAAGCCTTGATTTCGATTGTCTTTTTCTGAAGTCCGTCGCGCATACCCACTATTTTGGAATATCGCTGCAGTCGATTTGCAGCGTCATCAACCGCTAGGTCATAACGTCGATTCAATAGCCAAATCGGCACGGCAATAGCGCACACTACGAGCGCCAAGATCAGCAACAGAATTGCCAGTGCGGCAAGCTTACTTTGCAGGGGATTGAGCTGCTTCATGGTTTTTGCACCCCCTCTGATGCTGTAGGCCTGGCAACAGAAGCCTTTTGTAGAGGGCTACTTGCGGCGCTTTGAGGGTAGGTCGCTGGCAACGGCGCAGAAACGGTGTTTTGTGGAGATGCCCGTACGGCTTGTGCCAATGGCATTGGCTTGATTTGCAAGGCTAATTGATAGCGCTCACTGCCACTGGCCTGCCCTTTGGTCAATGGCGCGCGAAAGCTGGCCTCCCCAAGCAGGCTGGATTGTTCAAATAGTCCAATCAATCGTGCTGATGAAGCTGTTTCACCCTGAATTTGCAATTCTTTGCCTTTGATTTCGATAGTTTGAACCCAGGTATCGTCTGGCAGAACTCGGGTCAGCTCTTCCAGAGTCTGAATAACGGTTGGCCTTGCCTGCCGCTTTTCCAGCAGGTAATTGTGCTGGGCAATCCGGCCATCCAGTTCACGACGCACGGCATCCACAGCCTCAGCCGCCTTTTTCCCTTTTTCAACCCAGGGAAGCATTTGCACAACCGCCTCGCGCTTGATCACGATCGGCATAACCATGGCAGCAAACACCAATAGACCAATCAGAAGTACCAGCCAAGGATTGGCCCCTTGGCGAAAGGGAGAGGGCGCGCTGGTCAAAGTGTCTGGTAGCAAGTTGACCAACGTACCCTTATTCCACATATCCTGGGCGAACACTGCATGCACTTCAAGTCCAAGTACGTTTAGGGTCTTGATGGCGGCATCTACCGCATCACGTGGGGTCACGACAAACTCTACATTCAGTTGGCCGCGCTCAAAGTTCCTGTCTTTGACGGAATAGCCAAAATAGACCTGCCGTGGAGAAAAAGGAGTGTGCTGTTCCATCTGAAACTCAAGCACCTGCCGCAGATTTTCTTCGGTAGCCAGTGGTAGGGTCAGGGTCTTGCGCAGCACGCAATCACCTGGCAACGTAAGAGCGAGCTGACGTGACTCCCCTTTTGGCATGCCACTCCATTGAGCATTGACCTGATTCAACCCCACGGACACAAAACTATCTGCGGCCAGCCGCGGTGGCCGCAACCAAGCGGGCCCCATGGACGATAGCTCCCCAAGCCACCAACGCAAAAAACGACTGGACAGCAGCTGCTTCTTCAGCGCTTCCAGCGTTTCGCGGTAGTTTTCTGTCAGTGTTGTCATTGCTTACCAGTCATTTGTTCAGCCTCTCCATCTCCCCAACCCAGCACGACGACTGGCCGGCTCGGATCTTGAGCCAACCTAGCCACTACCACTCTGACAAAGACCGTTCCATCGGGCAACTTGACTTCGCAGCGTACCGAATAGGTTGGTATTCCCATCGACACTGTTGCAAATACGCCCGCACCGGCAAAGGTAGGCGCCTTTTGATCCGACGCAAGCAGGCTTTGACGCTGAGAAACATACTGATCCACCATTGCCGGGTTGACTCCAGGAATAGCGAGTAATACTTCCCGGGCTGCAACAGCAGTATTAATACCGGGTTGCTTTGAATAAACCGTTAAAGCGGGCGCCAGTTTACGATACAACTCTGGCGTCATTCCTAAAACGCGCTGCAATTCATCAACGGTTTCAAAAGGGGCGTTGGACGGAACGTAGTTTTTACCTGCCGCCCGGTAATCGTCTTCTTCCGCTCCATGCAGTCTTTTGAATTTGTCCGTGTCGCGCCAATCCAGCAAGGCGTCCAACAAGCTGACACTGGCCTCCTCACTGAGTCCCGTCGATACAAGAAGGCCTTTCAGTAGCGCGTCAGATGCGGTGTTGAGATCGATTTTACCTGACTCGTCACTCAATACTGCCTTCAATTCGGCCCCGGACAGAGTGAAAGAGTGCTCAACGCCATTGGCCCGCCATCGCAACGGATCGCTGGTCGGCTTAAGCAGCTCCAACCACGCACGCTGAACACCGCCCTCAGCAATGGCCTTCGCCTGGGCTGTGGAAGTCAGATTGCGCGCAATCTGAGCCTCATTTCGCATACTGAAAGCAAAATTGCCAGCGATCACGGCCAGTAAGGTAATGACCCAGAGCACCAGTACTAGGGCTACACCACGTTGTGGGCGCTTCACCGGACAAACTCCGAGCTGAGTTTGGGTGCGACCACAAAATCGGGCCATTCAACACCATTCGAAAACTTGACTTGAATCCGAATGAGCGATGGCAGACGCGTAGTTGACTCCCATCGATCAGCCCAACGAAGCTGCCCCTTTTCACCCTCCGGCCCCAAATAACTCAGCCAAATATCGTCCACAGTGCCGAGCTCTGTGCCGGCAAGTACCATTTCTTGTGCTTGGTCCAATACCGAAAAATCATGCAATTGCCCGGTCACTGGCATGTACCGCCAAACCAGTCGCCGGCCTTTGCTGCTGCGCTCCAACTCCAGCGAAGCCAAATACAAGCCACCTGTCCCGATTCGCGAGGGTAATTGCGCAACAAAACTCACTTTGTTGCGCTCACCCAAAAATGCCATACGCTGCTCGGGTGTACCTTTCCAGCGATAGGGATAGGTCATCTCCATTTCCCGCCGTAGAAAGCTTTCAACGGCACGCACCGTATTGAGATTGTCCACCCTTTGCTGGACCGTATCCCAACTACGAATCCCCAGACGCAAGCCCCCAAAGAGCAGGACCAGGATGAACCCCAACAATGTGATGGAAATCAGCAATTCAAGCAACGTAAAGCCAGCATGGGACTGTCGGCGACGACAATTCATCCCTTGGTCAGACACCGTCATTGCCTTAGCCCCAATCGGAGTGACTCAAGTACTACTTGCCGCGGTCGGCCATCCTCATTCCAGCCTATCTGTGCCTGAATCAGGTACAGACGCGATGGCATCAATTGCCGATCAGCAGCTCCACCATCGTCAAAAGGCTGCACCCGCAGGCGCCATTGCATATCCGTAATTTGGCCCACCTCCTCCCCTGGGACTAGGGGGCGTTCAATTCCCGCTGCCGCCAGCTTGGATTCTGCCAAAAAGACCGCGCGGCTATAGCTATCTGCCAGCCGTGCGTTGCGCATGCCACCGCTGAATATCTGCAAGATCGCTGCCATCGTCACGGAGAGCACGACGAAGGCGACCAGCACTTCGATCAAGGTCATGCCGCGGCACTTGCTTTGCATGGTCATTCAAGAATGGACACTTGGCCGGTCAGCCAATTGATGTCAACGTCATATTTGCGGTCACGTGTAGTCACGGTCACACGCCCGCCGGTGGAACCACCATCTGGAAAGAAACGGATCGCACCGGAATTTCCATTGATCAGCTCAGACTGGGCAGTAAACAAGTTGATCGCTACGCTTTTTGGAAGGCGATAAGTACGCGGGTCGCCACTTAGTTGAAACTGGTGTCCTTCCACATCAACCGTCAAAGCGGTTTCTCTTCTGTGCGCAACAGCATCACTGCGTGCCTTACGCAAACCAGCGGCAAGCTGACGCGCCGACGCCTTGAGCTCGGTACCAGACACGCCAGACGAAACCATGGGAGCCGCTACCGCGTAGGCCATGGCCATGATGACGACCACAACCAGCAGTTCGATGAGGGTAAAACCAGCCTGATGGCCCAGTTCTATTTTTTGCTGTCTTCCCAACCGTTGATATCCTTGTTTTCGCCGTCGCCGCCGTCCTTGTTATCAGCGCCAAGGGAGCTAATGTCATAGGCACCGTGCTGGCCAGGAGATGCATAGCGGTAGTCATTGCCCCACGGGTCTTTGGGAAGGGTTCTTTTCTTGATGTAGGGTCCATTCCAACCCGCCAGCCCAGACGGTTGCTGCACCAGCGCTTGCAAACCCTCTTGTGTGTTGGGGTAACGTCCGGTTTCCAGTTTGAACAGGTCCAGACTTGCACCAAATTCTTCGATCTGCAAACGGGCCGTATCCGACTTGGCGCCACCCAAATAGCCAATGACCTTGGGACCAGCGACACTGGCCAAAAGCCCCAGAATGACCAACACTACCAGCAACTCGATCAGGGTAAAGCCCTTTGAGCGCCAGGCTGCGTGTTTTCTATCCATTTAATAGTTCTCCAATAATTCAATGTTGGGTTGGAGCACTACAGCGCCAAATCGTTCACACTCAAGATTGCAACGAGGATTGACATGATGATGCCGCCAATAACCAGGCCCAGACCCAAAATCAGCACTGGCTCCATGAGCGCCAGCATGCGTTTGACCGTGCTGTGTACTTCCCGGTCATAAATGTCGGCGATGCGGATCAGCATGTCCTGTAACTTGCCGGTTTCCTCGCCCACCATGACCAAGTGTACTGCCAGCTTGGGGAAAAGCTTCGTTTCCATCAGCGGCTTACCCAATCCCTTGCCCTCCTTGAGCTGTGCGGCCACGTCACCCAGCGCCTGGCACATAACCGTATTGCTCAGCGTTTCCTTGACAATGGACAATGCAGCGAGCAGGGTTACACCGTTGCCGATCAAGGTTCCCAGCGTACGGGAAAAGCGTGCAACTTCAAGCTTGCCAATCAAATCGCCCACCAGAGGCAGGTTGAGCAACCGTTGGTCCCAGCGAAAACGGCTGGCGGGTTCTCGCATCTGCCGCGCAAACCAGGAGTAGGCCCCCACGGCCAGCAAAACCATGAGCCACCAGTAATTACGCACACCATCACCCGCAGCAATAACGATCTGGGTGGGTAACGGTAAGGCTTTACCGGATTCCTCAAACATCTGGGAGAACTGCGGAACCACCCACATCAGAAGGATTGCGACGGACAACAGGGATACTCCGACCAAAATGGCTGGATAAATGAGCGCCGACTTGACGGTGTCACGCAACTCCTTGGAGCGCTCCATGAATTCCGTCAGTCGCTGCAACACCACATCCAGTGCGCCACCCGCCTCCCCGGCGCGAATCATGTTCAAATAAAAGCGTGTAAAGACGCCCTGTCGCGCTTCCATGGCAGCTGACAGCGGGGCGCCACCGCGCACGTCTTCGCGCAACTGCACCATGAGTTCTCGTACTGCCTCATTTGCGGAAAGTCCTATCAGAATTTCCAAACAGCGGTCCAGCGGCAAACCTGCCTTGAGCAGGGTGGCTATTTCCTGAGTAAAGACGGCTACGTCGTCTTGGGAAACATGGTTGCGGTTGAAAAAACCTCTGACGCCACCGACATTACCAACTTTGGTTACACTTTCATCCACTCGGATTGGAATGAGGCCCATGCCCTGCAGGCGTTCAACCACAGCGGGCTGTGATGCGCCATCCATGTCGCCTTCCTGTGCATCTCCCGAGGGCGTCACCGCCTTATAACGATACCGCGGCAAGGCTATTCCTCCCGCGTCACGCGCAAGACCTCTTCCATAGTGGTCACACCTGCAACCGCTTTGGACAGACCGTTCTCATACATGGTCTGCATGCCCTCGGCAATGGCTTGTTGACGCACTTCGCCAGAAGTAACGTGTCGCATGATCATGCTGCGGATGGCGTCTGACATGATCAGCAATTCCACGATGCTGATACGTCCCAAATATCCGGTGCCACCACATTCTGAACACCCGACAGAACGGTACAAAACCACAGGTTTCGCATCGGTGTAACGCTCCAATTGCATTTCCTGCACAATCTCTGGCAACGCCGGATAAGGCTGGCGGCAATGGGTACACAAGGTACGGACCAATCGCTGCGCCAAAATGCCATTGACAGTCGAAGTGAGCAGGTAATCGTCCATGCCCATGTCCAACAGTCGGTTGATGGTACTCGCCGCGTCGTTGGTGTGCAGGGTTGACAGCACCATGTGCCCCGTCAACGCGGACTGGACCGCAATCTGGGCCGTTTCAAGGTCGCGGATTTCACCAATCATGATGACGTCCGGGTCTTGCCGCACGATGGAACGCAGTGCGTTAGCAAAGGTGAGGCCGATCTGCGGTTTGACCTGGATCTGGTTGATGCCTTCCATCTGGTATTCAACCGGGTCTTCAACGGTCAGAATTTTGACGTCAGGCTTGTTGAGCTTGTCCAGCGCCGTATACAGGGTGGTGGTCTTGCCCGAACCCGTGGGTCCTGTCACCAAGAGGATTCCGTGCGGCTGCATCAACACTTGCTGGAAGCGTTCCAACGCAGCGTCATCGAAGCCCAGAGTGGCAAAATCGAGCGTCGTACCGCTTTTGTCCAGAATACGCATGACTACGCTTTCCCCATGCATTGTGGGCACCGTGGAGACGCGCAGATCAATTTCTTTGCCCTGCAAACGCAGCTTGATACGACCATCCTGGGGTAGGCGCCGCTCGGCAATGTCCAAGCTTGCCATTATCTTAATCCGCGAAATCACTGCGGCAGAAAAGCGCCGCGGCGGGGATTCCACCTCGTGCATCACCCCGTCCACACGGTAGCGCACGATCAGGCGGCTCTCAAACGGCTCAATATGAATATCAGAGGCCCGCGCCTCCAGGGCGTGGCTGATGATGAGGCTAACCAAACGGATGATTGGCGCCTCGGATGCCAACTCCTTGAGTTGCGCCAGGTCTTCATTCTCTTGCTCACCATCGCGGGTTTCCACCTCGCCCACGATCTGGTCCATGGATGTTTTGCCCGAACCATATAGTCGCTCAAAGGCAACTTCCAGCTCTGACGGCACAGCCAAACGTGGTGTAACCGTGCGTTGGGTGACCATACGAAAGGCGGCGAGAACATACTCATCCAGCGGATCCGCCATGGCCAGCACCAACTGGTTGTCAGTTTCCTGGATTGGTAGTGCGCGAGATTCCTTGATGAACCGGGCGGAGACACGCTCCTCCAATACAGGAAGTTCTGGATATTCCGTCAACGCCACAACCGACAGACCCAACTGGTCTGCGAGTGCATCCGTAACATCCCGTTCAGCTGCAAACCCGGCCCTGACTAGTAAAGCCCCGATTCGCTCATTGGCATCCCCTTCTTGCAGGCGCAATGCTCGTTCAAGATTTGCAAAATCCAGCTTGCCGTGTTCAACTAAAATTTCACCGAGGCGTTTGCTCAACTTTGTGACTTCCATTGGAAACGCCGATTCTAGACCAGTGCCCGCACTCGGCGGTTGGAAGCGCAGTATTTAAACCAAGCCCCCCATGGCATCCAACGAGCAAAGCGACGTGTAGATGGAACAACGGCTCATTCCCTATGAGGCAACGCTCAATTTTGCCAAAGGGCGACTTCTGGTATTGGCACCACACCCGGACGACGAAGTATTCGGATGTGGGGGTGCAATCATGCGTCAAATGGGCGCGGGCGGGATTGTTCACGTCATCATCCTGACCGACGGCGCCTATCTGAAGGCGCCTGAATATGGCGCCATCCGGCGCACCGAGAGCCTCGCGGCAGGTGGAGCGCTTGGGTATGGCGAACCTGAGTTTTGGGGTCTTGCCGACCGTGGGCTCGAATATGGAGAAGGCCTGATTCAACGCCTGTTGGATGTCATCAACGGGTTTAAGCCGACTTTGATCTTCGCCCCTTCGTTGCATGAAATGCACCCAGATCACCGTGTTTTGGGCATGGCAGCGCTGGAGGCAACCCGACGCAGCGCACCCGAGACGGGCCTGGTGATGTTCGAGGTGGGCGTTCCCATGCCACGCCCCAATATCCTCTTGGACATCAGTGACCTGGTCGAGCGCAAGGCCAGCGCCATGTCATGTTTCGAGTCACAGCTGGCCGGTCAAGCCTATGACACGCAAATTGAGGGGTTGAATCGCTTCCGAAGCTACACACTGGGTCCCACGGTATCTGCCGCTGAAGCTTATTTGGTTATTGAGCACAGTCAGCTGTCAAATCGTCCTCTGGAGTTGTTCGAATCTGAGTACCAGCGCCAACGCAGCATGGGGCTGGCTATGCTTCCGAGTGATGTGCCACTGGTGAGCGTCATTATTCCCAACGCGAACAATCCTTCTTTGCAGTGGGCCTTGGACTCCGTTGCCGTGCAAACCTACCCACATGCAGAGGTCATTGTTGCGCACGTAACTAGTGACTCCCCACACCTCATAGGTAGTTGGTGCGGGCGCTTTCCTTTGCTGTATGCACCCACTAGCGAAACATTGAATCGGGCAGAGACTATGAACCTCTGTATACGCAACGCGCAGGGAAAATACCTGCTTTTTCTGGAGGCAGACGATACGTTGCTGCCTGATCATCTGGAGAAGTTGGTCCGCGCACTCTCCAAAGACAGAGCGCGCGGTGCTTATACCGGTGTTCGGTGGGTGACCGAACACGGTGATGGCCAATTTGCCGAGGATGCTACTTGGTCAGAACACCGATTGAGCGCAAGCAACTTTCTTGCACTCAATGCCGTCATGTTCGAACGTTCGTTGGCAGACGAGGGTTGCCAATTTCACGATGCCCCACAAGCGTTGATGTACTGGGATTTTTGGTTACAAATCGTATCCAAGACACCGCTGATTCATGTGCCAAACATCAGTGCAATCCCCCGAACCGCTCCGAGCAATGAATCGGCACCGAACCAGACCCAACCTACGGCAAGCGGAAATGAACGTCAGTACCTATTGCTTGAAGTTGAACAGCTCCGTGCACAAGCAGAACATTGGAAACAAGCAGCCTCCACACAAGCCGAACAGTTGCAGGCTCTTACCGCAACCATATCAGCCTATGTTTCGTCCAGCTCATGGAAGTTGACATCACCACTGCGCTGGATAGCGCGGCTATTCCAGTGAACCCCGCTGGGATCGCACCGATCCATCCCCTGGTAACCGTTGTCATCGTCAACTACAACGGCGGAGAGATGATCTGCCAGTGTCTGGCTGCGCTGGCACAGCAGCACTTTCAGGACTTCGCAACGGTCGTCGTGGACAACAAGAGTGCCGACGCATCGGTTGCCGCCATCCAACAGAAATTTCCAGACGTGGCCGTGTTGTTGCTTAAAAGCAATCTGGGCTTTGCCGGTGGGGTGAATCATGCCTTGAATACCTGCGCACTGGGGCCTTACGTTGTTCTCTTGAACCCTGACGCATTTCCTTTGCCCGATTGGCTCGGTAATCTGGTGGCCAGTGCACATGCGCATCCACAGTACGCATCGTTTGGTTCGCGCATGTACAGCGATGAGAGCCACAACCAGCTCGACGGCCTTGGTGATGTGTACCACGTCAGCGGCTTGCCCTGGAGGCGGGGGCATGGCTGCGTCAGCACAGCCCGGCACGACATGGAGACTGACATATTTGCGCCGTGCGCCGCTGCAGCCCTGTACCGGGTGGCCGCCTTGCGGGATGTGGGTTTTCTGGATGAAGACTTTTTCCTGTATGTGGAGGACATTGACTTGGGTTTTCGCATGCAGTTGGCCGGCTACCGTTCCCTGTATGTCCCCACAGCCTGTGTCCTGCACCTAGGCTCTGCCTTTGTGGGCAAGCACAGTGATTTTCAGCTTTACCACGGTCATCGCAACCTGGTCTGGGTGTACGTCAAAAACATGCCAAGTGTTCTATTCTGGCTATTCCTGCCGGCGCATATAGCTTTGAACCTGGTAACGCTACTGTGGTTCACGGCCCGCGGCCATGGTGCCGTGGTATGGCGCGCAAAGCGGGATGCCGTTCGCGGTCTTCCCCATTTCTGGAAGAAACGGGTCCAGATTCAATCCACGCGCAAAGCCAGCATCTGGGCGGTGCTCAGGCAACTGGCGTGGAACCCGTTCTCGCGGTGCGCCTGAGACGAAGCGCTACGCCAATCGATCCAGAATCAAAACACCAAAGAAGCCAAAGGCACCAATCAGCGTCCATTTCAATACGGTCAACCCGTACCGTTTGAATCGCGGCTGGCCCGTGACGGCAAAACAAGCGAAAGACACTACCGCGCTTAAGAGCAGCAGCAGGATCAATATACGAATCAGTGCCACGCCAAATTCACCCTGTCCGGCCTACCAGGCCCGTGCCAATTGCGAAAACCCGGCGGGCGCCAGACTCTCGTCCTCGAAGGTCACGATGTCCCAGGCATCCTCACGGGTTAGCAGCTCCCGCAACAGCTTGTTGTTCAGGGCGTGGCCGGAGCGAAAAGCACTGTAGCTGGCCAGCAGCGGTTTGCCCACGCAATACAAATCTCCAATGGCGTCGAGTAGCTTGTGCTTCACAAACTCGTCGTCATAGCGAAGCCCCTCGGCGTTGAGCACCTTGTAGTCATCCATGACGATGGCATTGTCCAAACCACCTCCGAGTGCCAGGCCGTTGCTGCGCATCATCTCCACGTCCTTGGTGAAGCCAAAGGTGCGGGCCCGGGCAATGTCGCGCGAGTAAGAATCCCTGCCCATGTCGAATTCCACCCGCTGGCCAGTGGAATCTACCGCCGGGTGGTCAAACACAATCTCGAAACTCAGCTTGTAGCCGTTGTAGGGCTCTAGTCTGGCCCACTTCAGACTGGCGCCCTCGCCTTCGCGTACCTCTACCAGCTTGTTGACGCGCAAAAATCGCTTGGGTGCGTTCTGCAACGCAATCCCTGCGCTCTGCAACAGAAACACGAACGAGGCCGCAGAGCCATCCAGAATCGGAACCTCCTCGGCCGTGATGTCGACATACAAGTTGTCCAGCCCCAGGCCGGCGCAGGCCGACATCAGATGCTCGATGGTCTGAACCTTGGCGCCGCCCTTGGATAAGGTTGAGGCCATGCGCGTGTCGGTCACGGCTGGCGCGGACACGGGTATATCCACCGGCTGCGGCAAATCGACCCGACGAAACACAATGCCAGTATCGGGCTGCGCCGGACGCAGGGTGATTTCCACCCGCTGTCCGCTGTGCAGCCCCACACCGACCGCGCGCGTCAGGGACTTGAGGGTTCGTTGTTTGAGCACAGTGTCGATTTTAGTCGCCACCGGGTCGCAGCAAGGCGACCAGGGGGGCAATATCAGTCGGCTTGCTTGCGCAGGAACGCGGGGATTTCGTAATCGTCCATGCCACCATTGGACAGTGCATCCACCTTGGCTGCAGCCGAGGTACGCCCACGCCAGACAGCGGGAGTACCCATACCGGCATAGTCAGGTTGCGCCATGCCCATGGACGATCCACCGGCCGAGGCCTGTGTGCCGACGGGGGTGTTGAGCGTGGGGACGTGAAACGGCACGTTGTCGGTTCCGGTACGCAACACTTGCAGCGGAGGGGCAGTGCGCCGCACACCCTGGCGGCTCAGCCCGGTGGCAATGACGGTCACGCGAATGCTATCGTCCAGCGTGTCGTCGTTGGCGGTGCCGTAGATCACGTGGGCATCGGGCGAGGCACAGGCGCGTATAGTTTCCATGGCCAGCTTGGATTCCTTGAGCTTCAAAGAACCCTTGGCTGCCGTGATCAGCACCAGCACGCCCTTGGCACCCGACAGGTCAATGCCTTCCAGCAGCGGGCAGGCCACAGCTTGCTCGGCTGCGATACGTGCACGATCCGGACCGTTGGCCATGGCGGTACCCATCATGGCCTTGCCGGGCTCGCCCATTACGGTGCGCACATCTTCAAAGTCGGCGTTGATTTCACCCTTGACATTGATGATTTCCGCGATACCGCCAACGGCATTCTTCAAGACGTTGTTGGCGTGCACAAATGCTTCTTCCTGGCTGATGTCGTCATCCAGCACTTCCAGCAGCTTTTCGTTCAGCACCACAATGAGCGAATCCACATTGGCTTCGAGTTCAACTAGGCCCGCATCAGCATTGGTCATGCGCCGGCCACCTTCAAAGTCAAATGGCTTAGTGACGACGCCCACGGTCAAAATGCCCATTTCCCTGGCTACCTTGGCAATGACCGGAGCAGCCCCTGTGCCAGTGCCACCCCCCATACCGGCTGTGATGAACAGCATATGGGCGCCTTCAATTGCCGAGCGAATCTCGTCCTCAGCCATCATGGCGGCCTCACGCCCTTTATCGGGCTTGCTACCGGCGCCCAGTCCGGTGCCACCAAGCTGAATGGTCTTGTGGGCCGAACTGCGGCTCAAGGCTTGGGCATCCGTATTGGCGGCAATAAATTCCACACCACCGACGGCCGAGCAAATCATGTGCTCGACGGCGTTACCGCCGCCACCGCCGACGCCGATCACCTTGATCTGCGTGCCTTGGTTAAACGCTTCTTCTTCAATCATTTCGATGGCCATGTGGTTCTCCTTGGGGTTCACTAAATTCATTACGTTGGACTCTTTTCGGTTGCATCAGACTGCGAATGTCGGTGGCGGGTCCGTGCTCCGCCATCGTTCGTGCGGACTCCCTCTTGCCAGCCAAAGCTTTTGTTTCATGGTCAAAAGTTCCCTATGAACCAGTCCTTGACAGAACTGAAGGCCGTTTTTACAGAGCCGTTTTTCTGCGATACCTTATAGCCCCGCAAGCGAGCCATACGGGCTTCTTCGAGCAGACCCATAACGGTGGCGGCACGCGGCTGCGCCACCATGTCAGCCAGAGCGCTGCGGTACTGAGGGATGCCTCGGCGCACGGGCTTCAGGAAGATGTCTTCGCCCAGCTCCACCATGCCAGGCATGACGCAGCTGCCACCGGTTAGCACAATGCCGCTGGACAACACTTCCTCAAAGCCGGACTCGCGCATAACTTGGTTCACCAGGCTGAAAATTTCTTCAATACGGGGCTCGATCACGCCGGCCAACGCCTGTCGGCTGAGCATGCGCGGGCCACGGTCACCCAGGCCGGGTACTTCCACCTGCGTTTCGGGGTCCACCAGCAATTGCTTGGCGTGCCCGCTTTCAACCTTGATGTCCTCGGCGTCCTTGGTGGGGGTACGCAGGGCCATGGCAATGTCGCTGGTAATCAGGTCACCCGCAATTGGAATCACCGCCGTGTGGCGAATGGCACCGTTGGTGAAGATGGCGATGTCGGTGGTGCCTGCTCCAATATCGACCAAGGCAACGCCCAACTCGCGCTCGTCTTCGGTCAAAACGGACAAACTGCTGGCTAGCGGGTTCAGCATCAACTGCTCCACTTCCAGACCGCAGCGGCGCACGCATTTGATGATGTTCTCGGCCGCGCTTTGGGCTCCCGTCACGATGTGAATCTTGGCCTCCAGGCGGATACCACTCATGCCAATCGGCTCTTTGACATCCTGGCCGTCGATGATGAATTCCTGCGGTTCCACCAACAGCAGGCGCTGGTCAGTAGAGATATTGATGGCCTTTGCGGTTTCCACCACACGGGCCACATCAGCAGCAGTCACTTCACGGTCTTTTACGGCCACCATGCCACTGCTGTTGATGCCGCGGATATGGCTGCCCGTGATACCGGTATAGACCTTGGTGATCTTGCAGTCGGCCATCAGTTCGGCTTCCCGCAGCGCCTGCTGGATGCTTTGCACGGTGGCGTCGATGTTGACCACCACGCCGCGCTTGATACCGTTGCTGGGCGCCACGCCCAGGCCGGCCAGCTTGAGCTCGCCGCCAGGCAACACCTCGGCCACCACCACCATGACCTTGGCGGTTCCGATGTCCAGTCCTACAACGAGATCTTTGTACTCTTTTGCCATATGGATTACCTGTTGATTTCGTCTTTCGTTACTTCTTGGGCACTGCAACCGTTGCCACCGTCGTACTCACGCCGGCCCAGCGGATGGCGTAGCCGTTCTCATGCCGCAAATCGGCTGACTCCACTGCATTGGCCCGCCGTCCATAACGGGATGTCACCTGTGTGAGCGTCTTGAGAAAACGCCGCACGCGCGCGGTGATTTCAGCCACACTGCCGCGCCCCATCTCAATGTTGGCGCCACTCTCCAGCTCCACACGCCAGCTACCGCCACTGGACAGATCCAATGCTTCCACCGGCAGCTCCAGTTGCGCAAATAGGGGGGCAAGCACGTGGTACATGGCCAGCACGTCGGCAGCCTGCCCTTCCGGGCCATTGAGGCGTGGCAGCGTGTCTTGCTCGACTTCATCCACATTGGCCTCGAACACTTCGCCGAAGCTGTTGATCAAACGCGGCTCACTCTCAGAGCCCCAGTAAGCCACGGCCTGGTGCTCTTGCAACGTCACCATCAATCGGCTGGGAAAGTCGCGCCGCACCACCGCATGACGCACCCAAGGTACGGCCTCAAAGGCGGCGCGCACCCGGGCCAGATCGATGCTGAAGAAGCTACCCGCCAAACGCGGCGTCACATTGGCACGCAGCGTGAGTGCGTTGTTGTGGCTAACGTCACCCGTTACCACAATGCCCTTGATGTCAAAGGCCGGCATGCGCACAACCCAACGCACCGTGGCTACGGCCCCGATGGCGAGCAGACCCAGGAACAGGACTGTTGCGGTCATGTTCATGAGCTTGACGTCCAAGGGCGCCGCCACGGATGAGCTCATGCAGACTCTCCAGTATCCAGTGCGGTATGTTCCAGCAGGCGCACGCACAGGTCTTCGTAACTGATACCCGCCGCCTTGGCCGACATGGGCACCAGCGAGTGCCCGGTCATGCCCGGCGAGGTGTTGATTTCCAGCAGGTAGGGCTTGCGCGTGATGCGGTCAATCATCACGTCCACCCGGCCCCAGCCTCGGCAGCCCAGCACCCGGTAGGCCTTGACCACCAGTGCCTGGATGGCTTCTTCCTCGCCCGCTGGCAGATGGGCCGGTACCAGGTACTGGGTCACGTCGGTGAAGTACTTGTTCTGGTAGTCGTATTTGCCCTCAGGCGCCACGATGCGGATCACGGGCAGTGCGTGGGCGTTGTCGTCCTGGCCCAACACCGGACAGGTAACCTCATCACCTTCGATACATTCCTCACACAGGATGTCGTCGGGCAACTTGCCAGCAGCCTCGACCGCCTCCACCATGCCGGAGTAGCCCGTTACTTTGGTCACACCGATGGAAGAGCCCTCGCGCGCCGGCTTAACGATGATGGGTAGTCCCAGGGTGTCGGGCACCTGAAGCACCTGCTTGCGGTCATAGACATTGCGACGCAGCAACTGGTACCGCGGCGTAGGGATACCCTCATGCAGCCAGATGCGCTTGGTCATGACCTTATCCATGGAGATAGCAGATGCCATCACGCCGGAGCCGGTGTAGGGAATGCCCAGCAGTTCCAGTGCACCCTGCACCGTGCCGTCTTCACCAAAGCGGCCGTGCAGCGCAATGAAGCAGCGCGAAAAACCTTCGCGCTTGAGCTCGCCCATGTCGCGCTCGGCTGGATCAAAAGCATGAGCATCCACGCCTTTGGAGCGCAAGGCCTGGAGCACGCCGGCACCGGACATAAGGGACACCTCGCGCTCAGCCGAGGCGCCGCCCATCAATACTGCTACTTTGCCCAATTGCTTCATAGCCCTCTTCCCTCCTGCCTACAGCGCTCATAATTTTGCAGCAACTCCACTACCTTACCGGGCACCGTCCCGATGGTGCCAGCACCCATGCACATGACCACGTCGCCCGGCAGCGCGTTGTCCACTATGGACTGGGGCATGGCGGCGATATCGTCCACAAAGATAGGCTCCACCTTGCCGGCAATGCGCACGGCGCGGGCCAGTGCGCGGCCATCGGCAGCAACGATGGGTGGCTCGCCAGCGGCGTACACCTCACCCAGCAAAACCGAGTCGGCGCTGCCCATGACCTTGACGAAATCTTCAAAGCAGTCGCGGGTACGGGTAAAGCGGTGCGGCTGGAACGCCAGCACCAGGCGCCGCCCCGGGAAGGCGCCGCGTGCCGCTGCCAGCGTGGCCGCCATTTCCACAGGGTGGTGGCCGTAATCGTCAATGATCGTGGCCATACCGCCACCGGGCAAGGCCAGATCGCCATAGTGCTGGAAACGCCGACCTACGCCCTTGAATTCGCTCAGCGCCTTTTGCACTGCCGGGTCCGGAATGCTCAGCTCCACGGCTACGGCAATCGCCGACAAAGCATTGAGCACGTTGTGCAGACCGGCCAGATTGAGCACCACATCCATGTCAGGCAGGACCACGCCATTGCGCCGCTGCACGGTAAAGTGCATCTGGCCTCCCACGGCACGCACATTGATGGCGCGCACCTGGGCTTGCTCGTTGAAGCCGTAGCTGGTAACCGGGCAAGTCACCTGGTCCACGATCTCGCGCACCGCAGCATCGTCAGTGCACAGAATGGCGACACCATAAAACGGCATACGGTGCAAGAAGTCGACAAACGCCTTCTTGAGTCGGCCAAAGTCCTGGCCATAGGTTTCCATGTGGTCGGCGTCAATATTGGTCACCACCGCCATCACTGGCAGCAGATTCAGGAACGATGCGTCCGACTCGTCAGCCTCCACCACGATGTAGTCGCCGCTACCCAAACGCGCATTGGCACCGACACTGTTGAGCCGCCCGCCAATCACAAAGGTGGGGTCCAGTCCGGCTTCTGCCAGCACGCTGGCCACCAGGCTGGTGGTAGTTGTTTTGCCGTGGGTTCCGGCAATGGCAATGCCTTGCTTGAGGCGCATCAGCTCAGCCAACATCAGGGCGCGGGGCACAATGGGCACCTTCATTTCACGGGCCCTGACGACCTCGGGGTTGTCGGCTTGCACGGCGGTAGAGGTAACGACAGCATCAGCACCCGCCACATGCTCTGGCGCATGGCCCACATAAGTGCGAATGCCCAAAGATGCCAGGCGCTTGAGCGTGGCGCTGTCTGCCAGGTCAGAACCGGAAATGGTGTAACCCAGGTTGCACAGCACCTCGGCAATGCCGGACATGCCCGAACCGCCCACGCCGACAAAATGAATATGTTTGATGGCGTGTTTCATGGGCAAAGCTCCTCACAGGCGGCCACGACCGCGTCGGTAGCCAGAATTTTTCGCAGCTTTTGGGCCTGTAGCCCTCGTGAAAACAGCATAGATCGCTCTGTTTTTTGTAGCATATCGGCCAACACTCGGGGTGTCAGCTCGCTTTGAGGAATCAGCCAGCCGCCGCCCTGATCCACCAGGAATCGGGCGTTGTGGGTCTGGTGGTCGTCTACAGCTGAGGGGAACGGCACAAACAAGGCTGGGGCACCCACGGCGGCAATTTCGGTAACGGTGCTGGCGCCAGCACGGCAGACCACGAGATCGGCATCGGCAAACGCTTTGGCCGTGTTGTCAATAAAGGGTGTGAGGGTGGCCTCTACCCCGGCGGCGGCGTAGTTGGCACGCAGTTCGTCGATTTGCTTTTCGCCACTTTGGTGCGTCACGAGGGGGCGCAGCCCAGGCGCAATCAGCGCCAACGCCTGAGGCACGATGGTGTTGAGCGCTTTGGCGCCCAGGCTGCCACCCACCACCAGCAACTGCAGGGGGCCGGTGCGCGCGGCAAAGCGCTGCTCGGGTGCCGGCTGCACCAAAAATTCAGAGCGCAGCGGGTTACCCACCCACTGCCCCTTCGCCAGTACATTGGGGAACGCGGTGAAGACCCGACGCGCCAGCTTGGCCAGCACCCGGTTGGCCATACCGGCCACGGAATTTTGCTCATGTAGCACCAGGGGCTTGCCCATCAACGCACCCATCAGGCCACCGGGCAAGGTGATGTAACCGCCCAGCCCCACCAGCACGTCGGGCTGAACCCGGCGCAGAACCTGGCGACTCTGCCCCAGGGCACGCAAGAGTCGCAACGGTAGGGCTAGCAGGGTGCGCAGACCCTTGCCGCGCACGCCGGAGAAATCAATGGTCTCCAGCGTGAAGCCTTTGGGCGGCACCAGACGACTTTCCATGCTATTCGGGGCGCCTAGCCAGTGCACGCGCCAGCCACGTTCGCGCAGGGCCTGGGCCACGGCCAGCCCCGGGAAGATATGGCCACCGGTACCGCCAGCCATGATCAGCGCGCATTTTTGGGTCGCGTTCATACGCGGACTCCGTGCATCAGCTGTCTGTTTTCATAGTCGATGCGCAAGACCACAGCGATTGCCACCATGTTGACCAGGATGGCCGAACCACCGTAGCTCATCAGCGGCAAGGTCAGACCCTTGGTGGGCAGAGCACCCAGATTCACGCCCATGTTGATGAAGGACTGGAAACCCATCCAGATGCCGACACCCTGCGCCACCAGGCCGGCAAAGACCCGGTCCAGGGCAATGGCCTGACGGCCAATATGCATGATGCGCCGCGTCAACCACAAGAAGAGGCCGATCACCACCAGCACACCAATCAAGCCGAATTCCTCGCCAATCACGGCCAGCAGAAAATCGGTATGGGCTTCTGGCAGCCAATGCAGCTTTTCGACGCTGCCACCCAGGCCGACGCCAAAAATCTCGCCCCGCCCGATGGCGATCAGGGAATGCGAGAGCTGGTAGCCTTTGCCCAACGCGTACTTCTCGTCCCAGGGATTGAGGTAGGCAAAAATCCGCTCGCGCCGCCATTCGGACAGCGCAATCATCAGGCTGAACGCCACCACCAACACGGTTGCAATCAGAAAAAACATGCGGGCATTCACACCGCCCAGGAACAAAATTCCCATGGCAATCACCGCAATCACCATGAAGCCGCCCATGTCGGGTTCTGCCAGCAGCAGCAGGCCGATAATGGCCACAGCAAGCGCCATGGGCATGACGGCGCGAAAGAAGCGCTCTTTGACCGCCATTTTGCGCACCATGTAATCAGCCGCGTAGATCAGCACGGCAAACTTGGCCAGCTCTGACGGCTGAAAACTCAACGGCCCCAGAGAAATCCAGCGTCGCGCACCATAAACAACCTTGCCAACACCGGGAATCAGCACGGCAATCAGCAGCACCAATGAGGCCACGAACAACCAGGGCGCGTACTTCTCCCAGGTCGATATCGGCACCTGGAAGGCCATGAGGGCAGCCACAAACGAGGTGGCCAACCACATCGTGTGTCGCACCAAAAAGTAGGTGTGGGTGTACTTGGTGAAACGGGGGTTGTCCGGCATGGCGATCGTGGCCGAATACACCATCAACAGCCCAAAGAGCAGCAAGGTCACCACAACCCAGGCAAGAGGTTGATCAAAACCGCGCACCTGGGGTATGTCGGTGGTCGCGGCAAACGAACCACGCCCACCCAGGCGCACCGGCAGCGCCGCACCGGCCGACGCAGTGCGGCTGGAGAACCATCCTGACAGGGTCTGACCCCAGGCGCTCATAGGGAGCCTCCCATGTCAACACCACTGGCTTGGGCCAGTTCTTGCACTGCACCGCAAAAGACGCGGGCGCGGTGCTCATAGTTGTCGAACATGTCAAAGCTGGCGCAGGCTGGTGACATCAGCACCGCGTCGCCGGCATGGGCACGTTGGTTGGCCATCTGCACGGCAGCTTCCATCGTGTCCGCATCCAACAGTGGCACATCGACACCCTCCACGACCTGACGGATCAGGGGCGCATCGCGCCCGATCAACACCACAGCCCGGGCGTAGCGGGCAATGGGCGCCGCCAGAGGCAAGAAGTCCTGCCCCTTGCCCTCGCCGCCCAGAATCAGCACGACTTGACGGTCCGCGCCCAACCCCTGCAGGGCCGCTACGGTGGCGCCTACATTGGTCCCCTTGCTGTCGTCAAAAAATTCCACGCCGTTGACAATGGCAACCGGTTCCACCCGGTGCGGCTCACCCCGGTATTCGCGCAAGCCAAACAGCAAGGGGCCCAGGGCGCAACCTGCTGATGCGCACAAAGCCAGCGCGGCCAGCGCGTTGCTGGCGTTGTGGCGCCCACGGATGCGCAGGGCGTCGGCCGGCATCAGCCGCTGGAAATACAGTTCCTCGGCTTCGTCTTTCTTCTTACGGCGGGTTTCATCGGCTTCCAGCGCACGCACCAGCCAGACCATGCCATTGACTTCTTCGATACCGAAGTCGCCAGGGCGCTGGGGCATGTCGGTGCCAAAGGTGATGTGGGCGCGCACCTGTGGACGCTGCAGCTTGACTTTCACCGGCTCTGGCAGCATTGCCATAACAGCCGGGTCATCCCGGTTGAGCACCATCAGGCCGTGTTGGCCGAAGATACGGGACTTGGCCGCAGCGTAAGCAGCCATGGTGCCGTGCCAGTCCAGATGGTCTTGCGTGACGTTGAGCACCACGGCAGCAGTGGGCTCGAAGGCGTTAACCGCATCGAGCTGAAAGCTGGAGAGTTCCAACACCCAGACCTCGGGCAAGGTGTTGGAATCCAGATGCGCAGACAAGGTATCCAGCAGCGTCGGCCCGATATTGCCTGCCACTGCCACGCTTTTACCGGCATGTTCAATCAGTTGACCGGTGAGCGAGGTCACCGTGGTTTTGCCGTTGGTGCCGGTGATGGCCAGCACCGCCGGGGCATAGCCGCGGGCCGTGCGCAGGGCGTCAAGCGCCTGAACATACAAGCCTAATTCACCGCTAGCCCTCGTACCCGTTACATGAGCAGCTACTAAAACAGGAGCAATTGCATAAGGGCTCAAACCAGGTGAACGGTACACTGCGTCCAGATGCTGGCCCTCAACCAAACCAGCATGGAAGTCACCGGCGACAAATCGCACTTGGGGCAACTCCTGCTGCAGCGCCGCCAGTTGCGGCGGAGCAGAGCGCGTATCGGCCACGATCACACTGGTAGCCCCAGCGCGTACGCACCAGCGGGCCATGGCAAGACCCGAGGCACCCAAGCCCAGGATCAGAACGGTTTGGCCCTGCAACGGCTGCAATGGGGCAAAGGGGCCCAGAGCGGGAGCGGTGTCGCTGCCACGGTCCACTAGTTCGTCTGTGGCTT
Source organism: Candidatus Aalborgicola defluviihabitans (assembly GCF_016705985.1). NCBI lineage: Bacteria > Pseudomonadati > Pseudomonadota > Betaproteobacteria > Burkholderiales > Comamonadaceae > Allorhodoferax (SeqCode) > Candidatus Aalborgicola defluviihabitans. Next base: position 298,009 of record NZ_JADJKN010000002.1, read on the forward strand.
GAAGTGGCTCCTTTGCATCCTTGTCGGCATTACCATCCTTTTCGGCCTGGGTGGCTGCAAAAATCTGGGCTACGAAAGCGGCCGCATCGCTCGCGGCAGTCAAGGTGGCGGGCAAGGCGTGCGCCATCCCAGCGTCCACGGTAGGCGTCGCGGTGGGATCAGCGGGAATGGTGGATTCGACCGGGTTCATCGCAACTTCAGGGTGGATAACCCAACCAGACACAACAACATGGTGATGATCCAGAAGCGCACGACCACTTGCGTTTCTTTCCATCCCTGCTTTTCAAAATGGTGGTGCAGCGGTGCCATCTTCAGCAAGCGCCGTCCTGCACCAAAGCGCTTCTTGGTGTACTTGAAGTAGCTCACCTGCAGCATGACCGACAGGGCTTCCACCACAAAGATGCCGCCCATGATGGACAGCACGATTTCCTGGCGCACGATGACGGCGATGGTACCCAGCGATGCCCCCAGGGCCAACGCGCCCACATCGCCCATGAAGACCTGCGCGGGATGCGTGTTGAACCATAAAAAGGCCAGCCCGGCACCGGCCATGGCAGCGCAGTACACCATCAACTCGCCCGAACCGGGAATGTGCGGAAAGAACAGGTACTTGGAGTACACGGCACTGCCGGTTACGTAGGCAAAAATGCCCAGGGCCGAACCCACCAGCACCACCGGCATGATGGCCAGACCATCCAGACCATCGGTCAGGTTTACCGCGTTGCTGGAGCCGACAATCACCAGGTAGGTCAGGACGACAAAGCCGAACACACCCAATGGGTAGCTCACCTCTTTCATAAACGGCAACAGGAGCCCGGCCTTGGGCGGCAGGTTCACGTCAAAGCCCGAACGCACCCAGTTGAAAAACAGCTCTAGCACGCGCAAATTGGAACTCTCCGAAATGCTGAAAACCAGGTACAGCGCCGCGAGCAGGCCAATGACCGACTGCCAGAAATACTTTTCGCGCGAACGCATGCCTTCGGGGTCCTTGTGCACCACTTTGCGCCAGTCATCTGCCCATCCGATGGCGCCAAAACCCAGCGTAACCAGTAGTACGATCCAGACGAACCGGTTGCTCAGATCCATCCACAATAGGGTGGACACCGCAATGGACATGAGAATGAGCACACCGCCCATAGTCGGCGTACCACTCTTGGCCAAGTGGGTCTCCATGGCATAGCCACGGATGGGCTGGCCGATCTTGAGTTCACGCAAACGCCGGATCACCGAAGGTCCGGCCACCAAACCGATCAACAGTGCGGTCAGCGCCGCCATCACTGCGCGGAAGGTCAGGTACTGGAACACCCGAAAGTAGCCGAACTCCGGCGACAGGGCCTGCAGCCACTGAGCCAGACTCAACAGCATGGAATCACTCCCCGGATCGTCTTAACCTGCATGACGACGCTCCTCCTGTGCTTGCGTGCTGGTCACCAAAGGCGCCAAAGCATCAACCACCCGCTCCATCCGCATGAACCGCGAACCCTTGACCAGCACGCTGCGCACCTGTGGCAGGATGTCTTGCACGGTGCGAATCAGGTCTTCCATACTGGCTTGGTGCTGCGCGCCCCCATAGGCGGTAGCTGCAACTGCAGCCAATTCGCCCAGAGTGCACAGATGTTCAATGCCCTTGGCTTGCGCATAGTGGCCTGCCTCGGCATGAAACATGGGACCTTGATGACCCACTTCACCCATGTCGCCCAACACCAGCAGGTGGGGCCCGGGTAGATCTGCCAACACATCGATAGCGGCACGCACGGAATCGGGGTTCGCGTTGTAGGTGTCATCCACCAAAGTCACTGAACGACCCCGCACCGCTAACGTCAATGCGCGGGAGCGGCCTTTGACTGGCGAGAACGCCTTCAGGCCAGCTATCACTGCCTGTGCACTGACGCCGGCCGAGAGTGCTGCGGCAGCGGCAGCAAGCGAGTTTTTGACGTTGTGGCGACCGGCAATGGCCAACTGGTAATGCAAATCCTGGCCCATTCCACGGGCATGGACCTGCCAGGCACCACCGCTCCACTGGGCCTGCAAACAGGCCAACGCGTTGGGACCATCTTTTGTATCGAGCGCAAAGCTGACCTGGCGGCGCTTGCCAGCCAGCGTTTGCCACAGTGGCGCAAATTCGTCGTCACGGGGGAAGACCACCACACCCTGCGATCCAACGGGTGTAATAACCGAACCATTTTCCAGCGCGACGGCACGCACTGTATGCATGAATTCCAGGTGCTCCCGCTGGGCGTTGTTGATCAAGGCCACAGTGGGATACACCATGGCCGCCAGACGGGCAATCTCGCCGGGGTGGTTCATACCCATTTCAATCACAGCGATCCGGTGCTTGGCCCTCAGGCGCAGCAGGGTCATGGGTACGCCGATGTCGTTGTTGAAATTGCCTCGCGTGGCCAACGAGCCCCCGTCGGGATACCAGGCCAGCAGGATCGATGCCAGCATTTGTGTCACCGTAGTCTTGCCGTTGCTTCCTGTCACCGCAATCATGGGCAGGCTGAATTGCATGCGCCAGCTATGCGCCAAACTACCCAGAGCCGCCCGTGTGTCAGGTACCACAATGCAGGCCATAGTGGTCAGGCCGCTGCGGTCTGCGTCCGGGTGACAGATCGCCACCACCGCGCCGCGCTGCTGGGCCTCCAACAAAAAGTCGTTTGCGTTGTAGTGCTCACCTTTGAGGGCCACAAACAAGTCACCGGCTTCGATGGTACGGGTGTCGGTGTTCACCCGCAGGATAGCGGCTTGGCCTTGCCCTTCCAGGCGTGATCCGGGCAGCCACTGGGCGGCCTGGTTGGCGGTCATCATCAAGTTGCTCATCGCGGGGCCTCCGTCATTGGTGCCCTGCGCTGGCGCAATGCCCGGGCTGCGTGTTCCTGATCACAGAAGGGGTGCTGAACGCCGGCAATTTCTTGTGTGGATTCATGACCCTTGCCAGCCACCAGCACCACATCCGTAGCGCCAGCACGGGACACGGCATCCGCAATGGCAAGGGCGCGGTCGGTCTGCACATCCACTGCCTTGCTTTGGGTCAGTCCCAGCAGGATGTGCGCCACGATGGCTTCAGGCTTTTCGCTACGGGGGTTGTCGCTGGTGACCACCACCTGGTCCGCTTTTTGGGAGGCGATGGCACCCATCAACGGACGCTTGGATGCATCGCGGTCGCCACCACAGCCAAAGACACACCACAGACGTCCGCCGCGTTGATTTGCCAACGGACGCAACGCCGTCAAGGCCTGGGCCAGCGCATCAGGCGAATGGGCATAGTCCACCACCACCAGCGGCTCACCCGATCCACCCAAACATTCCATCCGACCCGGCACGGGTTGCAGATCGGCACAGGCTTGCACAGCATCCCGAAGTGAGACACACAGGGCGCGCATGGCACCCAGCACACCGAGCAAATTGGAGACGTTGTAGGCGCCAATGGCGCGGGTCTTCAATAGGTGAGATTCACTGCCTTCAACCACTTCACAGCGAAGACCTTGCGCGTCATAGCCGATTGACCGCGCCAGCAGACGTGCCGGCTGGCGGCAGGATACGGTCCAGACATCGAGGGCCGCATTGCCGCTCAGCGTCTGGGCGAGTGCCGCACCGTATTCGTCGTCCACGTTGATCACGGCGCTGCGCAGGCCGGGCCATGCAAACAGCCGTTGCTTGGATTGCCAGTAGGCCTGCATGCTGCCGTGGTAGTCCAGATGGTCTTGGGTCAAGTTGGTGAAGATGGCCACACGAATCTGCGTGCCATCCAGGCGGTTTTCTTCAATACCAATCGAGGACGCTTCAATGGCGCAAGCCCGTAAGCCTTCGTCGACAAATCGACGCAGCGCGTGCTGCAGCAACACCGGGTCTGGCGTGGTCAAACCGGTAGACATAACCGTGGATGTGGGTTGCCCCACACCCAGCGTACCCACCATTGCGCACGGCAATGCCTTCGCGGCCGGCAGGGCCGACAGCGCCTGCGCCAACCACCAGACGGTGGAGGTCTTGCCATTGGTCCCGGTGACGGCCACCACATCCAGCGCCGCCGAAGGTTCCCCAAAAAACGCGGCGGCGATGCGCGCGGTATCGGCCTTCAGTCCGGTATAACTGGCAACGCGATCGCCGTCCAGTCCATAGACATCTGCACCGTCGTGCTCCACCAGGCAGGCGGTAGCGCCCTGCTCTAGCGCCTTGGGCACAAACTGTCGGGCATCTACCGCAGCACCCGGCCATGCGACGAAGCCGTCACCCGGCGCCAGCTTACGGCTGTCTGCGCGCAGGGTGCCGGTTACGTGCTGGAGCAACCATTGGGCAGCTTGTGCGGTGGTGCGGAGTTCTTGCATCAGAAGCTCTCTTCCACAGCGTGCGCCACGATCTGGGGGCGCACCGCCAGATCGGGTTGGATACCCATGATGCGCAGGGTCTGCTGCACGGTTTCGCTGAAAACCGGTGCGGCTACCTCGCCGCCATAGTACTTGCCAGCACTGGGCTCGTCGATCATCACGCCCACCACAATGCGGGGGCTGTCAATGGGCGCCATTCCCACAAACCAGCCACGGTACTTGTGATTTTTGTCCGTTCCGTAGCTCTTGCCAATGAGCTTATATGCCGTGCCCGATTTGCCACCCACCGAATAGCCGATGGTCTGCGCCTTTTGCCCGGTTCCACCGGGGCCAGCGGCCATTTGCAACATCTTGCGCACCTGCGCGGCCGTGCGAGCTGACAACACCTGCACGCCGACAGCGGGCTCAGTGCTCTTGGTCAGAGTGACAGGAATAATTTGACCGTCGTGCGAGAACACCGTGTAGGAGCGTGCCATCTGAAACAGGGAAGCCGAGAGGCCGTAGCCGTAGGACATGGTGGCCTGCTCGATGGGGCGCCAGGTTTTGTAAGGGCGCAGGCGCCCGGACACGGCGCCGGGAAAGGCGATTTGGGGCTTTTGCCCAAATCCAGCCTGGGTAAACAGGTCCCACATTTCATGCGGCTGCATCCGCATCGCGATCTTGGTGGTTCCAACGTTGCTGGACTTTTGGATCACGCCTTCGACCGTCAACACACCGTTGGGGTGCGAATCCGAGATGGTGGAGCCAGTGATGGTGATACGTCCCGGCGTGGTGTCGATAAGGGTTTGCGGCGTGACACGCCCGGTTTCCAGCCCCAGGCCGATAGTGAACGGCTTCATCACCGAACCCGGCTCAAAGGTATCCGTCAGGGCACGGTTGCGCAATTGCTCACCCGTGAGGTTGCGTCGATTGTCAGGGCTGTAACTGGGGTAGTTGGCCAGTGCCAGCACTTCGCCGGTGATGGTATCCAGCACTACCACGCTGCCGGCCTTGGCTTTGTGCTCCAGCACGGCTTCCTTCAGTTTTTGATAGGCAAAGAACTGGACCTTGCTGTCAATGCTGAGCTGGATGTCCTTGCCATCCACCGGCGGGATCTGGTTGCCCACATCTTCCACGACCTGGCCCAGGCGGTCCTTGATCACTCGGCGCGACCCATTGCGGCCACCCAATTCCTTGTTAAACGTCAGCTCAACGCCTTCCTGGCCCTTGTCTTCCACATTGGTGAAGCCCACCACATGTGCGGCAGACTCGCCTTCGGGGTGCTGGCGCTTATATTCCTTCCGCTGGTAGAGCCCCTTGATGTTGAGTGCAGCGATCTGGCGTCCAACATCCTCATCCACCTGGCGTTTGACCCAGACGAAGGTCTTGTCCTCGTCTTCAAGCTTTTTGGCCAGATCGGCAACGGGCATCTCGAGCAACTTGGCCAATTGTTGTAACTTGGGCCTGTCGATCTCTACATCTTCCGGGATGGCCCAGATGCTGGGTGACGGCACACTGGAGGCCAGAATCAGGCCATTGCGGTCCAAAATGCGTCCACGGTTGGCAGGCAGGTCCAGGGTGCGGGCAAAACGAACTTCGCCCTGGTGCTGAAAAAAGTCATTGGCCACCACCTGGATGTAGGCGGCACGCGCGGCCAGGCCACTAAAAGCCAGTGCAATGGCGCCCACCACCAACTTGCTGCGCCACACCGGTGTGGGGCTGGCCAGCAAAGGACTGGAGGTGTATTGGATGCTTCGGCTCATGGTGCAGCCGGCTCCGAATAAGTTACATAAGTGGTGATGCCAGGCTTGGCCTGGCGCATTTGCAGTTTTTCACGGGCCAGCCTCTCGACACGGGCCGGCGTGGTCTGTGCGCGCTTTTCGACCTGCAGGCGCTCGTTTTCCAACTCCAGACGATGCGCCTCACTACGCGCCTTGTCCAGTTCGGTGAAGATGCGACGCGAGTCGTACTGCACGCCCACCAGGTACATGGCGCTGGCCATTACGGCAAACAGCAGGACCAGATTGAGCCGCATCATGAGAAGCCCGGACGCCGGGCGTTCACGCTGTGGTCCTCTGCGCCACGCGCATGATGGCGCTGCGCGAGCGGGCGTTGGCTGCCACCTCGTCTGCCGTTGGCTTGATGCGGTCCAGGGCCTTGAGTTTCATGACCTTGGGCGCAGCAAAGGGCGCGCGGCGGTCATAAACATCGCGCGCATGCTGCGCAATAAATTGTTTGACGATGCGATCTTCCAGCGAGTGGAAGCTGATCACCGCCAGACGTCCACCTGGTTTGAGCACATGCAGACAGGCTTCTAGCGCTTGTTGCAACTCCTCAAGCTCGGCGTTGATGAAAATCCGAAAAGCCTGAAATGTGCGCGTTGCAGGGTTCTGGCCCGGCTCGCGGGTTTTGACCGTGTCAGCCACGAGTTGGGCCAGTTCGGTGGTGGTTGAAATTGGGCCCCGTTCCTGTCGGCGAGCAACAATCGCCTTTGCAATGGGGCCAGCAAACCGTTCTTCACCATAGTCACGTATCACCTCCGCGATTTGATTGGTATCAGCTGTTTCCAGCCACTGGGCCACACTCTCGCCACGCGTGGTGTCCATGCGCATGTCCAGCGGTCCTTCAAAACGGAAGCTGAAGCCCCGCATCGGGTTGTCGATTTGTGGCGAGCTCACGCCCAGGTCCATCAGAACCCCGTCCACGCTGGCACCTGCGAGGTCCGCCAAATGCGAAAAACTTTCATGCCGAATGGAAAATCGTTCGTCTGTAATGGCGTTGGCCTGGGCTACCGCTTCCGGGTCTCGGTCAAAGGCGATCAACCGCCCCACGGGCGACAGATGCGACAGAATTAGGCGGGAATGACCGCCGCGCCCGAAGGTAGCGTCCACGTAGGTGCCATCCGCCTGCGCGCTATCAGGGTCCGAGTCATTGCCGAACAACGCATCCACTGCCTCGTTCAACAATACGGTGGCGTGGGTCCAAGGAGCTTCCACTGCCGATCCTTAAAAGGAAAAGTCCTTGAAGACATCTGGCATCTCACCCTGCATGGCCTTGGCCTCTTGGGCGTCGTAGGTTGCCTTGTCCCACAACTCAAAGTGATTGCCCATGCCCAACAACATGGTGTCCTTGGCAATGCCAGCAGATTCACGCAGCTCGGGCGACACCAGCACACGGCCGGTGGCATCCATTTCCACATCCATGGCGTTGCCCAGGAAGATGCGCTTCCACCATTGAGCCGACATGGGCAATGCAGCAATGCGGTCGCGAAACTTCTCCCACTCGGGGCGAGGAAATACCATGAGGCATCCATGAGGATGCTTGGTGATGGTGAGTTGGCCCGCGGCGGTTGCGCTCAGGACGTCACGGTGCCGGGTTGGCACACTAAGCCGACCCTTTGCATCCAGACTGAGAGATGAAGCCCCTTGAAACACCAGAAAACCACCTTTTTTGCATGACGACGTAAAAAGTCGCACTTAGCGACACTTTTCACCACTAAATTGCACTTTTTTGCACTGTATCAGCAAAAGTCAATCTTGCAAGAGGGCTTACGTGAATTTTTTCCAATGAAATCAAGGACTTAGAGCGACATTTGAAGCTATCAATATAGCAAAAATCGTTCTAAATGAAGGACTTAGCGCAGGCAGTGAAAGTAACGCTTGAAGCGCACACCGCACATGCTCTTGGATGCGCTTACAAAATGTAACGGGAGAGGTCTTCGTCTTGGCTGAGTTCGCCCAAACGCGCGTCTACATAGGCGGCATCGATGCACACCGCCTGACCTGCCATGGCGGGCGCGTCAAAACTGACATCATCCAACAACCGTTCCATGACGGTAGCCAGCCGACGCGCACCAATGTTTTCGGTGCGCTCGTTCACATCGAAGGCAATTTGCGCCAGACGCGTAATGCCTTCTGCGGTGAAGTCCAGCGCAACCTGCTCGGTGGCCAACAACGCCTGGTATTGCTTGACCAGGGACGCGTGGGTCTGCACCAAAATGGCCTCGAAGTCTTTGACTGACAACGATTGCAGTTCCACACGGATGGGAAAACGCCCTTGCAGCTCGGGAATCAGGTCGCTGGGTTTGCTCAGATGGAAAGCGCCGGACGCCACAAACAGGATGTGGTCGGTCTTGACCACGCCGTATTTGGTGGACACGGTAGTGCCTTCCACCAGGGGCAACAGGTCGCGCTGCACACCCTGGCGCGAGACTTCGGCACCACTGCCTTCGCTGCGAGAGGTCACCTTGTCGATTTCATCAATGAAGACAATGCCGTTTTGCTCCAGCATGTGTATGGCCTGGGTCTTGATGTCTTCCTCATTGACCAGCTTGGCAGCCTCTTCATCCATCAGCAGCTTGTGGGCCTCGCTGATTTTGAGCTTGCGCATCTGGCGCTTGGTCTGCCCCATTTGACCAAACATGCCGCGCAACTGCTCGGTCATTTCTTCCATGCCGGCGGGGCCCATGACTTCCAATTGGGGGCGGGTTGGGCCACGTCAATTTCGATTTCGCGGTCTGCCAGTTGGCCTTCGCGCAGCTTTTTACGAAACACCTGGCGTGCTGTGCTTTCTGGTACCTCACGCGGGGGGGTGGCGGACACTTCAGTACGCGCCTGCGGAATCAAAATATCCAAAATGCGCTCTTCGGCCGCATCTTCGGCGCGCGCACGCACCTTGCGCTTTTCAGTTTCGCGGGTCTGCTTGACTGCAATATCGGCCAAGTCGCGGATGATGGAGTCGACATCCTTGCCCACGTAGCCCACTTCCGTGAACTTGGTAGCTTCAACCTTGATAAAAGGGGCGTCCGCCAGGCGCGCCAGTCGGCGGGCAATTTCGGTCTTGCCCACGCCCGTGGGGCCGATCATGAGGATGTTCTTGGGCGTGATCTCATGGCGCAGATCGCCTTCCACCTGCTGACGGCGCCAGCGGTTGCGCAGGGCAATGGCCACGGCCCGCTTGGCCTGGGTCTGGCCCACGATGTGCTTGTCGAGTTCTAAAACAATGTCTTGCGGAATCATGTCACAGGGTCTCAATCGTGTGTTGCATATTGGTGTAGATACACAACTCACCGGCGATTTCGAGTGAGCGCTTCACGATATCTGCGGCAGACAGTTCGGTGTGATTCAGCAGGGCCATGGCGGCGGCCTGGGCATACGCCCCACCTGACCCAATGGTGACGATGCCGTTCTCGGGCTCCAGCACATCGCCGTTGCCCGTAATGATCAGGGATGACTCCTTGTCGGCTACGGCCAACATGGCTTCGAGGCGACGCAACACGCGGTCAGTGCGCCAGTCCTTGGTGAGCTCAATGGCGGCCCGTGTCAGGTGACCCTGGTGTTTTTCCAGCTTGGCTTCAAAACGCTCAAATAGCGTGAAGGCGTCCGCTGTGGCGCCGGCAAAACCCGCCAGAACCTTGCCATGGTGGAGTTTGCGCACCTTGCGCGCCGTACCTTTGATGACGATGTTGCCCAAAGTAACCTGTCCGTCGCCACCGATGGCCACCAAGTCGCCCTGTGGGGTTTTGCGACGCACGCTGATGATGGTGGTGCCGTGAAATGATTCCATGGATTCCTAGATAGGGCGTGGAACGACCCGGGCATGCTCGTTGATGCCAATGACATTAAAAAATGCGGCCACCAGGCGGTGCACATCGCGGAACTGAACGCGGCAGCCTTCAGCCTGGCGCATGGCAACCCAGTTGAGGATGCTGCCGGCGGCCGAGAAATCTACGCGAATCAGACCACGACAGGACACCACGATGCCGTCACCACTGCGGGCCGCAGTGTCAAACCCATCAAGGGCATGGGTGGCATCGCCCAACACTTCCCCTTTGAGGTCGAGCTTGACGGCCGCAGAGCCATCCAGTCCAAGGGGTGCCGTCGCCATCTGGCTAAAATCGGAACCCCAGGCAGAGGCAGACTCCACGCGCACCGAAGGGCTGACCACAGAAGGCACCTCCAGGGACTCCACACTTTGGTATTGACACCGCGCTTCCTGCCAGGGTGGGGGCGACACTTCATAGGTGACGCAGTAGTCCAGTGCGGCCAGTTCAAAGTCGTCCAGCAAATTCAGGGTCCGCAACGCATTCAAACGCATGGTCCACCAGTCGGGATTCACACTTTGATCGCCCGAAGGCATCAGGGTCCGCAAGGTATCAACCAAACGCTCGGCGCCACTGAAACGCAGGGATACGGGCTCATTGCACAGGCTACTGAACAGGCCGGCCATCAGGGGCATGGCATCTTCATCAATACGGACCAACTGCGACCAGTCTAGATGCCATGGCGGAGGGTTGGATGCCATGGCGTCCCGCAGTGCCTCCATGGCCATGGAATTGAGCTCAGGCGGGCTGCACCAAATGGCGCCTTCTGCATAGTTGTTGCGCGCAGCGACGCTGGGGGTTACCGTGGGCGCCTGCGGCAGCACCGTAGCCAGCATCGGCTCCGGCTCCTCGCCAATGGCCGCCCACTGGGGTGCAACGGTCTCAAAGCAGTAGGAAAACTCTACCACCGCCTGATTGAAGCGCTCTTGGTTGCGCGTAGCGCGGTAAAAATCCAGCAGAGCAGCTGCCCATGAACTGGATACCTCCGGTGCGACGGCACCACCACGCAAAGCTTCCAGCAAACCGCTCTCCGCGCCTTCATCGTCACCATTGGCGAATCGAATGGCAGCTTCCTCCAGCTCGGGGTCAGAGGCCATGTCCTCGACATCAATGGCAAACAGTTTGGAGGTTGAAAAGCCCACCTCTGTGCCGTCGTAATTCTGGGCCAATGCGCCCATGTTGGCCACTGCACCCGCGCCGCCACGACCTTTATTGGTTTTGGTGGACGGTGGCATCTCCATGCCGTTACCCATTTCAGTAGCTAAAAATTCTGCCGCCTCAGACGCAGATGCGGTGCTCAGCATGTCCAGACCGGTTGACGAACCCAAGGCATCTGCCTCTTCCAGGGATGCCGGAACCGTGGGTGCCATCGCCCGCGCCCTAACCGCTTCGGGGTTGGGTGGTTGCGCCGCCATCGGTAAACCTGTGCCCTGCGCATTGGCAGCGTCTTGCTTACCCTTCCACCACTGCTTGGACATCTGGGCTTCGATCTCGTCAATCTTCTTCAACGTGACTGCCCGCCCATCCGGATCGGTCGCCATGCTGGACTGAAAAACAGACGGGCGGCCCATTCCCGCTACCGCAGTGACACCACGGCTGCGCAACTTGCGCAGCTGGTCAAATTCACGTTTGCGGATGAAATCGTTCTGTCGCTTGCGCTCAATCATCTGCTTGAGCACCTGCTTGTCATAGCCACTATCCTGGTCCGGCTGGACACGCTCCAACTCCGCCCAATCTTTGGTCGGATTGCGAACGAACATCGCCATCTTGGACAACAATCCGGGGCGATCGCTTTTGGTGGCCATAAGCGCAGTTTACCGAACGTGTTGGAAATTCAAATCAGAAACCTTAATCCCCGAACATTTTCTGCTTGAGCTCGCGGCGCTGCTGGGCTTCCAGCGACAACGTAGCCGTGGGGCGGGCCAGCAGGCGGCCAACGCCGATGGCCTCACCAGTTTCGTCGCAATAGCCATAGTCTCCGGCATCGATTCGGACGATGGATTGCTCGATCTTTTTGAGCAATTTGCGCTCACGATCACGGGTGCGCAGTTCCAATGCATGCTCTTCCTCAATGGTGGCCCGGTCCGCCGGATCGGGGACAACCGAGGTGTCTTCACGCAAATGCTCGGTGGTTTCGCCGGCGCTATTGAGAATGTCCAGTTTGAGCGTCGTCAGTTTCAAACGGAAGGCGGCCAACTGCACGGAATTCATGTACTCGGAGTCGGGCATGGCCATCAACTCGGCATCGGACAACTCGCCGGGTTCCTTGGTCTTCCAGTTATTGGCCAATTTGGCATCTTTCTTGACCGACGAGGGCAACGCGGGCACGATGAAAGTGGTCGGCGCCGAGGGCGCATAACTGGCCTTGGCCGCCGTGGACGCAACGCTTTGGGCGATGGACGGTACGGTCAATTGCGCGAGTCTGGAAGAGGGACGACCAGCCTTGGCGGGCACGGCAATGGGAGCAACGGGAACAGGGGTCATTTTTTCTACAGGAGGAGCAACCAGCGGGGTTTTAGTTTTGGATGAAACAGCGGCGGAAATCGCCTTGGCAGATGCCTTCGCAGCTCGCACTAACGGTTTGACCACTGTAGCCTTGACTGCCGGTTTGCCCGGCTTTGCCACAACAACCTTGGCCACCGGTTTGACCGGCGCTTTAGCAGTCGGCTTGGAGGCAAGTTTAGCGGCGGGCTTGATTATGGGCTTTGCGGTCTTGGCCACAGCAACCCTGCTCACGGTTTTGACTGGCGCTTTAGCAGCCGATTTGGGGGCAGGCTTGGATGCAACCTTGGCAGTTGCCTTACTCGCAACGGTGGTCTTGGCGACCGGCTTGGCCGATTTGGCGACCGGTTTGGTCACCGCAGCGACAGATTGGGCTGCCAACTTGCCCTTGGGCTGGCTGCTGGCTGCCGCTTTGGTTGGGGCCACTTTGGCCTGGCTGCTTTTTCCCGGTTTAGCTTTCACTGCTTGTCTCCTGGCAGAAAGGATCTGCTCATGGTCGGTGGTTCTCACAGTTCCGCTGCGAATCTTGGAAGACGGCGCCGGCGGGGCTTCTACGGCGCGCGAGTGTACAGGCTTCCCCACTGGAAATCCCATCAGTTGCAAAATCGAGACAATCATTTGACTTTCAATTCGGAAAATACACTAAAAACACGGATACACAGCACGAACTGCCAACACCAGCAGACTACACCAATGACTGCTCCATTCCCTGCAACAAAATATCCTTTGGCAAATCAATGCCGATAAAGACCATTTTGCTGCCTCTGGGCTCACCTTCGGCCCATTGTGGCCCCAGATCGCTACCCATTAATTGGTGCACGCCCTGGAAGATGACCTTGCGGTCCGTACCCTCCATATACAACACCCCTTTATAGCGCAGCATGCGTGGGCCATAAATATTGACGATAGCGCTCAGAAAGTCTTCCAGCTTGGCCGGATCAAACGCCCGGTCAGATTTAAAGACAAAGCTCTTGACGTCATCGTCGTGGTGATGGTGGTGGCCACCGCCATGTGCATGGGCCGGATGGTTGCAGGCCTCGCCGGGGGCGTGGTCATGCCCCGCATGGTGGTCGTGGTCGTCCTCCTTCAAAAAGTCGGGATCGATATCCAGCTTGGCATTCAGGTTAAAACCGCGCAGGTCAAACACCTCACTCAAGGCCACCTCGCCAAAGTGCACCGCCTTTTGCGGTGCGCGCGGGTTCATGTGCTTGAGCCGTTGCATCAGATCGGCCGTTTCTTCTTTGGACACCAGATCGGTCTTGCTGATGAAAATCTGGTCGGCAAAGCCCACCTGCCGGCGCGCCTCTTGACGGTCGTCGAGCTGGGTTTGGGCGTGCTTGGCATCCACCAGCGTCAAGATGGAGTCCAGTAAATAGGACTCCGCAATCTCGTCGTCCATGAAAAAGGTTTGTGCCACCGGGCCTGGGTCGGCAACGCCGGTGGTCTCAATTACCACGCGATCGAAGTCCAACTCGCCCTTGCGCTTTTTCTCGGCCAGGTCGCAGAGCGTAGCGCGCAGGTCTTCGCGGATGGTGCAGCAGATGCAGCCGTTGCTCATCTGGATGATTTGCTCGTTGGTGTCACTCACCAGAATGTCGCTGTCGATGTTCTCTTCGCCAAACTCGTTTTCAATGACGGCGATTTTTTGGCCATGCGCTTCGGCCAGCACGCGCTTGAGCAGCGTGGTTTTGCCCGAGCCCAGAAAGCCGGTCAGGATGGTCGCGGGAATCAAACTCATGGGTCAATCCAAAAATCAGCAGGTGGGGAGTGTACTGGCCATTTCAAGGCGCTTCACTTACGCATCACCACAAGGCCTTTGAGGTATTCCCCCTCGGGGAACGCAATGGTCATGGGATGGTCGGGCGCGCCGCCCATGCGATCGGTAATGAAACCATCGACCCCGGCGTCCGAACCCGCCCCGGCCACGATTTTGTGGAACAGATCGGCACTGATGCCGCCCGAGCAGGAATAGGTGAACAACACGCCGCCCGGCTCCAGCAGCTTGAGCGCCAGGCCGGTTGATGTCTTTGTAGGCCCGCGCCGCGCGTTCGGCGTGCGCCACGGTGGGGGCAAATTTGGGCGGGTCCAGCACGATGGCGTCAAAGGTTTGCCCCTGGTCCAGAAAGCGGCGCAGAGAGGCATTGACGTCGGCATCCATGAACGTGGTGCGTGCTGCGTCAAAGCCGTTCAGGGCCACATTGGCTGCCGCTTTTTCAATGGCCGGCCCGGATGAGTCGATCGACGTGACGTGCGCCGCACCACCCGCGAGCGCCGCCACCGTAAAACCCCCGGTGTAGCAGTAGCAATTGAGCACCCGCTGAAACTGCAGGCGGCGCGTGAAATCGGCAAACTTCTTGCGGCTGTCGCGCTGATCCAGGTAGAAGCCGGTCTTGTGGCCGTCGGCAATGGAGAGGGCCAGCTTCCAGTCGTGCTCGCGCAGCACCAGATCGGTGGGGCCCTCGCCGCGCAACCAGCCGGTCACCTCGGGTAGGCCTTCCAAGGCACGGCTGCTGGCGTCTGAGCGCTCGTAGAGCTTGGTTAGGCCGGTGGCGGCCAGGAGCGCATCGGCAATTACGTCTTTCCACTTCTCCACACCGGCCGAGGTGAACTGCGCCACCATAGTGTCGCCGTAGCGGTCCACGATCAGGCCCGGCAGACCATCGGACTCGCCATGGACCAGCCTGCAGCCATCACTTTGTATGTCAAATCGTGCTCTAGCCCTCGTTGAAGCTACACAGGCAGCTATAAAAAACGAAGCATCAATGCGCTGACTCTCATCAAAACTCCAGACCCGGGCTCGGATTTTTGATTGCGGGCTGAACGCCGCCCAGCCCAGGAACTGGCCTTCTGCCGAATCCACCCGCACGGTCTCGCCACTGTCGCCACCGCCCTTGGCAATGGCCGATTCAAAGATCCAGGGATGGCGGCGTTGCAGGGAGCGCTCTTTGCCGGCGCGCAGGCGAATGGTTTTCATGCCCTATTGTCACTCCGACCCCTTTTTCGCCTTGGCCCTTGGGTGGGCCGCATCGTAGGCCCGGGCCAGGTGCTGAAAATCAAGCCGCGTGTAGACCTGGGTGGTGCTGATGTTGGCGTGGCCCAGCAGTTCTTGCACGGCCCGCAAATCGCTGCTGGACTGCAGCATATGGCTGGCAAAGGAGTGGCGCAGCATGTGCGGGTGCACGGGGGTTGCCAGGCCGGCCTGCAGGCTGCGGCTGCGCAAGCGCTGCCAGACCGACTGGGGCGTGAGCCGCGTTCCGTTGCGCCCAATGAACAGGGCCGCCTGCTCAGGGCAATCACCACGCAAGGTCTGCCACTTTTGCAACGCAACCAGCGCCATGCTGCCAACCGGCACATCGCGCACTTTGGCGCCTTTGCCCAGCACATGGGCCATGGCCGACGGAATATCAACCCAGCCCCGGGCCTCTTTGCTGGCCACCAGGTCCAGCCCCACCAGTTCCCCTACCCGCAGGCCGCTGCCATAGAGCAACTCCACCATGGCGGCGTCACGGGCTTCGAGCCAGGGGTTGTCGGCACTGTGGAAGTTGGCAAACTGCACCGCATCATCCACGCCCAGCGCCTTGGGCAGGGGTTTGGGGGACTTGGGCGAACGCACGTCTTGCACCGGGTTGCTGGGAACCCGGTGTTGCCGCCCCAGCCAGGTATAGAAACCGCGCCAGCCCGACAGGATGAGCGCAATGCCACGCCCGCTGCGGCCATTGGAATGCATCAACGCCACCCAGCGGCGGATATGCGGATTGCGGACCGCCGTCAGGGCCACTGGCACCTGGGCGGCAAAGTCACGCAGCTTTTGCAGATCCAGGGCGTACAACTCCACCGTGCGGGCGGCCAAGCGCTTTTCAACCCGCACGTATTCAAGGTAGCGTTCCACCAGCGCCCCATCCTGCGGGACAAGCCCTGCGATTGGCGGCCCGGCGGCGTTCATGCAGCGCTTACCGCAGTGGGCCTACTTCAGGCGGGACAGTGCGGCGCTGACCAGCTCGCCAATGCGGGCCAAAAAGTCGGTGCCCATGCCGCTGTGAAAGCGCTGCGGGTCCGGCGAGGCCAGTACCAGCAGGCCAAAGGCCGGGCTGGCGGGTGCTCCACCGCGCAGGGGAATCAGGGCCAGCGAGGTCACAGTGGAAGGGTCTTCCAGCCAGGTCACCGCCTCAAAGCCGGTGTTCAGGCCGCAAAACGGTTCCATCAGGGACGAGGCAAACACCCGGGCATCCTCGCTAACCTCGGCAGCCGCGGTCAGACCGGAGTACTCGGTGGCCACGCCCCACAAACGCAGGCCCACCTGTGGCACGGAAAACTGGGTCTGGATGTCCTGCTCAATCACACCCGGCATGGCATAAAAGTCACTCACCATGATCAGGCTGCGCGCCCAGCGCAGGATTCTGTCGGACAGCATCACGTTGTCGCTGCCGTGACGGATCATTTCCATGATGCGCTGCTCCAGCGACTTGATTTTTTCGCGCAGCATTTCGGCCTGGCGCTCTTGCAAGCCCACGGCGCGGTTGCTGTGCGGGCTGGTGAACTGCACGGCGGCCAGCAGTTCGGCATGGCGCTGAAAGAAATCGGGCGTGTTCGCCAGGTAGTTGGCGATATCGTCTTCGGTGATGGGGTTGTTGATGGCGTTGTTCATAGGTTGTCTGGAAGTTCAATTTCACCCTGGAAAACGGTGGTGGCCGGGCCGGTCATCATGACAGGTTCGCCCAAGCCGGCCCAGGCAATGCTCAGGTCTCCGCCGCGCGTCTGCACGGCCACGGTGGCATCGAGCAGACCGAGCCGAATGCCCGCCACCACGGCCGCACAGGCTCCGGTGCCACAGGCCAGTGTCTCGCCCACGCCGCGCTCAACCACCCGCAGGCGGATATGGGTGCGGTCAACCACCTGCATAAAGCCCACATTCACCCCTTGCGGAAAACGGGGGCTGGCCTGCACCAGCGGGCCTAAGGTGGCCACGGCAGCGGTGTCCACACTGTCCACTTGCAGCACCGCATGCGGGTTGCCCATGGACACGGGCGCTACCAAAACAGGAGCTGCATGTGTAGATTCGACGAGGGCTAGAGGCCAATTTCCCCATGCACCTTGTGGTTGCAGCGTTAAACCAGCGGCATCAAACGGAATCTGCTCCAGCGCAAATACCGGCGCGCCCATGTTGACGGTGACGCGGCCATCCGCAGTCAGGCGCGGCTCGATCACGCCCTTCATGGTCTGCACCCGGATCACGTCTTTGTCGGTGAGGCCCTGGTCGCGCACAAAGCGGGCAAAGCAGCGCGAACCGTTGCCACATTGTTCGACCTCGGCGCCGTCGGCGTTATGGATCAGGTATTCAAAATCGATGCCCTCGGCGGGTGAGGGCCGCACCGTGAGGATCTGGTCAGCCCCACGCCAAAGTGGCGATCACCCAGCAAGCGGTAGTGGGCCGCCGTGAGGCCCAGGCGCCCCCGCGTCTCATCCAGCACAACAAAGTCGTTGCCGGCGCCCTGCATTTTGGTGAATGGTAGTCGCATGGCGTGGATTATCGGTCTACTGCGACCCGCCTACTTTGCATTTTTTGCCTGCACCGATGTAGGTGCTCATGAAGGTGTCGCGGTTGTTGTCGCGGTTCATCTCGCCAACACCGCTCAGGCCTAGCTCCTGCTTGCATTCGTTGTCTTTGGCGACGCGGGCCAAGACGTCCTCCCGCAAGGTGGACACTGCGGCGGCGGCCATCGCCTTGTGCAATGGATTGGTACGCACAGGGTCAATCTCGTCCAGTCGGCCAGCGTCTTTGGCTAGTCCGCGGAAGGTGCCTTTCTCGGCATCGGCCAGGGCTCTTTGGAGGGCCTGAGTGTCAATCCGCACGGCGGGGCTACTGGCGGCGGCAAGCGGTTCGCTGGCAAGTGATTTGCCGGCAATGGGCGCAGGAGGGGCCTCACCGGCTGGAACCGGTACCCAGACCGCAAGGCTGGGTGGCGCCGGCGCGTCGGGTATGCGCGCGTCACTGCCGGGAACACGGCGCGCGGGCTCCTGCGTAGCAGTGCGTGGCACCGCACCGGAAACAAGTGGCAGCAAATTCACCACCAGCCGCAGGGTGGTGGCCAGCGCGGCATCGGGTCGAGGCTGTGCGCGATCGTGTTCGGCTGCACGGTAGGGGTTGGCATAGTAGGCCAGCACGCTCAGAAAAACGCCGTGCCCCAGCAGCACGACCAGCAATACGGCTTGCCGACTCCTGCGCGGGTACCGGGTCGCGGTGATGGCCATGCACTCTCCCCCTGTGGTTTGGCTCTGGATTATGCCCAGCAGTCGGTGCGACCTTGCGGCACAATCCGGCGCATGGTACGCCCCAATCAACGACTGCACCCCCAAGCCACTCTGATCGATGCCACCGCCACGGCTGAGCCCGAACGCACCGGCCTGCAAGGTGGCATCCAAGCCCGGTTTCTCCAGCACGACATGGCCTATGGCGAGCTGGCCCTGATGTGCCCCAGCGGCACGGAACCGCACCACGCGCTAGACTGGCAATGCGAACGCCCGGTGCATCTGCTGCGCAATGTGCAACGCCTGACCGCACCCAACGCCGGCTTCATGACGGGGCCCGGCACCAACAGCTATCTGGTGGGTGATGCCCACACCGGCTTCATCGCCATCGACCCCGGCCCGGCCGACGCCGACCACCTGGTGCGCTTATGGCGCGCGGCCCTGCACCCGGACGGCAGCGGTGGCAACATTGCCATGATTGTCTGCACCCATTCGCACCCGGACCATTCGCCCGGTGCAGCACCGCTCAAAGCGCTGTGTGACGGGCGACCGCCCATTTTGGGCCTGCCGTCTGCCCCCACGGCGCGTGCCGCCAGCGCATTCACACCGGACAGAACGCTACAAAATCAGGAGCTGCTTACGTTGATTCCACGAGGGCTAGAGGTCAATTTTGCATCCAAACATACGCTGCAGGTGGTGCACACACCGGGCCACGCCGCCAACCACCTTTGCCTGTTGCTGGTGGAAGATGGTCTGTTGTTCTCGGGCGACCACATCCTGAACGGCAGCACCACAGTGGTCGACCCGCCCGATGGCAACATGGCCGACTATCTGGATTCGCTGGACACCCTGCTGGCCCTGTGCCAGCAGCACGACGTGCAGTTCATCCTGCCCGCGCACGGCCACGTGTTGGGTGGCTCGCAGGCGGCGGCCTGTGGGGCCATCACGCATCTGAAGGCCCACCGCCTGAAACGCGAGGCCAAGATCGCGGCCGTGGTGGCCGCCCACCCCAACGGCACGGTGGACGATTGGCTGCCCCTGGCCTACGATGATGTGCCGCCGCGCGCGTGGCCAGTGGCCAAGCGCTCGCTGCTGGCGCATCTGGAGCGCATACAGGGTCGCCCTGCTTGAATCGTGCCAAGTTTTAACCAACTCATGGATACCCCCCAGTTGCTGGCCCTGGCAGCGGCCTTGGGCTGGGCCAGTGGTCTGCGGCTGTACGCAGCGGTGTTTCTGGTGGGCGCTGCCGGCTACCTGGGTTGGGTGGATCTGCCGCAAGGGCTGCATGTGCTGCAGCACCCCGGCATGCTGGCAGCGAGTGGCTTTATGTGCTGTGTGGAGTTTTTTGCCGACAAAATTCCATTGGTTGACTCACTGTGGGACGTGGTGCACACCGTCATCCGCATCCCGGCCGGAGCCGCGCTGGCCGCCGCAACACTGGGCGCAGACGGCGCGACCATGACCTGGATCGCGGCGCTCTTGGGCGGCAGCCTGGCTGCGACCAGCCACGTGGCCAAGCTGACGACGCGGGCCGCCGTCAACACCTCGCCCGAGCCCTTGTCCAATATCGGCGTGTCGCTGCTGGAGGATGGCTGGGTGGTCTTCATGCTGTGGCTCGCGGCCAGCCATCCGCTTGCATTTGCCGTGGCCTTGGCGCTGACCTTGGCAATGGCCGTGTTACTGATGGTGGTGCTGTTCAAATTCTTGCGTGCAGTAGGCCATCGGCTCGCGCAATTTTTCGGCGGCTCGCACGCACCACAAAATACATAAAAGCGCCACGCCTGAACTACAGTACCCGCAATGACAAAACCTTCCGTACCGGGCACCTTGCGCCTGCCCCCCAAGCCACCCAAGCCCGCGCCTGTGGTGCGCCCGGCGGTTACCCCTACTGCCTCTGCCGCCGCCACGCCCGCCCCCACCAAACGCCCCAACGCCAAACCACGCAAACGCCCCATCACCGCACTGCGCACCAAGCCGCCAGCCGCGCCGCAGCCTGAACCACAACCACAACCACTGCTGGACACCGGCGACCGCCTGGCAAAGCGCGTGGCGGCCAGGGTGCCGTGTTCTCGCAGCGAGGCCGAGCAGTACATCGAAGGTGGCTGGGTGCGCGTCAACGGCACGGTTATTGAGGAGCCGCAGTTCCGGGTGGATACCCAGACGGTAACCATTGACCCCAACGCCAGCCTGATTGACCTGGGCTCCATCACCCTGCTGCTGCACAAACCCGCCGACTGGGTGGACGGCACCGAAGAATCCCTGTCCAAGCTCAACCGCGCGGCACGGCGCAATCAGGTCAGCGATGCGCGCACATTACTCACCAGCGCCAATCACCTGGCCAATGATTCGTCCGGCATCCGCGTGCTGCAGCGCCATTTCAAGCACCTGGAAGCCATGGTGCCGCTGGAGAACGCCGCCAGTGGGCTGATCGTGTTCACGCAAGACTGGCGCGTGGCACGCAAGTTGAACGACGACATGGGCTCCATGGAGCATGAGGTGATTGTCGATGTGGCCGGCGAAGTGTCAGCGCAGGCGCTGCACCTGCTCAACCGCACGCAGGACGCAGACCGTGACCTGCCGCTAACCAAGGTCAGCCTCAACAGCAGCTCACCCGAACGCAGCAAGCTACGCTTTGCCATCAAGGGCGCGCACCGGGGCCTGATCGCGCATTTGTGTGAACGGGCCAAGCTGGAAATTTTGGACATGCGCCGCATCCGTCTGGGCCGGGTATCCCTGCGTGACCTGCCGGCGGGGCAGTGGCGCTACTTGGACGCGAACGAGCGGTTTTAGGCAGGCAGGCGCCTAGCTCGTGATGTAGTGTTCGAGATGGCTGATAGTCATCTCGTGGTCGGCAATGATGTCGTTCATGATGTCGCGGATGGAGATCATGCCCAGCACCGTATCGCCATCCACCACGGGCAAGTGGCGAATATTTTTCTGGCTCATCAAGGCCAGGCTGTCCCGGGTACGCACCTGGGGCGACACCGTGATCACTTGCGCCGTCATGATGTCGCGCACCAAGGTGTCTTTGGATGATTTGCCGGCCAGTGCGATCTTGCGGGTGTAGTCCCGCTCGGAGAAAACGCCCACCAACTTGCCGTCGTCCAGAACCATGAGCGCGCCCACGTTGTGGTCGGACAGGGTCTTCAGGGCATCGAACACGCTGTCGTTGGGACGCAGGCTCCAGTTACCGGGCGGGCGTCGTTTTAGTAATTCCAGTAGGGGTCGCATGGTGCCTCCTCATGTCACAGGGAACATGGAGCCAACGATACATCAAAAAAAGTGTGAAGCCCACCGATAAGCCGGATTCTGTGCAGAGAAGTTTCCCCCTCTGTGACCACCATTACTCTGGGCCGCTGGTCACCCAAACGGCTCGATGCTACCTACCCGCACACTCCGGGGGCCCCGTCAACGTGTGCCTACTTGGTATTGCTGCGCGTAGAGATTGCCCGTTTCACCCGAACTGAATCGGCTCGTCTCTGTTGCTCTAATCCTCACCTTAGGGCCTTTCGCTTGCGCGATCAACTTGTCAGTGGACAGCCGTTAGCTGCTACGCTGCCCTATGCAGTCCGGACGTTCCTCCAGTGCTTGGTTTCCCAAATTGCACCAGCGGTGGTCTGGCGGGCTTCACCCCCCGATTATCGCGGGTCTGGGGCGGTTGAATATGGTTATACCGAAATCGATAGATCATTTCATCCAGAATGGGGGCTTGCCTGTTCAACCCATTCCCCACAACCGGAGCCGACCATGAAAGCCAGCAACATCCTCCAGACCATTGGCAACACACCGCACGTGCGCATCAACCGCCTGTTTGGCAATACGCACAACGTGTGGATCAAGTCCGAGCGCAGCAACCCCGGTGGTTCCATCAAGGACCGCATTGCATTGGCCATGGTGGAAGACGCGGAAAAGAGCGGCGCCCTCAAGCCTGGCGCTACCATCATCGAGCCCACCTCGGGCAACACCGGCGTCGGTCTGGCCATGGTAGCGGCGGTTAAGGGTTACAAGCTGATTTTGGTGATGCCCGACAGCATGTCCATCGAACGGCGCCGCCTAATGCTGGCCTATGGCGCCAGCTTTGACCTCACCCCCAAGGAAAAAGGCATGAAGGGCGCCATTGCCCGTGCCGAAGAACTCAAGGCCGCCACACCCGGCTCCTGGATTCCGCAGCAGTTTGAAAACCCTGCCAATGCAGATGTGCACGCCCGCACCACGGCCCAGGAAATTCTGGCCGACTTTCCAGACGGCCTGGACGCCATCATCACCGGTGTGGGCACCGGCGGGCACCTGACCGGTGTGGCGCGGGTTCTAAAGGCCAAGTTCCCCCAACTCAAGGTGTATGCCGTTGAGCCTACCGGCTCGCCCGTCATTTCCGGCGGCGCCCCCGGCCCACACCCCATCCAGGGACTGGGCGCCGGCTTCATCCCCAAGAATCTGGATACCAGTTTGCTCGACGGTGTGATCCTGGTCGATGCCGAGCCCGCGCGTGAATACGCCCGCCGCTGCGCCGCGCAAGAAGGCATCCTGGTCGGTATTTCGTCTGGGGCGACGCTGGCTGCGATTGCGCAAAAACTGCCGGATCTGCCAGCCGGCGCTACCGTGCTGGGATTCAACTACGACACGGGCGAGCGCTATTTTTCGGTTGAGGGGTTCTTGCCAGCCTGAGGCGACATAGCGAATCTGCGCACGTTTCACGCTTGTTTACTCGTGCGCTTGTCCCTGCTGGCCTTGGGATCCGATACCCCACAAAAGATTTGCCAGCGCAACTTTACACAGGCGCCCGAATCGACACCATTCACATTGGAAGTATATTTGGGCAAATGCAAAGTTGCATTTTTTACAAATGTATGCGTTGGCGAGCTTCTTCGCCGACACATCTTTGCGTGCTGAGGTCTATCATGATTCGCAACGCACCATGACCCATTCCGCCGTCACGGGCATCTCGTGCGCGGCAGCGGTGCGCATCCATGGTGAAACGGGTGCCTCCCAACACCAGGTTTTCGAGTGGCTGGACCAACTCGGGTTTGACAGATACATCACGCATGACAGTGCGCACGGTGCCGTATCGTTTGCGCTGGCACAATCCTTTTGCAATGACTGGATTCCCAACAGCGACACGACCGGGTTATCCACGACTTTAGCGCTGGACACCGACAACAATCCGCGCGATCTTGAGCGGGAAATTATGGTGACCATGGTCGCCGGCCCACACGCATTTGCCTTTCCAAACGTCGAAGAATGGATGGCCGCAGTGCGCATCCGGTGCAATATCGTGCAGGCAGCACGCAGAACGCAATTGGGCTTCCACACGACCGAATTGGAGCGTCCGACAGATTACTGGGCTTACAACGAGGATACCGGCTTCACGGTGCTACGCGGCAGGTCCCTGATTGATGCATTGCAAAGGGCCACCCAACCTGACACCACTTGCAAACTGTATTCATTCTCTTGCCACCGGGCGAGCGAGTACGTTAACTTGCTGGCGATTGCCCAGGAGCTTGCGCACACCGACCCGCTCCTTCTGGATTCAATCCAACGTCGCTGCGAGAAACAGGCCATCAGATCCGGCCCGTTCCACGACACGTTTTTGTACGAATATGGCTCCTTGGACGCGCCGTTGCCGCCAGGGTATTGCGTTCCCGGTGACCGCTTGTGGTTTAAAAACCCGGACTCCCACTCTTCAGATGTTTCTGGCTATGAGGGGTCATGGGTGTTCTATCTGGGCAATGGACTGTTCTCCAATTTTTGGCAGCGTGGCAAGGACTACACCTTGACGAGCAAATGCATCGAGATCTACCACTGGCGCCATGCAACGGTGCAAGACACGGATGGCGAACTGCGCATCGATGAGAGCGTGGTAGCGCCACTGACGCAACAAACGCTGTCCGACCCCTACGCAGTACGGGACATCGTCTCAAAAATGGCGGTGCTGCGCGATCCGGCCGGTGTCTACGCCAGCGGCGGCATCATTGATGCGTCACGGGAATTTCCACGGTGCGTTTGTCCGGGAACCGCCGACATGACCCTGCCAGATCTGCCTGCGGATCTACCGCAATGAGGTTGAAGTACAGCACTGGAGAACTGTCCTCAAAGTCCTTGCCACTGGCCGGCTCAAAGAATATTGCAAGCGCCATTGACGACTTCATCCTGTGGAGAAACATTCAATCAGGCACATACGGTGTCCCCTGATGAAAGCGCATGTCCCAGCCATAGTTAGTGCGTGACCAGATCTGAAAGAGGCAACACAGCATGAATCGTGTGGACACCCGTCCGGATGATTTGACTGCGGGTGTAGACCCTGCCGGAACGACCTATTTCGAAGAAGTCCTGTGCAAACCGGAGTTCTTGGAAGTCGAGGTCAAAGCGTGTGGCTGCACGCCACATCAAGTGTGAAGGTTTTCAGCGGGGCTTCTTTTGACCAGCGTTTGCCATGCTTGAGGCCGCGTTATGAGGTGGATAGTTGCAAAGCGGGGTTGGCATTGCTAGTACCTCTCAGTGGTAGTCCTGTTCGCGTTGGTGCCGCACTGCGAGCACCAAAACCAAATCGGCTTCCTCATCGTATTCATATACAGCGAGGTAACCCGTTCGACCTCTGGAAATCACCAGCTCCCGAAAGGCGCTTGTCAGTGGGCGCCCGATACGGGGATGCTGCTCCAGTATGCCCATGGCATCCACGATGATGTCCACAGTTCGCACTGCTTCGTGTGGCAGCTCTTGCAACAAAAAGTCCGTCAGCTCTTCCAGATCTTGCGCCGCAGCTTCGCTCAATACCCACCGCGCCATCAGGAACCCCCGATAAAATTCTTGAACGGCACTTCGGCGGGGCGCTTGGATTTTCCCCCGCGTACTTTGGCCTTGAGATAGTCACCAAATTTTTTTCCCTCGAATACCCCCCCGGACGTGAGCACCCCATTGCGTGCGCGCAAAGCCGCTGCCACAAGGGTGTTGCGGTGTTCTTCCTTTTCCAATGCGCCTTCAATGGCACTGACCATCACGGCGTGCGCGGTGGTGCCTTGGCTCTTGGCCAGCGATTGGATGCGCTGCTTGGTTTCTTCAGGTAGCTTGACGGACAGAGTGGGCATGGCAGGGTTCCTTGGCACGATGACGAAGTGTTTTAGCCCACAAATACTACCATGGTAATACCTTCGGATGCTCATCATGGTGGCAAGACAGCCCAGGCCCGAGATCCTCTCACTGCCAAGCGAACCTGCTGAACGGTTACGGAAGCGCTTAGCGTACCGGGGGCCGCAATTCCACCTTGCGCTGGCGCGAACCCTCGGTGCCCGCCGGAAAGTCAGTCAAGGCTGCGCTGAAGATGGCCGGCAGAAGATTCAAGGTATCGCTCCACGCATCTTCCTGGGTGGCATGTGTTTCATACACCACCTGCCCGGTCCCGTTGTCGCGCAGGGTCAGGCTGATCTCGCGTTGGAACCAGGACGTGCTACGTACCCACGGTGAAGGCCAGCGGCTCATGTGCCCGAAGCGTGGCCCCGGAAATCCCCTGCCATACCACCAGGCATCGTTCCAGTCCACGCGGTCTTCACGCTCCACCCGCACGCCGAGTTGCACGTTGTAGTGGGCATTTGCGTCGTTACGGCGCAGGCCAACCTGAAGCAAGGCCTGCTCGGCAACACGCTCCAGCTCGTCCTGGCGCTTGTTCTGGACCAGCTGCGAGGGCAGCCGTTCAAAGCGGAACGTCGCCTGTGCAGGCAGCACGCCAAGGGTTGAAAACGTCTGGACTTCGCTCTCCACGACACGCACTGAAGCACATCCGCCGAGCAGCAGTCCGGCCAACCCCAACGCCATGATGGATCGCAGCACAATAGTCTCCTTCACATACCTAGACACGGGGCCCTTGGCCTCCTGCCCCATCCTAGGCGACGCCGCGCCACAAGGCAAGCCCGCGGCAGGCCCAGTCAGCCCCGCCACGTAAAATGCGCCCTGCTTGATAAACACGAGCCTGCCAACATGATCCGCATCACCGAACTCAAACTCCCACTCTCTGCCGTGCCAGTTGAGGCCCGTCGCGCCTCTGACGCCCCCACCGAAACTGACGCAGACCGGGCACCCGCGCCCCACCCCATTGCAGCGCTCACTGCGTTGGCGGCACAGGCGCTGGGCATTACCGAGGCGTACATTGCCACGCTGCAGGTTTTCAAGCGCAGCTTTGACGCCCGCAAGGCCGAGTTGCTGGTGGTCTATACCGTGGACCTGGCGCTGGCCGCCCCAGAGCAAGAGGCCGCACTGCTACAGCAGTTTGAAAAGCACCCCCACATCGGCCCCACACCCGACATGGCCTACCACCCTGTGGGCCATGCACCAGCCAAGCTGACCGAGCGCCCGGTGGTGGTGGGGTTTGGCCCCTGCGGCATGTTTGCCGCGTTGTTGTTGGCGCAAATGGGGTTCCGCCCTATCGTTCTGGAACGCGGCACCACGGTACGCCAGCGCACCAAAGACACCTGGGGCCTGTGGCGCAAGAACACCCTCAAACCGGAGAGCAACGTGCAGTTTGGCGAGGGCGGCGCCGGCACGTTTTCCGACGGCAAGCTCTACAGCCAGATCAAAGACCCGCGTTTTCTGGGCCGCAAGGTGATGGAAGAGTTTGTCAAGGCCGGTGCGCCGCCCGAGATCCTGTACGAGGCCCATCCCCACATTGGCACCTTCAAGCTGGTGAAGGTGGTGGAGAGCATTCGTGCGCAAATCATCGCCCTGGGTGGCGAGGTGCGCTTTGAGCAGCGGGTGATTGATGTGCTACTAAAAGAAGAGCGCGGTACGTATATTCTACGAGGGCTAGTGGTAGAAAATTCTACAAACGGTGTGGTTGCGGAAATACCCGCCAGCCAGGTGGTGATGGCGCTGGGCCACAGCGCCCGCGACACCTTTGCCATGCTGTTTGAGCGCGGTGTGGCCATGCAGGCCAAACCATTTTCGGTGGGTTTTAGGGTTGAGCATCCGCAAAGCGTGATTGACCGCGCCCGCTGGGGGCGACACGCCGGCAACCCGCTGCTGGGTGCTGCCGACTACAAGCTGGTGCACCACGCGGCCAACGGGCGCGCGGTGTACAGCTTTTGCATGTGCCCTGGCGGCACGGTGGTGGCGGCCACGTCCGAGCCGGGGCGCGTGGTGACCAACGGCATGAGCCAGTATTCCCGCGCCGAACGCAACGCCAACGCCGGCATTGTGGTGGCCATTGACCCAGCTGATTACCCACAAGATGCCGCCAACTTCATCCAGGCCTTTGGCGTGGACAAAGGTACGCTATACGCGCGGCAAGCCGCACAGTTGCGCGCCCACGATCCCCAGGCGGCGCATCCGCTCTCGGGTATTGCCCTGCAACGCCAGCTCGAATCGTGCGCCTATACCCTGGGCGGCAGCAGTTACGAGGCGCCGGGCCAACTGGTGGGGGATTTCATTGCCGCACGCCCTTCCAGCGCGTTTGGCAGCGTGCAGCCGTCTTACAAGCCAGGCGTCAAACTGGGCGACCTGGCCCCCAGCCTGCCGGCTTATGCCATTGCGGCCATCCGCGAGGCGCTGCCGGTCTTTGGCAAGAAGATCAAGGGTTTTGACATGGCGGACGCGGTGTTGACCGGGGTGGAGACACGCACCTCGTCACCCCTGAAGATGCCGCGCGGAGAGGACTTGCAAAGTAGCAACACGCGGGGTCTGTACCCGGCGGGCGAAGGTGCCAGCTATGCCGGCGGCATCCTGTCAGCGGCAGTAGACGGCATCCGCGTGGCTGAGGCCGTGGCGCAGCGCCTTTGTGAACGCCCTTGAAGGCGCAATCAAGCCTGCTGGTGTTGCAAAGCGGCAATGCGTTCTTCAATCGGTGGATGGGTCGAGAACAGCTTGCCAATGCCACCGGTAATGCCGAATGCCGCCACGCTCTTGGGCAATTCGCCTGGCGCCATACCGCCCAGGCGGGCCAGGGCATTGATCATGGGCTGCTTGCGACCCAGTAGCTGGGCCGAGCCGGCATCGGCACGGAATTCGCGGTGGCGCGAGAACCAGGCCACCACCATGGCAGCGGCAAAGCCCAGCACGATGTCGAGCACCACCGTGGTGATCATGTAGCCAATGCCGGGGCCGGAGTTGCGGTCGTCGCCCTTGCGCAGAAAGCTGTCCACCGCATAGCCAATCACGCGGCTGAGGAACACCACAAAGGTATTCATCACACCCTGGATCAGGGTCATGGTGACCATGTCGCCATTGGCCACGTGGGCGATCTCGTGGCCAATCACGGCCTCGATTTCCTCTTGGGTCATGCCGCGCAAAAGTCCGGTAGAAACAGCCACCAGGGCCGAGTTCTTGAAGGCACCCGTGGCAAAGGCGTTGGGGTCACCGTCAAATATCGCCACTTCGGGCATACCCACGCCAGCCTTTTCTGACAGCTTGCGCACGGTTTCCACAATCCAGGCCTCGTCCGCGTTTTGCGGCTGATTGAGCACGCGCAGGCCGGGCGTGGTCCACTTGGCCATGGGCTTGCTGATGAGCAAGGAGATGGTGGCACCACCAAAACCCATAATGAGGGCGAAACCCAGCAAGGCGCTCAGGTTGAGGCCGCCGGCCGTCAGGTAGCGATTCACGCCCAGCAAGCTGGCCATAATGCCCAGCACGGCGACGACCAGTACGTTGGTCAGAACAAACAACAGTATGCGTTTCATGGTTTCCTCAATTGACAACGCCGCCCAAGGGACGGATTGCACCAATGGTAAGGTCGAAATGCGCCAATTCAATGGCGCCAAGGGTCAAAAAACCCGTAACACCTAGGGACTTCGCGGCGCACGAAACACGCTGGTGTCGGCGTAAAACGCCGGGTCTTCATTCTGCGGCCACCACCCAGGCACGCCCAGCACTGGCAAGTGGGCAAAGGGTTTGGCAGCGAGCTTCTCCGCACTCAGGTCGGCAGCCATCCAGGCATCCATATCCGCTATTGCTTTGGTAGCGGCCTGCGTACGGTAGACGTGGGCTGTAATGGGTTTTCGCGGGTGAACCAGCTTCTCCAGCAGGGCATGGCCAAACAGCACCAACTGCACCTGCTCCCACTGGGCGCGCAAGTCCACAAACAGGCGCTGCCAGTCTTTGGCTACCAAGGCATCCCACAACACATCCGGCCCCAGAAAGAAGGCGGCATTCTCATCAAACACAGTCAGGCCATCGCGCGCCGGGCCGCGCACGGGCTGAATGCCAGTCTGCGCAATCTGGGCCAAGTGCAGGTAGTTCAGGCGGCGCTTGGTTTGCGGGAAGGTCAGCCAGGCTATTCCATTGAAAAAGTCGTGCAAGCCCTCGCGGGTAGGACACAAGCCGCTATCAAAAATATAGCTTTCATAGGCCATGCCAGCCGGCAGATTGGCTTGTGGCACAAAGCGCACCGGCGCGGGATAGAGCGCCAGGGCCGAATTGAGCGCCTCAGCGCTGGACTGGCCAGCGGCCACCTGCTGGGCCAATTTTGACCCGGCTCCACATACGGAGCCAGCCAGGGAGTCTGCCAGTTGATCGTCTCTAGACCAGTCTCCACGACAACACTTCGCCTCCACCCAGCGGCTTGAGTTGCGCCTCGCCAAAGGCAAAGCTCACGGGTACGGTCCAGCTTTCGCGGCGCAGGGTGATGGTGCCGGTGTTGCGCGGCAGCCCGTAGAAGTCGGCGCCATGGAAGGCCGCAAAGCCTTCCAGCTGGTCCAGCGCGCCGGCTGCGTCAAAGGCCTGGGCGTACAGCTCCATCGCGTTGAACGCGGTGTAGCAGCCGGCGCAGCCGGTGGCGTGCTCTTTCAGGTGCACCGCGTGCGGGGCGCTGTCGGTGCCCAGGAAGAATTTGGCGCTGCCACTGGTGGCGGCCTTCACCAGGGCTTGGCGGTGGGTTTCGCGCTTCAACACCGGCAGGCAGTAGTAATGCGGGCGAATGCCGCCGGTGAAGATGGCGTTGCGGTTGTAGAGCAAGTGGTGCGCGGTGATGGTGGCTGCCGTGAAGCGATCGGCTGACTGCACGTACTGCGCAGCCTCTCGGGTGGTGATGTGTTCAAACACGATTTTTAGCTCGGGAAAATCGCGGCGCAAGGGGATCAGTTGCGTGTCGATGAATACCGCCTCACGGTCAAACAGATCAATGTCGGGTGAGGTTACCTCGCCATGCACCAACAACGGCAAACCCGCCTTTTGCATGGCTCCCAGGGTTTTGTAGGTGTTGCGCAGGTCGGTCACGCCGGCGTCGCTATTGGTGGTGGCGCCAGCGGGGTAGAGCTTGACGGCGACCACGCCTGCATCCTTGGCCCGTGCTATCTCGTCGGCAGGCAGGTTGTCGGTGAGGTACAGCGTCATCAGCGGCTCAAAGGCCACCCCTGCCGGCACTGCGGCCTGGATGCGCGCCTTGTATGCCAGCGCCTGCTCGGCCGTGGTGACTGGTGGCTTGAGGTTGGGCATGATGATGGCACGGCCAAACTGGGCGGCGGTGTGCGGCACCACGGTATGCAGGGCTGCGCCATCGCGCACGTGCAGGTGCCAGTCATCCGGGCGGGTCAGGATCAGTTCGTTCATGGGCAAGGTTAAATTATTTGTTGCGCGCAGCCTGGGCCACCAGATAGTCCCACAGCGCCTGGGCATTGCGCTTGGGCGCCGCAGTGCCACGGCCGGCAGCCACGCCATGACGCGTGGTTTCCTTCAGGTTCGGCTTTTCGCGGTAGACGCGCACGTCCATGGTGATCTCCATACCTTTGGTATTGGGCGGCAGGGCGCTCACCAGTCGCTTGGCGCGTAGTTCTTTTTTAACTGCGCTGTGCGGAAGAAACGCAATACCGTGGCCTTCGAGGGCCATGGCTTTCAGGCCTTCGGCCATATCAGTCTCGTACACGCGGTCAAAGTGATTGGCCGTGTTGGACTGCTTGAGGATCAATTCCACCATCTGCCCCAGGTAGGCGCCGGGCGCATAGCCCAGGTAAGGCAGCGGCTGGCCCACCCGGCCGGGCAACTGGAACATCGGCGCGCCATTGCTGTCGGGCTTGGAGTAGGGTGCCAGCACCTCTTCACCCAAACTCACCATTTCGTACCGCGCGGCGTCCAGCTGAAAGGGCTGTGATGGATGGTAGTAGGCAATCAACAGGTCGCAACTGCCCTCCACCATGCGCATCACCGCATCGTGCACGTTGAGCGCAATCAGCCGGCTCTTGATGGGGCCAAAAGTTTCGCGCAGGGATGATACCCAAGCCGGGAAAAATGTGAACGCCAGGGTGTGCGGTACCGCAAATTCGACCACGTCCTGCGCCGCCGAAGTGTGGCCGCGCAGCATGGCGCGGGTGCTTTGCAGGGCCTGCAAGACTTCCATGGACTGGTCGTACAACGTCTCACCTGCCGGGGTCAGCCGCGTGGGGTAACTGCTGCGGTCGACCAGATCAGTACCAGCCCAGGCTTCCAGAGACTGGATGCGCCGAGAGAACGCCGGCTGGGTGACATGACGCAGTTGTGCGGACCTGCTGAAGCTGTGCGTTTCAGCCAGCGAGACGAAATCTTCAAGCCATTTGGTTTCCATGGCCCAAATTATGCGCGGAATGCATGAAACGGTTCACTGCAGTCGGTGTTAATCGCCGCCCTGCTGCTGCAACGCCCACATCTGCGCGTAGCGGCCCTGTGCTGCCAACAGTGCGGCATGGTTGCCACGCTCAACGATGCGCCCGCCGTCCATGACCAGTATTTCGTGGGCGTCCACCACGGTGGAGAGCCGGTGGGCAATCACCAGGGTGGTCTTGTTGCGGGCCACACTTTGCAGTTCGGCCTGAATGGCGCGCTCGTTGGCCGAGTCCAGGGCCGATGTAGCTTCATCAAAAATCAGAATGGGGGGGTTCTTGAGCAGTGTGCGCGCTATGGCCACGCGCTGCTTCTCGCCGCCCGACAGCTTGAGCCCGCGCTCGCCCACCATCGTTCCGTAGCCCTTGGGCGTGGCGGCGATGAAGGCGTGGATGTGGGCCGAAGCGGCGGCATCTTCTACCTCGGCGCGTGTGGCGCCGGGCTTGCCATAGGCAATGTTGTATTCCACCGTATCGTTGAACAGCACCGTGTCCTGCGGCACGATGCCAATGGCCTGGCGCACGCTGGACTGGGTGACCTGTTTGATATCTTGCCCGTTGATAAGGATGCGTCCGCCGTCTTGCGGATTGCTCACGTCATAAAAGCGGAACAGCAACCGCGCCAGCGTGGACTTGCCAGCGCCCGATGGACCCACGACTGCAACCGTCTTGCCGGCAGGGATTGTGAAACTGACGTTGTGCAGAATGGGGCGGCCACCGTTCGCACTGGTGTCGTAGGCAAAGCTCACGTTTTCAAATGCCAGCGGCGTATCTTGCGTGAGCTGCAGCGGCTGGGCACCGGGCACGTCGGCGATTTCACGCTCGCGCTCCATCAGGCGGAACATCTTGTCCAGATCGGTCAGGCTTTGCTTGATTTCGCGGTAAATCACGCCCAAAAAGTTCAGCGGAATATAGAGCTGGATCATGAAGGCATTGACCATGACCAGGTCACCCAATGTCATACGTCCGTCCACGACACCCTGGGTGGCACGCCACAGCATGGCCACCAGACCAATGGCAATGATCAACTGCTGCCCGATGTTGAGCATTGACAGCGTCGTCTGGCTCTTGAGCCGCGCTTTGCGCAGGCGCTCCAGGCTTTCGTCATAGCGCCTGGCCTCAAAACCTTCGTTGTTGAAGTATTTGACCGTCTCGTAGTTCAACAGCGAATCAATCGCCTTGGAATGGGCGGCGGAGTCAAATTCGTTGGCTTCGCGGCGAAACTTGGTGCGCCACTCAGTAATCAAGACGGTAAACGTGATGTACAAGCCCAGCGCGGCCAGCGTAATCCAGGCAAACCAGGCATCAAACTTGACACCCAAAATGGACAGCACCAACACCACCTCGACCAACGTGGCAATGATGTTGAACATTGAAAACGACACCAACGACTCGATGGCACGCACACCCCGTTCAATGTCGCGCGACATGCCGCCGGTCTGGCGCTCCAGGTGAAAACGCAGGCTCAGCGCGTGCAAGTGCTCAAAGGTTTGCAGGGCAATGCTGCGCGCCGCCCCCTGCGTGGCCTTGGCAAACACCAGTTCACGCAACTCGGTAAAAATTGTGGTCGACAGGCGCAATGCTCCGTAGGCCAAAAGCAAGCCCACCGGCACCACCAACAGGCTAGCGGCATCGCCCGGCTTGAAATTCATGGCGTCGACCAGGGTTTTGAGCAGCAGCGGAACACCCACATTGGTCAGCTTGGCACCCACCATAAACACCACTGCACCAACCACCCGCCACTTGTAAGTCCACAAATAGGGGAACAGACGCTTGAGGGTGGACCAGTCGGAGCGTGGTGCCGTGCCGTTGTCGGGCGCGGGTGCAAGGGTGGTGGGTGCGCCGTGGGTTCGCATGGAGTCGTCTACTTTCGTGGGGGCGGGGTCGGCTTGGGGTCGTATCGGGTAGAGCGGGTGATTTTTTGGCAGCGCCAACAGGTTAGGATTGTGCCTATGTCTACCAATTCAAGCCCCACTGGCATCCAATTGCCCACCAACGAGGAACTGGTCCTCAAGGTTATTCCCATGCCTGCCGACTGCAATGCCAACGGCGATATCTTTGGCGGCTGGGTCATGGCCCAGGTCGACCTGGCCGGCTCGGTGATCCCCGCGCGATACACCCAGGGCCGCATGGCCACAGTGGCAGTGAACGAATTTATCTTCAAACAGCCGGTGCGGGTGGGCGATATTTTGAGCTTTTTCTCCAAGGTCAGCCGCATTGGGCGCACCTCCATCACGGTAAAGGTGGAGGTCTACGCCGAACGTTTTCACAGCCAGGGTCAGTATGTCAAGGTGACCGAGGCGTCGGTGACGTATGTAGCGATTGATGACGATGGCAAGCCAAGGGAAATTCCGAAACCGTAAGAACGCAGTTTCTCCAGATTACTATCACTTTAATAGCGACTTACGTATATTTCACGAGGGCTAGCGGCTAGTTTTGTTAAAACTTTCCGTTCCGTCCCGCGCCTTCGGCAAATCGGACCGCCCCCTCCAGCCCTGATGCAATGCAGCGCTTGCCGCGCAGCCACTCTTGGTGCAGGGCTTCGGGCATGGACAAATCCCACTGCGCATAGGCACTGGCACGGTCGGCCAGCATGGTGCCTTGCGGAAACGCAGCCAATTGTTCGGCCAATGCCATCGCCGCTTCCAGTGCGGTGCCGCTGGGCACCACACGATTGCACAGTCCCATTTGCAGGGCCTCTGGTGCGTCCACCCTGCGCCCGGTCAGGATCAGGTCCATGGCGTGGCCCATGCCAATCAGACGTGGCAGGCGCACGGTGCCGCCGTCGATGAGCGGTACACCAAAGCGGCGGCAAAACACACCGAAGTAGGCGTCCGCTTCCATCACCCGCATATCGCACCACAATGCCAACTCCATGCCGCCAGCCACGGCCGCACCACTGATAGCAGCAATCACTGGCTTGGACAGCAACAGACGCGACGGCCCCATGGGGCCCAATGGTTGCGCATCGGAGGGGAAAAAGTTCAGTGCCGCAAACGGATCGGGCCCGCCGGGCACCTGTTGCGCCATCCGGGCCCCGGCCTGTAAATCCCAACCAGCGCAAAAATGCCCATGCGCACCATGGAAGATCGCCACCCGGGCAACAGGGTCGGCATCAAACGCAACAAAAGCTTCGTACAACTGACGCGCCGTATCGGCGTCCACCGCGTTGCGCACATCTGGGCGGTCTAGGGTAACTACGGTGATGGCGCCGTGGTGTGAGAGGGTGACTGCGTCGATCATGGAACATTTCCTGGTTGTCATGTCGCTCAACTGACAGGGCGTCGGTACAAACCCTGCGCGCGATTGCGGCTGCAGCCACTATAAACGGGCAGCTACGCAACAACAGGAGATGTCGTGCTGTTTCTTCAACTGGTCATCAGCGGAATTGCGCAGGGGTGCATTTATGGGCTGATTGCACTGGGCTTCGTGCTGATCTACAAGGCCACCGAAACCGTCAGCTTTGCACAAGGCGAATTGATGATGCTGGGCGCCTTTGCCGGCCTGGTGGGCATGACCGTACTGGGTTTTCCCTACTGGTTGGCGGTGATCAGTGCGATTGCTTCCATGGCCGTCTTTGGCGTGGTGCTGGAGCGTACCGTCATACGCCCCATCCTTGGGCAGCCGGCATTCTCCGTCGTGATGCTGACCATTGGCATTGGCTATGCGGCGCGCGGTGCCATCACCATGGTGCCCGGCATTGGCACCGACACACAAGCCCTGCCCGTGCCCTACAAGGACGAAATCTGGAAAATAGGCGGCAATGAATTCGGCGTGGGTGCGTTGGTGCTCAACGTGGAACACATGGTGGTAATTGGTGCCACCGCTGTGCTGTGCGTACTGTTGTTTGCACTGTTTCGCTATAGCAAACTGGGCATTGCCATGCAGGCCGCTTCGCAAAACCAGTTGGCCGCGTATTACATGGGCATTCCGGTGCAACGACTCAACGGTATTGCCTGGGGCTTGGCTGCCGCAGTCGCCGCGATTGCCGGGCTGCTGCTGGCGCCCATTACGTTTGTGCACGCCAACATGGGTTTTATCGGGCTCAAGGCCTTCCCGGCCGCCGTGGTGGGCGGCTTTGGAAGCCTGCCCGGCGCGATCGTGGGCGGGCTCGTGATTGGCATTGTGGAGTCACTCTCCGGGTTCTATTTGCCCGATGGGTTCAAAGACACAGCCCCCTACATCGTGGTGCTGGTGATGCTGATGGTCAAACCCAACGGCTTGTTCGGCGAAACGCTGCGCAAGAAGGTCTGACATGCGATTCATCTTCAAGACCGATTACGCGCAAGACATCAAGCTGGCCAAGCACGGCGGGCACGTGTTCTGGTACAGCGCGCTGATGCTGCTGATGTTTGCGGCACCCTGGCTGTTTGCCGAGTACTGGCTGGCCCAACTCACGCTGGTGCTGATTTATTCCATTGCCGGCCTGGGTCTGATGCTGCTGGCTGGTTTTACCGGTCAGTTCTCCATGGGCCATGCCGCGTTCCTGGGGGTGGGTGCCTACACCCAAGCGGTGATGACCAATGCTGGAGTCCCCTTTCCTATCGCGATGGCCTGTGCTGCGGGCCTGTCGGCGGCTGTGGGAGTGGTGGTGGGTCTGCCAGCCTTGCGGGTCAAGGGCATTTACCTTGGGATCGCCACACTGTCCTTTGGTTTCATTGTGGAAGAGGTGCTTGCGCGCTGGGAATCCGTCACCGGTGGCAACGCCGGCATCCACATCAAGAAGCCCGACATTTTTGGCTGGGTGCTGGAGACCGGCAACCAGTTCTACTTTCTATGCCTGGTTGTCACGGTCATCGCTACGCTGAGCATTTTGAACGTGCTGCGCTCCCCAACCGGGCGGGCTTTTGTGGCCATCCGCGACTCCGAAATTTCAGCCCAGAGCATGGGCATCCATCTGGCCTACTACAAGACCCTGTCGTTTGCCATTTCAGCTGCGCTGGCGGGCGTGGCGGGTGCACTGTATGCCCACAACCTGCAGTTCATTTCGCCGGACCAGTTCAACATTCTGCAATCCATTGACCTGTTGTTGATGATCGTCATCGGGGGCGCGGGCTCCGTGCATGGCGCCTTTCTCGGCGCCATCTTCCTGATTGCCATGCCGCAGGTCATCGCCCAAGTCAAAGATTTCTTGCCCGCCGCGGTCGGCCAGGCGCCTGGATTGCAGGGATTGGTATATGGCCTGGTGCTGATTGGCTTTGTCATGTTCGAGCCCATGGGCCTGTACGGGCGCTGGTTGAAGGTCCGCACCTACCTGCAGATGTTCCCGTTCTACCGCAAGGGCATGTTCAAACGCCAAAAGTCCTTCCAGAAGTCCGACAGGTTGAAATGATGCAAGACACCCTTCTTTCAGCCAAGGATCTGACCGTACGCTTTGGCGGCGTGTTGGCCGTCAACAAGGTGAGCTTTGATGTCCGACAGGGCGAAGTCTTCACCCTGATCGGCCCCAATGGCGCGGGCAAAACCACGGTGTTCAACCTCATCAGCCGCATCTACACGCCCACCCAGGGCGAGATTCGCTACCTGGGTCCCAAGGGTCGCATTACCCTTACCCAACAACCACCGCAGAGCGTGGCCTCGCTGGGCATAGCACGCACCTTCCAGAACATTGAACTGTTCGAGCACGCCTCCGTGCTGCACAACCTGCTGATCGGTCGCCATACGCACCGCGCCAGCAACGTTTTGCAAGACCTCTTCTTTACGCCCCGGGTGCGCGAAGCCGAACTAAAAGCCCGCGAGAAGGCCGAGGAAGTGATCGAATTCCTGGGCCTGCAGCACTACCGCGACACCTTTGTGGCTGGTCTGCCCTATGGCGTGCGCAAAGTGGTGGAACTGGCGCGCGCACTGTGCACCGAACCCAAACTGCTGCTGCTGGACGAACCCTCCAGCGGTCTGAACGTGGAGGAAACAGATGACATGGCGTTCTGGATTCAGGACATCCAGCAAGAGCTGGGCATTACCGTGCTGATGGTGGAGCATGACATGAGCCTCGTTTCCAAAGTATCCGACCGGGTGTTGGCCATGAACCAGGGCGAAATGCTGGCCATGGGAACGCCGCGCGAGGTGCAAAACGACCCCGGTGTGATTGAGGCCTACCTGGGCTCCATCGACGATGTCTCATCTCTGCGTCGCAAGGTCAATAGCCCTACCGAAGCGCGCCCGGCGGAGCGCACAGCAGCATGAGCACAGCACCCCCACCCATCAGCGACCAACCGGTGCTCAAGCTCCTCAACGTCGAGAGCGCTTACGGCCCGATCAAAGCCATTCGCGGCGTGAGCCTGCAGGTGCGTCGCAGTGAAATTGCCACGGTGCTGGGCTCCAATGGCGCAGGCAAAACCACCATCCTCAAAACCATATCGGGCATCATCGATCCGCGTAAAGGCTCCATCGAGTTCAAAGGCGAAGACATCACCGCACGGGACCCCGCCTTCATCGTGCAGCAAGGCCTGAGCCATGTGCCGGAAGGCCGTGAAGTGTTTCCGCTACTCAGCGTGCGCGACAACTTGCTGATGGGCGCCTACACCCGCTCCGACCGCGACGGCGTGGCCCGCGACATGGAAACCGTGTACGGCTACTTCCCCATATTGCAAGAGCGCGCGCACCAGGATGCCGGTTTGTTGTCGGGCGGTCAGCAGCAAATGCTGTCCATCTCGCGCGCCCTGATGGCCAACCCCGACCTGATCCTGCTGGACGAGCCCAGCCTGGGCCTTTCGCCCAAGCTGACGAAAGAAATTTTTGAGATCGTGGTGCGCATCAACCGCGAACACGGCACCACCATTTTGCTGGTGGAGCAAAACGCCAACATGGCACTCAACGCTTCAGACTACGGCTACGTGCTGGAGAACGGCCGCATCGTCATGGAAGACACCTGTGCGCACCTGCGGGAGAAGGACGACATCAAGGAGTTCTACCTGGGGCTCAAGGAAGACGGTGTGCGCGGCGAGCGGCGCTGGAAGAAAAAGAAGACCTGGAGATAGACAAGAATGAGCCAACTCTGGGATACACGGTCCATCCAATCCTGCAACACCATCGTGATGCCGGGTGACACCATTCCTGCCATTTTCTGGAATGCCGTCAGCCAACGCGCGTCCCATGTGTGGATGCGCCAAAAGCACCTGGGCCTTTGGCGCAGTTGGACCTGGCAGCAAACCGGGGATGCCGTAGCAGAAATTGGCAACGGCCTTTTGAGCCTGGGCTTTGCCAAGGGCGACTGTGCCTCGATCCTGGCCAACACCGTGGTCGAATGGGTGCTGGCCGATTTGGCTGTTCTGTCTGCTGGCGGCGTCTCCAATGGCATCTACCCAACAGATGCCGCATCCCAGGTGCAGTACCTGTGCGATGACTCGCGCACCACCATCCTGTTTGTCGAAGACGATGAGCAGTTGGACAAGGCGCTGGAAGTGCGCGCCCAATTGCCCGGTCTGCGCAAGATTGTGGTGTTCAACATGAAAGGCCTGCGCAGCCTGAATGACCCGGACGTGATCAGCCTTGATGCCCTGCGCGCGCTGGGCCGCGACTACGCCCGCCAAAACGCGGGGGCACTGCAGCAGCGCGTGGCAGGCTGCAAGCCCGAGGACCTGGCCATCCTGGTCTACACCTCGGGCACTACAGGCCGCCCCAAGGGTGCCATGCATCTGCACCAGGGGCTGGTCTTTACCGTACACGGCTACAACACCCTGGTGGCGCAAGACGAGCGCGATGAGCGCATGTGCTTTTTGCCCCTGTGTCACATTGCCGAACGCATGGGTGGTGAGTACTTCGCCCTGTACACCGGCTCCAAACTTAATTTTGTCGAGAACCCCGAGACCATTCCCGAAAACGTGCGCGAGATTGCACCCACGGTTTTCACCGCCGTGCCCCGTGTCTGGGAAAAGTTCTACTCGGGTGTGATGATCTCGCTCAAAGAGTCCGGCGCGCTACAGCAAGCAGCCTATGCCTGGGGCATTGGCGTGGGCACCACCATTGCCAACTGCGTCCTGTCCGACCAGCCCGTGAGTGCCTGGCTCAAGATTCAGTTCAGGCTGGCCCAGTGGCTGGTGCTGAACAACGTGCGCAAGCTCATCGGCATTCACCGCGCGCGCTTCCTGGTGACTGGCGCAGCGCCCATTTCACCCGACCTGGTGCGCTGGTACATGGCCCTGGGATTGCCCATGCTGGAGGTATGGGGCATGACCGAAACCTGTGGCGCCTCCACCGGAGTGCCTGCGGGCAAGATGAAACCCGGCTCCATTGGGCCAGCTGCCGCCTACAACGAGGTGCGTCTGGACCCCATCACTGGCGAGATTTTGGTGCGCGGCAAGAACGTATTTGCCGGTTACCTGAACCTGCCTGAAAAAACCGCAGAAGCCATCGACCCAGAGGGATGGCTGCACACCGGCGACGTGGGCTTGGTCGATGCGGATGGTTATTTCCGCATTACCGATCGCATGAAGGACATCATCATTACGGCCGGAGGCAAAAACGTTACGCCCAGCGAGCTGGAAAACGATCTCAAGTTTTCGCCCTACATCACCGACGCGGTGGTCATCGGCGACAAGCGTCCCTACCTGACCGTCATCATCATGATCGACCAGGAAAACGTGGAAAAGTTTGCACAAGATGCCGACGTACCCTTTAGCAACTACGCATCTCTAACTCGAAGCGCAGAAGTGCAGGCACTGATCCAATCGGAGCTGGACCGTGTGAACCAAAAGTTTGCCCGTGTTGAACAACTCAAAAAGTTTTTCCTGCTGGAAACCCAGTTAACCGCCGAGGACGAAGAACTCACCCCCACCATGAAACTCAAGCGCAAGCTGGTGGAGAAAAAGTACGCGAACCAGATCGAAGCCATGTATGGCTGATCAACCACATTCCTCCATTTGAATCGACACTATGACACTCAAAACACCCCTACTCCTCACAGCCCTTGCGATGGCAAGCGTGCTGTGCACCGCACAAACACTGCCGCAAGGCATCAGCAAGAACGAAATTCTTATCGGCAGCATTCAGGACCTGTCCGGGCCACTCGCAGGCTACGGCAAGCAAGCCCGCAACGGCATGCAAATGGCGCTTGAAGAGATCAACGAAACCGGCGGCATCCATGGCCGCAAGATCAAACTGCTGATAGAGGACTCCGCCTACGACCCCAAGAAGGCCGTGCTGGCCGCGCAAAAGCTGGTCAACCAGGACAAGATTTTCATGATGGTTGGTCACATTGGCACCGCGCAGAACGAGGCAGCCATGCCGGTGCAGTTCGAGAAGGACATCATCAACTTCTTTCCCCTCACGGCGGCGCGCTCCATGTACGAGCCTTTTCATCGGCTCAAGTTTTCCACCCTGTCCACCTATTACGAGCAGATTCACCTGTCCCTTCCTAGGCTAATGCGCCAGAACAACGTAACCAAGGTCTGCGCGATCTACCAGGATGACGACTTTGGCTTGGAAGTACTTCACGGCGCGGAAGACGGCCTCAAGGCCCGGCAGATGGTACTAACGGACAAAGCATCGTTCAAGCGCGGCGCCACCGATTTTTCTTCTCAAGTGGCCAAGATGCAGGCCAGCGGTTGCGAGATGGTGGTTTTGGGCACCATCATTCGCGAAACGGTGGGCACTATCGCAACCGCTCGAAAGATGGGCTTCAACCCCATCTTCCTGGGGTCCAGCGCTGCCTACACTGACCTGATTCCCAAACTGGGTGGCAAGGGTATGGATGGTCTCTACGCCACCATGACAGCGCAGATTCCCTACATGGACGACCCTTCGCCAGCGGTACGTCGCTGGGCCAGCAAGTACAAAACACAGTTCAACGAAGACCCATCCACCATATCTGTGTTCGGCTACACCACCATCAATGCGTTTGCCAACGCCATGCGCGATGCAGGTGAGCGCCCCAACACCAGCAAATTTATCCGCGCCATGGAAGTCATGAAGATTCCGGGCGACATGTTTGGCTCCCCTGCGCTCAAATTCTCTCCCACGCGCCGCTTGGGTAGCGACGACTCGCGCATGGCCCAAGTGCAAGATGGACGCTGGAAAATTGTGAGCGATTACAACAACCAGTAAAAGAGAGTATTGTTCACGTAAACAAGCCGGCCAACCGGCTATCAACCTGGAGATAGACCATGAAATTGAAAACCGCACTGACCCTCACTGCCTTGGCCCTGGCCGCCAGCGTGGCGGGAGCCCAGCAAGGTGTAAGCAAGGACGAAATTGTGCTCGGGTCCATACAGGATCTGTCTGGACCACTGGCCGGCTTTGGCAAACAGGCACGCCTGGGCATGCTGCTGGCGGTGGACGAAGTCAACGAGCAGGGTGGCATCAACGGACGCAAGATCAAGCTCATTGTCGAAGACTCGGGCTATGACCCCAAGAAGGCCGTGCTGGCCGCGCAAAAGCTGGTCAACCAGGACAAGATTTTCATGATGGTGGGCCACATCGGCACTGCGCAGAACATGGCCGCCATGCCCGTGCAGTTTGAGAAGAACGTGATCAACTTCTTCCCAATCACTGCTGCGCGTGAAATGTACGAACCCTTCAACCGGCTCAAATACTCGTACGCCGCCACCTATTACGACCAGATGCGCAATGCGGTTCCCAAACTGGTCAAAGAGAAAGGGATCAAGAAGGTCTGCACCCTGTACCAGGATGATGATTTTGGCCTGGAAGTGCTGCGCGGTGGTGAGGCTGGCCTCAAGTCCATCGGCATGGAGTTTGCTGAACGTACCTCGTATAAGCGCGGGGCAACCGACTTCTCGTCTCAGGTGCAGAAACTGCAGGCGGGTGGATGCGAAATGGTCGTTTTGGGCACCATCATTCGCGAAACCATTGGCACCATCGGCACCGCCCGCAAGTTGGGTTACAACCCGGTCTTTTTGGGCTCCAGCGCGGCTTACACCGACCTGATCCACAAACTGGGCGGCAAAGCGATGGACGGCCTGTACGCCACCATGACCGTGCAAAACCCCTACCTGGACGAGGCCTCTCAACCGATCCGTTTTTGGGCCAGCAAGTACAAGACCAAGTTCAATGAAGATCCAACCGTATTCTCGGTCTATGGCTACACCATCATCACCAGTTTTGCCACCGCCGCAGGGCGCGCTGGCAAGGACCTGAACACCAACAGTTTCATCAAGGTGATGGACAGCATGACCATTCAGCCAGACTTCTTTGGTGGTGCGGTGCAGACCTTCACGGCTACCAAACGCCTGGGCAGTGATGCATCCCGCCTGTCGCAAATCCAGGACGGCAAGTGGAAGACGGTGTCGGACTACTTTGGCAGCACGGCAGCTGCACCAGCCAAGAAGTAGGCGCTTAGCCTGGGCTTTCAGGAAAGAATATAGGCGCCGGATCCGGTGGACAACAGTTTACCGTCAGCGCCCAAAAATTCCATCCGGGTGGAGGCCACCCGGGAGCCCAGGCGCATAACCTCGGCCCGCAACTCAAACAGTTCGCCAATGCCGGGGCGCAGGTAGTCGATGCGCAGATCGATAGTTCCCAGCTTGGCAAAGCGGTGCAGGCGCTGCATGGGTGGCTCATCCATGTGGCGCGCTCCAATGGCCGCCATAACAGCCAGCCCGCCCATTGCGTCCAGGCTGGCGCTGATGACGCCACCGTGCAGGCGGTTGTAGGCGAAGTGGCCCACCAGTTCCGGCTTCATGGCGATTTGGGCACGC
Organism: Candidatus Aalborgicola defluviihabitans; assembly: GCF_016705985.1. Lineage (NCBI taxonomy): Bacteria > Pseudomonadati > Pseudomonadota > Betaproteobacteria > Burkholderiales > Comamonadaceae > Allorhodoferax (SeqCode) > Candidatus Aalborgicola defluviihabitans. Next base: position 341,864 of record NZ_JADJKN010000002.1, read on the forward strand.
ACCTGCTCCGGCGCTATTTGGGTAATACGCAGCCCAAGCACCTGGTTGAAAACAATCATTTCTTCAAAGATCTTTTTCAGATTGATTATGAATTCGGGTTCGAACTCTCGCACAGGTGCAGGGGCTTTTTCGGTGTGTTTGGGTTTGGCGGTCATTAGCGGATTCTCACAGGCCCAACTGACGGGACGCCAACTCTTTCATGATCTCTTCAGCCCCGCCTCCAATCATCATGACCTTGACCTCCCGGTAGATGCGCTCGCATGCAGTGCCGCGCATGAAACCCATGCCGCCCAAAATCTGCACACCTTGATCGGCACAGAATTGCATGGTTTGCGTGGCATGGTTTTTCAATAGGCACACCTGCGCCACCCACTCTGCCCCCTTGGCTGACTTGTCGCCACGGTCACCTGCATCTGCCCGTGCGGTCACGGCATTAAGCCAAGCCCGGGTGGATTCGATGCGCATTTTCATGTCCATGAGCTTGTGGCGAATGACCTGGTGGTCCACCAGGGCCATGCCAAAGGTCTTGCGCTGACGTGCCCAGCTCAGGGCTTCGTCATAGCAGCATTCGGCAAAACCCAGCGCCAAGGCCGACATGGCCAGACGCTCGCCATTGAAATTGGTGAGGATGATCTTGAAACCGGACCCCTCCTCGCCCACCAGATTGGCAGCCGGCACGCGCACCCCATCAAAGCGGATGTGGGCGGTGTCAGAGCACAGCCAACCCATCTTCTTGAGCGGGCTGCGTGAAACGCCTGGCGCATCCCCCGGAATCATCAACATGGAGATGCCCATGGGCCCTTTGTTCTGCAGGTCGGTGCGTACCGCAACGGTCAGCCAGTCGGCCCGCGTACCGGAGGTGATGAAAGTCTTTTCACCATCCACCACGTAGTCGGCACCTTCCCGACGGGCCGTGGTCTTCAGGGCCGACACGTCCGTGCCACCACCGGGTTCGGTAATACACAGGGCCGATATTTTGCGACCGGCCAGCACGTCGGGAATGATCCGGGCTTGTAATTCTTTGCTGCCATGGCGCAGCAATGGCGGCATGCCAATGTTGTGACTGAACAGGCTGGCCAGCAAGCCACCACTGCCACCGGTTCGGGCCAGCGCAATGGTCATGGCATTGCGCACCGCCCACGGTGTGGGGGTGCCACCCAGTTCCTCAGGGTAGCCCATGCCCAGCCAGCCCAGCTCGGCAGCACGCGCATACAGGCTGCGCGGAAATTGGCCCGCCTCTTCCCACGCTTCCAGGTGAGGCTGAACTTCGGTTTGGATGAATCGGTGCGCGGCATCCTCCAGCAACTGGATGTCTTCTGAATGTTCTTGCGTGAATGGCATGGTGGTTCAGACTTGAAATACTTTGGGAACGATGGCGCGGTGGAAGCCGTTGAAGGGTTTGACCGCATCACGTGCCTGCACTACTGCATCCGGAACCCGCATCGGGAAGCCCATGCGGGCCTGCGGGCGGGCACCGTCAATGCGCAACGTAGTGCCGCTAATGAACGACGCAGCTGGGCTGAGCAAGAACACGATGCCGGCAGCGGTCTCGGCCTCGGTGCCAAAGCGCCCGGCGGGAACAGTTTTGGCCATTTCACGCAGCATGGGGCCAACCTCTACAGGGTAGTTGTCCATGCCGCTCGATGCGATGTAGCCTGGCGCCACTGCATTCACCCGCACGCCTTTGGCGGCCCACTCCAGCGCTGCCGTTTCGGTGAGGCTCACCATACCGGCGCGTGCGGCACCACTGTGGCCCATGCCGGGCATGGAGCCCCACATATCGGCCACGATATTGACGATGGCGCCTCCGGTCTTAGCCATGGCCTGCACATAGCATTCGCGCGCCATCAAAAAACCACCGGTGAGGTTGGTGTTGACCACTGCCTCCCAGCCTTTGGCGCTGATGGCCTCCAGCGGCGTCAAGAATTGGCCACCGGCATTGTTAACCAGGCCATCAATGCGTCCGTTTGCCACCATGACCGCTGCCACGGTCTCTTTGACCGCATCTTCCTGGCGAATGTCACAGACCTGGCAACTGGCCTCGCCCCCGTCTGCAGCGATCTCGTCGGCCACCTTTTGCAGCTTCTCCAGCTTGCGCCCGACCAGCACCACGTGGGCGCCCAAGGCAGCCAGCTCATGCGCCACGCAGCGCCCGATGCCCGAGCCACCGCCTGTAACGACGATGACCTTGCCCGCGAATAGTTGGGGGGCAAAAATGGAACCGTAATGCATCAAAACTCCTTGATAAACAAACTTATGGCAGCGTCGGTCAACTCTTGCAGCGACGCGCCCTTTTGGGGATCAAACCATTGCACCGCCCAGTTCAGCGCACCCAGGATCAGCAGCCGTGCCAGGCGCACCGGCGCACGCAACTCGCCACGGTCATGCAAGGCGCTGAGCACCGGAAGCCACAGGGATTCGTATTCGTCAATCAACTCGCTCAGCGCCTTGTGCTGGCGCGGTGGCAGGGAGCGGGCTTCGTACAGCATGACCGGCACAAAATCGCTGCCCGGCCCCAGCAGCACATCAAAGTGAACGGTTATCAAGGTGCGTAACTGCTGTGCCGGCTCCAGTGCCGCATAACCTGGCGCCTGTGCCGCCGCGCGCTGGCGCGTCAGGGCAGAGCGCATGCCCTCTTCCATGACGGCATACAGTAAGGCGTCTTTGCTCTTGAAGTGGTAGAACGGCGAGCCGCTTTGCATATCGGCGGCGGCGGCAATATCACGCGTGGTGGTGGCCGCAAAACCCTTGCGGCGAAACAACTGTGCCGCGGCCAGCAGCAGCGCCTGTCGGCGGTTGCCATCATCGCGCTCGTCCACGGTTTTTCGGGGGCGGCCGCGCGCACGCTTGATGGCAGGAATAGCGGATTCGAGAAGCGCAGCGTCGGACGTCATGTACCAACGATACCAAATTGAAGTATTTTTAGCAAGCAAATGCTTGGTAAAAATATATGTCCTGCCAGCAAATGCAATTTGCGGGAGGCACCCACCAGTTTTCCGGGTGGGCGTTCCTCAGCGGCCGTGCCGTCGCACTTTACTTGGCAGGCGCAGCGTCCTGGCCAAAGGTGCCAGCCTTGATCAACACCATGGACTCAGGTTTAAGGTACTTCTTGATGGTGGCGTTGACCTGTTCCACGCTCAACGCGTCGATCCGGGTTGGAAATTCGTCTAGCCAACTCACGTCATAACCTCGGTTCACCGCGCTCAGCAAGGCACCCGCCATGCCACCCGTAGTCGCCAGGTTGACCTTGAACTCACCAATCAAATTGCTCTTGCGCGCGCTGATCTCCTTGGGTGTGGCACCCGCGTCATACCAGAGCTTGAGCTGCCGCTGGGTGGACGCAATGCCCTTGTCCAGCAAGCCGGGAGCAAAGGTGGCCGCGATGCGCCAGTCACCGTCGTTAAACGTGTCGCCTTGCAGAGCAGAACCCACGCCGTAGGTAAGCCCTTCTTTGTCGCGCACATTGGCCATCAAACGGCCGGTGAAACCACTGCCCAGAATGGCGGTAGCCAGACGCAGGGCCTGGTAATCGGGATCGCTGTAATGCAGGCCACTGGCTTGGCCCAAGACCACGGACACACTGGTCTTGCCTGCCATCACCACGTCCTGGCTGCCCGCCACAGTGGCAGGGGCGCTATGCGCAGCGCGCACGGGCATCTGGCCACCCGTCCAGCCGGCGAACACGCGGCTGATTTCGGCATTGAGCGCGGTTAAGTCCAGATCACCCACCAACACCAATGTCATACCCGCGGGGCCATAGTTGGCTTTGTGAAAAGCCTGCACCTCGTCCAGCGTGGCGGACTCAATAGCCGCCAACATGTCGTCAGGCGCGACATTGCGGTTGGGGTGACCCACCGGATAAATGGCGCGTGTAAAGGCGTCAGCAGCGCGGAAGTCGGTGCTCTCCAGACTGCGCTTGATGGTGCCAGCCATCTGCTTCTTGGCCTTGGCAAACTCTTCCGCTGAGAACGCTGGCGTGCGCAGCTGTTCGGCAATCAGGTCCAGCACCAGGGGCGCATCTTTCTTCAACGAGCGGGCGCTAATGTCCAGCAGATCGGTACCCACGCGAAAATTGATAGCGGCACCGACGCTTTCCAGTTTCTCGGCAATGGCAAACTTGTCCTGTGCCTTGGTTCCCTGGTCCAGCAACATGCCGGTCAAGGTGGGAATGGCTGGGTTGCCCTTGGCACCCAGCGCGCGCCCAGCAGGCAGCGAGGCACGCAGGGTCACCACATCCTTCACGCCAGTGGGGTAAGCGATGACGTCGATGCCAGCAATCTTGCTGCGCCGGGCGTTGGGCGCCATCTTGCTTCCAGCGCGCCGGCGGCGCCGCCACCGGCTTCTTTGGCCGCAGCCAAGGTGGGCTGCATAGCGGCGTTCAGGCGCGGGTCACGGTAGTAGTAGGGGCCGTCCGACAGTGTGTCCTTGAACCCGGCCTTGGCGCTGGCAGCAGGCGCAGCGGCACCGGCCATGGTCGGCACAAACCAGCCCGTGGTGCTGGAGTCTTCTTGCAGGTACTTGTTGGCCACGCGCTGGATATCGGCCACAGTGACTTTCTTGGCCGCTTCGTCCAGGCTGTAGAACAATGTCCAATCACCGGCGGAAATGTATTCGTTGAGGTTGCCGGCAATGCCGAAAGAACCATCGAGCTTGAAGGCCGCATCGGCGGCGGTCTTGGCCACAGCAGCCTTGAGTTCGGCCTCAGTCACGCCGTCTTTCTTCAGACGCTCGATCTCTTGCAGGATGATGGCTTCCACCTCTTCGTGCTTGGCACCAGGCGCCAAGGGAGCGAAGATGATGTTCATGCTGGGATCATGAAAAATGCCCAGCTCACCGTCAACCCCGGTGGACAGGTTCTTGTTGGTAATGGCTTTGTACAGGCGGCTGTTCTTGCCGTCCGTAAGAATGGCATTCATCAGTTGCACAGCGGCAAAGTCCGGGTTCGTGGCGGCAGGCACCTTGTAGGCAACCGCCACTACACCCAACTGCCCCGGCCGCTTGACGATGACCCGGCGTGGGCCATGCTGCTCGGGCTCTTCGGTGTACATCTCCGGAATGGGCTTGGGCGAGTGCGGGTACACGCCAAACGACTTCTTCACCAGTTCCAAGGCCTTGGCGGGCTCAAAGTCACCAATGATGGTCACCGTGGCGTTGTTGGGCCAGTAGAAGGTGTCATAAAACTCACGCAGCTTGCCAATGGACACTTTCTCGATATCACTACGGTGCCCGATGGTGCTGTGGTGGTACGGGTGGGCCACAAAGGCAGCCTGATAAATCTCTTTGTACAGCGCCTGGATGGGCGAATTTTCGCCGCGCTCAAACTCGTTGCGGACCACGGTCATCTCAGGCTTGCGATCTTCCTCGCGCAACAGCAGGTTGCGCATACGGTCGGCTTCCATATCAACCGCTGTGGCCAGGTGCTCGCTACCCATGTTTTCGTAGTAATTGGTGCGGTCCAGCCAGGTGGTGGCGTTGTAGCGGGCGCCGGTGCGCTCCAGCAACTGGTCCACGTTGTTGCCCATCTCGCGGGTGTGGTTCTTGGAGCCCTTGAACATCAGGTGTTCCAGCAAGTGGGTGGAACCCGTGGTGCCAGTTACCTCATTACGCGAACCCACCCGGTAGGTGACCATGAAGGTCAGCGTAGGGCTGGAATGCTCTGGCATGAGCAAAACCTGCAGGCCGTTGGACTGGAGGGTGTATTCGTCAACGCTACCCACGCTTTTGACGTGGGCGTAGCCTTGGACGTTGACCGGTGCTGCGTGTAGCGCCACCGATGCGAGCGCCAGGCCCGCTACAAGGAGAAGTCGTTTCATGGATTTTTGGTAGTCAAAAAAGACAAGCCGCAGACATTAGCACAGGCCCACCCCACTGTGCAGCGGGTAAACCATTGACCCCTATGCCATAACGATTGCGCCCGGCCCCGGGCGGCGGCGTCAGTCTTCGAAGTACCAGTAACCCGCGTTGACCCACTGGACCAGCGCAGCCACAAACACCGGCAACCTGACTGCGGCGCGCAGCTGGGTATGCGTGATGGTGTCGTGGTCGCACAGGGCCTTGACTGCAGCTTGTGCCTTGGCGCCAAAGGCATGGCGCTCACCATCCACATAGCAAACTCCACCGGCCACTGTGGTGTCCAGGTAGAAGCAACGCAGCCCCCCGGTGCGTACCAGCGGCTGCTGCTCCAAAGCGGCCAACACGTCATCGGCGTTCAGGGGCTCATCCAGCGCCTGCAAGTCCAGCTGGCATTTGGTGCGCGACAGGAAGCTGCCGGCAAAGTCGGCCACCAGGGTTTCATCGTCCAAGATGGATTGGAGTTGCGCCTTGATGCGTGCAAAGTCGCTGGCATTGATGTGGCCCTGGTGCGTGTGCACGGGGCGACCCGGGTCGCTGAGCAGTGTGCTGCCGAGGTCTTTGTCGATGACATAGTCCGCCAGGCCACTGAGCATGTCGCAGGCCGACTTGCCCCGAAAACCCACCGAAAAGCTCATGGACGGCTCCAGCGACACGCCGTCGTGAGGAAAGCCCGGTGGAATGTAAAGAATGTCGCCGGGCAGCAGTTCCACGTCGATGATGGCCTCGAACGGGTCCACATGCAGCAAGGCCGCATGCGCAGCAAACTGGCGGTGTGGCCCTGTGTCTCCCACCCGCCACTGGCGCCGCCCAGACCCCTGGCAAATGAACACGTCGTACAAATCAATATGGGGGCCGACACCGCCATCGGGGCGGGAGTAACTGATCATCACGTCATCCAGGCGCCATTTGGGAATGAAGGCAAAAGGCTTGACCAGTTCCGCCACCGCTGGCGACCAGTGGTTGACCGCCTGCACAATCAGCGACCAACCCTTCTTGCCCAGATGGTCATACGACTCGAACGGCCCGGATTCGGCTTGCCACTTGCCGCGCTTCTTGTAGACCAAACGTGAGTCCACCGCCTCTTCACAGGCCAGTCCAGCCAACTCCTCAGGGCTGATCAGATCCTGAAAGCCTTTGAAACCCTGGCGAATGACCACCGGCTTTTGCTGCCAGTAGTGTTGCATGAAGTGTTCGAGCGTGAAGTCGGCAAGCGAGAGTTTGAGCATGAAGCGCACCCATAAAAACGGCCCATGGCGGTCCGGGTTGCCAATGGTAGTGCACTACGGATGTGCGGTCAGCGCAAGAGCTTGCCGGAGCCGCCTATCACGGTGACCTCCACAAAGCGCGAGCCGATGCGGTTGGTGGGCGAGTACTGCACACGCGTTCCACCCAGGTCAAAGTTCTCCATGCTTTCCAGCGCCTTGACCAGCTTGCTGCGCGTTGGTGCGGGGCCGGCTCGCCGCAGACCTTCCACCAGCACTTTGGCGCCCAAAAATTCTTCAAAACTGGTGTAACTGAGGGCCTGGCCGGGTGCGTACTTCTGCATCAGTGCCTGGTATTCACGCACCACCGGTTTGTTGGCACCATAAGGATATGGAACCACTTGGGAGATGCCCAGCCCGTGCACGGCCTTGATGCCGGCGAGTTTGACCAGTTCGGCAGGGTCCACCACCGAGATGTTGTAGAGCTGCGCACCGCCGCCCAACGCGCGGTACTTCGCGGCAAAAGCTGCAGTGGAGCGGTTGACCGAGATCATGATGATGGCCTGCGGATCTGCCGCATGGATCTGCTTGACGGCGTCCTGCACCTCATCGGTATTGCGCTCGTACGAGGCGGCCACCACCAGTTTCATCTTGCGCCGCGCCACTGCGGCCTCGACCCCGGCCAAGCCAGCCTTGCCAAAGGCATCGTTCTGGTACATGACTGCAATGCGGGTCATACCCAGTGTGGCAACCTGGTGGACCATGTGTTCGGTCTCGTCCAGGTAACCAGCGCGCACGTGGAAGATGTAGGGGTTGAACGGCGTGCGCAATGCCTCGCCACCGGTGTAGGGTGCCACCAGCGGCGCGCCGCCACTGTCCAGCACCCCATCGCTCAGCAGCTTGGACACATTGGCGGTGCCCGCATAGCCAAACAGGGCCACCACAGCCGGGTTGGCCAGCACTTCGCGGGTCAGGCGCACCGTCTCATCCACCTTGTAGGCATCATCCACCACGATGTGTTTGATGTGGGCGCCATGAATGCCACCGTTGTCATTGACCCAATCGAAATAGATCTTGCCACCCAGCACCATCTGCTGCCCTGTACTGGCCAATACACCCGACAGCGGAGCAACCTGGGCCACCGCGATGTCGGCGCTGGGCGCCGCCTGGGCCATGCCACAAAGCCCCAGGCACAACGCCAGCATGGCCGATACCGCCCGCGCAGCGGGATAGTTGGAAGAGGTCACGTGCGACTCCTGTTGTGCAAAGATGCGCGAGCATAGGCACGCCGCTGGCCCAACGCTAGTCGTAGTAGTACTTGCTGGGGTTGACCCTTGCGTAGTTCTACGGGGGCTGTGGCCCCGCCATGGGCCTTAATGGATGATGGTCACCAGCACGCTGCACGGCGCCTGGGCAATCAGGGCCTTGGAGACCGAGCTTTTCCACCACCGCGCCGCCCAGCCATCCAGATGCTTGTGGCCAACCACAATCAGGTCGGCTTGAATCTGTTTGGCATATTCAGTGATCTCATCCACCGTGTCGCCAGTCAGCAGTGCACCAGTGGCCGGGAAACCCGCCGTCTTGAGATGCTCCAGGCCTTCGTCCAGCACGGCTTGCATGCCCTGCTTCTCGCGCTCCATCATGCCGCTGTCGTACACACCGCCCTCAGTGGAAACCAACCCAATGTTGATGGGCAGCACAGCGACCAGAGACAATTCGGCATGCGACCACTGAGCCAAATCCTGGCAATCCAGCAATGCCTTTTGGCCGCTTTGCGAGCCGTCGTACGCCAACAAAATTTTCTTGTACATAGTGGCCTCCAAAGTGCTGTAAACGTGCAATATCGCTCCTTCGAGCATAGGCGCTGCAGCGCAGGCTTGCAAGCCCAGGAATCCTCCCTTGCGCCAGAATCCCTGTTGCTGCAAGTCTTTTTGCCCAGCCGTCACAATGACCACACACCATGACACCTCTGACCCACCCCATCACCCAAAAATGGCCTGCCCAGCATCCTGATCGCTTGCAGCTGTACTCGCTGAATACGCCCAATGGTGTGAAGGCATCCATCATGCTGGAGGAAACCGGCCTGCCCTACGAGGCGCACTTGGTCAGTTTTGAGACCAACGACCAGTTCTCCAGCGCGTTTTTATCGCTCAACCCCAATAACAAAATTCCCGCCATCATCGACCCCAACGGCCCCGGTGGTCAGCCGCTGGCGCTGTTTGAGTCGGGTGCCATCCTGCTCTACTTGGCAGAAAAATCGGGACAGTTTTTATCGCAAGATGCCGCGCTCCGCTACGAGACCATCCAGTGGTTGATGTTCCAGATGGGTGGCATCGGCCCCATGTTTGGTCAGCTCGGGTTTTTCAACAAATTTGCCGGCAAAGACTATGAGGACAAACGCCCGCGCGACCGCTACGCGGCCGAAGCGCGCCGCTTGCTGGCCGTACTCAACCAGCGGCTGGAAGGGCGCACCTGGATCATGGGTGATGACTACACCATTGCCGACATTGCCATATTCCCCTGGGTGCGCAATCTGATTGGCTACTACGAAGCGGGCGATCTGGTCGGCATTGCAAACTTTCCTCATGTGACGCGGGCGCTGGCCACCTTTGTGGAACGCCCTGCCGTGGTACGCGGGCTGGAGATACCGTCGCAGCCCTAAAACACTGTACTGAATCGCCACCAAAAGGGCGTGGGCTATAAACAGGGGTTTGTACTAACCACTTCTTGAAGGCCCCCGCCATGCTCCACGCTTATATCTGTGATGCCATCCGAACCCCTTTTGGCCGCTACGGCGGCGCGCTATCGAGTGTGCGCACCGACGACCTGGCCGCCATTCCGCTCAAGGCCCTGATGGCGCGCAACGCGCAAGTGGACTGGGCCAGCGTGACCGATGTGCTGTACGGCTGCGCCAACCAGGCCGGCGAAGACAACCGCAACGTGGCCCACATGGCATCACTCTTGGCTGGGCTGCCGGTGGACGTGCCCGGCGGCACCATCAACCGGCTGTGCGGCTCGGGCCTGGATGCGGTGGGCACGGCCGCACGCGCCATCAAGGCCGGCGAAGCCACTTTGATGATTGCCGGCGGCGTAGAGAGCATGAGCCGCGCGCCCTTTGTCATGCCCAAGATGGACAGCGCCTTTGGCCGCAACAACGCGGTGTATGACACCACCATTGGCTGGCGCTTCATCAACAAACTGATGAAAGCGCAGTACGGCGTAGACAGCATGCCCGAGACGGCAGAAAACGTGGCTGTCGAATACAAAATTGAGCGCGAAGCCCAAGACCGCATGGCATTTAACAGCCAGATGCGGGCCGTGGCCGCACAGCAGGCCGGCCACCTGGCGCGCGAAATTTGCCCGGTGAGCATTCCGCAGAAGAAGGGCGACGCCCTGATCGTGGACCAGGACGAACACCCCCGCGCCACCAGCCTGGAGACCCTGGCCAAGCTCAAGCCCATCGTGCATCCCAACGGCAGCGTGACGGCCGGCAATGCCAGCGGCGTGAACGACGGCGCCTGCGCCCTGCTGCTGGCCGATGAGGCCACGGCGGCCAAGAACGGCCTCACACCCCGGGCCCGCGTGGTGGGCATGGCAACCGTCGGGGTGGCGCCGCGCATCATGGGCATGGGCCCGGCACCGGCCACGCTGAAGGTGCTGGCGCTGACCGGCCTGTCACTGAACCAAATCGACGTGATTGAGCTGAACGAAGCCTTTGCGGCCCAGGGCCTTGCGGTGCTGCGCCAGCTGGGCCTGGCCGATGACGATGCCCGCGTTAACGCCTGGGGCGGCGCCATTGCACTGGGGCATCCGCTGGGAGCATCGGGAGCGCGCCTGGCCACCACCGCCATCAACCGCCTGCACACCACCGGTGGGCGCTACGCCCTGTGCACCATGTGCATTGGCGTGGGCCAGGGTATTGCGCTGGTGCTGGAGCGGGTTTAGCTCCTTCAAGGGTAAAACCGCTTAGGACCACATCCTACGCGCGCGAGGGGACCGATTAATCTGGAATCACCGCGGTGACCTCAATCTCGACCTTCGCACGGTCTTCGATCAGCGCGCTGACTTGTACTGCCGTCATTGCGGCGTTGAAGCTGCCAATAATTTCGCGAAACGCCTTTCCGATTTCGGGATAGGCCGCGACGTACTCGCGCTTGTCGGTCACATACCAAGTCATGCGGGTGATGTGCTCTGGCTTGGCGCCGCCTTCGCGCAGCACCGCCACAACGTTGATCAGCGCCTGGCGCACCTGACCGGCCAAGTCATCGGTGTGGAATATGCATTGGGCATCCCAGCCAATCATGCCCGCCACAAAAATGGTCTGGCCACGCGCCAACACCCCGTTGGAATAGCCACGCGGTGGCACCCAGTGAGCAGGTTGCAGAATTTTGGTCATGGTGTTTCTCCTGAAAGCATTTGCCAGCGTGCGACGCCCTCGTGCACATCCTGGGGAATATCGATGGCACCGTCATGGGCCAACGACGTGGTCACGATGACGACCTGTGCAGTCCAACGCACGGTGTCATTGTTGTTGTTTGCACCGATGCAGCGCACCTGCAAGGTGAGTGAGCGGCGCCCTTTGCGGGCCAATCGGAGCTGCAGCGCGATGGTTTCCCCCATGCGGCTGGGCGCCTTGAATTCAGCCTGCATCGAGACCGTGGGCAGGCCGATGCGACGCGCACCGAGCAAGTTGGCATAGTTCACGCCCAAGCATTGGGTAAACCAATCTTCCACCAGCCCATTGAGCATGACGAAATATTGTGGGTAGAACACCATACCCGCAGGGTCGCAGTCCGAGAAGCGCACCAAGCGCTGCACGCTGAACACTGCATCAGAGGAAGAAATTGAAGGCTCGCTCATAGTCAAACTCCGATATAACGGTGCCAGAGTTCGGGCTGCGCGCCCAACTCTTCAGAGCTGCCGCTCCAAACCACCTTGCCGCGTTCGACGATGGTGTGGTGTTCCGCCAGTTGCACCAGCTTTTGCACGTACTTGTCGATCACCAGAATGCTTTGCCCAGCACTTTTCAGCGTCCGCAGGCAATGCCAAATGTCTTCGCGAATCAGCGGCGCCAGGCCTTCTGTGGCCTCGTCCAAGATCAGCAAATGCGGATTGGTCATCAGCGCGCGACCCACTGCCAGCATTTGCTGCTCGCCGCCCGAGAGCTGGTTGCCCATGTTGCGCGCGCGCTCTTTGAGTCGCGGAAACAGGTGGTAAACCCGCTCCAGCGTCCAAGGCTGGTCGCTGCGACTGCGGTTGCTGGCGAAGGCCAACAGGTTTTCTTGCACCGACAGCGTCGCAAAAATCTGACGCCCCTCTGGCACCACGGCCATGCCCATGCGGGCAATGCGATCAGCCGGCAGTTGGTCAATACGCTCGCCCAAAAAACGAACCGAGCCACCGCGCGCCCGCGTCAGCCCCAAGATTGAGCGTATGGTCGTGGTCTTGCCCATGCCATTGCGGCCCAACAGCGTTGCGACCTGCCCGGCGCGTATTGAAAAACCCACGCCAAACAGAATTTGGCTGCTGCCATAGGCGGTCTGCAGATCATCAACTTCTAACAAGGTTTCCACGCGTGGCTCCTGTCAATGCGCCGCTGCGGGCAAGATGGCTTCGTCGCCCAAGTAGGCGCGCCGCACATCGGGGTTGTCTTTGATTTGCTGCGCGGTGCCGCTGGCAATGACCTTGCCAAACACCAGCGTAGAGATGGTGTCGGCCAGCCGGAAGACGGCATCCATATCGTGCTCCACCAGCAAAATGGTGGTGTCGCCGCGCAGGCCTTGCAGCAGCGCGACCATGTTTTCGGATTCGTCAGGCCCCATGCCAGCCATGGGTTCGTCCAGCAGCAGCAGTTTGGGGCGCACCGCCAACGCCAAGCCTAACTCCAGCTGGCGTTGCTGACCATGCGAGAGCGCACCCGCCAGCACATTCAACTGCGTCCCCAGGCCAACTCTGTCAGCGACGACTGCCGCTTGCGCGTAGCGATCGCCTTCCGCGCGCGCGCGGCGCCAGAAGCGCATGCTGCTACCGCTGCGCGCTTGTACCGACAGCGCAAGGTTATCCAACACCGAGAGCTTCTGAAAAATACTGGTGATTTGGTAGGAGCGCACCAGCCCCCGCAGGGCGCGCTGGTGCATGGGCATGTGCGTGATGTCTTCACCGCAAAAGTGCACCGCACCTGAGTCAGGTTGCAGCGCTCCCGAAATTTGGTGAATGAGCGTCGTTTTACCCGCGCCGTTGGGGCCAATCAACGCATGAATACGGCCCTTTTCGACGCTCAGCTGCGCATGGTCGGTGGCAGTGAGCCCGCCAAAGCGCTTGACCAGTTGGTCTACCTGCAACACGATCTCAGACATGGCGACCTCCCCGTGCGCGCTTGAACAAGCTGGCCAAGCCATTGGGCGCAACCAGCACCACCAACAACAGCACAGCGCCCAGGCCAAGCTGCCAATGGATGGTGTAGGTGCTCAGCAACTCTTCCATCAGCAAGAAGAACACCGCACCCATCAGCCCGCCATAGAGGTAGCCCACACCACCCAGAATCACCATGATCATGAGCATGCCGGACTGGCTCCACTGCATGAGCGAGGGGCTGACAAAACCACCCAGGTTGGCCAACAGCGCGCCCGCCAGACCCGCCAGCGCACCAGCCAGCGTAAAGGCGACGAGCTTGTAACGGTAGACCGGGTAGCCAATGGCCGACATTCGGACTTCGTTTTCACGAATGGCTTGCAACACATGGCCGAAGCGTGCATTCAGCAAGCGCGCCATGCCCAGTACCGACAGCGTCACAATAGCGAGCGTGGCGTAATAGAAATCGCGTTCGCGTGCCAAGTCCAGCCCCGGCGCCAGCACCGAGCGCCCGGCCATGCTCAAGCCGTCCTCACCGCCGTAGGTTTTGAGCGACACGGCCAAAAAGTACAGCATTTGCGCGAAAGCCAGCGTGATCATGATGAAGTAAACGCCCTGGGTGCGCAGGCTGATGGCGCCCACAATCAAGGCACCCAAGCCCGCTACGCCCATGGCCAGCGGCCAGACAATCCAGGCGCTGGTGAGACCCTCTTGCATGGCAATGGCCACGGTGTAGGCGCCTAGGCCAACAAACGCTGCATGGCCAAAGCTGAGCATGCCGCCATAGCCCAAGATCAGATTCAAGCTGGACGCAGCCAGCGCAAAAATCAGGATACGGCTGGCCAGCGAGACATAGAACTCCCCGCCGTTGGTCCCCATCAACAAGGGGAAGGCGACGAGCGCCAACAAGAGCACTGCGGCCCACCGCGCGTGCAACGGGTGGTCCAGCAGGCTGGGGGCGGCAGAGGTAGAGATAGCGGGCTTCATGTGCGGTGCAAAATTCGTTCAGCCCTGGGGTGGAAACAGGCCACGCGGTTTAAAAAACAGCACAGTCGCCATCAGCAAGTAAATGAGGATAGACGCCACAGCGGGCGCTGCATTGGCGGCAGCCTCGGGCGACATCAATTTGGAAAACACCATGGGCATAAAGGTGCGGCCTGCGGTATCGATAACACCGACGATCAACGCGCCCAAAAAGGCACCACGGATGGAACCAATGCCGCCAATCACAATGACCACGAAGGCGACGATAAGAATGCTCTCGCCCATGCCCACCTGCACGGCCAGCATGGGGCCCAACATGCCACCAGCCAAGCCGCACAGGGCGGCGCCAAGTGCAAAGATGCCGGTAAACAAGCGTGACACGTTAACGCCCATGGCCATGGCCATTTCGCGGTTCGCCGCGCCTGCGCGCACCTGCATCCCAATCCGGGTGCGGGTTATCAATAAGTACATCAACAAGGCCACCAGCAAGCCCACGCCGATGATGAACAGGCTGAAAGAGGAATAGGAAAAACCTTCGAGCAACTGCACCGGGCCTGACAGGCTCTGGGGCGTGCTCAACGCCACAGGCTGGTCACCCCAGATCAGGCGCACGCCCTCGTTGCACATCAGCAAAATCGCAAAGGTGCCCAGCACCTGCGAGAGGTGATCCCGCTGGTAGAAGCGGCGCAGCAGCGTGAATTCCAGTATGGCACCGAAGAGCGCGGCACCCAGAATGCCGCCCCCCAGCCCCAGCCAGTAACTCCCAGTCACTTGCGTCACCGTGGCAATCAGGAAAGCCCCCACCATGTACAGCGAGCCGTGGGCGAGGTTGATCATGTCCATAACGCCGAACACCAGCGTGAGGCCAGCGGCCAGCAGGAACAACATCAACCCGTATTGCAGGCCGTTAAGGGCCTGCTCCAGCAGCAGGATTCCATCCATGAAGGGGTCCAGAAGGCAGTAAGACCGATTACCCAGGCATCTTGCAGCTGCCCACGTAGGCGTCTGCATGGTTTTTCAACACGGGCGTAGCAAGGAGGCGGTTGGTAATGCGGCCCTTGGCGTCCTTGGTGATGACGCGTGCGTAGTAGTCCTGTATCGGGAAGTGGTTGGTGTTGAACTTGAAATTGCCACGCACCGAATTGAACTTGGCCGCTTCCAGCGCCTTGCGCACAGCGGCCTTGTCATCGAGCTTGCCTTTGCTGTCGCGCACGGCGGCATCCATCAGCTGCGCAGCGTCGTAGCCTTGGGCTGCGTACAGCGTAGGCAGGCGTCCATACTCTTTCTCAAAGGCAGCAACAAACTTCTTGTTGGCTGCGTTGTCCATGTCATGGCCCCACTGGCTGGTGTTGAACATACCCAGCATGGATTCACCCACGGCACGGATCACGTCTTCGTCGCCCGAGAAACCAGGGCCAAACAGCGTGATGTCTTTGGGCAAACCTGCCGCCACAAACTGCTTGATGAAGTTGATGCCCATGCCACCGGGCAGGAAGATGTAAACCGCATCCGGCTTGCTGGCGCGCAGTTGCGCAATTTCAACGCTGAAATTGAGCTGGTTCAGCGTGGGCAAGGATTCGGAAGTGACTTCCCCTTTGTAGTAGCGCTTGAAACCAGTCAGGGCGTCTTTGCCCGCCGGGTAATTCGGGGCGATGAGCGCGACGCGCTTGAAGCCCTTGCTCTGCACGACTTGGCCTGCAGCTTCGTGCATATTGTCGTTTTGGTACGAGGCGCTAAAGAAGTACGGGTTGCACTGCTCGCCTGCGTACTGCGATGGGCCCGCATTGGCACTGATGTAGAAGGTGTGTGATGCAAAAGTAGGCGCACCCACAGCCAGCATCACGTTAGAGAACACGATGCCGGTCATGAAGTCAACCTTGTCGCGCTTGACCAAGCGGTCTGCGGTCTGGCGTCCCACATCGGGGCTGGCCTGGTCGTCTGCCACGATCACTTCGGCAGCACGGCCACCCAGTTTGTTGCCTTGGAGCTTCATGGCCAGCTGGAAACCATCACGAATATCCACACCCAGCCCGGCACCGGGGCCCGACAGGGTACTGAGCAGACCGACCCGCACCGGTTCGCTGGACTGCGCATAGGCAGCCAAAGCGGCACAGGCGGCACCAGCTACCAGGGTCGTGCGCAGGGTGCGCTGAAAACTTGCAATCATGGGGACTTTCCTTTCGGGGTTAATGACGAACATCTTACGGGGAGCTAACTCTCAATTCACTCAAGGTTCCGCAGTCGATATCGCTGCAGTTTGCCGGTTTGGGTGCGCGGGAGTTTGTCCAGAAACTCCACCGCACGCGGGTACTTGTAGGGGGCCACTGTCTTCTTCACAAAGTCTTGCAACTGCTGGGCCATGTCGGCATCGGCGGTGTGGCCAGCGCGCAGCACCACATAGGCTTTGACGATCTGGCCGCGCTCTTCGTCGGGCACACCAATCACGGCACACTCGGCCACCGCCGGGTGCTGCAACACGGCCTCTTCTACCTCGGGCGATGCGATGTTGTAACCCGACGAAACAATCATGTCGTCGGTGCGTGCCTGGTAAAAAAAGTAACCATCCGCATCCATCAGATACGCGTCGCCGGTCAGATTCCAGCCGTTCTGTACATAGGCTCTCTGGCGCACGTCATTGAGGTAGCGGCAACCCGTAGGCCCACGCACTGCCAGCTTGCCAACGGTGCCCACCGGCACCGGGTTGCCAGCGTCGTCCACCACACGGGCCTGGTAGCCGGGCACCACCTTGCCGGTGGCGCCGGCGCGCGCGTTATGTTCGTCGGCAGAAATGAAAATGTGCAACATCTCGGTCGAACCAATACCGTCGATGAGCTCAATGCCCGTTGCCTCGCGCCACAACTGACGCGTGCTGGCAGGCAAGACCTCGCCGGCAGACACGCATTTGCGCAATTTGGTGGCGCGCAACTCGGCACCGCGCGCAGCCAAGGTGCGGTAGGAGGTGGGCGCGGTAAACACCACGGTCGCGCCATAATCCCGAATACCGTCTAGCAACTGCGGCGGGCCGGCCTTCTCCAACAGCACCATCGAGGCGCCAATGGACATGGGGAACAGCACCTCCCCGCCCAGCCCAAAGGTAAAGGCCAGCGGCGGGCTACCAATAAATACATCGTCTGCATTCGCCTTGAGGACGGAGCGCGGCCAGCAGGCGCAGATTGCCATCACATCACGGTGGAAGTGCATGGTCGCCTTGGGCACCCCGGTGGTACCGCTGGTGAAGGCAATCAGGCAGGTATCGTCCAGCGCAGTGTCGACGTTGTCGAACGTGCCAACACGAGCCAACATGGCAGCATCCAAGCTGTCGGGGGCGGCGCTATTGAAGTAGCGAATTTGGTGCAGCCGCACAGAGGCTGTGGCTGCTTCCTGCATGGCCTCGGTGAGACTGGCGTCGCACAGGGCATGGCTAATTTGACCAATCTCCAAAATGGCCTTGAGCTCTTTAGCACGCAGCAAAGGCATAGTCGCCACCACAATGCCACCGGCTTTCACAATGCCAAACCAGCAGGCCACCATCATGGGCGTGTTGGGCGCATGCAGCAGCACACGGTTGCCCGGCACCAGCCCCATCTCGTTAACCAACACGTTGGCAATCTGGTTGGCACGCTCCCACAGGTCACCGTAGGTCCAGCGGTCTTTGGGCCCCTGTACGCACAGGCGATCACCACGTCCCTCGCGCACATGGCGGTCCAGCAACTCGGTTGCGCAGTTCAGTTGCGCGGGAAACTGCAATTCGGGCAGGTCAAACAAAAAGTCGGGCTGCTGCGCGGGTGGCGGCAAATTGTCGCGGGCGAAGGTGTCAATGTGGGCGGTAGGCATGGTGGTTTTCCTGAGACGGTGGCGCCGGAGCTACTTGGGCGCGTTGTTGCCCACGTCTTTGAGCAATTCGCGGGCGATGATGAGCTGCTGCACCTCGGTCGCGCCTTCGTAAATGCGCAAAGCGCGAATCTCTCGGTACAGGCGCTCCACCGGCACACCGCTGACCACGCCCATGCCACCCCAGAGTTGCACCGCAGCGTCAATCACTTGCTGGGCCCCCTCGGTGCTGACCATCTTGGCCATGGCAGCTTCTTTGGTCACGTTTTGGCCTTGGTCGCGCTGCCACGCGGCGCGGTACACCAGCAAGGCCGAGCTGTCGATGGTGGTGGCCATCTGCGCCAGCTTGGCCTGGGTGAGCTGGAAGTCGGCCAGCGTGTGTTTGAACATCTTGCGCGTGGTGGCGCGCTCCAAGCCCTGGTCCAGCGCACAGCGCGCAAAGCCCAGCGCAGCAGCGGCCACCGAAGTACGAAACACGTCGAGCGTGCGCATCGCCACCTTAAAGCCCTCGCCCGCCGCACCAATGCGCTGCGTCAGCGGAATGCGGCAATTGTCAAACTGCAAGGTGCCCAGCGGGTGCGGCGCAATCACGTTGATGCGCTCGGAGACACTGAAGCCCGGCGTGGTCGCATCCACAATAAAGGCGCTGATGCCCCGCGCGCCTTCGGCTTCGCCACTGCGGGCGAACACCACATAAAAGTCTGCGATGCCGCCGTTAGAGATCCACGTCTTGCTACCGTTGAGCACGGCATAGTTACCTTCGATGCGCGCGCTGCATTGCATAGCGGCCACGTCAGAGCCAGCATCGGGCTCGCTGAGTGCGAAAGCCGCAATGGCATCGCCCGCCGCCACGCGTGGCAAATAGGCCTTCTTCTGCGCCTCAGTTCCGGCCAAGCTGATAGCGCCGGAACCCAGGCCCTGCATGGCAAAGGCAAAATCAGCCAGACCGGAATGGCGCGCCAGTGTTTCGCGAATCAGGCAAATGCTGCGCGTATCGATCGCGTCTTGCGCGCCACCATGGGCGCAGCCGCCCACCGCGTGACGCAGCCACCCGCCCTGCCCCAGCTGGCGCACCAGCGCGCGGCATTCGGCATCCACGTCGGCGCTGTGTTCGTGCGCAATGTGCTCGACAGCCCACGCATCGAGCGCGCGGGCGAGTGCTGCGTGGCGTGCCTCAAAGAAGGGCCACTGGAGGTAGTTGGTATCGCTCATTGTGTGCGCTTTCAGTTGCCTTGGAACACCGGCCGTTGCTTGGCCACAAAGGCCTGGTAGGCGCGGTTGAAGTCTTCGGTCATCATGCAAATCGCCTGGGCCTGGGCTTCGGATTCGATCGCTTGATCAATCGACATATTCCATTCCTGGTGCAGCATGGTCTTGGTCATGCCGTTGGCAAAGGTGGGGCCGGCCGCCAGTTCGCGCGCCCAGCTTTGCGCCTCGGTCAGCAGTTGCTCGGGCGCGACCAAACGATTCAGAAAACCACTGCGCTCTGCTTCTTCACCGCCGATGGAGCGGCCGCTGTAAAGCCAGTCGCTCGCGCGGCCCTGCCCAATAATGCGCGGCAACATGGCGCACGCCCCCATATCGCAACCCGCCAGACCGACGCGGTTGAACAAAAACGCGGTCTTACTGCGGGCGGTGCCCACGCGCAGGTCAGACGCCATGGCCATGATGGCGCCAGCACCAGCGCAAATGCCGTCAATCGCCGCGATGATGGGCTGTGGACAAGCGCGCATGGTTTTGACCAAATCGCCCGTCATGCGGGTGAACATCAACAACTCTGGCATGGCCAGTTGCATCAGCGGCCCAATGATTTCATGCACATCGCCGCCAGAGCAAAAGTTGTCGCCCGAGCCATACACCACCACTACATGCACATCGCTGGCGTAGCGCAACTGAACAAACAGGTCGCGCAACTCCGCATAGGAGGCAAACGTGAGCGGGTTCTTGCGCTCTGGGCGGTTCAGGGTGATGGTGGCAACACCGCCTTTGCAATCCCACTGAAAATGCTGCGACTGGTACTGCGCCAGGGTTTTGCGGTTGGGTGCCAGCAAGGTGGGGTCGATCACGGTGGAGGTGTGGGTGCTCATGCGCAGAGTCCTCGGTAAATTGGTAATTCAGAGTGGTTATTCAGGAAAGCGAGCTGGACTGCTTGTCCAGCACATGCACGCGCAGGCTTCCCAGTTGCTGGTGCACCTGGGCCACTGCGGACGGGTTGAGGCAAGAGAACAGCTCCAAAATCCACTGCTCATGTTCCAGGGCCATCGCTTCAAATTGCTGGCGTCCTTTAGGGGTCAGGCGCACGATCCACGAGCGCCGATCGGTCGGGCTGCTGGAGCGGGCCACAAGGCCATCACGCTCCAATTCGTCGGTGACACCGGTCACGTTGGCGCCGGTCACCATCAGGTGGCTGGAGAGCTCTTTCATGCGCAGGCCATCGGGCTCACGGTAGAGCTGGGCCAGGTAGTCAAAGCGCGGCAGACTGGTGTCAAAACGCAGACGCAAGCGGCGGCGAATTTCAGCTTCGATTTGGTTGGTGCACGACAGCATGCGCAGCCACAGCTTGAGGGCCGCATGGTCGCCGGTGGCGCCTCGGGCTTCGTAGCCCAGTTCGGCGGCGGCGTTGAGCAAGTCCAGACTCGGGTCTTTTTTCATAGTCCGCTCAGTTCATCACTTCGCCAGCGCACAAGCAGCGCTCATGCTTCGGTCGCCCGCGCGGGGCTTTGGGCCGCCATGGCGGCTTGCGCCTTTTCACGCTGGAAGATGGCTTCCATCTGCTGCTTACCTGCCCGGTACTGCTTAGGCCAGGCTTGCGGCGTGTAGCCGATCTTGGCGGCTTCGGTCAGCGTCCACGCGGGGTTGGCCAAGTGCGGCCGGGCTACGGCGCACAAGTCAGCGCGGCCCGCCGCAATGATGCTGTTCACATGGTCTGCCTCGCTGATCGCACCCACCGCAATGGTGGCGATGCCCGCCTCTTGGCGAATGCGGTCGGCAAACGGGGTTTGGAACATGCGGCCATAAACCGGCTTTTCTTTCTTGCTGACCTGGCCGGAAGAACAGTCGATCATGTCTGCGCCTGCGGCTTTGAAGGCTTTTGCAATATCCACCGCGTCGGCCGGCGTGATGCCGCCCTCGACCCAGTCGTGCGCAGAGATACGCACCGACATGGGCTTGTCTTGCGGCCACGCAGCACGCACGGCCGCAAACACTTCGAGTGGATAGCGCAGGCGGTTTTCCAAACTGCCGCCATAAGCATCGTTGCGGTGGTTGGTCAGCGGAGAGAGAAAGCTGGAGAGCAGGTAACCGTGGGCGCAATGCAGCTCCAGCCAGTCCACGCCAATGTCTGCAGCGGCTTGGGTTGCGGCTACAAATTCGTCCAACACTACGTCCATGTCCGCACGCGACATGGCGCGGGCGGTCTGGCTTACACCGTCAATGTATTGGTAGCTGGAGGCCGCCATTAGCGGCCAGTTGCCGCTTTCCAGCGGCTGGTCGGTGCCCTTGCCTTCCCACGGGATACAGGTAGACGCTTTGGCACCGGCGTGGCCAATTTGCAGCGCAAACTTGGCATCGCTATTGGCGTGAACCCAATTCACAATACGCGCCCACGCCGCCTTTTGTTCTGCGGTGTAGATACCGGGGCAGCCCGGCGTGATGCGGCCCTCGGGCGACACACAGGTCATCTCGGCCATCACCAGGGCCGCACCGCCCATGGCGCGCGCGCCCAGGTGCACCAAGTGGTAATCGCCTGCCACGCCGTCCACTGCGGAGTACTGCGCCATGGGCGAGACCATGACGCGGTTCTTGAGCGTGGTGCCGCGCACGGTATACGGCGTAAACATCGGCGGCGGCGCGGGCAACGCAGGGTTGATCTGCATACCCGCCTTTTCGGCAAACCAGCGCTCAAAACCGCCCAACCATTTGGCATCGCGCAGGCGCAGGTTCTCGTGGCTAATGCGCTGGCTGCGCGTCAACATGGAATACATGAACTGCGGGCCATCCAACTGATCGCAGTAACGCAGGCCACACACTTCAAACCACTCCATGGCGTTCCAGGCGGCGTTTTGCAGGCGCAGCACATCGATATTGCGCTCCGCCTGGTATTGCGCCAGCACAGCAGCAATTGCCGCTGGCGTATGGCCTTGGGCATCAAACAGGTTGGACAGCACGATGGCGTCTTCGATGGCCAGCTTGGTGCCCGAGCCAATGGCGAAGTGCGCGGTGTGCACCGCATCGCCCATCAGCACGACATGGCTGTTGCCGTTGAAGGTGTGCCACTGCTCGCACTTAACACGCTGAAAATTCAGCCACGCCGAGCCGCGCAGATGGCGCGCATTGGTCATGAGCGCCGCACCGCCCAAGGTTTTGGCAAATAGCTTTTCGCAGAAGGCAATGCTTTGGTCTTGGTCGGCTTGGTCCAGGCCGTGGGCCAGCCAGACGTGCTCGGGGCATTCGACGATGAAGGTGGTGGTGCTGTCGTCAAACTTGTAGATATGCGACTGAAACCAGCCGTGCTCGGTCTTCTCAAACGCAAAGGTAAAGGCATCAAACAGCTTGTTGGTACCCAACCAGATGAAGCGGTTGGGGCGCACCACAATGTCGGGTTTGAAGACAGCTTGGTGTTGGGTGCGAATCTGGGAGTTGATGCCATCGCTAGCAATGATGAGATCGGCATCGGGGTACTCTGCATCGCTCTGTGCATTGGTTTCAAACACCAGCTTGACGCCCATTGCCTCGCAGCGCGCTTGCAAGATGTTGAGCAGCTTCTTGCGGCCAATACCCACAAAGCCATGGCCGCCTGAGCGAATGCGCTGGCCCTTGATTTCCAGCTCAATATCGTCCCAGTGGTTGAACGCCTGCTGGATTTCTGCGGCAGACTTCGGATCGTGCTGACGCATGTTGTCCATGGTGGCATCGGAGAACACCACGCCCCAGCCAAAGGTGTCGTACGGCTTGTTGCGCTCCACCACGGTGATGTCGTGCTCAGGGTGGTTCCTCTTCATCAGAAGGGCGAAATACAACCCGGAAGGACCACCGCCAATGCACACAATCTTCATCAAAACTCCTTGCTGGCAAGCAGCACATCCTGTGCGCCGCCAAGCGATGTAATTTACATATTAATAGTTTAGATGTAAAGTACTTTACGAAATAAAGGCCTCAGTAATTTCCCTGCCCTGGCTACCTCTAGACTGGCAACAATTCCCACCAAACCCGTCACCACCATGCCCAAGCTCTACCGCGAATTCACCACCCAAGCGCAGATCGACGCGCAGTACAACCCCTCGCTGGCACTGGCCGATGCATCGGCGCCCGGCAAGCACTTTGTGGCCGCCGCGCACAAGGCGCGCAGCAGCCTCAAGGCGCATCTGGACATTCCGTATGGGCCCACGCTGGCCGAGACGCTGGACATTTTTGTGGCGGATGCGCCTAACGCCCCGGTCTATGTGTTTTTGCACGGCGGCTACTGGCGCTCGCTCTCGTCCAAAGAGTTCAGCGGTGTGGCGCTGGGCCTGCAGCCACTGGGCATCACCACCGTGGTGGTGAACTACGCGCTGTGCCCGTTTGTCACCCTGGCCGAAATCACGCGCCAGTGCCGCGCCGCCGTGGCCTGGACGCTGCGCAACATTGGCCAATATGGGGGCGACGCGAGCCGCGTGGGCGTGGGCGGCCACTCGGCCGGTGGCCACCTGAGCGCCATGTGCTTACAAACCGATTGGGATACCGACTACGGCCTGCCGCGCGACCCGCTGAAGGCGGCGCTACTGATCAGCGGCCTGCACGAGCTGGAGCCACTGCGCTACAGCTACCTGCAACCCATGATCCAGCTGGACGAACACACCATTCGCCACTACTCCCCCGCGCAGAATGTGCGCGCCTGCCCCACACCCACCTGGGTCACCTGGGGCGGTGCCGAGAGCACCGAGTTTGCCCGCCAAGCGGCCAGCTACCACGCCGCAGCCACCGCCCTGGGCAACCCGGTAGAACTGCGCGCCGTGCCGGGAGCCGACCATTTCAGCGTGATCCACGGCCTGGAAGACAGCGCCAGCCCCATGAGCCAGTGGCTGGCCGAAAAGTTGAAGGCGAATTGACCTCTCGTCCGCAGGCGCGTCATGACAGGTGTCGTTAACGCAGTGGAGTAACGCTGCACCATTTCCGTTGATTGCTATTGAATGGATAGTGGTATGTGCATATTCCACGAGGGCTATAGGCTGATCTTTCTTAGAGGTTATTCATCGAACACAGCAAGCCCGCCAAGTGCGTGGGCCCCACCATACGCCTCGTAGTAGCTGCCCTCGTACGGCAAAAAGTAGCCCAGCAAATGCCCAACCAGGCGGGGGATGATGCGGTTGCCGACGGTTGGGTCGGTCAGCTGTATCTCAGGATTCGACCCAAACTCGACCGACCTCTATCAAATTTCACTGCTCGAGAGCAGTCATTGATTTCCAGAATATTGGGGGCGCCTATTCTGCGTTGAACTAAACCGCTACGCGGTGGCTAGTGCACGGTGCGCCGCCACTGCATTTGTGTTTCGGGGCTACTTGCATAGACGGGCCTTGAGGTAAAGCCTTGGAGTTGGGGAATGTTCCCCGGCACGAGGAGAAACCGCATGACACCCTTACGTCAACGCATGCTCGACGCCATGACCGTGCGCGGCCTGGCTGAACGGACCAGGAGTGCTACACCGATGCCGTCGCCCGAATGGCACGCCACTACCACCGCAGTCCCGACTTGTTGAGCCCGCCTGAGATCGAGGCCTACATGCTGCACCTGGTCAAAGACCGCCAACTCTCCTACAGCAGCGTCAACCATGCCGCCAGTGCCAGTCGCTTCCTGTTTGAGAAGGTGCTGGGGCGCGCCAGACATCGTCCACCTGCGCCCGCCCATGGCCCGTGTGCCACAGAAGCAGCCCGAGTTGCTCGCGCGCCAGAGGTCACGCACCTGTTTGCCTGCTGCTCGCATCCGGTTTACCGAACCGTGTTGCAAACCATCTATGCGGCCGGTCTGCGTATCTCCGAAGCCTGCGCACTGCGCGTGGATGACATCGACAGCGCGCCAGATCGCATGTGCGTGCGGGTTACGGCCGGCAAAGGCGGTGCCGACCGCTACAGCATCCTCAGTCAAGCCTGTTGGCGTTGCTGCGCCAATACAGCCAAACCTATGCTCCGCAGCGCAACCCAGGTCGCTGGCTGTTTGCCAACGCCAATGGCACGACGTGCGTCAACATCGAAGCCGTGCAACGCGCCTACCAAGCGGCCCGACACTGCGCCGGCATCGTCAAGCATGGTGGCACCCATACCCTGCGCCACTGCTTTGCCACCCACTTGCTCGAAGGTGGCGTGGACCTGTACACCATCAGCCGCCTCTTGGGCCACGGCCACATCAGCACCACCAGCCGTTATCTGCACCTCATCAGCCCGCAGTTCAAACCACCCAAAGACGTGGACCCATTGGACCTGCTGGCGGGCCTGCCCAAGACCTGAAACGATCACGGCAAGGCTGAGCGCGTGGCCACCCTGGCCGATGTGCTGCGCCAGCATGGTGCGGCACATCTGGTAAAGCACACCCTGTCCACACCCCAGGCCAAGGCCTGGCGCGGCATCGTCGCGTGCAGGACGGCGGCACTGGGGGGCCAGCAGCTGGCCTGTGAGACTTGTGGCCACAGCCACTGGCAATACCACTCCTGCCGCAATCGACACCGCCCGCAGTGCGGATCGCGTGCCAAGGACGCCTGGCTGCAGGGGCGTCTAGCGGATGTGTTGAATGTGCCCTATGCCCACTTGGTGTTCACGCTGCCGCACAGCCTCAATGCCCTGTACCAGTACCACCCGCGCTGGGTCATCGACACCCTGTTTGCCAGCACCGCCCAAACACTGTCTGAGTTCGCGGCCAATGCGCTGTTGGATGGGGGTTGGTGGTGGCACCCCGGCCTTCAGCCTGGTGCTGCACACCTGGACCCAGGACTTGCGGCGGCACATTCATGTGCATGCGGTGATGGCCTGCGGTGTGCTGGTGCAAGATGATCAGGTCAAGGCCGCTGGCACACGCCGATCCGAAAGCCCGACTTTCTGTTCCCGGTGCAGGCCCTGTCCAAGGGGTTTCGGGGCAAGTTCCTGGCAGCCTTGGGCCGGGCCCATCAAGGTACAGACATCGCCGATGATCCGCAGGGCGGTGCCATGGCCTGGGCACAACGCCAAAGAGATCTATACCGCCACGACTGGGTGGTGTATGCCAAGACGCCGTTGGGTGGTCCAGCACAAACGCTGGAGTACCTCAGCCGCTACACACACCGCACGGCCATTGGCAACGAGCGCATCAAGGCGCTCACGCACAGTGAAGTGGTTTTTACCGTCAGAGCGGATGACCAAGGGGGTAAGCGCACAGAACATTTACCGGCTGTGAATTCATACGGCGCTACTTGTTGCACGTCTTGCCCACCGGTATCAAGCGGATTCGCCACTACGGAGTTCTGGCCAGTGCATGCAAGACGGACAAGCTCAAGCTCGCAAGGCTGGCACTACAGATGCCCAGCACCAACCCGCTGGCCCAAGAGTCGGCACAGGCGTTCATGGCGAGGGTGGCCAGGATTGAGACTATGCAGTGTCCGTGCTGCAAGGCGGGCACACTCAAGGGTGGTGGCAACGCTGCCAGGGGTACACAGTTGCCGACACCGGGTAGCAGTGTGGCGGGGCAACCCAGGGGCCACCGTGAGGTGCACCAGGGGATGCCAAGGGATCAAGAAATTCGCACCACGTCCAGTGGTGTCCGAGGCAGTGTTGCGCCGCACGCTGGCTGGCAACTGCGTGCAGGAACAATACCCGAGCGATCCAGCGAAAGAGCAGTGCCCAGCCCGCAA
Source organism: Candidatus Aalborgicola defluviihabitans (assembly GCF_016705985.1). Lineage (NCBI taxonomy): Bacteria > Pseudomonadati > Pseudomonadota > Betaproteobacteria > Burkholderiales > Comamonadaceae > Allorhodoferax (SeqCode) > Candidatus Aalborgicola defluviihabitans. The sequence continues at coordinate 368,936 of NZ_JADJKN010000002.1, forward strand.
TGTAGGCAATCCGCGCACGGCGCAACGACACTGGGCTGGGTCATAATCTATTGACACAAGCGGGGGATTGGTTCAAACCCCCTATTGCCCAGAACACACGCCACCGTCTCGCAGGCGGTTCAGTCCAACATGGTTTATCTGCCGCGAATGACGTCCTCGCTTTGTGCCAGCTTTGTGGCGCGGCGGATAAACGCTGATTGTTAGCCATCTACCCCTGATAAAACGCAGTTAATCGGCCCGTTTCGCGATGACGGCTCAACGTCCAAGCTCAGGAACGCTGCGTGGCTTTATCGCGCAGCGTTCCTTGGAGCGCAGTGTTAGACCGCAGATCACGCAGTCGCCTCCTCAAGAATTTCCAGAGCCGCCTTCTCCATTGGGGCAACGGTCTTCTGCGTATCGACGATTCGTTTTGCACAGTCGAGTAAATCAGTCAGGCGGTCACGATCACCTGCAGCCTTAAGATCACGGATGATGCGTTTGAACTCTTTGTGATCGGGCTCACCGAGAGCCTTAATCGCAGAGTCCAGTTCTGCAGCATCAAGCAGCACATCAGCACAATGCCTCTTGAGGTACTCGGCGACGATAGCCCGTTCCGCCTTGCGCATTTGTCCATCTGCACGGCAGACAAAGACGAGGACAGCGACACCCATCCATTCTTTGTCGATGGCCGACAAAGCACGACCCTCATTAGAGTCGCCATATTGAGCAATTGCATCGCGGGCAAGGTCTTCCACGATTTCGCCCGAATCAAGATTGATTGCCTTTTCAATGCGTTCTCCGAGAAACGAACGATGGGCATTGCGAAGAAGGCAGTGGGCGTCGATGGCGTACTTTCCTCCGAACTCATGTACTCGCTTTACTTCGATATCCCTCTCGGTTTTTAGCCCGCGTTGGTCCTCATAGTTGATTCGGTATCGCCCCTTTGCGGGCAGCATTCTTGCGCGATAGAAGTCAAATTGCTCCCAGTTGTCCTTTTCCTCACCTTCGACCTCACCACGGTTCAGTTCTGTGGTACTGGGTGAAACGCTGGTTTCGATGCGAATGACTACTTCACGGGGTGTTGGTTTGCGAAAGAACGCAAGGTAGATTGCGAATGCTGTAAGCGCCAAGCCTAGGATCCAAGTCATATTAAGTTCTCCTCGCGGTCAATCAGGACTACGCACTGTCTGCGGTCTAACGTGAAGGTAACCGGCGACTTGCGCCAGGAGCCCGCGCAGCGGGCGTACGTCGCAAGGCGACCGTGTTGACCGACATGTTAAGGCGCACGCTTCGCACGTTGGAGTGCCTCTAGGACTTCGACCACTTCGCCACCCGAACCGAGATTGAATGCGTGAGTGCTTCTATCAAGGTTCTGTGTTAGCTCATTGAGCAGGCTCTTGGTCTTCGACACCAGATCGCGAAGCTCGTTAGGGGTGACGGCGGCCTCTCGGAAAGCATCCTCGACTGAGTGGGCCGCAGAGTGGTGCCCACATACCTTATTGCGAAGAATGTTGACTTTGACCCACAGCGGCTTCACGTCCCGATACTGCCGGTCCAGACTGGCAAGCACGCTGGATCCGAGTGCTGCCTCACCTTGCAAGATATTCAGGAAGCGAGGAATGTTGTAGGTGTCTTTTCGTGTCTCGTAGAGCTTGTAGAGGTTCACCAGCAGTGCGACGAAGTGCGCATGGATTGCAGTCTGAAAGTAGATGGGATAGCGATTCAGGACGTCAATAAATTGCGGCCGGGTTTGATCGCTCTTCAAGGCCCACCAAATCTCGTAGTTCAACCCGGCGACAGTGACAATATGCCGTAATTCGGAGACATACGGTTCGTGAGAGCTTGAGGTCATTTGTGCGCCTTAACTTCACGTAGCCGAGCGCCTATCTTGGCATTTCCAAGTTAGACGACGAAATAATCAGGCTGGTGGGCTTGGGCTTAGCCATGCGCAACCCGCTAAACCGCACGAATATTCAATTCTTGGCAATACCGCTGGGTACTTTTGCATGACAACCATTGTATGAACCTGTCGCATATCCTGGCCAATCAAAGCCAATAGCTGCCATGAAAGAGCTGCGTGGGGGTCGACTCCCTGCCAGTTGGAGCCGGCAACCGTATGCCAACTCTACCAAATTGAGCACACCATAGCCGTCTGGCCCATAACTGTCTTTATGCATTCCACAGGCAAACACATGGGGCACGCTGGTCGCCTCGCCATCCTCCACATGGCCGCAGTAGACGTGCTGCCTGCCGGATAGGGCTTTGATGAACGACGCGCCGTTTTTACTTATTGCTACGAAATTGATAGTGGCTTGCGTATATTCCACGAGGGCTATAGGCCAATTTCTCTTACAACTCTGTCCTTAGCGACCATATCTCGGGGAACAGCACCACGTCCAGCATCTTGCGCAGGTAGCTCACGCCGCCCGTGCCACCGGTGCCGCGTTTGAAGCCGATGATGCGCTCCACCGTGGTCACATGGCGGAAGCGCCATAGGCGAAAGGCGTCTTCCAGATCAGTCAGTTCTTCGCCCAGTTGGTACAGGTCCCAATGGGCTTCGGGTTTGCGGTAAACCTGCAGCCAGGCGGCCTCGACTTCTTTGCTGGCTGCATAGGGTTGCGACCAGTCGCGCTCTGTGTGCGATGCGGGCACGGGCAAGCCACGGCGCGCCATCAGCCGCAGCGCTTCGTCATATAGCGACGGCGCTTCATACGCAGCTTGCACCAGCGCCAGGCGCTCGGGCGCATGGGCGTGGGGCTTGAGCATGGCGGCGTTTTTGTTGCCCATGGCGAATTCAATGCAGCGGTATTGAAAGCTTTGGAAGCCGCTGCTTTGGCCCAGGTAAGGGCGCATGGCGCTGTACTCGGGCGGCGTCATGGTGGCCAGCACGTCCCATGCGTGCACCAGTTGCTCCATGATCTTGCTGACACGCGCCAACATCTTGAAGGCAGGCGGCAGGTCGTCTTGCGCAATGTGGCGCACGGCAGCCTGCAGCTCGTGCAGCATGAGCTTCATCCACAGCTCGCTGGTTTGGTGCTGCACGATGAACAGCATCTCGTCATGCGCGGGTGAGAGCGGCTTTTGGGCCGACAGAATGGTGTCGATCTGCAGGTAGTCGCCGTAGCTCATGGTGTTGCTGAAGTCGAGCTGGGCTTTTTCTTGGGCAACGATGGCTTCGCCAGCAGAGGGCGCGGCGTGCATGGGGCAGCCAGAGGGGGGATTGGTCATGTCAGGTAACGGCGTGTTGTTGGTTGAATTCAGGCTTTTGCCACTCTGCTGTTTCCAGCACTTGGCGCAGGTGCTCCACCGCATTCCATACGTCTTCAAAGCCGATGTAGAGCGGGGTAAAGCCAAAGCGCAAGATATCTTTGTGAATGCCACCATCGCCCGCGCGGTAGTCGCCAATCACGCCGCGTGCAATCAGCGCTTGCATGATGGCATAGGCACCGGAGCCTAACGGGCCTCCCGCATTGTGTTCGCGCGTCAGGCAGACCTGCGAGCCGCGTTGTGCGTGGTTGCGTGGCGTGGCCAAGCCCAGGCCGTGGCCCGCGCAGCGCTCTTCGACCAACTGAATGTACAGGTCGGTCAGCGCCAACGATTTGGTGCGCAGGGCAGCCATGCCGCCCAATGCCTGTGCCGCCACAAAGCCGTCTAACCCGCATTCCAACAACGACAAGCTGACGATGGGTTGCGTGCCGCACAGGTAACGGGTAATGCCGGCAGCGGGTTTGTAATCTGCCGTGAACGCAAACGGCTTGGCGTGGCCCCACCAGCCCGACAGCGGTTGCCAAAAGCGGTCCGCATGTTGGGGGTTGACCCACACGAATGCCGGTGCGCCGGGGCCGCCGTTCAAATACTTGTAGCCGCAGCCAATGGAGAAGTCGGCCCGGGCACCCGTCAGGTCCACCGGCACCGCGCCTGCGCTGTGTGCCAGGTCCCACACCACCAGCGCGCCGGCCGCGTGTGCGGCGGCGGTGACGGCAGCCATGTCGTGCATGGCGCCGGTGCGGTAGTTGACATGGGTGAGCATCAGCACGGCAACATCGGCGGTGAGCGCGGCGGCAATCTCGTCAGGCTCTACCAGCTTGAGCGTGTAGCCGCGCTCTTTGCACAGGCCTTCGGCAATATAGAGGTCGGTGGGGAAGTTGCTGCGCTCACTAAGCAAAACTTTGCGCTGCGGTGCGTCTTGCGCAACCATGGACAACGCAGCGGCCAGCACTTTGTAGAGGTTGATGGATGTGGTGTCGGTGGTAACCACTTCGTCAGGCCCCGCGCCAATCAGCGGCGCAATCATGTTGCCCAGGCGCTGGGGTAGCTCAAACCAACCGGCGGTGTTCCAAGAGCGGATAAGGCCCGTGCCCCATTCTTGGGTGATGACCTCTGCAGCGCGGGCGGCTGCAGCTTTGGGCATGACGCCCAGAGAATTGCCGTCCAGGTAAATGACACCGGCCGGAATAGAGAAAAGATCGCGCAGCGCGCGCAGCGGGTCTGCTGCATCGCGTTGTTGGCAGTCTTGCAAAGTGATCATGGTATGTGTGGTCCTTGAAATACGTAAACTCTAAACCATCTGCCGGTCGAGGCTACAGAGCAGCCCGTGTGGCAGCTTTCAGGTCTCAAAATAAAACATGCTGTAGATTCGCGGATGATGCGCGTTGCGCAATTGGAGTTGGGGTGAATTTGGACCAAACAGAGCAACCTGCCCGTTGGAGCGTCTCGGAGCTGATTGATTTTGAAGTCGCACTCGACAAGTGGGACGCTGACGATTCTGCGGGTGTTGATGCGTTCAAAAGCAAGATCGCGCTCGCACCAGACGCCCGCACCACCAACCGATCGGCAATTTTCTTGGCGTGGCTGAAAGAGCAAGCAACACCGGGCTGCACGGCGACGGCTGGTCAACAGTTTGAGCGCGGCGTAAAGGCTGTCTTGTGGCTGGCGTTGTTCATCGGAGGTTTGGTGGGCGTGGGCACCACCGCGGGTTTGCTGGCCCACGACAGCGCGCAGCCGATCAACGCGGCACTGTTCCTGGCCGGTACGGTTGGCCTACAGATAGGCATGCTGTTGGTAGCGTTGGTGGCCGTGGTCGCACGCGCGGTAGGCGTTGACTTCTCCCCGTTGACTTCTTGGATGCATGCGCTGGTGCGCTTCAGTATCGGTGCGCTGAACCGCCTGCATGGTGAGCAGCGGGCGCAGGCTCGGTTTTTGTTGGCCAAGACTGGTCAGTTGTCGAGCCGCCTTGCACCGTTCATCAGTCTGCAAGTCTTGCAGCTCACGCAAGCGTTTGTTATTGCATTCAACCTGGGCATTCTGGGTTCTATGTTGTTGGTCTACTTGCCCTTTGTAGAGCTGCGTTTCGGGTGGCAGTCAACGTATTCTTTTGGAGCAGATGGCGTGTTTCGCGCGTTGCAGGCCATCGCTTTGCCTTGGAGCTGGATCTCTGATTCGCTGGCGCCCTCGCTGCCACAGGTGTTGGCGACGCAGTTCGTTCGGGGGCAGGGTGCGTTCACCCTGGATGCCAATGCTGCACATGCCTGGTGGCCGTTCTTGCTGTGCGCGGTTGTCGTCTATGGGTTGATGCCACGGCTACTCATTGCCGCGCTCTTGCAAGGCGTGCTGCGCTTGCGGCTGCGGCGCATCGCATTCACCCACCCTGCGGCGAACAAGTTGTGGCGCAGACTGCAGCGCCCCTTGTTCAGTTCCGATAGCGATGGCGAACCGCTGCCTCCTGGCGGTCCACTGGCCGACATGGGTCATGCTGGAGCGAAGAAGGTGTTGGCGATCAAGTCGCAAACCAGCAGCCTGAGCGACGAACAGGTGTCAGCATTGGTGCAGCGGTCGCTTGGGCTTGCCGTGCTGCAAACCGTCTCGGCCTACATCGACAACGATGCATTCGAGCCCGCACTGGTGCAAGGATTGCAAGCCGATACAGACGTTGTTGTGGTGACACCGGGCACCGAGAACCCCATCATCGCCATTGCCGATTTCCTCAAGAAGTTGAGCGCCACCAACCGCGAAGTGATTGTCCTGCTAACGGGCGACCCCACAGCGGGCTTGGACGAGCGCCTGAAGATATGGACCCGCTTCGTGTCGATTCACCATTTGCGTGTAGGAGTGGCACGATGCCAATAGAACACGCTGTGCCAGCGTTTGCCATCATTGGTGCGGTTAACCACGGCAAGTCTTCCATCCTGTCGACGCTGATGGAGGATGACGCCGTCGCGGTGTCGTCCATGCCCGGCGTGACCGTGCATGCAAAGCGGTTTGCGCTGAGAGACCTTGTCGTCTTTCACGACACACCGGGGTTCCAGAACGCGCGCAAGGCGCTTGCTGAGATCAACCGCGCGCCCGCTGATGCCAATGACCCGTTGGCCAAATTTCGGGTGTTTGTTGAACAGCACCAAACCGACCCGCAGTTTGAAGCCGAGTGTCGTTTGCTTAAACCTGTTTTGGCGGGTGCCGGGATCATCTATGTCGTGGATGGCTCGTTAGCGCCGACACCCCTGAACGAATGCGAAATGGAGCTGGCGCGCTTGACAGGGGTTACCCGCTTGGCCATCGTCAACCGCACGGGAGAGCAGGACTATATTGGCCAATGGCGGGCAGCGCTTAACCGGTCGTTTAACGCGGTTCGAGAATTCAACGCCCACAGCGCGAGTTTTGAAGACCGCAAGGACTTGCTCGAAACATTGGCCAACATCAACCGCGATTGGAAGCCCTATCTGCTAAAGGCTGTGACCGCGCTCCAGGAGGATAGGAGCGCGCGTATAGACGATGCCGCTGCGCTGGCGGTGTCGCTGGTCTGCGATTGCCTGACCTTCTCGGCGCGGCTCTCGCTCAAGATCGATAGCGCAGAAGCGCGCACGGCGGCTGATCTGGCGTTGCAAGAGCGATTCAAAACCCAGCTCGCAAAAATCGAATCCAGCGCGCACAACAAGATGATCGCGCTATTTGCGCACCACCTGGTGCAGTCATCCAGTGAGTCGGCCAGTTTGTTCAAAGACGGTTTGTTTAGCGTTGAGACTTGGCGTCTGATGGGTTTGAACGCGAAGCAGCTGACAATGACCGGGGCCGCCATTGGTGCGGTGGCTGGCGCCGGTACCGATGCGCTCACCCTTGGCCACACGCTGCTGCTGGGCACTGCAGTTGGGGCTGCGATTGGTGGAACGACTGCGTACTTGGTTGGCAAGAAGCAACCCAGTGTTTCTGTCAAAACGCCAAGATTTTCCAAAGCCCTGCAATTGCTGATGCCCGAAAAATTGCAACTCTCAGCGCAGGAAATGGTTGTGGGCCCGATGCAAGCCAACAATTTCCCATGGATTTTGTTGGACCGCGCGCTTTGCAGTTTGAACTATGTTGCTGGTCGTGCCCACGGACGGCGCGACGAAACAGCTATTCAGATGGACCAACTGCTGCCTTCACTGCAACAGAAGAAGCTGTCGGTTGAGTATTGGTCTGACGAAGATCGCAAGCGTTGTGAAAAGCTGTTTGCGAAGCTGCGGCTGAGCAAGACATTGGTAGGCAACGAAAGCCAAGAGCTGAAAGACATCATCGCCCGTCACTTTGGCGAAGTCGTTGCGTCGGCTGACAGGGCAACACACTAGCGCGTGACAACATCTCTTCAGGCGCAAAAGGCCCGAGTTGCGGAGTTGCGGAGTTGCGGAGTTGCGGGCCACATCATTCGCTATTGTTTTGGAAGCTGCATTGGCATATGTGACGAGGGCTAGCGGCCCATTTTTCTTATAACAATCCGGCGCCAAGGTACTTCTCCATTCCCAGCACCAGCGCGTCAAACGTGGCCTTGGCCGATGGGCTGTTGCGCAGGCCCTCGTGCATGGTGATCCAGATGTCGAGCTTGAGGGTGTAGAACTCTGGCAAAACCCGCACGAGCGGCGGGCTGGCCACCGTGCCACTCGCAACCCCACGGGCCAGCGGCACTTGGCAAAAACCAATGCCCGCGCCACACCGTATTAACGCCAGTTGCGCCACGCTGCTGTCCGCTCGCAAGGAAAACGATTCGCGGTCCAGCCCGCGCATGGACTTGGCCACTTCGCGAATAAAGGGCGTGGGCTGGTCAAAGCCAATCAAGCAATGCTCGGTGAGCTGGGCCACGCTGGTGGGTGTGCCGCGCCGCTGCAAGTAATCGGCCGATGCATGCAGGCCCACTTCCACCTGCCCTATATGGCGGGCAATGAGCTGGTCTTGCGCGGGGCGCACCATGCGCACGGCGATGTCGGCCTCGCGCTGCAACAGGTCTTGCGTGCGGTCTGTTAGCGCCAGCTCTATCTTCAAGCCGGGGTAGTTGGCACACAGGCTGGCAATGATGGGCGGCAGTGTCTCTACCCCCACCACCTCGCTGGCGGTAACGCGCACCACGCCGCTCACGCCTTTGCCCCGGCTGGCGGCGGTGCGCTCTAGCGCGGCAGCGCTGCTCTCCATTTCTTCGGCGTGTACCTGCAGGGCCAGCGCAGCTTCGGTGGGTAGCAGGCCGGCCTGGGTGCGGGTGAACAGCACCAGGCCCAGCGTTTCTTCCAGCGCGGTAATGTGCCGCCCCACCGTGGGCTGGGCAATGCCCAAAGCGCGCGCTGCGCCCGAGAGCGAACCCTCGCGCAGCACCCCCAAAAGAGAGCGGTACAGCTCCCAACCAATGCTTGTGTCCATACAGAACTGTATAGCAGCACCATGGGTTTCGGCAATTCCATGTTTGCGGTTGGCCCCGCAAACTCGCTCCCTCATCCACTAAATGGAGCTTGATATGGAAACCACGACGCTGAACAAAACCGCACTCGTATTGGGCGCCACCGGCGGCATAGGCGGCGAAGTGGCCCGCCAACTGCAAGCCGCAGGCTGGGCTGTGCGGGGCTTGAGCCGCCACACGAACCCCACCAACCCCACCAACCCACAGCAAGATGGCATCACCTGGCTGCGCGGCGATGCCTTGAACGGGGACGACGTGCGCGCTGCCGCAGCCGGCTGCACCGTCATCGTCCACGCCGTGAACCCACCGGGCTACAAGCGCTGGTCAACCGTGGTGCTGCCCATGTTGGACAACACCATCACTATCGCAAAAGAGCTGAGCGCCACCGTGGTTTTGCCCGGCACCGTCTACAACTACGGCCCCAACGCCTTCCCCACCCTGACAGAAGACTCGCCCCAAAACCCACTCACCAAAAAGGGCGCCATCCGCGTGGAGATGGAACGCCGCCTGCAAGCCTTTGCGCAACAGGGTGGCCGCGTCATCATCGTGCGGGCCGGTGATTTTTTTGGCCCGCAGGCCGGCAACAACTGGTTTGCACAAGGCCTGATCAAGCCGCAGCAGGCGGTGAAGCGCATCAGCAACCCCGGCAAGCCGGGCCTGGGCCACCAGTGGGCCTATATCCCCGATGTGGCCCGCACCATGGTCACGCTGATTGCCATGCGCCACACACTGCCCGCCTTTGCCACCTATCACCTGCAAGGCCATTGGGACCACGACGGTACGCAAATGGCCCAGGCCATTCAGCGCGTGGTGGTGCAGCACGGCGGAGCCAAGCCCAAGATCAGCGCCCTGCCCTGGTGGCTGCTGCGGCTGGCGTCGCCGTTTAACGAAACATTGAAGGAGCTGCTGGAAATGCGCTACCTGTGGCAAGTGCCGGTGCGCATGGACAACGCCAAGCTGCAAGCGCTGCTGGGCCAGGAGCCGCACACGCCGCTGGACTTGGCGGTAGCGGCAACGCTACAGGGGCTGGGGTGCTTGACTCGTTAACACTATTGTTTTGATAGCGACTTACGTATATTTTACGAGGGCTAGAGGCACATTTAGCCTATAAGAAATCAAAATTTGCCCATGCCCCCTAGCCGTGCCCAACCTTTGTCCGCATGATGTGACATGCTCCCAATCTCGAGCCTGCACGGCGCGCAGCGGGTAGACCTAATTCACGTCAACTAGCCAGCTCAGCAACGGCGTTACAGCACGGGCCAGCGCCATGTCGGCCACATCTTCACTGCGGCTCACCTCCAGCCGCGACGCCAACCATAGCTTGGGGGTGCCAGCCCCAGCCCAAGCGACTGTGGTACGCCCATACATAGCCTGGCCCGGGTATGCCATAGGTGGGCGCGACGTAGACCACGCCGTGTGGCGCGACATAAGCAGGTTCAACAGCGACGGGGGCGACCACACAGCCTCCCAGAAAAACCGTGGTGCAGGTGGCCGCAATGCAGCTCATCGTTAAGAATTTCATGGCGGTGCAGCTGATGACCCTGCCCGGGTAAAGCTGTTGCAAAGCCAGTGTTCAAACCTGATAGTCTTTGCGTTCGCGCTGTGTCTGGGACCTGGCGCTGTAGAAGCGCTGGGCTGTGGCATCAAACGCGGGCTGCAGCCCAATTTTTTGTGTAAAACCTTATTTAACAGGAATCGGTTGGTTGGTCGGCACCGCAACCGCCGTCACGCTGTTTTTGGGGCTGCCCTCAATGATCTTGTCGGAGTACACCAGATAGACCAGCGTGTTGCGTTTGACATCCACCATGCGCACCACCCGCACGTGTTTGAACAGGAAGGATGAGCGGGCGTTGAACACTTCGTCTTGCTTGTCGATCTTGTCTTTGAAAGTGATTGGGCCGACCTGGCGGCAGGCCACTGCGGCGTCGGCCGTGTCTTCGGCAAACCCCAGCGCACCGGAGTAGCCGCCGGTTTTCGCGTGCGACAAATAGCACGCCACACCGTCCACCTGCGGGTCGTCAAACACATCCACCACCACTTTGTCGTTAGGGCTGAGCAGCTTGAAGGTGGTGCTGACATCGCCAATGGTCTCGGCGCTGGCGGCGAATGCGGCGCTGGTTAGCAGCAATGACAGTAACAGTCTTTTCACAATGAACTCTCTTTCAAACCTCTAACGCCCCTCCGGAGGAGCAGGTGCCCAGCTTGCGCCTGCTGGGCGCGCTGATATGACCGACTAGCATTCAGTAGACTGATAGCTACTGTATTGATAGCTGTTTACGCATATTCGACGAGGGCTACAACCCTATTTCACCAACAAGCGTTCGCTGGGGTCTAAGGCAACCTCATCGTCCATGTCAATGGCAACCTGGGTGCAAACGGCCCGGCACAGGGTAGAGACTTGCTCATTCTGCAGGCCGTAATAGATTTGAGCACCTTGACGGCGCCGGGACAGGACTCCACTCTTGTGCAATGTGGCCAGATGCTGGGACATATTGGATTGCGTGGTGTCAATCTGCTCCAGCAGTTCGGTCACATTGCGCTCTTGCTCGCAGACCGCGCTGATGATTTTGAGCCGCATGGGTGTGGCCAGCAGCCCAAAGAGTTGAGCCGCCGTCTCAAAAACCTTGTCCTGGCGGAGATCTTCCTCCATAAACACCCCTAAAGAATATGCAATGCCAACTAGGCCGCCCGGTCTGAGATCAGCGATGGCAGCGACAACACGTCACTGTCTGTCAGTTCACCCGGTATGACCTGAACCAGTTTTCCATCCGCACGGACCAAACCGGTCAGGGGGACAACTTTCCGATTCGTAAACTGCATTTTTAACTCGGCACTGCCGATCACCTGCGGAAAATCCAGTGCATTCATTCTGACATAGGCCGCGACCTTGGCTTCGCTTTCCCCGGTAGCCACGCCCACAATACGGATAGGCCGGTCACCCAGAGTGTGAAAGAGCGCGTTCATGCGGGCGTTGTGGCGTTTGCAATAGGGGCACCAGGTGGCCCAAAACACCACAATGGCGGCCACGCCTGCCCAGTCTTCGGTGCGCAAAACACCACCACCCACCACCGGCAGGGTGGGCCAGTGGATGGTTTTTACGGGGTCTTCTTCGCCTTGTGCATAAGCCGCTGGCATGCTTGCGCACAACAGTGCCGCGGCCCCGCCCAACAGCTTGCGGCGTGATGGGTGGGGATTGCTGGCAATCACTTCACGTCCGCTTCGCCCTGCTGCTCCATCAGCAGGTAGGTGTTGTAGGCGTTCATGCGATTGGCGGCTTTGAATAGCGGCAGGTCTGCGTATTTTGACCAGTCAATTTTGTCGTAGGCCTGCTCAAACGGGTCCATGTTTTTGGCCGCAGCGCCCATTTGTTTGCGCAAATACAGCAGGTAATCGCGGGTCAGTTCAATATCCGCTACCGGGGTGAAAGATGCTGGCCCGTGGCCTGGAAGCACCACGCGCGGGTTCAGCGCCAGCAGCTTGTTGAGCGACTGAATCCACAGGCGACTATCGGCCGTGCCCACAAACGGAATACGCCCCCGAAAAACAATGTCGCCCGCAAACATGACACCCGACTGGGGATCAAAGATAACCATGTCTTCCGGCGTGTGGGCAGGCCCCACATGGTGCAACAACAACTTGACGGAACCTACCTGCAGCACAGTCTCCGGCCCATCCAGCCACCGGTCGGCACTCACAAAATGGGTCTTGGAATCGATCCAGGGGGCCAAATCTATACGCGTGGCTTCCAGGCGTTTTTGGGCGGTTTCAGAGTTCAAATACTCGCGCCCTTCTTGGTGGGAAATCACCGTGGCACCCGCGGCCTTGAAAACTTGCAGGCCATAGATATGGTCTGCGTGGTAGTGGGTCAGGATGACATAGCGAATGGGTTGTGAGGTGACCTTCCGAATCTCTGCAATCATGGCTTGCGCCAGTGCGGGAGAGCCCAGGGCATCTACCACCACCACACCGTCGTCCGTAACGATGAAGCCGGCGTTGGAGATGAAGTTTTGGTTTTCAACTGACCCCAGCGCGGTCTGGCCTTGTACAAACCACACCTTGTCGGCGACTTTTACTGCGTGCACCGCAGGGGGCTCTGCCAGCACGGCTTGCGTCATCCACAGACAACCCAGCAACAGGGCAGAAAGATTGCGAATCAGCATAGCGGTGTGCCTCGGCCTGTTCAAGGTTTTACGTATGCGTAGCCCTGGTTCTGCAGCTTGGTAATGCGGACCACTCCGGATGGGGTGAAGTCAGCCTCGGGGATAAATTGGTCTTCTTTGAGATTGCGCGTCTTCAGGGTGATCTGGCACACCTCAAACGCGACGCCGCGGTTTTTCATGGCAGACACCGGTCCCGCATAGAGGCTTCCGTTTTTGTCCTTGGCCCCTTCCATCAAAAAATCGATTCCTTTGGCATGGGCTACCACGATAATTTTGGTTGTGGGTTCCGTATCCAACTGGTTACGAATGTTGCGCAAAGCGGCCAACGCCTGCACATCAGAATCATTGATGTGGTAGACCACACGGTCTTGCGACCAGGCCACACTGCACCCCAACAAGACCAAGGCCATAGATATCCAGCGAAGAAATTTCATGGTGTCCACCTTTCTTGATAACTTACAGAACCCACTCTGAAACCGTCAGGGTTTCAAAAAAAAACAGTGCCTCTACGCAATGCCAGGGTTGTTAGTCACCCCCAGCAGCTTGGGCGTATTGATGGCCCGGGCCCGCACATGCCCGCCGGGTTGTGATTTCAGCCACGATTCCACCACGTCCCAAATGGGTTTGCCCCCGGCGTTGCGCGCTTCTTCAGCCACTGGCGCCCAACCCGCAACCTTGTAGTTCTTGCTGGCATCCAGAGGTTTGCCGCCAAGCTGCATATTGGTGATGCGGCTGCCCATTTTTTGCCCCGGCTCGCAGGTATAGCGTAGTCCGCCCACGCGCACCATATCGCCACCCTGTTGGTAATAGGGATCTGGGTTAAACAAGTTGTCGGCCACGTCTTCCAAAATGGTTTTGATGGTGGCCCCGGTCATTTGCGTCACGGTGGCGTAGGGGTAGGTAACAGCAAGCTGGTCCATCATCAGCTCCCGGGTGATGGCATCTCCCGGCAACAAGGTGGTTCCCCAGCGGAATCCGGGGGATAGCGCGATGTCGGCACCCTGCACGTCCATCAATGCGTCGCACACCAGTTGGTCCCAGCTGCCATTGAAATTTCCACGGCGGTACAGCAGGCCATCCGTCACGGCCAATGTTTCTGATAGCTTGCTGGCGAACGGTGCACGCACTTTCTCAATCAGCGCTGCCATTGCGGGATCGGGCGGTAGCTGATTGGAAAAGACAGGCAGCAGGCGGTAGCGGAAGTCCGCTACCCCACCGCTTTTTACATCCAGGTCCATAACGCCAAGGAACTTGCCGTTGCTGCCGGCATTGGTCACCAGCGTTTTTCCACCTGCGTTGGTAACCGGCACCGCAATAGGTACGCCGTCGTGGGTATGGCCGCCAAAAATGGCGTCCACACCGCGCACACGCGATGCCATCTTCAAATCAACATCCATGCCGTTGTGCGAGAGGACCACAACCACCTTGGCGCCCTTCTGGCGCACCTCGTCCACCATTTTCTGGAGGTTGTCGTCCTGAATGCCAAAGCTCCAATCCGCAACAAAGTAACGGGGGTTGGCAATAGGGGTGTAGGGAAAGGCCTGGCCAATGATGGCAACCTGGAATCCGTTGATTTCGCGGATCACGTAGGGCTTGAACACCGGGTCGCCAAAATCAGTCGTCTTGATGTTTTGGGCAACAAAGTCGATTTTTCCCTTGAAGTCGTTCTCAACAATCTCTTTAACCCGCTCCATGCCGTAGGTAAATTCCCAATGCCCGGTCATGATGTCGACCGTCAGCAACTTAGCTGCATCCACCATGTCCTGCGCGTTGGTCCAAAGCGAGGTTGCTGAACCTTGCCAGGTATCTCCACCATCCAGCAAGAGCGCCCCAGGCCGGCTGGCCTTGAGTTGCTTCACCAGGGTCGCCAGATGGGCAAACCCCCCTACTTTGCCAAAGCGGTGTGCCGCAGTCTCAAAATCCAAATAGGTATACGCGTGGGCCGCGCGGGAGCCGGCCGGTATGCCTGCCGCCTTGAGCATCTGTTCACCCACCAAATGGGGCCATTGGCCCCTCATGGAGCCCAGCCCCATATTGACACTGGGTTCACGGAAATGAATGGGCATCAGCTGCGCGTGGCAGTCGGTCATGTGCAACAAAGACACATTGCCGAACTGTGGCACGTCATACATGCCATTTCCCGCAGTGGCAGCGTCTGCATTGGCGAAACGCCCCATCTGCAGACCCGCCACCGACGCCGCACCCAGCAGCTGAACAAACTCCCGCTTGGTAAGGTTCATGGTTTAGCGATTAACGACAGACTCAGGGTCCAACAGCAATGCCATCAAGTCTTTCAACTGAGCCTCGCTCAGGAGACCCGCTTGGCCAAACCGCGGCATGTCCGAACAGGCGTTGGTGGCTTTGGAGTTGTTGAGCTTGTTCCATGCGTATTCAACAATCGGCTTGGCGGTTGGGCTTTGCGGGTCGGTCACACCCCGGTTTGCACCATACCGGTACAAGCTGGGACCAATGGTGCCAAAGGAAAGTTCTGCCTTGCTGAGCTGGTGGCAGTTGTAGCAATTGCCGCCGTTGGAGCTGGTTGCTGCAGACTTCTCATTCCAGGTCATGCCACGCCCGTTTTGGGCCAGTTTTTCACCTGCGCGCCAATCACCCAGATACTTTCCATCCGACGGCGGCCGCACGCTTGCCAGTGCCGCCTTTTCAATGGACTGTGCGCTCGCCGCAGGCAGGTGTGCACCCATGGCCTTGGAGCATGCCGCGTTGGTTTCATCCTGCTTGAGGCGGTCTACCGTCGCGATGCCCTCATCCCGGAATGAGCTTTGCATCATCTGATTGAATTCAGCATCGGTTTTGGTATCTGCGGCAACAGGGCCCACTGCAAGCAGGCCGGCCAAGAGGAAATAGAGTGTTTTGAATTTCATGATGAGTCCTCATTAGCGCTTCAAGGCGGGAGCAACGGATTCCGCCCCCTTGGCATTCACACCCATATACATACCCAGTGCGATGGTTACATCCGACGCGTAACCAGGATAGGGAAACCGCTGTTGCCTGAAACAATCATTCAGACGGCGTTGCATGCCCCACAGTTCGCCACTGCTCACCCGATAGGCCGGCCACGCAGCGAAGCCCACACCATCACCCGGATTGGTCGTGAGTACGGGCAAGTCTTGAAGCCGAATCCGCTTGCCAGCCTGACCATGACACGATGCGCAAGAAAAATCATACGGACCTGCACGGTAGAAAAAGGCGCGTTTACCCATTTCATAGGTCTTGCGCTCTTGCGCGTGCCCTTGGGACAGGTTGAATCTAAGCCCCTTGGATTCAGCGGAAATCCACGCCACCAATGACTCTAGGGTGACTTGTTCGCCTTTGCCAAATTTCGTTTTGGCAATCTCGCCGGCATTGAAGCCCTGTAGGCGCTCCATGCAGGTGAGCAATCGGGATTCAAGGTCTTGTACGCGCTGGGTGTCGTCGAACCAGCGTGGCAGTTCTACAAATGCCCCTTTAACAATGCCCGGACCTTTGCCAAGGTCACACTGCTCCAGAGAAGCGCTATTGGGCCCGCGTTTGGTCTTCCACAACTCTTCGCCTTTGGCCTCGAAGAGTTCGGCAGGATTGCCATCTGCCAGCATAGCGCGGTATTCCGCAATGCTGTCTGCAGTGGACTTTTCTGTCTGTGCATGAACCATGACCGGCAGCAAGAGAACGCCAACAAGGGATATTAAATAACGCATAGTCTCCTCACATTCTTTTAGTTGGTAACGATGGGCCTATCCTCAGGAAATTGTGGCCTCGTCCGCACGTTTTTCACCCCGGTTGTCCACCCACGAAATGCCAATCTTGTCGCCTGCCTTGGCGCCCTTGACGCTGAATTGCAGAAACGGATTTTTGGAAATAGAGGGGCCCCATTGCGCCGTCATTACAGTCTTGCCATTGAGCTGAGCTGTAACCTCCTGGATATACCAGGCTGGAATGATTTTTCCAGCACCGTCTTTGCGTTGACCGGTTTCCATTTCATGGGCCATGAGCACACGGACCATTGCCTTGTCACCTGTCGCTTGTGCACGAATGCGCATCGGATCTGCCATAACTTTTCTCCTTAAATTGAATCAAGACGGTACGAATTAGCCGCCACAGCCACCAAGCGTTACCTTGATTTCCTTGCTGGCAAACAAGACCTTGCCATCGTCCATCATGGCCACTGCAAAGACGTTCGACGATTGCCCCATCTTGACCCGGGTTGCAAAGTTGGCATCAATCGCATCAGTGACATCAAACATGGCAGACATCATGGAAGGGTTCTTTTCCACCAAAATCAGCATGCGCTTGACGCCAGGCAACGTGGTGGATGCGCCGACTGGCACCACGGCACCGTTCTCCGCAATGTCCGACCCGGTAATGACAACGTCTTTGCTCTCTTGCGGCGTGCCGCCGCCCAGGGCCTTCATCAGATCACCCATGTTTTTGGCTTCAAAGGCTGCCGCGTTGTAGGTACTGGACTGTGCCCAAGCGACATGGGGGTACATGCCCAGGGACGCAAGCATGGCGGCTACGGTGGTGGACTGCTTGAGCAGTTCTCGGCGAGTGGTCATAGGGTTCTCCTGGTTCACAACGTGCACGGATGTGCGGTTTCAAAGACTGACGGGATTGGGCATTGCAGATTCATGGCGCACCTGAAGCGAGCCACTTGCCAATGGCAGCAGCGTCCGCTTCACTGAGGCTTTGGGCCGGCATGGGAGTACTTCCCCATACGCCGGACCCACCGGAACGGATTTTCCCGGCCAGGTACTGAGCGGCATCTGGTCGGGCGTCGTACTTCTTGGCGACTTCCCGGAAACTGGGTCCGAGGATGCGGTTGTCAACCGCATGGCAAGCGGTGCAACTGAATTTCTTGGTCAGTCCCACGGCATTTTCTGTTTCAGAGACGACCTTGGGCTGCGCCTGCCCCGAAGCTGCAGCCTCCGCCGCAGCGGCTGAGGCTTGGCCCAGCATAGCGTGGGCAGGTCGACTGGTGTCGGCTCCGATCTGCGCACCGACCAGTCTGTTTTGATCAGCCAGATTGCCACTCGCATTGCGTGCAAACTCGGGCAAGGCAGAGGCAATCATCACACCCGCAGGGCAATCTTTCATGCAGGCAACGGCCTTGACATCGGTTATTCCACCGTTGCCCATGGTCTTGCCGGGCCACAGACCATGCGCAGTGGTCATGCCCTTGCGATTGGGGAGCAACTTTTGGACATCGGCCATGTTCTCATTGGAGAGCACTAGATTGTCGGGGACAATGCTGCCCAAATTCAACAGGTAGGCCAGTACGGCATAGACTTCGTCCGGCTTAAGCGATTTGGGGGCCGTCCAGGGCATGGCCCGGTTGATGTAGTCCCACAGCGTGGACAAGGTGGACGCCTTCATCAGCGTCGTACGGGCGGGATAGGCGGGGTCCATGAGCCGGGCAACATGTCCGGTCTTGATATCGTCCGCCGTCGTGCCACCGACCAAGGGTGAAAATGTCTGGTTGCTCTCGCCAAAGACACCATGGCAGGAAGCGCACTTGCCTTCCCATATGTCCATTCCCTGCGCGACCGAACCGGAGCCTTTGGGCAGGCCTTTGAAATCCGGGCGCACGTCAATATTCCAGGCCGCCACTTCTGAAGATGTGGCAGCACGCCCGATGCCTGGGTAAGCAGGCTCTGCGAAGGTTGTGCCCACTGCACACACGCCCACACCCAGCCACACCACCATCCATTTGAACAAGTGGGTGTCAGGAGAGCTGAACATTTTTCACCTCCCCATTTTCCTGCACCAGCCATGTTTGAATGGAGTTGTTGTGGTAGATCGAGCGCGTACCCCGCACGGCGCGCAACTGGCGCGTGCTGGGCTGAACATAGCCGGTTTCATCCATCGCCCGGCTTTGCACCAGCGCGGGCTTTCCATCCCACACCCAGTCCATATTGAACCGGGTCAGGCATTTGCTCATGGCCTGCCCTTCCAGGCGCGCAGTCTTCCAGTTGCGACCACCGTCTACCGAAATGTCTACCCGTTTGACCTTGCCCCGCCCCGACCATGCGAGACCACTGATGTTGTAGAAGCCCTTGTCCAGGAGCAGCTGGCCGCCAGACGGTGTTGTCACCACGCTTTTGCATTCCTGGGTGCTGGTGTACTGGCGGTGCTGACCATCGGGCATCAAATCCACATAGTGGATGGACTCGTCTTTGGTGGCATAGGGCATGTCGCCCACCTCAATGCGGCGCAGGTATTTCACCCAGCTCACGCCCTGCACACCCGGCACCACCAGACGCAGGGGGTAGCCGTTTTCAGGGCGCAGCATTTCACCGTTTTGCCCATAAGCCACGATGACTTCACCGCTCTCGACCAGTTCCATGGGAATGGTGCGCGTCATGGATGAACCGTCTGCACCTTCAGCCAGAATAAAGCGTCCGCGTTTGAAATCGGCCCCGGCCATTTCCAGAAGAATCCGCAGCGGTACGCCAGTGAATTCGCTGCAGCTCAACATGCCGTGCGTGTATTGGCAGGTAGGCACGGCCACATTACCCCACTCCATACCCGTATTCGCACCGCACTCGATGAAATGAAGCCGGCTGACGGAAGACAGTCGCATGAGTTCGTCCATAGTGAATACCATGGATTGCTTGAGCATCTTCTCGTCCGACCCATTGATCATCAACCGGTGTTTTGACGGATCAATGTCCCACCAACCTTGGTGATGGCGCTCAAAGTGCAAACCACTGGGAGTGACAATGCCAAACAAGGATTGCAGCGGTGCGAATGACACCGAGGCCTGCGTTGTCTGCGTGAGTCCGGGGCTGGTCCGGCGTTGCACGTTCGCCTCAAAGCTGGAGGGCTTTCCATAGCCGTCCGAAACGACAGGACGACCCAGCCCCCGAGAATGCTCCGGCAGTTGCAGGATATTCGGGTCTCCGCCGGTGAGCGGCACAGGGTTTGACTGTGCGTGCGCCAATGTGGCAGCGGTGGCAGCTGCTGTGGCAAATGCCGTTCGCAGGAAATTCCGGCGCCCGTCCTTTGCCTCTGTGAACACCTGTTGCACACCGGCAGGATCAATAAAGCTTTCTGGTGCTTTGACCAAGCGTCCAGCGCCCTTCAGTGCATGTTCCAAAAAAACCCCTCATTTGACTGTGACCAGCCGCCACCAACTGTGCGCTTGTCGCAATCAATCACATTAGATTCGGCTAATATAAGTCTATGACGATATTAAATAACTAGGGGTTACCCTTGCGACGGCACTCCAATCCATCGGAGAAGCCATACTCCATAGGTGCTAGGATTTCTCATCTGAAACTAGCCGTTGCCTCGCCCGCTTTGGGCATCACAACACCCCGCATTGGACCCTTCCAAATGACATTTCCATTGAGCGCGTACGCCGCAGGACACGCGGTGTTGTGGGGTGCGCTGTGCATCGGCCTGGTGTTGGGCGCTTCTACCCAACTCAGTCGTTTTTGCACGATGGGTGCATTGACAGATTTTTTTGCCTACGGCGGCGTTGCCCGAATGCTGATGTGGCTACTTGCCATTGCCGTGGCTGCTTGGGGAACACATGCGCTGGTTGTATTCGGCTTTGTAGATGCCACAAAGACTTTGGCCTGGAGCAGCAGGTTCTTGTGGCTGTCTTACCTGGTGGGAGGGCTGGCTTTTGGATTCGGTATGGTGCTGGCCTCTGGTTGTCCGCAAAGGAACCTGGTACGGGCTGGATCAGGCAGCCTGAAAGCATTGGTGACACTGCTGGTAACGGCCCTTGCCGCGCAGATGGCATTGCGTGGCGTGTTCGCTGTCCCAAGGGTGGAGTTTCTGGACGCCGCGACCCTTCATCTGACAAGCCCCCAGGACCTGGGTTCCCTGCTTTCGCCCCATTTAGGCAGCAGCCCGTCCGCAGTTCGATGGGGGGTGATTTTGTTGTTATCTGCTGCGACAGTGGCACTGCTCTACCGCCACAGACGCACGATGGATCGCACGCATTTTCTCGGCGGTATTGCCGTTGGCCTGCTGGTGCCATTGGGCTTGTTTTTGACGGGCTATATGGGGTTCATTCCCGAACATCCTGAAACCCTGGAGCCTGTGTGGATGAATACCTATTCGCACCGCCCGGAGTTGCTCACGTTCGCGGCACCACTTGCGCACAGCCTGGATCTGCTCACACTTTGGTCCGATCGCAACAACACCGTTACCTACGGTGTACTGGTTGTACTTGGCGTACTGTTGGGAAGCACGGTGTCTTCACTGTTGCGCAAGGAGTTTCGCTTCGAATCATTTACCAGCCCCAAAGATACCGCCGATCACCTCCTGGGTGCCGTCCTCATGGGGGTGGGCGGTGTCACGGCAATGGGCTGCTCCATAGGGCAAGGCGTGAGCGGCCTGGCCATGTTGTCGGCGGGCGCCGTGATTGCTGTGGCAGGAATCGTCTTGGGTAGCTGGGGTGGATTCCATTTTCAATCCTGGCAACTAGAACGTTCCAGCTAGTAGCTGCCCCTCCATTTGGAATCTGAACAGCTACCGGAAATGATGACAATCAACCCATGAAAGCTCCTCCTCGCCTCCAATCCCTGATCGAAGAAGGCCTGATCGACACCGTAGTGCGCCAGCTCATGAGCGGCAAAGAGGCAATGGTGTTTGTGGTGCGCAGTGGTGAGCACACCTTGTGCGCCAAAATTTACAAAGAGGCCACGCACCGCAGCTTTCGCCAAGCGGTGGACTACACCGAAAACCGCAAGGTCAAAAATTCTCGTTCGGCCCGCGCCATAGCCAAGGGAAGCAAGTTTGGTCGGCAAGAGCAAGAGGCCGCTTGGCAAAGCGCCGAGGTTGACGCGCTCTACCGCCTGGCCGCAGCGGGCGTGCGCGTGCCGCAGCCGTATAACTTTCACGATGGTGTGCTGTTGATGGAGCTGGTAACCGATGCCCATGGCGACGCCGCCCCGCGTTTGAACGATGTGGCCTTCACGAGCTCGCAGGCATTGACCCACCACGCCACGCTGATCAAAGAGGTGGTGCGCATGTTGTGTGCAGGGGTGGTGCATGGGGATTTGTCGGAGTTCAACATCTTGCTGGCGCATGCCAACGACACTGACTTCCCCGTGATCATTGACCTGCCGCAGGCGGTAGACGCGGCGGGCAACAACCACGCGCAGCGCATGCTGTTGCGCGATGTGGGCAACCTGCGCGATTTTTTTGGGCAGTTTGCGCCAGAGCTTTTGGCTACGGATTACGGCCCCGAGATGTGGAGCCTGTACCAAGCGGGCCTGCTGACCAACGAGACGCCGCTCACCGGCCACTATGAGCGCCAACATGCCGATGTGGACATGCAGGCCGTGCTGCGCGAGATTGACGACGCCCGGGCCGAAGACGCCGCGCGCAGGCTGCGCATGGCCACGTCCGCTTAGCACGGTTGTGCGATTTACCCTACTATCGCCCATCTCAAACTACAAACCCAAGGACACACAATGTTCAGTCATGTCATGGTCGGAGCCAACGACCTGGAAGTCTCCAGAAAATTTTACGACGCGCTGTTGGGCACACTGGGCATTGCCCCAGGCGTTGCCAACGCCAACCGCTATTTCTACCGCAGCCGCACTGGCAGCTTTGGCATCACAGCGCCCATCAACGGCGAGCCAGCCAACCACGCCAACGGCGGCACGATTGGTTTCAACATGGAATCAACCGAGCAGGCCGATGCGTTTCACGCTGCGGGCGTAGCCAATGGCGGAACTACCTGTGAAGACCCACCTGGTTGGCGCGAAGGCTCGGTGGGTAAGCTGTACCTGGCTTACTTACGCGATCCGGATGGCAACAAGATTTGCGCACTGTTCCGTCCGCCCAAGGCCTAACGGGCAGGTTGCCACTGGCGGTGCCGACGACAATGGAGCACTTTCCCAATCCCACGGCGCTGCCAAAGTAACAAGCCCATGACCGACAACTACAAAATAGCCGCAGAAGCCCGCGAAGCCGCGCTGTGTGAATCCTGCCGGGGCATCCAGCGCAACTGGCGCCGCGCTCCTGGCCACCCCGAGCTGGTGCAGGGCGATAACCGCAAAGAGATGCGCGGTGAGCGCTTTGTTACCGTGACCCGCTACCAATGCGACCGCTGCGGCTCGATCTGGGATTACGAGAACGACAAAACCAACCAGCACGCAGGCTGGTCGCTGCCGCGGCGCTAAGCGGGTCATCCTGCGCGCAGTGACAGCCACCGCACATGCCGTAGCGCGCCTGCGTACCGCACGCCTGGCGCGCAGTGCCAAACCCTTTTTAGCGCGCGGCGGCATCAAGGGCGTGCGGTGTACCGGTTGCCGGCTGGTGCCCATTCACTGCATTTGCGCACTGCGCCCCGAGGTGCCGACACATGCCGGCGTGTGCTTGCTGATGGCGGACATTGAACCGCTCAAGCCTAGCAACACTGGCTGGCTGATTGCCGATGTGGTGGCAGATACCTTTGCCTTTGGCTGGGCCCGCACCGAGGTGGACCCAGCCTTGCTGGAACTGCTGGCCGACCCGCAGTGGCAGCCGTATGTCGTCTTCCCCGGCGAGTTTGTGGAGCCGCAGCGGGTGGTAACCCAACTGATTGAAATCGATCCAACGGACCAAACCTCAGCCCGCACACGCCCCTTATTCGTCCTGCTGGATGCCACCTGGCCCGAGGCACGCAAGATGTTTCGTAAGAGCCCCTACCTGGACCGCTTTCCAGTACTGAGCCTGGAGCCCGACCAAGTTTCGCGCTACCGACTGCGCCGCTCCCGACGCGACGACCACTTTTGCACCAGCGAGGTGGCGGCCCTGTGCCTAGACATGGCCGGTGAGCCCCGTGCCGCGCAAACGCTCGAGGCCTGGCTGGACGTGTTCACCCACCACTACCTGCAAGCCAAACACCAGCTTCCCGCTGATCTGGAAAGCGACGCGCACCATCGCCTGCGTGGGCTTCGTGTCAGGATTGCTTGAATAACGCCCTTGCCACGGCAAGATCATCACTCGTATCGACATCGCACCAGCGACGCGCATCACCAACGGGGATTTCAACGACTTCGGCCGAGTACTTTGACAATAGTGCCCGAGCACCGGCGTCACCGCTCAGCGCCAGCAGATCTGGCAAAAAGCGCGGTGCGAAACCGACCGGGTGACCGCGTCGGCCATCGGCCACCGGCACAACGATAAGTGCACCACCACGCAGTGCGTCGGCGACCCGCGTGGAGTCCGTGCTGGCTACCAACGGCATATCGCCGAGCGCGATCAGCCAGCCGTCACCGTCCGGCGCTTGCGCGACTCCGGCAGCAAGGCTGGCACCCATACCGCGCTGTGCATCGACAGCAACACAAATCTCCGCACCACATGCGGCAAGCCGCGCAGCAAGTGCCTCGTCACCGCGCCGGACAACAGCTATCAGGCGATCCACCGCAGGGATCAATGCCCGACAGGCAACTTCCGCAATGCACTGACCGTTTGCCATTTCGGCGAGCAATTTACCGCCGCCGAATCGCTGGCCAGCGCCAGCTGCAAGCAAAATTCCGACAACCATCAGGCGAGTACCGGACAAATCGCCGAAGACCCGGCACACGCAGCTACGGGCGATCGGCATATCAGTTCGACACCGTTACGCCGCGCAGTGATGTCTGCCATGATGGCGAGGGCAATTTCCGGCGGCGTCTTGCTGCCTAGCGGCAAGCCAACTGGACTATGCAGGCACTCGATCAGATCATCCTCGATGCAACCACCGGAGACTGAGCCGACGAGACGGCCGTCGCCGCTGATCGCCAGCTGCGCCGCTGGAACACACGGCAAGCTGAACCATGTTTTGAGGACCGTAGCCAGTGTTACCGCAATGCCGGCTTCAATCCAGTTTGCGGCGCAACGCAGGACTTCGACATTGACGCTATCCATATCATTCGCTCTCCCATAGCCTTTGCAACAGCCGCCGGGCAAGGACTGGTGTGACCCGCCGGCGATACGGGACGCTGACGACCGTCGTCTCCATCGGCTGAACGCAACGCCGCACGCACTTCTCAATCATTGTAAAGGCCGCATCGTCGAGTCGTTTGCCAATCACCTCATCCAGACTATCGGCCAGCTCGGGGCGAGATGAGACGCCGGTACACGCGATGCGCAAGCCGCTGAGCACCTCACCGTCGCGCCGCAAGGCGATCGCGATACCAGCCAACGGAAAATCGATCGCCCCGCGCACCCGGACTTTGTCGTAGGCGCTCGACCAGCCATCACTGATTGGAACTTCGACGGCAACCAGCATTTCGTCGGCAGCCAGGGCTAGGCTGACCATTCCATCGTCGCAATAGAAGTCACGGATCGGCAGACGGCGCAAGCCTTGCGGGCCGAGTAACTCGACCGTGGCGTCAAGCGCCAGCAAGGCTGGCGCGACGTCCCCGCTGAATGCGGCGAAACAACGTGCCGATTTTGGCGCGGCGCGGCAGGTGTCGCCGGCGCACTTCATGCAGTACTCATTGCCCTCGCGCCATGCTTCGCTTTGGTTGTAATACTGGCAACGGGTATCCAGGCAGAGATTGCCACCAAGCGTTGCCACCGTACGATGCGTTGGACCAGCAACAGCAAGCGCCGCCTGTGCGAGTGCCGGTAGACTTTGTAGCACGCGCGGATCAGCAGCGAGCGAAGCCAGGGTGACACCGGCGCCGAAGCGCGCGCGATTCGCGTCCACGCTGAACTCGCGCAGTTCGTCTACGCTACCAAGATCAATCAGTACGGGCGGTGCCAGCAGGCCACGGCGGATATTGGGCAGAAGATCAGTGCCACCGGCGATGAAGCGGCTGGCCGGGTTTTCACAAAGCATGACGACAGCGCCGCTGGCGCTGGTCGGGTGCATGAGACGGAACGAAGGCAGACTGCTCATCATGCGTCTCCTTCAGCAAGCTCAGCAACGGCGACCCGGGCTGGCGACTTGGCAGCCGCCTTCGACTTCTGGTTTAGCGCTTCAAAAATGCGGATGGGTGTAATAGGCAGTATCTTGAAACGGCGCCCGGTGGCATCCTCGACGGCAGCGGCAAGTGCTGACATGAAACCGGAAAGTGGCCCTTCGCTCGCTTCCTTGGCGCCAAACGGACCGTTCGGGTCCATGCTTTCGACGATATGGACCTCGATGTCCGGCGACTCGATGATTGTTGGCACTCGGTAGTCAAGAAAATTGGCAGCCATATGACGGCCTTTTTTGTACACCGTTTCCTCGCTTATCGCCTGCCCCATACCCATCCACACCGCACCCTGTACCTGCCCCTCAACCGACATCGGGTTGATTGCAAAGCCGCAGTCGACGGCGGCCCACACCTTGTCGACAGTGACTTTCCCGAGATCAAGGTCAACACTGACCTCCACCGCCTGTGCCGCGTAAGAGAAACCCATCGTTGAACCGACCGCGCCACCACGCTGCTTGCCACCCTGGAACTCCGGTGGGCAAGTGAACGTGCCCTTCACGGTCAAGGTTCCGGTGCCAACCAGCGCCTCTTCAACGATTTCGGCAAAAGCGATCTGACGTTCAGGCTCACCTGCCACAGCCGCCATTTCGCCGAGCCACTCGACTTGTGCCTCATCAACACCGAGCCGACGCGCAGCGGCTGTGACCAACAGACACTTGAGATTTTCCGCCGCTTGCGCCGCTGCGTTGCCAACCATAAAGGTGACACGCGACGAGTAGGAGCCGTTGTCCTTGGGCGTGATTGCGGAGTCGTTGGCGAACAGGCGAATGCGGTGATAGTCGATGCCAAGGACTTCGGCGACAACCTGCGTGATGATTGTCGACGAGCCCTGGCCGATGTCTGCGGCGCCAGTCAGGATCGTCACCGCAGCGTCAAAGTCGAGCTTGAGAATGATGACCGCATGCGGCTCACCCGACCAATGCACCGGCTTGGCCGAACCACTGACAAAATGAGAGCACGCCATCCCCAACCCCTTGGCAATTCGGCCAACGCGGGGCATAGCGCCTTTGCGCGCCTTCCAGTCGCTCGCCTTATCGACCCAATCAAGACACTCGGGCAGGCCGTAAGACATGATCTTCAAGCCATTGATCGTCTCGGTGGGAGCGCTCAGCAAGTTACGCCTGCGCACTGTGATCGGGTCGAGACCCAGCTCGGCAGCCATCGTGTCGAGCAACGACTCGAAAGCGAAGCGGACATTGACCGTACCGTGCCCGCGCATGGCGCCGCAGGCTGGCGTGTTCGAATACACGCGATAGCCGTCGTACTTGACCGCCGGAATGTCGTAGAGGCCGTTGAGCAACGCACCGGCATAGAGGATCGTCACCAGCCCGTAACCACCGTAAGCGCCACCACGCATCACCACTTCGGCCTGGCAGGCAGTGAGGCGGCCGTCGCGCGTCATGCCAATCTTCATGCGAATGTGGCTTTCGGGACGGCCCCGGTGCGCCAGAAACGACTCCTCACGGGTCTGTAACAGCCGTACCGTACCGCGCGCAGCACGCGCCAACAACCCGCAGATGATTTCGAAATTGAGGCACTCGGTCCGATGACCAAAGCCACCGCCAATGAATGGCTTGATAACCCGGATGTGCGCGGCCTCCATCTTCAGGCAACGCGCCAGTGTCAGATGTACATAGTAAGGAACCTGTGTCACCGACCACAGCGTCAGGTGGCCGCGATCGACGTCCCAGGTGGCAAGCGCAGCGTTGGGTTCCATCATCGCGTGATGGACCTCGGCACATTCGTAGTTATCCTCGCGCACCAAGTCGGCGGCGACAAAGCCAGCGGCGGCATCGCCGAATTCGTTATGCACTTCGCGTTCGATGTTGCCTGGCTTGTTTTCGTGAAGCAACACGGCGTCTGCCTCCCGCGAGTCTGAGGCCTTGAAGTAGGCCGGCAGCTCACGCACGCGCAGACGAATTAACCCAATCGCCAGGCGTGCCGTCTCTTCGTCAATCGCGGCGACCGCCGCAATCGGGTCGCCGATGTAGCGCACCTTGCCGCGTGCAAGCGGAAATTCGTTTTGGGCGATCGGGATGACGCCGTAGGGCATGTCGCAGGCGTCGCCGGTGATAACGGCGCGCACGCCGGGCAGCTTGAGCGCTTCGGAAATATCCACTTCGAGCAGTTCAGCATGCGCGTAGGGGCTACGCAGCAACATGCCAACCAACGCATCGGCGGCCGGCAGATCCGCGGTGTAGCGTGCCGCACCGGTGACCTTCTCAACCCCGTCGACAAACGGTAGTCGCGCTCCAACTCCGTGTGGATTTTTTCGGCTGGGCGCGGTCATGCGATCACCTCGGCACGAGACGCGGCTTCGACCGAGTCGACAATCTTGACATAACCGGTGCAGCGACAGAGGTTGCCGGCCAGGGCATTGCGTATCTCCAAACGGTCAGGATGCGGATTTTTTCGCAGCAGCCCTTCGGCGGTCATGATCATTCCAGGGGTGCAGAAGCCGCACTGTGCCCCGAGGTTTTCGTGGAAGGCACGCTGCAACCGAGACAGATTGCCTTCGTGCGCGAGACTCTCGATGGTCTCGACACGGCGCCCTGCGATGCTGTGCGCCAGCGTACTGCAGGCCAGCCTCGGTTCGCCATCGACGAGTACGGTACACGCGCCGCACTCCCCGCCGTCGCACCCCTGCTTGGTCCCGGTCAAGCCGAGCGAGTCGCGCAAGTATTCAATTAACAACGTATTTTCCGCAACAGCATCTTCGCGCTGCCGTCCATTGATCGAAATGCCAAGTATCTTCTTCATGTCATCTCCATAGCCAGCCATAGCATTAGGCCGAGGTCGACGTTTTTTCAATCACCATCGCCGCGTTGAAATAGTATGATAACAAACTGTTTGGCTTCAAACAATAAATATTAGCCAATTGACATAGGTCAACGAAATTTGGTGAACGGTGATTTCAATCGGCTACCGGCGAAACTCCCGCTGGTTTCGCGTTCGTTGGTACCGGTCTCTTTTGCGCGGATTACCTTGCCTCGGCGCTTCGGCGGGCCAACACGGCGGCACCTGCCGCGGCAAATGTTTCCGCAATCGCACGACCAATACCAGCGCCAGCGCCGGTGATAACGGCGACTTGTTCTTTCAGCGTGAAATGGGAGGGGTTGTACATGGCTCGGCTCCTGGAGATGACATGGCATGGGATCCCGTTTAATACGATGAAAATGAGACCATATCTATTTGGCTCTATAGGCCCAATTCTTGTTGGGTTATTCAGGGGTGGGGCGGTGGGTGCGCAGATCAAACTTGTAAGTTTGCTGGTCACACGTGGCGGAACACTGGAAACTGGAACCTACGCCTGTCGTCAGCAATACAACCAGCGGGATACGGTAATCGAGTTCAATAGCGTTACTCAATACCACTGCGCGGCTGATGTTATGGCGATTTGGCGAATTGCTTTGCGCGGTTCACGGAGTTGATAATCCCAGGCATCGACCGAAAAAGCCGCTCAATAGCTGCTGAAAGTTGCGCGGGTGTGCCAGTTCATCGAAAGTCCTCAATGCGCGGGGGTGATTCAGTCACAGTCAGGTGCTTCCCGCGAAAGTTGACATCGGCCGGGTAGCGACCATGAAACCCGGGCATGGGCTCTGCGGAGAGCGGCTCGCCGGTGCACCAGACGTCGCTCTGGTACCGAAAATACGGCCGCGAAGGCAGGGTCACGCTCACGTCGGCGCCGAGCACGTGCTCACTGGCAAAGCGGCCGAAGGCTTGGCGCCGGACTACGCTGGCGGGGTCGCCACCGCAGACGCGATTGTCACGGCTACAGACGTCGATGCGCCCGCCGCCAGCAAAGATCAGCTCATTTCCATCTACCTCCACCACGCGGCGGGGTACGGAGAACCATTCACGCAGACATCGATAAACCTCATCGGCCTTGCGGGACTCAAGATCCCGCTCCACAGCTTCGGCCTTTGTCGGCTGCTGCGCGGTGTACCAGCGCCCGGCCTGCAAGAGGTTCAGGGTCGAGAGCACCAGAAGGGCAATGCCGAGCGGCGCCAGCAACAGCTTGCGAAAGCACAGGTAGGCGATCGGAATCGCTGCCAAGATGACCACAATGAGGATCAGGTACCACACCAGAACAACGGGCAGCAGCGCAAATCCGACCAGCCCGATGCCTGAGAAAGGCGGCGGCAGCCACAGCGCGAAGGCCTGGACAACGGAGTCCAGCCCGGCCAACACCACCAGCGGTGTTGCGGAGGATTTCGGATTAAAGCCCAATAGGAAGGTGATGGAAGATGGCCAACGGTGACGGATGTTCGGCGCGCGACCTATTATGCCGCCGACCACGCCAGCCCACAGCTGCCGCCGGGCAGCTTCTTACCCTTATAGTGAGAGGATGTCAAAACCAACATTGTCCAAAAACACAACGCGGATCTGGAAGCAAGCCATCTCCGTCGACATTATCAACGCTACATCGGCCAACACGGCGGTTGCCCATCTGGGCATCGAAATTCTGGAAGTGGGCGATGACTTCATTCGTGGTCGCGTACCGGTGGATGCGCGCACGGTCCAGCCTTACGGGCTGCTGCACGGTGGCGTGTCGGTGACGCTGGCCGAAACGCTGGGCTCCTGCGGCGCCGCTTTTTCAGTGCCCGAAGGTCAGCGCGTGGTCGGGTTGGACATCAACGCCAACCACCTCAAGGGCACGACCAGCGGCTGGGTTACCGGCACCGCCCGGCCGGTGCACCTGGGCCGAACCACGCAAGTCTGGCAGATCGATCTACATAACGACGCCGGCGAACTGACCTGCGTATCGCGCCTCACCATGGCGGTGCTGGAGCCCCGCTGAGATGCACAAGGCGGTTGCCCGTGGATCCGCTCAGTGCATGCTGGACAGCAACGCCGCATTACCCCCGGCTGCCGTCGTGTTCACGGTGATGCTCTGCTCGGCACAGAAGCGGTACAGGTAGTGTGGGCCGCCGGCTTTGGGGCCGGTGCCAGACAGGCCTTCACCACCAAAGGCTTGCACACCGACCACCGCGCCGATCATGTTGCGGTTGACGTACACATTGCCTACGTGGGCAGCATGGGCCAGGGCCTGGGCGCGACTGTCAATGCGGGTCTGGATGCCCAACGTAAGGCCATAACCCAGCGCGTTGATCTGGGCTATGACATCGGCTGGATCGCCGCTCCAGCGCACCACTTGCAGCACCGGGCCAAAGATTTCGGCATTGACATCGGCAATACTCGCCACCTCAAAGGCATGGGGTGCAATCAGATTTGCTATTTTTTTGGTAGCTACTTGTGTAGTATCGGCGAGGGCTATAAGCACTTTTGACTCAGTATGCAGGCGCCGGATGTGTGCTTGAATGCCATCAAACGCCTCGGCATCAATCACCGAGCCCACGTCGGTGGCGATGTCGGACGTGTCCCCCACCACCAGTTCCTTGGCCGCACCTTGCAGCATGTGAATCACGCTGTCGGCTATGCCCGAATGCAGGCACAGCAAGCGCAGGGCCGAGCAGCGCTGGCCAGCCGAACGGAAGGCGCTTTGCACCACGGCGTCCACCACTTGTTCAGGCAGAGCGCTTGAATCAACCAGCATGGCATTGATGCCGCCGGTTTCTGCAATCAGCGGCACGATGGCGCCGTCATTGGCGGCCAGGGCGCGATTGATGATCTTGGCCACCTGGGTGGAACCGGTAAACACTACTCCGGCTACCCCGGGTTGCGCCACCAACGCCGCACCCACAGTCTCGCCCGCGCCGTGCAATAGTTGCAGTCCATCCACGGGCACGCCGGCGGCATGCAGCAGTTGCACCGCCACCTGGGCCACGCCGGGGGTCTGCTCGGCAGGCTTGGCCAGCACGGCGTTGCCGGTGGCCAAAACGGCGGCAACTTGACCCACAAAGATGGCCAACGGGAAGTTCCACGGGCTAATGCACACCCACACGCCGCGCGCGGTGAGTTGCAGGGTGTTGGACTCGCCGGTCACGCCAAAACTGTGGGCAGCCAGAGATGGCGGCACGCCGTGCACTGCCGGCATGGCCAACGGCTGCATGATGCGCTGGGCCTCATCGGCGTAGTAGCGCAAAAAGTCCACGGCTTCACGCACCTCGCTCACCGCGTCGCCCCAGGTCTTGTGGGCCTCTTTGACCAGTAAGGCGCAGAACATGGGCGTTTGATCCAGTAGGGTGTCGGCCGCGCGACGCAGGATGGCGGCACGTTGTTCCACCGGGGTGTGGCTCCAGGCTTTTTGGCTGGCAGCAGAGCGGGCAAACACCTCGGGTGTACGCTGAGGGTCAAACTCGGGCACCACGGGCACGAACGTGCTGGTCAACGCAGCCATCAACGGCTCGCGCATGCTGGGCACGGTCAGGTCCAGTCCGGTGCTGTTCTTGCGGGCGCCGGGGTGCGTGCCAAACAAGTCGGGCGGCAGTGGCAGGCTGGGGTGTGGCTCCAGGCGCAGCGGGGAGATCAACAGGTCTTGCATGCCCACCGACTCATCTGCCAACTGGTGCACAAAAGACGAGTTGGCACCGTTCTCCAACAATCGGCGCACCAGGTAGGCCAGCAGGTCGCGGTGCGCCCCCACCGGTGCGTACACACGGCAGGACACCAACGGGTTCTTCAGCACCTCACGGTATACGCCCTCGCCCATGCCGTGCAGGCGCTGCAATTCGAACGGCGCTCCGGTCTTGGCACCCATTTGCAGGATGGCGGCGATGGTCGCTGCGTTGTGCGTGGCAAATTGCGGGTAGATGGCGTCGGGGGCATCCAGCAGCGCACTGGCACAAGACAGGTAGGACACATCCGTGTGGTGTTTGTGCGTGAACACCGGATAGTGCGGCAGGCCCAGTTCCTGAGCACGCTTGATCTCGGCATCCCAATAGGCACCCTTGACCAAGCGACACATAAGACGCACTTTGTACTGGCGCGAAAGCCTGGTGATGTGCTCGATCAGCTCGAATGCGCGTGTCTGATACGACTGCATGGCCAGACCCAAGCCGCGCCACTGCGGACAGTGCTGGGCCACCAGGCCGATAAGCTCTTCTAGCACCTGTAACGATAGCTCCAAACGGTCCACCTCTTCGGCGTCGATGGTGAGGTTGATGTTGGCAGCTGCGGCGCGCTGGCACAGGCCCCAGACGCGAGGCATCAGTTCGTCCATGACGCGCTGACTTTGGGCATCTTCATAACGCGGATGCAGTGCACTGAGTTTGATGGAGATACCATCATTTACCTCCAGAGCCCCTGCCTTGTCGGCGCGAGCGGCTATTGAATCAATCGCATCGCTGTAGCTTTGCAGATAACGTAGCGCATCGGCGTCAGTGCGGGCACCTTCACCCAGCATGTCGTAGGAAAAGCGCACCCCGATGCGCTTGCGTGCGATGTCGGCTTCGTGCTGGGCTTCTTTCATGGTCTGGCCGAGCACAAACTGGCGGCCCAACAGTTGCACTGCGCGCAGAGTGGCGGCCACCACGGTGCGGGCACCCAGCTTGCCCATGAGACCGGGCTCGCCCGGGCTGGCACCGGTTTGCGGGTCGGGCAGAAAGTGTTTGCTCATGGCAATGGCGGTACTCGACAGGCGCGCCAGTACCTTGTCACCCGATCCATCAAAGTCGGCACGGCCCAGCTGGTCGGCAGTCAGCGCAATGGCTGTTTCCGCATCGGGCACGCGCAACAGGGCCTCGGCCAGTCGCATCAAGGCCAGGCCCTCTGCGCTGGAGATGGGGTACTCCTTCAGCAAGCTTTCCATGGCCCAGAACGGTGGTGGGTTGTCGCGTACGGCCTGCACCCACGGTGTGGCGGCGCGGGCAGCGGCTGCCCAGTCGAGCGATTGGCTCACGCTTTGCAGATTGCGGGCCACCACCTCCGCTTCGGGGCGATAAGGGAAAGGCAAAATTTGCGCGACGGGCATGGTGGTCTCCGGTGTTATTTTGGCGTTGTCGTGGAAATGCTGGACAGTCTCCCGTGAAATGCGGCCGAAACTGACTAAGTCGCTATAGTCTTCTAATTGATGATTAATTTCTCACCATATTTTTATATTTGCATAGTTAAATACTCGAACACGCCTAACTATTGACTCAATGACCCTTACCACCGACCTCGACCGCATTGACATCAAGATCCTCAACTGCCTGCAGGACGATGGTCGCATCTCCAACCTGAAGCTGGCGGAGTCCGTCGCGTTATCTCCCACAGCTGTTTTGGCCAGGGTGCAGCGACTCACCAAAGACGGCTACATCCTGGGTTACGAAGCGCGGCTCAATCCGCTGAAACTGGGCGCCGGGATGATGGTGTTTGTGGAAGTGCTGCTGGACCGCACCACGCCCAATGTGTTTGAAGCCTTCAAGGCCGCCGTACAAGTACGCCCTGAAATCACGGAATGCCACATGGTCGCCGGAGGCTTTGACTACCTGCTCAAAACCCGTATGGCCGACATGGGGGCCTACCGCGAGTTTGCCGGCACCGTGCTATGGCAATTGCCCGGCGTGCGAGAGACACGCACCTACGCGGTGATGGAAGAAGTGAAGAACACCACAAGACTCTGTCTGAGTTGAGAGTGTTACCAAGTGTTGCAGTTGGTAAAAAGTGGTGCCTATAATGCCCCGAAAGTCGAGGCTGCACCACCTTGTGAAATGGGTCAGTGGGTTGTCTCATCCCATCAACGCGAGTCCCCTTTCCGGAATTCCAACGTATGCGCCATTCCGCACTGATCGTCTTGCTTACCAGCGCGACCCTGTGCGGGGGCGCCTTCGCACAAGGTTTCAAGTTCTCCAACGCCGACAACGACGATCAGGCGCGCGAGGCCGAACAACAAGCCCGTGTACAGGTCCTGTTGTCCACACCATGCAAAGCCAAGATCAAAAACCAGAAGATCATGGTTCTGATCGGCGAGAGCCAAGATGGCATGCTACAAACCAACCAGTCCCGCTACAGCAGCCACTTTGACGCGCTCAACGCGCGCCTGCAGGGCTTGGGCCTTAAGACCATCACCCAATCTCAAATCAAGGCGCAAGTGGCGCAGGCCGAGATTGACGCCTACTTCAAGAACGACCCTGACAAAGCCCTCAGCGCCTCAAAACGTTTGGCAGCCCAGTACATTTTGCGCGGACTTATCACCACCGAAGCGGGTTACAACACCATCGTGCGGGTCAACCAGGTGTCGATCCGCATGCAGTTCACGTTGACGGATGCCAGCGGTCGCATCCTGTCGCAGGCCAACGCCGAAAACGCAAGCTATTCTGGCGTGGACACCACGGGCATGGCCTTGACACTGGTGAACGAGAAGGCCGACGAAGTCGTTGCGCAGTTGTACAGTGACTATTGCCGCGTGGCCACGACCAAATAGGCGGTCCGGCGCCCGCCGTGGCCTGATTCAATTTTTATGGAGAACAAGACGATGAGCCAATATTTCCGTGCATTCAAGACCGGTGCCGCCGGTGCACTTTTGACACTGGCCGCCCTGGGCAGCTCTGTCCAGGCACAACCCAGTTTTGGCAATCCGTCTCCCACGGCCGGTACCTCCACCTCAGACCAGGCCAACGCTGCCGCAGACGCTGCGGCTTACAGAGAAGTGGAATACACCAACAAGAACAAACGCGGACCAGCCCTGATCGTGATTCCCGGTGAAATCAAGAGTAGCAACGCCAGCTTCACCCAGCGCTTCCTGCCAAACAACATTGCTGACTTTGCCGAACTGGAACTGTCGCAGGCCAATTTTCCTGTGCTGGAGCGCACCAACATCGGCCCGTTGCTCAACGAGATTTCACTGGCCTACAACCTCGGTGACCCCAATGCCGCGCGCAAGACCATGCAGATGGGCAAGCTCAAGACCACCAAGTGGGTGGTGAAGTTCGACATTCTCAAGGCCGAACAGATTGCCGAAAACAAGAAAGGCTTTGATGGCCGCGCCGTTGGCAGCCTGCTGAATATCTTTGGCGGCGGCAGCATGGCCGGACATGCCGCTGGCACGGTGGCCGGGTCGGTGCAAACCGGCGACAGCACCGGCGTCTGGCTGATCGGCATGCGCTACAAGATCATGGACGCGAACACTACCGAACAAGTGGCCCAAGGCTACAAAGATCTCAAGATGGAAGTCGGAGCCACCAGCACCAGTGTTTTGGGCTCGTCCGAAAGTGCCAAAGGTGGCGTGGGCCTGGACACCATGGTGCAGCGCCTGGTGCAGACCCTGGTCTGGGATATTGATTCCAAGTACAAATAAATATGACCCCCACGCTCGTCACTACGTGTACTTCGCTGCCCCCCACGGGGGCCCTCGCGCCTTGGGGCGGCCCGTCGGCGCTCAAGTCATGATCACTCGTCTGGGTAAATACGTTATCCGCCGGGAACTCGGCAAGGGCGCTATGGGCGTGGTGTACGAGGGCTTCGATCCCGTCATCGAACGCACAGTCGCCATTAAAACCATCTTGCCGCAGCAGCTGGATGGCGAAGAGGCGACCAAGGTTTTGGCGCGTTTCAAGCGCGAAGCCCAGGCCGCCGGACGCCTGAACCACCCCGGCATTGTGGCGGTATACGACTACGGAGAAGAGATTGCCGACGAAGACCATACCATGGTGGCAGGCGTTGGTGCTGGCCAGGAACGCCAGCGTGTGGCCTACATCGCAATGGAGTTTGTCAAGGGCCGGGAATTGCGCGATTTCTTTGAAGCCAACGAACGCTTTGCGCTCAAAGATGTCGAACGCCTGATGGCCGAAATTCTGGACGCCCTGGGACACGCCCATGCCCATGGCGTCGTGCACCGCGACATGAAACCAGCCAACCTGATCGTGCTGGACAACGGCAAAATCAAGGTGGCAGACTTCGGTATTGCGCGGGTCGAGAAATCGGAGCTGACCCAAGTGGGCACCGTGATGGGCACGCCGGCCTACATGTCGCCCGAACAGTTTATGGGCCAGCCAGTGGATGGACGCAGCGACATTTTTTCCTGTGGCGTCATCCTGTATCAGTTCCTCACCGGCGAAAAGCCATTTACCGGCAACTCCACCACCATCATGTTCAAGGTGCTGCACGAGGAGCCATTAGCGCCCTCGCTGCTCAACGTCGCTCTGCCGGCGGCGTTTGATCAGGTAGTGAAGCGGGCCATGGCCAAGAACCCGGATGACCGCTACCAGACAGCCCAGGAATTAGCGCAGGCGATCCACACTACGCTGAGTGCCGCGGCGAACCAGGCTGCTGCCGACCCGGACCAAACCTTGCCGAGCATGCCGTCAACGCCCAGCCCAATGGCAGCGGCATCGCCCGCTGTTGCGGCTACTGCGGAGAAGCCGACTGATACTCCTGCGCTAAAACCAACATCAACACCCGCCGCTGCTGCAGTGCCCACCGGTGACACCCAACACAAATCCAACGGTGCCATGGTGGCCGCCGTCTTGGTCGGTGCCGCAGTGTTGGGGGGCGGAAGCTACTACTACATGTATGGTGGCATGACCAACCCGCCAACCGCAGTGCAGGCGCAGGCACCGGTCGACGCCGCTTCCGTCAATACGGCAGCGATTGCGCCCCCTGTAGCTGCCACGCCAGCTGTAGAACCCACGCTGGAACAGGGCACTATGGTCATCAGCGCCTTGGGCTTGGTGGATCCCAAGGAGTCCCGCTTCAATGGCGACGCCGCATCGGCCCAGGCAGAATCCCGTGCCGATGCCATGCGTCAACTCGTTGAAAAAGCCGTGGCGTTGTATGTGGAAAAGGATTCACTCAACAAGAATTACGCCGTGCTGGACCGCAAGCTGCTGTCCCAACCTGGCGCCTTCATCAAGACCATGATCCAGGAAGGCGCTGGCACCACCGGCAAGGATGGCTTGCTGGAGACTGAGGCCCGCGCGGTAGTCAAGGTGCGCGATGTGCAGAAGTCACTCAACCAGTTATCCAAGGAAGAACGCATCGAGTTCATTCGCAACAATGGTGACCCAAAGGTCTCCATCCAGATGTCCATCCGCAACGCGGATACCACACAAGCCTTGCCAACTGAGCGCTCCATGCTGGCCGAAAACGTTCTCAAGGAACGCATCAAGTCCTTTGGGTTTCGGGTGTGGTCAGCTGACGGTGAACTGCCCGCTGGCAGCAAGGCGCAGCCCTCAGACTTCCAGATCCAGGGCGAAGTCAAAGTCAAATTGCTGTCCGCCAAGTTGCCG
Organism: Candidatus Aalborgicola defluviihabitans; assembly: GCF_016705985.1. Taxonomy (NCBI): domain Bacteria; kingdom Pseudomonadati; phylum Pseudomonadota; class Betaproteobacteria; order Burkholderiales; family Comamonadaceae; genus Allorhodoferax (SeqCode); species Candidatus Aalborgicola defluviihabitans. Next base: position 406,788 of record NZ_JADJKN010000002.1, read on the forward strand.
GCATCAGGCCTGACCATCACCAAGACGGCGCTAACCTCCTGGACCATCAAGGCCATCGACAAGGCTAGTGGCGAAGAGGTGTACCTCAACACGGTCAACCCAACGGGCAAAAGTTGGGCCTCTGAGGATCAGGCACTGGCCGAAATCGGCAAACTGGTCGGCGACGAGTTCTCCAAAAATTTCTTTCTGGAGCATTTCAACTACAGCGCACAAAAGGTCACGCTCAGCATTGCCGGCCTGCCCGATGCGGCCACCTCCAAAGCACTGTTGCGTGAGCTGCAGGGGTTCCGCCAGGTGCTGGACGCGCAGCCGGTGGGCGATACCGGCACCTACCAGTTGCAACTGGCCGATGGCAATGCCAGCGATCTGATCAACGACGCCGTTCTCAAGCCACTGAACACCAAACTGGGGCAAAACTGCTTTGCACTGGCCGGGGCCAGTGGCACCACGGTCAAAGTGAGCTTTTCCGCAAGCTGTGCCGATGCGGCGGTTCGCGCCCGGTTCGACACTTTGCCACCAGCCGGTCTGCAAAATGCCACCGGTGCACGCGGCAAGTTGCTGCAGGGGAAATCGGTCTAACCGCGCAGCGTAAACGCCACCGTCTCGGTATCAGGCAACTCCACGGAATGCCCAAAACCGATACGACCACTGCCACGAAGCATTAGTTCTTCGCGGCGCAACACCACCTCAGGCGCGTTGGCGAACGCTACGAAAGTGCCATTGGTGCTTTGGTCAACCAAAAAGAATTTATCACGGCGGCGTTCAATGCGGGCGTGCTGACGCGACGCATTGCGGTCCGCAATGACAATATTGCACTGGGCATCCCGACCAATCACGATGCCGTCGCGGTCCAGCTCCCAGGTTTGGGTACCGTGTTCCAGGTACAGGGTTACAGGCTTGGTCGTGACCGCGATAGACGCTGTCGTCATGGTCAGCTCCTCGCCGCCTTGCCAAATCACTTCACGCACATCCACCTCGTCACCCTTGCCCTTGATGGACAGAGCCGCAATGCTGCGGGTGGACAATTGCAGCATGGGTGACAGGCCGGTCACGGTGGTGCCGGTTGTGATGATCTGCATGCCCTTGGCCAGGCCAGCCATGCGGGCCGCCAGATTGACCGTGTCACCAAACACGTCGTTGTTCTCTTCGATCACCGCGCCGTAGTGGAACCCGATGCGCACACTGCGCTTGACGCCTGACACCATGGGCAGGGCCACGATCTTTTGGTGCATGTCGGTGGCGGCCAGGCAGCCGTTGTCGGCACTGGGCAGGACGCACATGATCTCGTCGCCAATGGTTTTGACGACCCGCCCACCGTACTGCAAGACCACGGCCGTCAGGGCCACGAGGCATTCGTCGATCATCTGCTTGGCCTGGTCATCGCCGAAGGTCTCGTAGAGTCGGGTGCTGCCCACCACATCGGCAAACAGCACAGCCCGCACCACATTGGTGCGCGCTGAAGTCGCCTGGGCAATGCCGGCAAGATCGGTGTCGCTGGGGATGTTGGAAGGAGGATCGTAGTTGGCCATGGGCAGGACTTCTCACGCTGATTCTATACAGTTGCCTACCAAGAACGAAGGATTGCTGTAGGGATTGCTGTAGGGTTTGCTGCTGCACGTTGCCATTTTCTAGGTTGTATGTTTGAATCCTTTGGCGATATTTCCACAACGGCAGCACGCTGCCACTCACTTGATAGGACTGACAATGCAAAAACTGTTCACCGTGGTAGCTATGGGCCTGTTCCTGTCGTTTGGCGCAGCCCATGCTGCGGATGGCAAAACCGCACAGCAATCCAAAATGGGTTCGTGCAACAAGGAAGCCAGCGACAAAAAGGGTGATGAACGCAAGGCCTTTATGAAAGAGTGTCTCAGCGCCAAACCAGCAGCACCCGCCACACAGCAGGGAAAAATGAAATCCTGCAACACCGACGCCAAGGGTATGAAGGGTGATGAGCGCAAGAAATTCATGAGCGATTGCCTGAAAAAATAAGCCCCTTCACTTAGGGGCGTGCGGCTGCCAGCACGACCCCTAAAAATAATGCTGCACCCACCCAGTGGTTTAGCCGAAAGGCCTTGAAGCAGCCATCCCGCTGGCGTTGGCGAATCAGCAGGAAGTGCCACAGCACCTGTACTGCCGCAATGCACACCGCCAGCCACCACCAGACCGAGGCAACGTTGGAGCCAACCACAACGCTCCAGATCGCCAAATACAGACCGTAAAAAAGCATGACGGCTGCAACATCCCATTGCCCCAGGGTAATGGCCGACGTTTTCATGCCGATGCGCAGATCATCGTCGCGGTCAACCATGGCGTATTCCGTGTCATAGGCCAGCACCCAAAACAGATTACCCACCACCAACAACCAGGCCTCTACCGGAATCTCATTGCGAATGGCAGCGTACGCCATGGGAATACCAAAGCTGAACGCCACGCCCAATATCGCCTGCGGCATGGAGACAAAGCGTTTGGCATAGGGATAGAGCAGCGTCACGCCCAAGGCCGCAAACGACCAGCCTACCGTCAGGGTATTGGTAGTCAATACCAGCAAAAACGCCAACAGGGCCAGGCCAGCGCCTACCACCAATGCTTCACGCACCGGCAAGGCACCGCTGGTCACGGGGCGTTGGGCGGTGCGCTTGACGTGCTTGTCGAACTCCCGGTCGGCCACGTCATTGATGCAGCAGCCAGCGCTGCGCATGAGAATGGTGCCGATGGTAAAGACCAGTAACAAATGCCAGCCAGGAAAACCGCCTGCCGCCAACCACAATGCACTGAGCGTGGGCCACAGCAGCAGCAGCCAGCCAGCGGGACGATTCCATCGAATCAGGTCAAGATAGAGTGGGATCTTGTTGTTCACATGAATACTATTATTTTTATAGCGTACTAAGAAGGTAATTAGAGGGCATGAAGGCAATTCATCACGACAACCGGTGCACGCCAGGCAATTCGCAGGCGTAGATAGCATTGCGCAAAGCGGCAATTGCCTCGTAACGGGTAAAGCTGCGCCGCCAGACCAGCGCCACCCGACGCGACGGCGGATCACTCTCAGGTCCGTCCTGCACCGGCAGGTATTTGACCAGGGAGTCAGCGTGGCGCCGGGTTTTGGCGACCAAGGCGCCGGTCGGCACGCTCAGGCGTGGTACCAGGGTAATGCCCATGCCGGCGGCCACCATGTGTTTGATGGTTTCCAGGGATGAGCCCTCAAAACTCTTGCGAATACCCTCCGTATCGCTGGAAAAACGGGCGAACTCTGGGCAAACTTCAAGAACATGGTCCCGGAAGCAGTGGCCATTGCCCAGCAGCAGCATGGTTTCTTTTTTGAGCGCCTCGGTGGACACGCTGGCCTGGGATGCCAACGCATGGTTCATGGGCACGGCAGCAAGAAATGGCTCGTCATATAGCGGGGCAGAGGCCAAACCCGTATCGGGAAACGGCTCGGCCAGTATGGCGCAGTCAATCTCGCCGGTACGCAACATTTCCAGCAACTTGACGGTGAAGTTCTCCTGTAGCACCAGCGGCATCTGCGGTGTGCGCTGGATGACCTGGCGCACCAAATCTGGCAGCAAGTAGGGGGCAATGGTGTAGATCACGCCCAGCTTGAGCGGGCCAGCCAGCGGGTCCTTTCCACGCTTGGCAATGTCCTTGATGTTGGCGGCCTGCTCCAGCACGCTTTGCGCCTGCCGCACAATTTCCTCACCCAGCGGGGTGACGGTCACCTCGTTGGCACTGCGCTCGAACAGCTTGACTTCCAGCTCTTCTTCGAGCTTCTTGACCGCCACCGACAAAGTGGGCTGCGACACATAACAGGCCTCGGCAGCCTTGCCAAAATGCCGCTCCCGTGCGACGGCCACAATGTATTTCAGCTCGGTCAATGTCATAGTTTCACCTTAGGGTCGCTGGCTTGGTACTCCATGACCAAATAGATGCACGCACCCGACGCCATGGCAACAACCAGGTTCCACCACAGAAGCAGGAAAAATCCGGACATATCCATTGCGTTCAGGCCTTTAAAAACTCCGATTTTCCACCCAACCAGCGCGCCACATGGCGCGCTGCCAATACCGGGTGCTGGTCCAACAACATGGGGGCTTCGCGCCGCGCCCAGTCGAGCAGCACAGTGTCGCGGTTCAAGTCGGCAAAACGCAGCATGGCTTCACCCGATTGACGCGACCCCAGAAACTCTCCGGGGCCGCGAATGTCGAGGTCGCGCCGGGCAATCTCGAAACCGTCATGTGTCTCCACCATCGCCTTGAGGCGGGCGCGGGCTATCTCGCCCAGCCGAGGTGCGTCGCCCGTGGAATAGAGCAGCACACAGGCCGAGGCTGACGAACCGCGCCCCACCCGGCCACGCAACTGGTGCAACTGCGACAAGCCAAATCGCTCTGCGTGTTCGATCACCATCAACGAGGCATTGGGCACGTCCACCCCCACCTCAATCACCGTAGTACTGACCAGAACCGCCATATGCCCGTCCTTGAAAGCAGCCATAACGGCCTTCTTCTGGTCGGCAGGCATGCGAGAGTGCAGCAAACCAACCTGCGCCGCTTCACCACCGGGCACGCACTCGCCCTGCAACGCGGCGCTCAGACCCGCATGGGTTTCGGTGGCATTGGTCAGGTCCAACGCCTCGCTTTCCTCGATCAGCGGACACACCCAATAGACCTGACGGCCTTGGGAAATTTGGCCACGGATGCGCTCCACCACCTCATCGCGGCGGCTGTCGTGCACCACCTTGGTGATGATGGGCGTGCGCCCCGGCGGCAACTCATCAATGGTGGACACATCCAGATCGGCGTAATAGCTCATGGCCAGCGTGCGCGGAATGGGCGTAGCCGTCATCATCAGCATGTGCGGCTCCATGCCATCGTGCTGGAGCTTGTTGCGCAAGGCCAGGCGCTGGGCTACGCCAAAGCGGTGCTGCTCGTCGATGATGGCCAAGGCCAGGTTGTTGAAGTGAACCTTGTCCTGAATCACGGCATGGGTGCCCACCACCAGTTGTGCCTCGCCGCTCTCAATCATGGCCAGCGCCTCGCGGCGCTCTTTGGCCTTTTGGTTCCCGGTAAGCCAGGCGGTGGTCACACCCAGGGGTTCGAGCCAGCTCAGCAGTTTGCGGAAGTGCTGCTCAGCCAAAATTTCGGTGGGAGCCATCAGCGCACATTGCCAGCCGGTGTCAATGCAGATGGTGGCCGCCAGCGCTGCCACCACGGTCTTGCCTGAACCCACATCGCCCTGCAGCAAACGGTGCATGGGTACCGGGCGGGCCAGATCACGGGCCACCTCGGCACAGACGCGCTGCTGTGCAGCGGTCAACGCAAACGGCAGCTTCGCCAGCAACTCGGTGTAGAGCGGCAGCAGCACCGGCGTGATGGGCTCAGAATCCCCTTCCTGGGGCTCATCGGCCAGCATGGTCAACCGCGGGGCGCGCAACCGGGCACGTTCGCGACGCGACTGCAATTGCGACAACTGCTGCGCCAGCAACTCTTCTGCCTTGAGGCGCTGCCAGGCCGGATGGCTGTGATCCGACAACGTTTCCAACGACACATCCGGCGTGGGGTGGTGCAAAAATGATAGTGCCTGACGTAGTGTCCACAAGGGCTGATGCCCAATATGACTGCTAATCGTATCCAAATCACCGGGTGCAAAGGTATCGGAAAGCTCGGCTCGGGCCAGCCCGGCCTGCACCGCCTTGCGCAACACCGGCTGCGACAGGCCTGCCACCGTTGGATAGATGGGCGTGAGCGCCGTGGGCAAGTCACCGCCCGCAGCGCGAAAGGCCGGGTGCAACATAGTCCAGCCTATAAAACCGCCTTTGACCTCGCCCCGGGCCCGGATGCGGTTACCCACGGCCAGCGCTTTTTGCTGTGACGGGTAAAAGTTGAAGAACCGCAACGTGCAGGTGTCGGTGCCGTCGTTCACCGTGACAATGAGTTGTCTGCGCGGACGATAGCTGACCTCGCAGGCCGTGACCGCACCTTCGATCTGCAGATGATCGCCCTCGCGCGCCTCGTCCAGCTTGGTAATGCGGGTTTCGTCCTCGTAACGCAGGGGCAGGTGCAGGGCCAAATCGATGTCGCGTTTGAGCCCCAGCTTCTCCAACGCCTTCTGCGTGGGGCTCTTTTCGACCTTGCCGCTGGGCTTGGTGGTAGGGCTGTGAGCGGAACTTTGCGGCATGGGACAATTCTGCCTGTTCTTTTTCCTTGGTACGGGGCTTGTCCGCCCCTCAAGCACTATGTCTCTACCTGCTACTACAGCGGTGACCAACACCGTCACCACGTCCCACACGCTCAGCGACTTCGATTTTGAGCTACCGCAGAGCCTGATTGCCCAGCATCCAGCCCCCGAACGCAGTGGCTCGCGCCTGCTCGATGGTCGCACCAGCCCCCCGGTGGATCGCATCTTCCACGACCTGCCGGGCCTGCTGCGCGCGGGCGACCTGCTGGTTTTCAACGACACCAAGGTCATCAACGCGCGACTGTTTGGCGAAAAGGCGACAGGCGGCAAGGTCGAACTGTTGGTGGAACGTGTGCTTGGCGGCAACCAGGTGGCGGCCCATATGCGGGTCAGCAAAAAGCCCGAAGTGGGCGCCACGCTGAAGCTGGTGTGCGCGTCGGGCCAAGAAGACGGCCTGTGCGCCACCCTGCTGGGCCGCTGGCCCGATGCCGATGGCCCACTGTTCCGCTTTGTACTCTCCAACGACGCGGGCAACGACCCCTACACGCTAATGGAAGCCCACGGCCACGTGCCGCTGCCACCCTACATCACCCACACCGATTCGGCCGAAGACGCTATTCGGTACCAGACCGTGTTTGCCAAGAATCCTGGAGCCGTGGCTGCGCCCACGGCCGCCCTGCACTTTGACGAGGCGCTTTTGGACCAGTTGGACGCCATGGGCGTGCAGCGCGCGCATGTGACGCTGCACGTGGGCGCGGGAACTTTCCAGCCGGTCAAAACCGAAAATTTGAGTGAGCACCACATGCACAGCGAGTGGTACGAGGTGCCCGCCGCCACGCAGCAAGCCATTGCCGACTGCCGGGCGCGCGGTGATCGCGTTGTAGCCGTTGGCACTACCACCGTGCGCACCCTGGAGAGCTGGGCACACAGCGGCATCGCCACGGGAGACACCCGCATCTTCATTACCCCGGGATTTGAGTTCAAGCTAATCGACCTGCTGGTCACCAACTTCCACCTGCCCAAAAGCAGCCTGATGATGTTGGTCAGCGCCTTTGCCGGTTATGACCCCATCATGGCGCTCTACCGCACCGCCATTGCCCGCGAATACCGTTTCTTCAGCTATGGCGATGCCATGTTGCTGGCACGTCAACCCGCCTGACCCCACACTACCGGACCATAGCCTCATGCTGCAATTCGACCTTCTCAAAACTGACACCACCAGCCACGCCCGTCGCGGCACGCTGACGCTCAACCATGGCGTGGTGCAAACCCCCATCTTCATGCCGGTAGGCACCTACGGCACGGTCAAGGGCGTGATGCCGCGCAGCTTGGAAGACATGGGCGCGCAGATCATTCTGGGCAACACCTTTCACCTGTGGATGCGCCCGGGGCTGGACGTGATGGCCAGCTTTGGCGGCCTGCACGCGTTTGAGAAGTGGAACAAGCCGATCCTCACCGACTCGGGCGGCTTTCAGGTGTGGAGCTTGGGCGAAATGCGCAAAATCAGCGAAGAAGGCGTCAAGTTCGCCAGCCCCGTGAACGGCGACAAGCTGTTTTTGACGCCCGAGATCAGCATGCAGATCCAGACCGTGCTGAACAGCGACATCGTCATGCAGTTCGACGAATGCACGCCTTATGACACCAAGGGCCACATCACCACCGAGCGCGAGGCCCGCAGTCGATGGAACTGAGCCTGCGCTGGGCCAAGCGCTGCCAGGCCGAATTCACCAAGTTGGAGAACCCCAACGCCCTGTTTGGCATTGTGCAAGGCGGCATGTTTGAGAATCTGCGCCAGGAGTCGCTGGACCAGTTGGTTGAAGTGGATTTCCCCGGCTACGCGGTCGGTGGCGTGAGCGTGGGCGAGCCCAAGGACGAAATGAACCGCATCATGGCGCATACACCGCACCGCCTGCCCGCACACAAACCGCGCTACCTGATGGGCGTGGGCACACCTGAAGACTTGGTGCAAGGCGTGGCTGACGGCGTGGATATGTTCGACTGCGTCATGCCTACCCGCAACGCGCGCAACGGCACGCTGTTTACCCGCTTTGGCGACTTGAAAATTCGCAACGCCCGCCACAAGACCGACCACCAGCCGCTGGACAGCAGTTGCACCTGCTACGCCTGCGCCGGCACATCGGGCGCCTCATGGGACCAGGGCGGGCGCGAGGGTTTTTCTAGAGCCTACCTGCACCACCTGGACCGCTGCGGCGAAATGCTGGGCCCCATGCTGGCCACGGTGCACAACCTGCACTACTACCTGAACCTCATGGCCGAGGTGCGCGCGGCGCTGGACGCGGGCACGTTCGGTACGTTCCGGGCGCAGTTCAAGCAACAGAGATCACGAGGCATTTGACCTCTAGCCCTCGTCAAGTCTACGCAATGCGCTTCTATTTTCATAGCAAAAATCAAACTATCCAGATTGCTTTGACCTGCCAGCTGCGCACCCAGTCAGGCAGTTCTTGCGCCGGCATGGGGCGAGCAATGCCGTAACCCTGGGCCTGCTCGCATCCCAGCTCCAGCAACAAGCGGCCGTGTTCAGCCGTCTCCACCCCTTCGGCAATCACCTCACGGTGGAAGGCTGAGGCCAGGCCAATCACGCCCTTGACGATGGCCAGGTCGTCCTGGTCTTCAAGCATGTCGCGCACAAAACTCTGGTCGATCTTGATGACCTCGGCCGGCAGGTGGCGCAGATGGGTCAGGGACGAATAACCGGTGCCAAAATCGTCCAACGCAAAGCGCACACCCATAGCCTGACAGGCAAGGATGGACTGGAACACCTGGGTGATGTCTTGCAGTGCACTGGTTTCCAGAATCTCCAGCTCCAGGCGCTGGCGTGGCACATTGGGGTACTGCGCCAACAACTGGGTCAGGCGCGCAGCAAAGTCGTTCAGCTGCAACTGGCGCGCGCCAATGTTTACGCTCACTGCCACGTCCAGCCCCTGTGCACGCCATTGGGTCATCTGCCCCAGGGCGGCGGCAATCACCCACTCGCCCAGCGTCACGCTGATGGGATGGTCTTCGATCAACGGTAAAAAGGCGGCTGGTGCCAGCAGCCCGCGTTCGGGGTGCTGCCAGCGGATCAGGGCCTCGACGCCAATCACCGCACCGCTTGCCATATTGACCTTGGGCTGGTAGTACAGAACGAACTCGTTGCGCTGCAGGCCACGCGCCACATGCTGCAGGCTTTCGCGTTGGGTCTTGACCGCCGTATCCTGGGCCACGTCAAACAGGTGGTAACGATTCTTGCCGGCCTGCTTGGCCACATACATGGCCTGGTCAGCGTGACGCAGTAACAAGTCGGCTTCCACGCCATCCTGGGGATAGACCGTAACGCCAATGCTGGCAGAAACCTGAAGACTGTTGCTGCCCATATCCACAGGGTCCGCTGCGGCCTGCAGCAGGCGCTGCAGCACCGGTTGGGCATCCCCCACCGATTCCAGATCCACCAGCACCGCCACGAACTCATCCCCACCAATACGCGCCAAAGTGTCACCATTTCGCAGCGCACCCTTCATGCGGTGCGCCAGCGCCACCAGCAACTCGTCCCCTACGCCGTGGCCATGGGTGTCGTTCACGGCCTTAAAACCATCCAGGTCCAGGTACAGCACCGCGACCGGTAAGCCCCGGCGCTGGCTCTGTGTCAGGGCCTGCTGCATGCGGTCGGCCAGCAGCACGCGGTTGGGCAGGCCGGTAAGCGCGTCGAAGTGGGCAATGTGCTCCAGCTGGCGCTGGTGTTCCTTGAGTGGCGTGATGTCAGTAAACAGTGCCACATAGTTGGTCAATTCACCTGCCGCATCGCGCACTGCACTGATGGTGAGCATCTCGGCAAACACCTCGCCGCTTTTGCGCCGGTTCCAGACCTCGCCGGTCCAGTAACCCTTTTCCTGCAGCACGCGGTGTCGATTCTCATAGAACTCTCGCCCTTGATGGCCTGATTTGAGAAGCTTGGGTGGAGACTGCCCGACAGCTTCCTCGCGGGTATAACCGGTGATCTCGGTGAAAGTGGCATTCACTTCCACGATAATTCCAGCTGCATCGGAGATGATGATGCCTTCGCGGGCATGGCTGAACACGCTGGCGGCCAGCTGCAGGCGGCTGTCGGCGTGCGACTTCTCAATCACCAGGGCCGCCAGCCGAGCCTCGTCCTCAATCAGCTCGATATCCGCTGCCGAAGGGCCGCCCGGCGTGCGGTGGTAAATGGCAAAGGTACCCAGCACCCGTCCCTGTGCCGACAGAATGGGCTGCGACCAGCACGCGGCCAATCCGGCTTGCTGCGCCAGGTCCCGAAACGGTATCCACCAGGGATGGGTGGCGATGTCCTCCACTATCGCCACCTTTCCGGTAAAGGCCGCCGTACCGCAGGAGCCGACACCCATCCCAATGGCCGCGCCATCCAAAGCCTGGATAAAAAAGACCGGCAGACTGGGTGCCGCAACATGGTGGAGATGTTGTCCTTGGGCATCCAGCAACAGAATGCTGCACAGACTGGTGGGCTGCATCGCTTGCACGTCCAAAACCATGGTCTCAAGCACCGCCTGCATGGAAACCTTATCCGCCAGACACTTGAGCACACGGTTGTGATGCTGCTGGCGCTCCTCAGCGCGCTTACTGTCGGTAATATCTGCCATCACGGCCACCAGCCCCACGGTCTGGCCATCCACAGCCAGCATGCGTCGCCCGGACAGATGGCCCCAGAATTCACTTCCGTCGGCACGCCAGTAGCGGCGCTCCACTTCGGACAGCGGGATTTCTCCAGCAAGCAATTGGAGCATCCGGTTGCGCCCGATTTCTCGCTGCGGCGGCGCAACCAGATCCACATACTCCTTGCCTGTCAGCTCTGCAATGGTCCAGTGAAACATTTCCGCAGTACGCCGGTTCACGTGGGTGATGCGTCCCTCCAGGTTGATCAGAAAGATGCCTACGCTGGAAGTATCCAAAATTTGTTGCAGCAGCAGCTCGCGTGCGGCCAAGTCGGCCACGGCCTTTTCAGTTGCCTGTTCGGACTGCAGGCGCTGCGCCGCGTCGTTTTCCAGTGCTTGGGCCATGGCATTGAAATGAGCGCCCAGTTCGGCCAGTTCATTGTCACTTTGCAAGTGAATGCGTGCGTCATAGCGGCCCCGCATCAGACGCTGTGCGTGGTGCCCCAGGCGCTGCAGCGGTATCAGAACGGCGCGCCTGTTGTAGCGGACAAAAGCAAACAGGCCAATCAACGTGGCACCGACCAGCACCAACAGCAGCAGTACCTGGGTTCTCATGGCCGCGCGCAGGCTGTCGATACGGGTTTGGTTGCGCACATCGATCGCGTCAGAAAACTGCTGGATAGGCGCCATGATGCGGGCCTTGGCGTCTGCATAGCGTTCGCTGTACAGCAAGTTGTTGGCCAGGTGTGGATCGGGGGCGCCGCGCACCGTGTAAGCCCCAGCGGCATCGGCAAACAGCCCTTTCATGGCGGCAAAGGCTTGACGCTCCATGTCCAACTGCACATCGGACTGCGCTTGGGACTCGCGCAGCGGCGCAAAATCCTGACCCTGAACACCCTCACGTTCCATCAGGGAGAGCAAAGGTACGGTCTCTCCGGGCGCCACAGCGAGTGCCCTGCCCACACCGGCAAGATGCCAGTAGGTCGAATCGTAGTGGTCGGGTCGTGGGTGCAGACCATTGCGAATGCCGAGAATCTCGAAATAGTGCTGTTCAAACTGTACATCGCCGGTGGCCACATAACTGCGGGCCATGCGACTCATGTCATCTGAACTCTGCAGCAATTCATCGGCCAGTAGATGCGCCCGCCAGTGCTGTTGTTCGCTGGCAGCAATACGGCCCTGCGTGGTTAAAAGCGCCAAAACCAGCGCGCCCACGGCCAGCAGGATGAGCAGCGTCAAACTCACCATGAGCCGGTTCAAATGGCGAATTTTCATGCTTGACAACCCTTGACACTGCAACCGACTGTCACATAATGCCCTCCCCAGGTGACGCAATAAACACAGTCAGCACGCCGGTGTAGCCATATAGATGGCTGTGCGCAATTTCTCCAGCAGCGAAAAAACCGACCAGGGGCACATCGCCTAGGGCGCGGCGCACCAATTGCAACTCGGCACTGGGTCCGCCAAAGTGGGGGCCGCCGCGACCCGTGCAGCTCACATAGATCGCACCGGCAATGCGACGGGCTGGGTGGGGCTCGGCTTCCCGCGTCGATGCCTGTACGGCATGTGCGGTTTCGAGTGCTTGTTCCTGGGGCTCCAGTTCTTCACGGATTTCGGCACAGATGCGGGTCAGATCGGCCCGTGCGGCCTGCACATTACGCTGGCAAAACACCAGTTGCGTGCCGGCCTCAACCCGGTCCGCCACAGCAACGCCATGGCGCCCGGTGTCCAGCCCGATGATGTGACGCACCACCACGTCCTCTCCAAAGTGGCCACTGCGTTGTACGGCATCAGACCGTAAACCCTGTGCCGGCACCAGACCGACCAGAGTGGCACGCAGCACCTCCATTGCCTCCTGGGGTTGCTGGAGCGAAATCGACAGATCACCCAGCATCACGTCCAGCGCTGGTGCGCCGTCGAGCGTGACCACAACGTTGTGATCAGCCTCCGTGACCGTATGCGCCACAGAAACCGGTGTACAACCCTGGGTGACGCGTGACACCATGGCCACGTCCGGGCCAAAGGCCACACCACTGAGGCCGCCACTGAATACCCCACTGGCGGCACCGTGACCGCTTATGTTGCCGTTGCCCGCCACCGCAAATTGCACGGATTGGCCGCGACTGCTACAGAGGCCACCAAACAGGTAGCCGGCGTCGGTACGCTGGGCCATTTCCACAATCAGTTCGCCCAGGTCAGCAGTGCCAGGGTCGGCGTGCACCAAGGCAGTATGGGCCTCAAAGCCCAGGCCCAGCGGCGCCACCCCGGAAAATACGCGGTACTGATCGCTGGGCAACTCCAGCAACATGACGGCCATGGCTGGCTCGTCCCAATATTCCATGTTGTTGGACATGATGCCCACACCTACCGTGCCCGACCAGTCGGTCACCAGGGGCAGTTCGGCGCCCAGGTGCTCCAGAATGTCTTGGGCCGCACCAGCATAGTGGTCGGTGATGTAGAGCAACGCCAATGTGGGCGTACTGGCATAGCCGTGCAGCGCCATTTGCGCACGCAACTGCGCCAGAACCAGGGCGGCAGCCATTTGCCACTGCGGATGGGTGGCGTGGGCGTAGGGAAAGAGCTTCATATCCGCACCCACTGCGGAGGTATTGCGCGAGCCGACCCTACCGGCTGCGGGGCGCAGTTTTGCGCGCCGCAGGCTTGGTTACACGCTTGACCGCGCCACTGGCGGCCTTCTTGCCAGCTGCTTTGGCGGATTTCATGGCCCCTTTGGCCATGCCGGTTGCCATATTCTTGGTCATGTCCACAGCAGTCTTGGTGGATGCCTCTTTGAATGCGCCAGCTGCAATCTGCTGAAACTGTTGGGTGAGTGAGCCCCACAGGTGCATCGGATCCACCATCGAACCCACACCCGCTGCCGCCTTACTCACCTTGGCACCGGCACTGCCCGATCCGGTGGCCACATCGCTAATGGTCTTGGCGGTGGATGCAGCGCGCTCGGTCACGCGCTGCACACCGGTGTGCACGGACTCGGCCGCCTTGAGCTTGAGCGCGTTGGCCACATCGCCAATGTTGAAGTTCATGCCCTTGAGGGTGGCCAAGGTCATTTTCTGCACCTCCAGCGCCTGGATGGTGGCGCCCAGGGCGCGGGAGTTTTGTTCCAGCCAAAAGTGCACAGCCTTGAGCTCTTCAATGCGTTTTTCCAGCTCTTCCACGTTGAGCGTGGGTGCAACCCAGTTCCCCAGATTGGGCATCTGTGGAATGTTATTGCTGGCACCCTTGGCGATGTTTTGCAGGAAATCAAAGCCGGGAACGAATTTGCCGAAACCGGTGGTATCTGTATCGCTCATATGCACTCCATGGGAGGTTGTCTACTTTGAACAGTTGACAGCTTACTCCAATGTCGTGCTTTATTGCTAAACGATTACCACCCCCAACCGATCTAGGCTGCATCCAGCACCTGCACATCAACCCGTACATGCAGCCAATCCCGAAGGATCCGGAAAATGCTCGACAGGTTGTCCATACCGGGCCGGCCCTTGGATGACAGCATGGAGCGCAGGTTGGCGCACGACCGATTGGTTAGCTCGGCCAGCAACTCAAATCCGACCGTTGCCTTGACCACCTCGTGCAAGATCATCCGCGCAGCTTCAGGCTCGCCACCCAAAAATAGGGCGATGGACTGATCGAACAACGCCCTGGCGAAGGGCGAAGTGACCGCCCCAGGCGAGGCCAGAACCCGATCGGTGTTAAAACTTGATTGCATGGAACCCTCCTCGTTCACTCGCATTTAAAACCGCGCACTGATGGCCGCGTAAATGGAGCGCCCTGGCCCCGGCACCGGTATGCCCCAGGTTTTGGGGCTCTGCCCCACGTACGCGCCGCCCAATGGGGACGTATAGAAGCGGTCCAGTACGTTATCCACACCCAGATCCAGGCGCACCACTTTCCACTCGAAGCTGCTGCGCAGGTTGAGCAGTCCGTAGCCGGCCGTTTGCTGTTCATTGCGAATCTTGGACACCTCGGTTTTGGCATCCACAAATTGCGCCTCGACGGTATTCGTCCAGCGCCCGGTTGTCTGCACCAACGCCAGCTTGGCGTTGAGCGGCATGGTGTTGTACAGGCCAGCGTCCGTGTCGCCATTCTTGCCCTTGAGGTAACTGATTTGCCCGGTCAACTTGTAACTGCCAGCAGCGTCTGCATCTGACAGGGTGCGGTAGCCAGAAATATCCACCCCGGACAGCCGGGCGCTTTGGTTGGAAAAGCTCAGGTTGACGAAGTTATCGGTCCGTGCCGGGCAAACCTTGCCCACCGCCGCGCAGGCAACCGCATCGATGTAGTCCTGCACATAGGTGGTGTACGCCGTGACCTGCAGACCCCACTGGGCCCGGGCGGCATCGTGCCAGTCGGCCGTGGCGCTCAGGGTGTTGGCGGTTTCGGGCTTGAGGTTCAGGTTGCCCACATAGCCATTGGCGTCGCCCATCCAGTTGATCATGTTCATGACCATGTTGTTGTTGGTCGACCAGGCAAAGCGTTCGTACAGGTTGGGCGAGCGGCTCTTGCGCGAAAAGCCCCCGACAAAGCTGCTTTGGGTATCGGGCGTGTAGCGCAGCAGGGCCGACAAATCCAGGTTGTTGTCGGTCTTCTTGTGGTCCAGGGCATTGAACGCACCAGGAACCGATGTGGGGTTGGCGGGATCGCCGTAGCCCATCATGCCAGCCATGGCGTTGTAACCCTGCACCTTGCCGGCATCCATGGTCACGCTGGCGCTGCGCACACCTACTTGCGATTGCCACTGGGTGCTCCATTTCGCATCCCACTCGGCAAACACGTCGGCGCGGTCACGCTGACCATCGCGGATGTTCCAGAACTTGTTGGGTGCCATCATGCCGGGGGTGGCGCTGACCGGGTCCCACCAGTCGCTCATGCGGTAGCGCTGGTATTCGGCGCCTACGGCCAACGCATCGCGGGTGGACAGGTTGACATCAGCCTTGACCAATGCGCCGGTGTTCTTGCCTTCGGTGTCCATGGGCATGCCCAGTGACGTGACGCTGCCCAGCTTGTTCTCCAGGAAGTTCATGGTGTGGCGGGTATTCTCGTTGTAAACACGCGCCTGCAATTGGCCCCAGTCGTACTGGCCGGTGTAGCGCAGGTTGGCCTGGTCGCTGGTGTTGCGCGTCATATCCATGCGCTGGTTGGGGAAGCCCTGGTACGGAATGTCCTGCGAACCCAGCTTGAGTTCCAACAGGTGGTTTTCGTTGTGCCATGCCAAACCCAAGGACTGGTTGTTGGACTTGAACAGGGATGAACCCACTTCCTTGGGTCCCGGTGTGCTGACGGTTGTCGTGGGTACCAGCCCCGTCTTGAAAGCCTGTGCGGCTTCATAGTTGCCTGACTGCGCGGTGGATGCGGCGAAATTCAGGCTCACATTCTCGCCAGCTACCAGCAAGGACAGGTTGGTACCCCGACCATTGCCGTTGCTGCGGTAAAAGGTACCCACCTGGCCCTTTACCAGGGTGCCCTGCCCGGCTTGGGCAAACTCGGGCGCTGCCGAATGGACGACGATAGCACCGCCAATGCTGTCACCGCCAGCACTCACCGGGGTGATGCCACCAAACACTTCGATGCTACCCACGTTGCTGGGGTCAATGTAGGACAGCGGCGGGTTCATGTGGTTGGCACACGCCGAAATCAGGTCCATACCATCGACCTTGATGCGCAGACGGTCATCTGCCAGGCCGTGCAGCGTTGGCAGGCTGGACACACCACCCGCGCCAAACAGGCTCAAGCCAGGAACATCGCCCAGCAAACCGGCTGTATCGCTGGTGGCTGCGCGTTTGCGAGCCAGGCCGGAGCCGCCCAACAAAGTGGTACCAGCCAGCGGATCGACCGGCTTGGTTTCGACAACCACAACCGGCGACAGGGTAATAGATGGAGATGGGCCGTCGACTGCCATTACGGGGCTGGCGACAAACGACAGGGCGGGAAAGGCCATGGCAATGGACCATGGAAGAGCACGAAGGGTGAATGGTGACACGGGGATACCTGGTTTGCGTTTTCAAATGAGAGAGGCGCAGGCGCACGACGCAGCGTGCGGCAAGCAAAAAAACCGACTCAGATGAAACGCGGTGGCCCGCGTGGGGGCGGTGCAAACGCAAAGTACGTGCTGGTAAACGTGGCCTGCCAGACAGATGCAATCCTTTGTAGGTACACCACAGGGGATGCCTGCACCTGCAAGCCCGGTGGCGCTACAAGACTGTCTGCGTGGTGCAGACACAAGGGGCAATGCGCCATGAGGGGCGCAGACTCCCGCCCCACAGGCGCAGAGTCCGAAGAAACCGTTTGGGTGCCTGTACTGGTGCAGACCTGCACCAACCCCATCCAATCGCCACGCGCCATGGCATGCGACATGGGAACCGCCAGGGCTCCCAAGATTGCAATGAGCAAGGCTAACCACACCACCCGAGGGTGGCGCATCAGCCTGCAAAATGCAGTGGACGACATGCGCGTGGACGGCTAACGATCAGTGCTTGTGATCGCTATGGGCCATGGTCCCCACGGGTGCGACGGTGCTCACAGGCAGCGTGACCTCTTGCTTGGTTTCCACGCCCTTGGCGTCCTTGAACACTAGCGTCAGGGCCACGGTGCTGTCCTTGGGCAGCGGCGCCTTCAGGTCCATCAACATCACGTGGTAGCCGCCGGGCTTGAGTTCAACCGCCTTACCGGCGGGCAGGTCCAGGCCACCTTCCACGGCGCGCATCTTCATCACGTCGCCGTCCATCTTCATCTCGTGCACCTCGGTCACACCGGCCGCGGGGTGGAAACGGACACCAGCTTGGTACCGTCCTTGGCGGTGAGTTTCATGAAAGCGCCGGTAGCCTTCTGGCCGGGCACGGTGGCGCGGGCCCAGGCACCTTGTACGTCCACGGTCTGGGCGCTCGCAGCCTGGGCGAACAGGGCGCCACATGACAGGGCGAGGATGGCGGTGATGGTGTTGAGTTTCATGGTGGTTTTCCTCAGGTTAAAAAAGGGGTCAACGTTCAGGGTTCAATTCAACCAGGCCTTGAGCTGGGCGAGTGTGGGCTGACCGGTTACGCGCTGCTGTTTGCCGTTGCGCGCCACCAGCACCACATAGGGCGTAATGTTGCGCCACTTCGGGTCCACAGCCTGACGGATAGCCGGCTCAAAACCGTCAAAGGCGTAAATGCTGGTTACGCCAGCATAGTGGTGGGCATGGGCCAGCGCCCGCTCGCCGCGCACATCCATCAGAATGGCCGCCAGCTCCACCGGCTGGCCCGTTGGCTGCGCATTCTGCTGCACGGTTTGCTGCAACAGTTCAAACACTTCAGGGCAGGTGGAACAAAAGCTGTTGGTGAACACGTAGGCCGCAGGGCGTGCACCCTTGGCCAGCAAATGCTTCCAGGTGGTTTGATCAAAATCTACTACGTTTTTGATAGCGCTATGTGTACTGTGATCGAGGGCTGCAAGCCCATTTTGCATATAAGAAACCGTAAATACCAAGGCTGTAGCGAGCCAAGCGCGGCGCGGCCATTTACCAGGGAATGTCATGAAGCTGTACCTCCTTTGCAGTGCGCCAGACTACCACCAGACGCCCACCCTGTTGCGCCAGACGCGGGTGGTCGTTGTCGCCCTGAGCTTGGGCAAGTGTTTTGACATGAAAGTGCTGGCCACCGTCGGCAGACAGCCAGACTTTAAGCGTGCTGGTCATGCCATCGGTGCTGCGCCAGACCACGGCCACGCGTGCGCCCTGGGCTGCGACATCGGCATGCTCGGCGCGCTCATCGGGCAGGCGGCGTACCGTGTCTGCAACCGGACTCCCATCAGGCCCCAGGCGGCCATAGCGCACGGCAGACACCGACTGGCCGCCTTCTTGGCGGGCGCCAAACCAGACGGCATGAAAGCCACCACCCGCCGCCGCGGCCAGACCGGGGCCATGGTGCGGGCAGGCGTCGATGTGCCAGTCGTCAAAAGTGGCGCGCACCAGCTGGGGCATTTGCGGTGCATCCGCATCGAGTGACGCAAAGGCGTGGTCCCGCACATTGGGCTCAAACACATGACGCCACAGGGCACGCACATGGCCGTCCTGGCCTTGCGCCAGCGCAATGCGGCAGCATTCACAACTGTGGTCAGCCAGCTTTATATCGGGGCCAAAGGTGGCACCGCCATCCACCGAGGTGTTGCGGTACACCGCTGCGCCACGGTAGTCGGGCTTGCCATTGGCACCACGCGGCGCCGTTTCCAGGTCTCGCTTATCCAGCCAAAGGGTGTGCAGCACGCCCTGGGCGTCAAAGGCGATGGACTCGAAACGGTGGGTGATCTCCTGGCGGTCGGCATGCACGGTGAAGGGTTGCGAGAAGGTTTGCCCGCCGTCGGTCGAGCGCAGCATGCGGATCATGCCGGTGTAGGGCTTGGCACCCTGTTGCGTGTAGCTGATCACTGCGTAGCCCTTGGGACCAAAGGCCAGCTTGGGATGGTTTTCGCCATCGGCAGAGACCGCATCGCCCGTGGTGTCCAGCACGCGCGGTGCGCTCCAGCGCGGGGAGCGGGTGGACGGTGCGGTGGCCGTGGTGGTGGTGGTCGTTTGTACAAACAACTGGTTGTCGGCATTGAGCCCCACCAGCCACAGGGTGCCATCTGGCGCAAAGGCGGTGCCCACCGCCAGTTGCGCACGGGGCTTGCGCGCCGGCTTGGCGACTGCGGCCTTGACGTCGGGCACCGCCATAGGCCCTTCGTGCGCCTGAGCCAACACAGTGGCAAGGCCCAGCGCCACAAGGGCCAGGCGCAGCAGGTGGGTGATGGTGGCTTGCTTCATGGTGCGTCGGTTCATGGTGGCCATCCTCACAGCAGGCTGTAACGCACTTCAGTCTGCACGCTGCGCTGGGGCATGGTGTGACCCTGCCAGGACGGCTGGTTGCCCACGTTGTTGATGCCTGCGCTCCACTCCCAATGCTTGGCAAACTTCCAGGCGGCCTTGAGGTCAAGCTGGTTCACGCTGGAGGTGCCGCCATAGGTATTGGGGTTGTTGTCGATGTTCAACTCCGTGTTGAACATGGTGCTGGCCCAGCGCCAGGAAGCGCCAAACAGCCATTCGGCGTTGGGTCGGTAGCTGGCCTGCACGGTGTAGCGCTGTGGCGGGATGCGCAACCACTGTTTACCAACTTGGGCCGGGTTGGCCGCGTTGGCGGTAACCGTGGCATCGGTCCAGGTGGCGCTGCCGCCCAGATTCAGCCCCTGAATTCCCACGTCCCGACTCTGCCAGACCAGCTCGATACCCTGGGTCAGCACCTTGTCCACGTTGCTCACGCGAGTGACGGTGGGGGTCACCGTGGCGTCGGTCTGGCGCAGGATGGTGTCAGTCACATCATCGCGGAACAGGCTGGCGCGCAGCCAGTGCTTGCCCCATTCGCGCTCGGCCGACAACTCCAGCGAATCCGACACTTCGGGCCGCAGATTGGGGTCGCTGGTGGTGATGCTGGAGCCCGTCTTGGTGCCGTTGAACAGTTCGTCCACATTGGGAAAGCGCACGCCGCGCCCCAGGCTGGTCTTGATCACCACATCGTCCGTGGCACCCCAGGCCAGCGACAGCTTGGGGCTCAGGGCCGTGAGGCTGCGCCCGGGGAAGCTGCTTTGCGCCACCGGTGGGCCTGCAAAGTACTGCGAGCCATCCAGCGATTCAAAGTTCTCAAAACGCAGGCCGGTGGTCAGCATCCAGTCCGGGTGCAGCTTCCAGGCATCTTGCGCATACAGCGCGGTGATGGTGGTCTTGCCGTAGTAGCTTTGGTTTTGCGTGGTCTCTGTGCTGCGCCAATCACTGGCGTTGTTGACCACGTTTTCCAGCTGGTACTGGTTGCGGTGCAGGCCGAGCACCAACGCGTGCTGGCCATTGCCAAAGTCGCCCTCGGTGGGTGTGTAGGCGGTCTGCACTTCAAAGGTGTTCCAGCCAGTACCGTCGCGCCGCGTCACACTGCCGGCACCGCCAAGGTCAGCCTGCGGCTGGGCCAGATTGGCCTGGCGCGCTGCGTCGCTGATGATGCGATAGTCGGTGGCCACTACCGAGGCGTTCCAGCCCTTGGCGTACTTGGTTTTCCAGGTCACACCGAGCTGGCGATGCACCTCATCACGCAGACTGGGCGCAAAGGCGTCGGGCGTCAGCGTGAACTGACGCACACCATCGGTCACGACACCGCCCCACACCGGGTTGCCCAGTGCATCGCGCAGATAGGTGCTGGCGCGCACGGAGCTGTCATCGTGCCACCAGGACAGGCGGCCCTCGATCTCCTGGGTGGGCGAAATCGCATAGCCCAGGCGCAGGTTGGCGGTGTCTTGCACGCTATGGTCGATGCTGTTGGCACCAAAAATGGCGCGGTCGCGGCTTTGCGGATCCAGATCGTAGAGGATGCCGCTGACCCGCGTGGCGCTGGCTGTGGGCGCGGCGAAGGCACCCGCCGTGGCCCCGCGCACCGCGTTGGCGTATCCCATAGGGTGGCCCTGGCTGTCCTGGTGCTGTGCACCCAAGCTGTACCACAGGCCCGAATCCAGGCGCGACGCGATGCGGGCGGACAGTTGCTTGCTGGTCAGGCTCTCGCTGGTGCCGTATTCACTGAAACCCTGCTGATTGAGCTTGACGCTGGCCGAGGCCTCCAGGCCCTTGGGTTTGCGCTCACTCACGATCAGTGTGGTGCCAATGGAGTTGCCAGGGTAGATCGCCGAAAACGGGCCATACAGCGCGTCGATGCGCTCAATGGCCTCCACGTTCACCATGTTCCAGCGCGGCGCATCAAAGCGGCCCAGGAAATTGGAAATCAGGTAGCCATCCAGGTACACCAGGGCGCGGCCCGGCTGCAGGGTGCCGTAGCTGCGTCCGCCCACGTTGGCGTTGCGGTCGCCAAAGTATCGCTTGCGGATGGTGGTACTGGGCAGGTTGACGGCAATGTCTTCCGGGTTGTAGATGGTCTGCTCGCGCAGTTGTTCGGCGGTGCGGCTGGCCGTGCTGCTGGGCAGGTTGGGGTCCAATGGCGCGCGTGCACTGGAAATTTGGACGGATTGGAGCTGCGCTTCGGTGGCGACGCCCTGGGCGAGGACAACAATGGGTAACGAAACAGGAAATGCAATGGCTACAGCCAAAGCAATGCGATGCAAATGCATGAAACAACTTCCGAAATATCAAGAAAACAGCCTCTAGCCCTCGTCAAAAGGGCGTAAGGCGCTACAAGTTTGATAGTTCAGACGGTTGGGGGCCCGCGCGCCGGCATGGGCGCGGCGGTGCGCGCAGCAATGTGCGCGCTGGGAATGGCCTGCAGGGCGTAGGCCAGGGGTTGCGTGGGTTCTGCGCTTAGGCCGACCACCGGAGGCGGCGCGGACATTGTGGCGCACAGCGGACAATCCAGGGTGGTGCCGGCCAGATCACTGGTGCTGCCGTCGGCGGCCTTGACCAACACCTTCATGGCACCGGCACCAGTGCACACGAGCAGAATATCTTGCGGTTTGACGATGGGAGACGCCACCGCCACGCCCAACGACAACACGAACCACGCCAGCACAAGGCGGGTGAAAGTCGTGAAGTGGCGCAGGGTTCGCATGAGCCGCATTATCAACGATGAGACCAGCACAACCTTAAGCTGGGTCAATTCTTTGGCAGACTACGCACACAGGCCCCGTCACCGCACAATCGATATTCCATGACGCAATACACCTTTCTCTCTGCCACCATTTTGCTGGTGCTGATCACCGATCCCATTGGCAACATTCCGATCTTTGCCAACGCGCTGCGGCCCGTGGCGCCTGAGCGGCGTGCCCGCGTGATCCTGCGCGAAATTTTGATTGCCTTTGCCTTGTTGCTGACCTTCATGTTTGTGGGTGAAGGCTTCCTGCGGGTGATGAACCTGAGCGAACTGGCGCTGCAAATTGGCGGCGGCGTCATCCTGTTCCTGATCGCACTGCGCATGGTGTTCCCGCCGGCCAGCTCCGCCGAAGAGCAGCAGTTGGCAGAGCCGTTGATCGTGCCACTGGCCGTTCCGGCCATTGCCGGGCCGTCTGCCCTGGCCACCGTTCTGTTGCTGGTATCGCAGCAACCTGAGCGGCGCCTGGAATGGATAGGCGCTCTGTGCGTGACCATGGCTATCAGCGCCGTGGTGCTGGTATCGGCCGAGCGCATTCAGCGCGTTATTGGCACGCGGCTGGTCACCGCCGTGGAGCGGTTGATGGGCCTGGTGCTGGTATCGGTCGCGGTGGAAATGCTGCTGCGCGGAATCAAGACGTTTGTGGTGCAGTTGATGAAGGGGTAAGCGGCGCCACCACTTCCTGCTCAATCGCCCCAAAAATACTCTGACCTTCTGCGTTCTTCATCTCGATGCGGATGGTGTCGCCGTACTGCATGAAGCCGGTGCTGGGCTGGCCATCCATAATGGTTTCCGTGGCGCGCTTTTCGGCGATGCAGCTGTAGCCCTTGGGCCAGTCGGTGCGGGCCTTGTCGCCCGTGCCTTTGGTTACACCCTTGTTGCTGACCGTACCCGAGCCGATAATGGAGCCGGCGCGCACATTGCGCGTTTTGGCTAAATGGGCAATCAGCTGGCCAAAGTGGAAGGTCATGTCCGGCCCGGCGTCGCACAGGCCGACCTTGCGGCCATTCCAGGTGCTGGCAAGCGGCAGGTGCACGCGGCCCTTGACCCAGGCGTCACCCAGTTCATCGGGCGTCACGGCCACCGGGCTGAAAGCCGTGGCGGGTTTGCTCTGCACAAAGCCAAAGCCCTTGGCAAGTTCGGGCGGAATCAGGTTGCGCAGGCTCACATCGTTCACCAGCAAGATCAGGCGGATGCCGTCCAGCGCACGGTCGGCGGCGCAGCCCTGGGGGATATCGGGGTACCTCAGCACCACGCGCCTTGCGCACCAGCTCCACGTGGTTGATATAGGCCGAGCCATCGGCCCACTGGTAGGCACGCGGCAGGGGTGCCATGCACTGCAACGGGTCAAAAGGAAAGGCGTGGCGGGCGCGCCCGGCGTTCAGGCGCTCGTACACATCTTGCAACTGGGGCGAGAGGTAATTCCAGTCGTCCAGCACCTGCTGCAGGCGGTTGGCAATGTGGGAGGCGTAATGCGCCTGGCTGAGATCGCGCGAGACCACGACCAGTTGACCATCGCGCGAGCCATCTTTGTAAGTAGCGAGTTTCATGGGGGAATTGTCGCTCTGAATTAAACTGCCCTGGCATACCGCCAGTTCCCAACCATGCCCGCACACACCACCCCCACCCTTGCCCGACGGCGCCCAGCCTGGCGCTTGGTGCTGCTGACGCTGGTGGTGGTGCTGGCGCACTGGGCCGTGCTGCGGGCAGCACCGCTGGCGCTGGCCGCACATGAGGATCGCGAAGGCGCCAGCAGTTGGGCCTTTACCACCCGCACCATTGACGCTCCTCCCCCTTCCGCTCGCCCTGCGCCAGCAACGCAACCGGTGGCTGTGAACCCGGGACGGGTGCCCCACCCACACGCGCGCGTTGGCAAGCGGCCCACCCAGGATACCAGCCTGTTTGTCAACCGTTCCTTGGAAGAAAATGCCCCTCCAGCCCTCGACAACACTACACAAGCAGCTACTGAAACAATAGCATCATCATTGCCAGTCGAGCCTCCCACCCCTGAGACCCCGACGCTATTGGCAGCCGCCGAGATCCCGACGCCGACCGCACCCAAACCCCTGCCAGTCAAGACGGTACGCAACTTCGTGATTCCGCCCTCAGCGCGTCTGAAGTACGCCATCACCGGCGAGGTGAAGGGTTTTCCGTACCACGTAAATGGCGAACTGCAGTGGACGCAGGATGGCAAGCACTATGACGCGCGCATGGAAATAAGCCACTTCCTGCTGGGCTCGCGGGTGCAGACCAGCACCGGCGCGTTGACCGCCCAGGGGCTGGAGCCCACCCGCTTTGGCGACAAGGTCAAGAGCGAGGTTGCGGCGCATTTCGAACGCGAAAAGGGCAAGATCACTTTCAGCGCCAACACGCCCGATGTGCCGCTGTTGGCCGGCGCCCAGGACCAGCTCAGCATCTTCATGCAGGTTGCGGCCATGCTGGCGGGCGAACCCAATGGATATCCCAACGGCAGCACCCTGGCCTTTCAGGCGGTGGGGCCGCGTTCAGCCGATTCCTGGGTGTTTACGGTGGGCACCACAGAAAAGCTGAGCATGCCCGGCGGCGAAATCAGTGCACTGCGCCTGTGGCGCGACCCGGCTGGCGAATTTGATCCCAAAACCGAAATCTGGATGGCCCCGGAACTGGGTTACTTGCCGGTGCGCATTCGCCTGACGCAGCGCAACGGCGACTTTGTAGACCAACAGTGGCGCTCAACGCAGAAATAGCCCCTGCGCTTGTAACCTCTTGAATTCACAGGGTTTGCATCCAATTGCAATACAGGCCCTATCATGCTTCCTATGCACACCCTCTACGACTCCGACAGCTACACCGTCACCCACATGCTGGCCAACGCCGATGCAGATGATGCAGAGGCGGCCAACGCAGCCCAGAACCCACAGTACCCCAACGGCATTCCCGTCATGGCGCGCCATGGCTTCGAGATTGTGGACAAACGGGCGGGCAAAGAGGTGTACCTGGACGGCTCATGGGCAGAATTGTTCCAGCAGCACATCGTCGCCTGGCAGGTCAAGACACCCACCCAGGAAGAGGTAGAAGACACGCTGGAGCAATATGCCGAGCTGGCCCAAAACCCAATCGTGGTGCACTAAATCCAACACAGAAAGCAATAGACCATGAATTCGCAACACATCAGCACCTACCAACAGCAATTAGCCGCCTTGCGTGCGTCCCTACTGGCTCAAATTGCCGAGCAACGCGGCGGCGTGGTCAGCCGGGTGGAGGTTGCCGCCGACCACTTTGGGCACCCAGAAGACTCGGGTGCGCAACTGGCCACCGGAACGCGAACTGGAATTTGCCATGGGCGAGCGCGAATTGGCCGAACTGTCCGCCATTGACGCGGCCCTGGCCCGCATCAACGCCGGCAACTACGGCGAATGTACCGAATGCGGCGCCCACATTGCACCGGCACGCTTGCATGCCACACCCGAAGCCCCGCGCTGCATCCACTGCCAGGAAAAGCAGGAACTCAGCCACCCAGCCTGAGAAAACGACCGGGTTGGTCCATGCGCGACAATGGGCGCACTATGAAGCAGACCTATATTCTTACCCTGTCGTGCCCGGATCGTCTGGGACTGGTCCACGCTGTGTCCGGCTTTCTGCTGGAACGCGGCGGCAATATTGAGGAAGCCGCCCAGTACAACGACCAGGACACCGGCCTGTTTTTCATGCGCGTGCAGTTTCACTGCGTGCGGCTAACCCACCAGGACTTGCGCTCGCAACTGGGGTTCTTCGCCAGGCCCTACTCCATGCAATGGAGCTTGCACGCAACGGCGCAACCCATGCGCACCGTGCTGCTGGTGAGCAAGGAAGGCCACTGCCTCAACGACCTGCTGTTTCGCTGGAAGAGCGGACTGCTGGCACTGGACATTCGCGCCATCATCTCCAACCACCGCGATTTCTACCAGTTGGCGGCCAGCTACAACGTGCCGTTTCACTACATTCCGGTCACTGCCGACACCAAGGCCAAGGTAGAGGCCCGGCAATTCGAAATCATCGAGACCGAGGGCGCCGAACTGGTGGTGCTGGCGCGCTATATGCAAATCCTCAGCGACGATTTTTGCCAGAAGCTGGCCGGGCGCGCCATCAATATCCACCACAGCTTTTTACCCAGCTTCAAGGGCGCCAAACCCTACTCCCAGGCGCATGACCGGGGTGTCAAGCTGATCGGCGCCACCGCGCACTACGTGACGGCCGACCTGGACGAAGGCCCCATCATCGAGCAGGACGTGGCCCGCGCAGACCACAGCAAAACAGTGGAAGACCTGACCGCCATGGGACGTGACACCGAAAGCCAGGTGCTGGCCCGCGCCGTCAAGTGGCACTGCGAACACCGCGTGCTCTTGAACGGTCACAAGACCGTGATTTTCAAATAGCTGCGGCCTGCCCGGGGCCTACTGGCACAGGCGCAGCAACTCCGTAGGTGCCGTCGGCTCGATGATGCCGGCGCTGGGCGGCAGGGCCGGTACCGGCTCGGGCGCAGAGGGGTTGAGCACATTGTGGATGCGCGCCGCCAGCACAAAGCGGGGGTAGGCCACATCGCCCACGGTGTTGCTGCCATTGGCCAGTAGCACCACGTCATAGCCGCTGCCATAACTGGCATTGGCCGCCGCAAAGCTGACCGTCTGTCCGGCAGCGCCATAACTTCCCGGTCCACCCAGCGCCGCCAGACCCATGCCGATGGGAGAAAACTTTCCATTGACGAGCCGGGCTGGCGTGCGCATCAAAGCCAGACTGGCGGGCGACAACAATACACCACCCTTCAGTGCGCCATCCCATCGCACGATATCGGAGGCGGTAGACACCACGCCACCTGCCGCATCAAAGCCGGAATTGAGGTCCGGACAGATCAACCAGGCATCGCCCGGTTTGACGCGGTAGTAGCCACGCGCGGCTTCGGGCCTGGCCTGCGGCCCCAGCAGATAAGACTCCGACATGCCCGTGGGCTTGAACAGCAACTGCGTGAAGGCCTGCTCCAGTGGCTGGCCGCTGACACGCTCGATGACGCGACCCAACAGGACGTAACCGGCATTCGAATAATCGTAGGCCGCGCCCGGCGGCGCAAAAAGGCCGCGCGCAGTCAGGTTGGCAAAGAACTTTTCATTCGACAGCGGCGGCTCGGTCAGTACCGTCGGCACACTGCCCAGCAGCAGATCGTCGGGGTCTTGCAACGCACCGGGAATGCCCGCCACCATCTGCATGAGCTGGCCGATGGTGGGCTCCGGCCGGTAGCGCACCTCGGGTATCCAACGTGACAGTGGATCGGACAACGCAACTTTTTTCTGCTCCTGCAATTTGAGTAGTGCGGCGACCGTCAGTTGCTTGGTGACAGAGCCAATCTTCACCGGTGTAGCCGCCGACATGGGCACACCCGCCTTGATATCGGCTGCGCCATATCCGCGCGCATACAGCACCGTGCCACCCTTGCCGACCGCCAATTGCAGGCCCGGCAAGATAGACGGCACATACTCGGCCACCAGTGCGTCAATCTGCGCGGCGACGGCTGGCGATACCTCGGCGGGCCGTTCAGTCACAGGCTGTTGTGCGCACCCTGCCAATGCCAGGCTGCACACCGCGATACCAGCCACTCGCCGCCCCGAAAACCCCTCAGCAAGTTGGAATGTTTGCATCGCGGTACCCTTCCGGTTTTAATCAGACTAGCAGCTTACTTCCTCTACTGCCATTTTGGCAACATGTGAAGGTGATCGCGCTGAGGTTATTGGGCTATGCCCGCGTCGCCATGGCTTCACCCATGCGGATGACACCAGTGGGCGCCCATTGGGGGTTGAACGCCAACGGCCCACGCGGAAACAGCAGCACTACGGTAGACCCCAGCAGAAAACGTCCCATCTCAGCGCCCTGGGCCAACTTCACCCCGCCGTCTTTGTACAGGCGCTCCCACAAATGCCCTGGGCGCGGCGGGTTGACCATGCCATGCCAGACCGTGGCCATGCTGCCCACAATGGTGGCGCCCACCAACACCTGAACAAACGGTCCTTGGGCTGAGTCAAACACACAGACCACGCGCTCGTTGCGCGCAAACAACCCCGGTACGCCACGTGCTGTCGTTGGGTTGACCGAGAACAAATCACCCGGCACATAAATCATGCGGCGCAACACCCCATCGCAAGGCATATGAATGCGGTGGTAGTCCTTGGGACTTAGGTACAGCGTGGCGAAGTGACCGTCCTCAAACTCCGCGGCCAGTGCGGCATCGCCCCCCACCAACGCGGTAGTGGAGTAGCTGTGGCCCTTGGCCTGGAAGATTTGATCTTTGTTGACGGGGCCAAACTGGCTGATGGCCCCATCCACCGGGCATACGCAATCGGCCCGCGCCAGTGGGCGCGCACCATCTTTGAGCGGACGAGTAAAGAAATCGTTGAAAGTTGCGTAGCTGGCAATATCGGGGTTGGCCGCCTCGGCCATATTGACCTGGTAGCGTTTGACAAACCAGCGGATCACCGCCGTGGTCCAGCTACCGGCACGGGCGCTGGCCAATTTACCTGCCAGCGCTGTGAGCGCCTGCTTGGGGATGATGTACTGCGGCAATACGGCGAGGGTGTCGGACACGGCAGTTCCTGCGGATAGGTTGTTGGGCGGGGGAAACCCGCGCGGGCGATAGCGGCCGAATTATAGTGAGCACATGAGTGCCGCCCGCATCCCCCCCATTCAGTGCTTGTTGACCTTTGAGGCTTTGGCGCGCTTGCGCAGCGTGACCCAGGCCGCCGAGGAGCAATGTGTGACCCCCAGCGCAGTCAGTCACCGGGTGCGCCAGCTGGAAGAAATCATAGGCACCAAACTATTTGGCCGCGCCGACTTTTCGCTCACCACCGAAGGCAGCGAATACCTGGCCCACGTGCGGGAGGGACTGGCCATTCTGCAAAAGTTTCCCAGTTCCGCCGCCGCACCGGGCAAACGCAAGCTGCGCCTGGCAGTTACGCCCACCTTCTCACGCTCCATCCTGATCCCACGCCTGCGCCAGTTCACCGACGCCTACCCCGAAATCGACCTCACGCTGCAGGTCTCCATTCCACTGCTGGACGTGGTGGCCGAAGACGCCGACCTGGTGGTACGCTTTGGGACCGGGCGCTATGCGGATATGGAACACACGCTGTTGATGAAGGATGAGGTTGCGCCGCTGGCCTCACCCGCGTTCATACGCGAACACGGCCCGTTCGATGCAGCGCAGGACTTGCAAAGCCTGCCCCTGTTGCGAAGCCCACTGGAGCCCTGGCGCACCTGGTTTGCCGCGCGTGGTCTGGACTGGCCCGAGCCAGTGGAGGGCTCGCAGTTCAACGACATTGGCCTGATGTGCGATGGCGCGGCCGCCGGCATGGGCATTGGTCTGGTGCGACTCAAGCTGGGTGCGCCCTGGCTGGAAACCGGCTCCTTGGTACGCCTGGGCAGCAGCGATGTGTTTGCCAACGCCGTCCCCAGCCCGCACGCCCACTACCTGTGCTGGCGAACGGGCATGATGGACCGCTGGGAGTGCACTACCTTTGTCGAGTGGTTGAAACAGACCATCGCGTGAAAATTGGGGCACCATAAAGCCCGGTGAGTCCACGTTTTTTGTAGACTTTGCGCCTTTGACCGACAGCCCTGGATTTTCAGCATCTCAACATCATGGTGTCGGCAACGTGCAAGTGTCCTTTGTTGCATAGTTCAGGCAATTGGACTAAATTCATGCCGTCGGTACGGTGTAAATCCTCCCACTCCATAAAGGCCATTCCATGAAATATTTTTCACGCAACGCCGCCTTTGGGAGCGAACGGGTTCTCATGGTCCCCCGAAGAATGACCATCCTTCTTTGCGCAGCTGTGGCCGCATGCGCCCCACAGGAAGTTGTGCAAAGCACAGCGCCCGAAGCGCCGGCTACCGTGGCGGTTGCACAGCCTGCACCGCCACCGCCCGTTGTCGCCCTGCCCTATGGTGATGCCGTCAAACTGGCCGCACGCGATTTGTTCACCAAAGCCAAATTACCCGATGGCCAATCCTTCAATTTGGTCATCGACCCCCTGGTCGATGGAACGACAGGGATGCAGTCCGTCGCCACGGTTGCCATGGAACAGCAGGTCACAGAAATTGTTGCCAACAACTACCCCAGGTACCAGGTCAAGCCCTTCAATTCCGCTAACCTGGCAGCGGCGCCGCTGGTTTTCATTGGAACGTTTACACCCATCAACCTGCAAGGCAAGGCCTCCGGCGAACGAGATGCCTATCGCGTCTGCTTTGCACTGGCCGACCTCAAGACCGGAAAGATTGTCAGCAAAGGATTCGCCAGGTCACAAACAGACGGCATTGATCCGACACCCCTACCCTATTTTCGCGATGCGCCCCTTTGGGTCAACGACAAAATCGTGGAGGGCTATATCAAGACCTGCCAGGGAACCAGCGCGGGAGATCCCATCAACGCCGCCTATCTGGACAAGGTGAGCGTCGTTGCCGGCATTGATGAGGCCACCAAGGCTTACAACAATAGGAAATACAAGGAGTCTTTGGCTCTCTTCACGGCCCTTTTGCGAAATCCGGCAGGTGACCAACCCAGGGTGCACACGGGAATCTACCTCTCCAACGCCAAGCTGGGGAGGCGCAATGCAGCCATGCAGGAGTTCTCGAAAATGGCATCACGGGGCATGGGAGCCAAGCGCCTGGCCGTCAAATTTGGTTTCCAAAACGGTGGTTCGGCGCTGGCAAAGGACCAGAATCCCTACGATAGCTGGCTCAAGGAACTCGCCAGCGTGTCCTCAAAATTGGCCAAGACCTCAGAGACCTGCTTTGAAGTGGGTGGCCATACGGGCCGCGGGGGCTCAGAGCCACTGAACGAGCGTCTGGCACTTCAACGCGCCGAATACGTCAAGCAACGCCTGCTCGCGGTACACAAGGATCTTGCAAATGTCATCACGACAAAGGGGTATGGCTCCAGCGAAGCGCTTGTCGCAACCGGAAAAGGCGATCCCTTTGACTCTCTGGATCGGCGTATCGAGTTCAAATCGACCCAATGCCCGACCAAGAGTTGAGTCAGGGCTACGGTGAAGACGTATCGCAGCCGCGCTTGTGCACTGGCACTTGTCGCCTGCGCATGGAATGTGTTTGCGGGGTCAGAACAGCCCACCGAGGCCCCGATCTTGCGGACCAGTATCGGCTCCCACAGCGCCCCGATTCGTGCCATCGATGTGGACAGCGGGGGACGCTACGCCGTCACCGCAGCGGAAGACAAGACGGCAGGCGTATGGGATCTTAAAAGCGGCAAGTTGCTGAAAGTCCTGCGCCCCCCAATGGGTCCAGGAAACGATGGAAAACTTTATGCTGCGGCCATCACGCCGGACGGTGCAATGGTCGCAGTCGGAGGTTGGTCGGCCGATAACGACGTGTACCTGTTTGATCGGGCAAGTGGCGCGCTAAGGCATCGCATCACTGGATTGCCGGATGTTGTTACCCAACTCGTTTTTTCGCCGGATGGAAAGACGCTCGCCATTGGGCTATGGGGAGTGAATGGAGTCCGTCTGTTTGGCAGCGATTCCGCCTGGCACAGCAGTCGTGAAACGGGTAGTGACAACCACTATGAGGGAGCAGTCTCAGGTGCGAAATTCTCGGGCGACGGGGCCCGGCTCGCCCTGGCAAGCACAGACGGCTTGATCCGGGTCTACAAAGTTGCCCAGCACTCACTCACGCTCATGAACAGCAATCGACCCGCCCAAGGCCGTCAGCCGTTTGGTGTGGCTTGGTCTGCCGACGACACGCTGCTGGCCGTGGGGTTTTCGAACTCCGCATCGGTCTCTGTGCTGAAAGCAGATACCTTGGAGCTGGCCTACGTGCCTAGTGCAGCAGGTATCCCCGGTGGGGGGCTGAATGCCGTTGCCTGGACACGGGATGGCCGCGAGCTGTTGGCCGCAGGAACCTGGAGGAGAACAGATCACTTGAACGGCATCAGACGCTGGCAAGAGCGCGGCACCGGTGCGGCCAACGACGAAAGCATTGCCAGCAACAGCATTGTAGGCGTCCACGCCTTGCCCGACAGGCGTGTAGTCTATGCTTCCGCCGAACCCGCATGGGGATGGCTGGAAAGCACTCCCAGTGGATATGCCAATCATTCTTTTGGCAGCGCTCTGGCGGACTTTCGCAATGCGCGAGACACGTTTCGGCTGTCGCGGGATGGGGGAGCCGTCGCCTTTCCGCTGCACCGCAACGGAGGTTCGGGTGGTGTTGTCGGGTTTGACGTCGTGCAATTGCAGTGGACGTCTCCCCAAGCCCAATGGAAGCCGTCCAGCGCAGGAAAAGCGCCAATGGTTGTCGCGGATTGGTTTGAAAGCACCATGCCCACCATGAACCAGCGCCGCATAGTACTGAATGAAGCTGAGCTGTCCATGACAGTGGCCGTTGCACCGAACAACGCCGGCTTTGCGCTGGGGACCAGCCAGCACGTCCGGTATTACAACGCGAATGGAAAAGAACTGTGGCGAGTGGCTGCGCCAGGCACAACCTGGCAGGTCAATATTTCCGAAAACGGTCGATGGGTTGTAGCAGCGTTTAGTGATGGAACCCTACATTGGTACGCAGCGCAAGATGGTTCGGAGCAATTGATTTTGTACGCGCACCCGGATGGCCGCAGGTGGGTTTTATGGTCGCCATCCGGATATTTTGCAGCGGGTCCAGGATCTGAAGACTTGATGGGTTGGCATCTCAACCGTGGCAAAGATCTGGCGGCGGATTTTTTCCCTGCCTCACGTTTTCGGGGCAATTTCTATCGCCCCGACGTGATCGCCAAGGTAATTGAAATGGGCGACATTCAACAGGCGGTCCGCCTGGCCGACGCGGACGCCGACCGGAAACCGCGAACCGAGGTTGCCGGAGTTGCGCTGCCTCCCGTTGTGGAAATACTGGCACCACTGGGTGAGGTGTCGACCTCCAAAGCGGACGTAACGCTTCGCCTTGTCATCCGCTCGCCCAACGATGCGCCCGTGTTGTCAGTACGTGTCCGGGTCAACGGTCTGTTGCAGCCAGAGACTCGCCTTGCGGGAAGCCCGGATACATCCGGCGCATTCGGGCGCGAGATCACCGTCAAGGTCCCCGCAGACGACTCGGAGATACAGGTATTTGCCGAGAATCGCAACGGAGTATCGACTCCCGCTGTTGTTCCGGTGAAATGGTCAGGTGCAAGGCCCCGCGACACGACACCCGGAAACTCGGCCAGGAACGACCTCTCCCTGGCGCCCAAGCTCTATCTGCTGGCGGTTGGCATGTCCAAGTACCGCAATGCGTCATACAACCTCGACTTCGCCGCCAAGGACGCGGCTGACTTCAGCGAGGCGATGGCCTTGCAAAAGGGAAGCTTGTACCGCGATGTGGAGGTCAAGGTTCTCACTGACGGAAAAGCCACAAAGGACGACGTTCTTGACGGGTTGGAGTGGCTCAAGCGCGAGGTAACTTCCCGTGACGTCGGTATCCTTTTTCTTGCCGGGCACGGCCTCAACGACAACGCTGGCAACTACTTTTTCCTGCCCTACGACGGCAATCCGGAACAACTGCTGCGAACCGGGGTTGCACAAAACGACATCAAACTCGCGTTGAACAGCATCGCCGGCAAGGCTTTGTTCTTCATCGATAGCTGCCACTCAGGCAACGCCCTGGGGACCGCGAAGACCCGTGGAGTGGTCGACGTCAATGCCGTAGTCAACGAACTTGCATCCGCCGAAAATGGCGTCATCGTTTTTGCTGCGTCAACCGGTCGGCAGTTTTCGAGAGAGGCACCTGAATGGGGCAACGGCGCGTTTACCAAAGCGGTAGTTGAAGGACTGACTGGCAAAGCAGATTTCCGAAAGACTGGGATCGTCACTCACAAGGCGCTGGACTTCTATGTAGCCGAGCGCGTGAAAGAACTGACCAATGGCCAGCAATCGCCGGTCAGTATCACGCCATCTGGCATAAGCGACTTTCCCATTGCGCTGGTGAAGCGCTAGAAGCAGCCGCATCCAAACTGAATGCACGCCCGGCTAACCCCTGCCCCGCGTCCCATCACATTGCCATGGCACCTCGCCAGAGAAAACACTGGATCAACGCAGCCGGTTTGGCCCTGCCCTGGCTGCTTGCACTGGCGTGTTTTGCAACCCATTTATTCCAACTGCTGGAAAGCCAATGGCGCGACCAGCAATTCCGTTTTCTGTCGCTCAACTATTCCATCCTGGATGACGAGCCTGTCGCCATTGTCGGCATCGATGACGAGGATATGGTCCAGTTCGGCGTCCCAGGCGCTTTGCTACACAGGGAACTGGGTGCGTTCATGGAGGCCATGGCCATAGCACGTCCCAGCGTGGTAGGCCTGGCCGTGCTGCTACCTGCCAGTTCGTTTGACAAGCTGCTGCCGGGGCTGGATGCGGCTTTGGCGCGCGCCATGGGTGCACCGACGACGCCTGGGCTCATCAACTACGCCATCCGTCTGGCCTTCCAATACCTGCCCCTGCACCTGGTACTTGCTTGGCAGCGCGAGGGTCAGGTGGACCTGTTGCGTGCTACGTTCTCTAACAAAGCCGTCTTATTGGGTGGCGTCATGTCATTCGACGATCACCAGCGCACACCGCTGGCGCTGCCTGGCTGGACCTCCCCGTACGGAACATCACACGGTATTCTGTTCACGCACAACAGCGGCGCAGCATGGTGGGCACCATTCACAGCCACGGCGGCACACTGGACAAATTCATAGAGGATGGCCTCATGACCGTGTTTGGCGCGCCCGCCATCGACATTGGTGTGGGTTTGGATTACGGTCCCGCCTTGATCGGCTGCGTTGGCTCCCGGGACCGTTACGAATATTCTGCAATTGGTGACACGGTGAACACTGCATCACGCATCGAGGGACTGACCAAGGACTCCGGGGTTCCTGTCCTGCTATCCAACACTGTGTACCATCACATCCCGGACACCCGTGCCTTGGTGTCCATGGGTACGATGTCCATCCGGGGTCATTCTGCAATCGCGGTATTTGCCTGGAAACCCGAACCGGGGAACAGCCATGAGCCTGCTTAGAGCCGCCACCGTTGCCGTGCTGGTTGCCAATTTTTTTCTGTCCACCAGTGGCTGGGCAGACGTCCTGATCACCGATGTGATCGGTAAGCCCGGCCTGGTCAGCAAACCGCCCCTGGCAATACTGAACGAAGTGGTTAACGGAAGCCTGGTCGAAGCGCCGGCGGGCCTCCAATTTACCGCGATCGACTTGGTCACGGGCAAGGAGTACCTTGCCAGCGGCCCGGGGCAGTTTCGCATCGCCAGCGCCGGCGTGCTCTCTCTGACCACCGGCACGGTCAAGGTGCGAAGCGTCGCAGACGGCTCACTGCCTGATGTCCGGATTGCAACCGGCAAGCTCTCCAGGGCCTCGATGACTATGCGGACCCTGCTGGTCAAACTTCCCATGTATCCGTCCAATACAGCCATACCGGACACCACGCCTACCCTGCGATGGGCGCACATGGCAGGTGCCAGCAGCTACCGCGTGACCGTCAGTGATGACACCAACAGGGCCATCTGGCAGCGCAACACCACCGAAGCACAACTGGCGCTCATCCCCGATTCCGGCCTGCGGCTGGGCAACCAGTACACCTGGAAAGTTGAGCCGCTCAACCAGACCGGCGACCCGGTTTCCAACGCCACCAGCGCGGGTTTTTTTGTGGTGGCAGAAGATGCAGCAAGGGTTCTTGCAGCAATCAAGCCAGAGCCCGGCGCGTCATTTTCGGCCTGGGTTCTTTATGCCGCCCAGCTGCAACAGGCCGGCGCCACAGACGATGCGCAAACCATCTGGCAAGCGCTGGCGCGCGAACGACCCGGCGACCTCAACCTGAAAAAACTGGTGAAGTGACTTTTCCGCTGCCCACTTTGCGATGGGCGGGGCACGCCAGCGTGACGGAACAAAGCTCTGTCCTCAACCGATCAGGGGTGCTTTTCACAAACCCCGTTCAAATTCTTCACCCCACCGCGCCAGGGTTTGCCGTACAGTCTTTGCCATGAATACCTCCAGCGCCTCTTCAGAGACCGATTTGCTACAAAAAACAGAGCTACAATCGCAGATTGTCCGAGGGCTAGAGGCCCATTTGCCTTCAAGTTCTTTGCTCTGGAACAGGGAAGACACCACCCCCTACGAATGCGATGGCCTGACGGCCTACCGCCAGCGCCCCCTGGTAGTGGCCCTGCCCGAAACCGAGGCCCAGGTGGCTGCCATCCTCAAAACCTGCCACACAATGGGCGTGCCGGTGGTGGCGCGTGGCGCGGGCACCGGGCTATCGGGCGGTGCCATGCCACATGCCTTGGGCGTCACCCTGTCCTTGGCCCGCTTCAACAAGATCCTGAAGGTGGACAAGCGTAGCCGCACGGCGGTCGTGCAGTGCGGTGTGCGCAACCTGGCCATCAGCGAGGCAGCGTCCCCCCTGGGCCTGTACTACGCACCCGATCCGTCCAGCCAGATCGCCTGCACCATTGGCGGCAACGTGGCCGAGAACTCGGGGGGCGTGCACTGCCTGAAATACGGCCTGACGCTGCACAACGTGCTCAAGGTCAAGGGCTACACCATTGAAGGTGACCCCATCACCTTTGGCGGCGATGCGCTGGACACGCCGGGCTATGACCTGCTCAGCCTGGTGGTCGGCAGCGAGGGCATGTTGGCCATCATCACCGAAGTCACCGTCAAGCTCGTGCCCAAACCAATTTTGGCGCGCTGCATCATGGCCAGCTTTGACGACATCCGCAAAGCCGGTGACGCGGTAGCGGCTGTCATTGCCGCCGGCATCATCCCGGCCGGACTGGAGATGATGGACAAGCCCATGACCGCCGCCGTAGAAGACTACGTGCACGCCGGCTACGACCTGACAGCCGAGGCCATTTTGCTGTGCGAGAGCGACGGTACGCCCGAAGAGGTGGAAGAAGAAATTGGCCGCATGAGTGGTGTGTTGCGCAGCCATGGCGCCACGGCCATCGCCGTGAGTCGCGACGAGGCCGAGCGCCTGAAGTTCTGGAGCGGGCGCAAAAACGCCTTTCCGGCCAGCGGGCGCATCAGCCCCGACTACATGTGCATGGACAGCACCATCCCGCGCAAGCGCCTGGCCGACATCCTGCTGGCCATCCAGGAGATGGAGAAAAAATACCAATTGCGCTGCGCCAATGTATTCCACGCCGGCGACGGCAATTTGCACCCGCTGATCCTGTTCGATGCGAACGACCCTGACCAATTGCACCGCTGTGAACTGTTTGGTGCCGATATTCTGGAAACCAGCGTGGCGATGGGCGGCACGGTGACCGGCGAGCATGGCGTGGGCGTGGAAAAGCTCAACAGCATGTGCGTGCAGTTCAGCGCCGCCGAGAACGCCCAGATGAGGGGCATCAAACGTGCCTTCGACACCAAGGAATTGCTCAACCCCGGCAAGGTGATTCCAACGCTGCAACGTTGCGCAGAGTACGGCAAGATGCTGGTGCGCAGCGGGCAGATCAAGCACCCGGATTTACCACGATTTTGACACCCTGGACCAGGCTGAGCTAGTCTACGAGAATAGGCCGATGGTGTTTCTATTCTCAAATATCCTGTCTGCGCGAATAGCCGCCGCGACCCTCTTCGTGATTGCCGCGAATTTCAGCCTGTGCAGACCAGCCCTTGCACAAGGCTGGGTGGAGCCCACCATCGTGTTAAACACGTCCCCGGGTGGATTTGCTCCTTATACCTACATGGACTCCAATCACGCTTCACATGGGATTCTTTACGACGTTGCGCATCGGATTCTGAAAAAGCTTGGCTACCGCGTGATGACCTCAGAGGTTCCTCGCAAGCGGGTTGAACTCCAATTGATGTCGGGAGAGCTGGATGCCACACCCCGCGCCATAGAGTGGTCCGAACATGCCCGGGACTTTGTTTTTACCGACCCTATCATCAGGGTCCGTTCGGCTCTGGCTATTCGTGTCGACAGTGGCTACACAACCGTCAAAGAGTTGCATGGTCATCGCATAGGAACGCGTTTGGGTTATGTCTATACGGTGCTGACGCGTGAGTTCGCATCGGGGCAGCTGATTCGCTCAGACGCCACCTCTGACCTATCGATGCTGAAGATGCTGCAAGCCAAACGCGTCGAGGCAGCGCTGGTCGACGAATCGGCTGCACGCTGGCTGTTCCAGCGCGAGGGAATTAAAGATGTGCGGTTTTTACTGGAGTCCGTGGATAACGGGGTTGAACTCCGGCTGATGTTCGCCCCGCAGCGCCGTGCCTTAGTCAAAGATTTCAACCACGAACTTTCAACACTTAAGCGCAGTGGCGAGCTGGCGCACATCATCGCCAGATACACGGACCCATGAGAGGGTATACGGTCGCTAAATCGTATCCAACGCCACCCGTAGATGCTCCACCGTGCGATCCATGTTGTGCAGCTTCTCCAATCCAAACAACCCCACGCGAAAGGTGCTGAAGTCGGCTGGCTCATCGCACTGTAGCGGCACGCCAGCGGCAGTCTGCAAGCCAGCCGCCAGGAACTTCTTGCTGTTCTGCACACCCGGGTCTTCGGTGTAACTCACCACCACACCCGGCGCCTTGAAGCCTTCTGCGGCCACACTTGCAATGCCCCGGCTCTCAAACAGCGCGCGCACCTTGCTGCCCAGTTCGATTTGCTCGTTACGCACCTTTTCGAAGCCGTAATCGCGGGTTTCCTGCATCACATCGCGCATGCGTGTCAGGGCGTCGGTGGGCATGGTGGCGTGGTAGGCGTGACCACCCGCCTCGTACGTTTCCATGATCTGCATCCATTTTTTCAGGTCGCAGGCAAAGCTGGTGCTGGTGGTGGCGTCAATTGCGGTGCGGGCACGTTCACTTAAGCAAACCATGGCGCAGCAGGGTGAACCGCTCCAGCCTTTTTGCGGTGCGCTAATCAGCACGTCCACGCCGGTGGCCTGCATGTCAACCCACAGGGTGCCTGAGGCAATGCAGTCCAGCACCATCAACCCACCTACGGCGTGCACGGCGTCGCTCACGGCACTCATATAGGCGTCGGGTAGCAACATACCGGAGGAGGTTTCGACGTGGGGTGCGAATACCACGTCCGGCTTGTCGCGCGCAATCGCGGCCACCACTTCGTCCACTGGGCAGGGAATCCACGGCGCCTGTTTGCCATCGCCGACGCGGCGGGCTTTCAATACAGTGGACGCGCTGGGTATGCGGCCCATGTCAAAGATTTGCGTCCAGCGGTAGCTGAACCAGCCATTGCGGATAACCAGAGTCTTCTTGTCGGTGGCAAATTGGCGTGCCACGGCCTCCATACCAAAGGTGCCGCTGCCGGGCACCACAATGGCGGAGCGTGCGTGGTACACCTCTTTGAGGATGGCGGAGATGTCCTTCATCACGCACTGGAAGCGCTGGGACATATGGTTGATCGCACGGTCGGTGTACACCACCGAAAACTCCAGTAGTCCATCAGGGTCAATTTGTGGCAGTAATCCGGGCATGGTGTTTCCTCACGTTGGTAAATTGGCTTAGGGCTTAGCTTACATGGTAGTTGTCTGTGACCGTCTGATCGACCGGTACAAACCCATGGCCAGTGCACCGGGGCTTGCAAAAGGACGAAATCACCAAGCATCAATCCGCAGCTCGTTGGCCAGCGCCGCCACCTTCCCGGCGGCCAGGCCCTGGAGCAACCAGCTGCGCGTATCCGCAGGGTCAATGACAGCGTCAATCTCCAGCGTCGTCGCCATGTGGATGGCACTGCCTTTGTCGTACTGCTGCGCCACCAGTTGGTCGTACATGGCCTGGCGCTCTGGGCCTTCTGGTACTTCCTCCAATTCGCGGCGAAAGCCCAGACGCACAGCCCCCTCCAGCCCCATGGCACCAAATTCACCGGTTGGCCAAGCCACCGTGAACAGAGGCGAGTGAAAGCCCCCGGCCGTCATGGCCATGGCGCCCAGGCCATAGCCCTTGCGCAGCACCACACTCAAATACGGCACGCGCAAATGCGCCGCCGCAATGAACATCCGGCTCACATGGCGCACCTGAGCGGTGGCCTCGGTATCCGGCCCCACCATGAAGCCGGGGGTGTCTACCAGGCTCACCAGCGGCAAGCCATGGGCGTTACACAGTTGCATGAAGCGCGCCGCCTTGTCGGCCGCATCGGCATCAATGGCGCCACCCAGATGCGCGGGGTTGTTCGCCAACAGTCCCACCGGGCGCCCGCCGATGCGGGCCAGTGCGGTGTGGATACCGAGGCCAAAGCCGTTGCGCAGCTCCAGCAACGAGCCCACATCGACCACACCAGCCATGACCTGGCGGGTGTCATAAACACGCAGCCGGTTCTCGGGCACCCCATCGCGCAGTGCCAGCTCTGGCGGGGCGGTGAATTCAGCAACCGGCCCATGAAAGAAAGACAGGTAATGCCGCGCGGCAGCGACGGCCTGCGCCTCATCGTCCACCAGGATGTCGATCACACCGTTGCCATGTTGCACGGCGCTGGGACCAATCTGTTCTGGTTTGAACACGCCCAGCCCACCGCCTTCGACCATGGCCGGGCCACCCATGCCGATGTTGCTGGCGCGGGTTGCAATGATCACATCGCTGCAACCCAGTAACGCCGCGTTGCCGGCAAAGCAGCGCCCGGCCACGATACCCACCACCGGCACCTGACCGTTGAGGCGGGCGTAACTGGCAAAGGTGGCCACATGCAGACCGGCCACGATGGGCATATCCACATCGCCCGGACGCCCGCCGCCACCTTCGGCAAACAACACGACGGGCAACTTGTTTTGCAGTGCAATGCCCAACATGCGGTCGGTCTTTTGGTGGTTGCGCATGCCCTGGGTACCAGCGAGCACCGTGGCGTCGTAGGCCATGGCCACCACGGAGTGGCCGTTGACTTGTCCCAGGCCGGTGACCATGCCGTCGGCAGGGGTGTTCTGGATCAGATCTTCCTCCGTGCGGCGGCTGCGCTGGGCGGCTACCGCCAGGGCACCGTACTCAGTGAAGCTGCCGGCATCGCACAGGTCGGCGATGTTTTCACGGGCGCTACGCAGGCCCTGGGCGTGGCGCTTGGTCATGGCCTCAGGCCGGCTGGCGTCTGCCGTGAAGGCCTCTCGCTCCAACAGGCGCTGCAGATCGGGGCGCGGGGTCGGGGCCACACCAGCTTTTACCGAATCATTGTTGGAATTTTTGGCCTCTAGCCCTCGTGGAACATACGCAATATGCTCTGAAATTAATAGCACATCGTTTTCCCCCACCAACTCGCCCGCTGCGACCAGTAACTCGGTCACACGGCCATCCGCCAAGGCGCGCACCTCGTGCTCCATTTTCATGGCTTCCAGAATGACGACCACATCGCCGGCTCGAACCGTGTCGCCGGGTGCAACCAGCCATTGAACAACTTGGGCTTGCAGGGGAGAGTGGAGTGGGTGCATGGTGGCATTGTGCGGTAGCGCCCAGCGCGGGTCCGTCAATCGAGCGACAGCGCGCCGGGGCTGTGCAATTTGCTCCACAATCTCGGCATGTCGCATACCCCCCTCATTGAAATGACCCGTGGTGGAACCCTGGAGAATCAGCATTTTGGCTCGATCGCCGTGGTCAACACCCACGGCCAGTTGCGCGCCTTTGCTGGCGACCCACACTGGCTCACCTTTACCCGATCCACGATCAAGGCGCTGCAAGCCCTGCCCTTTTTGGAAACCGGTGGGCCGCAGTACTTTGGCTTTACCCCACAGCAAATCGCCATGCTGTGCGCCAGCCACAACGGCGAAGACATGCACGTAGCACAAGTCACAGACATGCTGGACAAGGCCGGCTTGGGCACACGTGCCTTGCGCTGTGGCTGCCATGTGCCACTGCGCTTCAGCTTCTTCGACAAGGCGCCACCCAACGATGCCGTGTTTGACGAACTGCACAACAACTGCAGCGGCAAGCATGCCGGTTTTTTGGCCTACTGCGTACAACACAGCCTGCCGCTGGACGACTACATCGGCCCCGACCACCCGCTGCAACAGGCCATTCGCCGCGACGTGGCTCGCGCCGTTGGCATGCAACCTGATGACCTGAAAATGGGTATCGACGGCTGCTCGGCTCCCAACTACGCCATGCCGCTGTGGCGCCTGGCCTACGGCTACGCCCGCCTGGCCAATGGCGCACAAGACCCAGAAATGGGGGACAGCTTTGCCCAATTGAGCAGCGCCATGACCACCCACCCCGACCTGGTCAGCGGCACCGGTCGCAACGACCTGGCCTTCATGCGCGCGGGCAGGGGCGACTGGGTCAGCAAGGTGGGGGCCGATGGTGTGCAGGTGGTAGGCAACACCCGCCGTGGCGAAGCCTTTGCGCTGAAGATCATCGACGCCAACAAGTCTGCCCTGTACGCTGCCAGCGTGGAAGTGATGGAACAATTGGGGTGGCTGGACAATGCCCAACGCGACGCCCTGCAGGCGTGGCGCGCCATACCCATCATCAATGCGCGCAGCCTGATGGTTGGCGAACGCCGCGCCGTCTTTTCTCTGCAAACCCCTTAACCGCATCACACCTGCATGAACAACAAAATCAGTCTCATTGGCGCACCCACCGACATCGGTGCTGGCAGCCGTGGCGCCAGCATGGGGCCAGAAGCCCTGCGCGTGGCCCAAATTGCCTCTGTACTGACCCAGCAGGGCCTGGAGGTACTGGACCGGGGCAACCTGTCCGGCCCGGCCAACCCCTGGCTGCCGCCGGTGAACGGCTACCGCCACCTGGCCGAAGTCACAGACTGGAACCAGACCGTGCACGACGCCGTGTACACCGAACTCGCAGATGGGCGTCTGCCCATTTTGCTGGGCGGCGACCACTGCCTGGGTATTGGTTCTATCAGTGCCGTGGCGCGCCACTGCCGCGACACGGGCAAGAAGTTGCGGATTCTCTGGCTGGACGCCCATGCCGACTTCAATACCAGCGCGCTAACGCCCAGCGGTAACATCCACGGCATGCCCATGGCCTGCCTGTGCGGCCATGGCCCCAAGGAGCTGATTGAAATCGGCGGCCACGTGCCCGCCATTTCACCCAAATGGATTCGCCAGATTGGCATCCGCAGCGTGGACGAAGGTGAAAAACGCTTTGTGCACCAGATGGACCTGGAAGTGTTCGACATGCGCTACATCGACGAGATGGGCATGCGCGCCGCCGTGGAGCTGGCCTTGGCCCTGGTGGATGCCAATACCCATCTGCATGTGAGTTTTGACGTGGATTTTCTGGACCCCGACATTGCCCCTGGCGTGGGTACCACCGTGCGCGGCGGCCCCAACTACCGCGAAGCGCAGTTGTGCATGGAAATGATTGCCGACACCGGGCGCCTGGCCTCGCTGGACGTAATGGAGCTCAACCCCGCGCTCGATGAGCGCAACCGCACCGCCGAGGTGGCGGTGGATTTGATTGAGTCGCTCTTTGGCAAAAGCACCCTGATGCGCAAATAGTTCAACGAGCCGGAAATCTGCCGCCGGGCCTTACTACTTCTCTGGGTAGAGAACCACCTGCACATAGTTGTCGCGTTGGAGGTAACGCTGCGCGGCGGCCTGCACATCGGCTGGGGTAATGGCGTCTACCAAACGGTCATAGTCCAGCATGCGGGACGGGTCATCACCATACAGCGTGGCAGACGCCAGCCGCCCCATCCAGTAGCCGTTTTCACGCAGTGATTTGCGGTGCGTGGTGTGCCAGTTGATCTTGACCTTGGCGAGGTCAGCCGCGTCCACTCCGGCTTCCTGGAGTTTCTGGATTTCGCCCAGGGCAGCGGCAATGACCTTGTCAACGTTGTCCGGCGCACAGGGCAGTGTGAGCCCGAGCTGGTAGTGGTTGTAAGGCACGCGGGACAGCCCGCCGCCCATGCCGCCACCATAGATCAGGGTCAACTTTTCGCGCAGCACGTCAATGATGCGGAGGTTGAGCACCTCTACCAAGGCCTGCACGCGCAAC
Source organism: Candidatus Aalborgicola defluviihabitans (assembly GCF_016705985.1). Taxonomy (NCBI): domain Bacteria; kingdom Pseudomonadati; phylum Pseudomonadota; class Betaproteobacteria; order Burkholderiales; family Comamonadaceae; genus Allorhodoferax (SeqCode); species Candidatus Aalborgicola defluviihabitans. The sequence goes on from NZ_JADJKN010000002.1 coordinate 451,139, forward strand.
TGCTCTTCATCGGAGTACATTGCCTCACCCGTAAAGCTGATTGAGACCGTGCTCTTGGCCTCAGTACCCGCCCGCACGTCCTTCTTCACAATGCCTTTGACGGGGCGAATACCCAAGTCCACATACTGCATGGGCAGGTCAGGCGTGGGCAGGCTACCCAAGTAGCGGGCAATCAGTGGCTTGATTGCCTCTGGCGTAAAGCTGCCCACCAGAATGAAGGTCATGCCCTTGGCGCTGGCAAAGCGGTCCTGGTAGATGGCGCGGCTGCGCTCCAGGCTCACTTGGTCAAAGTCTGACGGGCTGGGCAACAACGCCACACGAGGGTGGTTGTTAAACAGCGTGCGCAGGATAGCATTGGAAAATTCTGACTCCGGGCTCGCCATGGTGTGGCGCGCTGCATCCTGCGAGCGGCTGATAAAGGACTGGTACAGATCCGCATCCAGGCGGGTGGGCCCAAATTTGAGCGTCAACAGCTGTAGCATGGTTTCCAGATCATCCTGGCTCGCGTGTCCATTGGCCGCGTCGTTCCATGTCTGCAGGCCGGTGTTCACCGAGACCACTTTGCCAGCCAGCATTTTCTGCAACTCGGTGGGCGAGAAATTCCCCACCCCCATGGAAGCCGCCACCAGACCGGCATAGCCCGCATTGAACATGTCCGCCTGCCCGTATAAGGATTGGCCACCGAAGCGGTTGACCGCCATCAGGATTTCGTCATTCTTGAAATCAGTGGGTTTGAGGATAACCCGCACACCGTTGGACAATTCCCATTCGGTCAGCCCCAGGGGGGCGTTGTGCTGTTCGGCCACCACACGGCCTGCGCTGGGGGGCTGCTCCATCAGGGACTGGGACAGCGCTTTTTCTTCACGCGCGCCCACCGCGTTCTGCTCTGCCACCAAAACGCGTTTCAGCAAATCTGCTTCAACGGGCGCCGGGCTGTCGCCCTGGTCGGTACCCATATAGACCACCAGCTTGGCAGCTTGCTCAGGAATTGCCTCCTGGGCATATCGGTTTACATCGGCCAACGCAATGGTCGGCAAAAGGGTGCGCACGTATTCGAGTTCATTTGCGATACCGGGAATGGTTTCCTGTTCTAAAAAATTGCGCAGGTATTCGTCCGCGTAACCGGCGGAATTGGTCTTGTCGCGTTCGGCGTAGGACTGCTCCAGTTGGCGCAGCATGCTCTTTTTGGTGCGCTCCAGCTCGGCCGAACTGAAGCCAAACTTGCGAGCCCGCATGTTTTCTTGCACCAGCGCGTCCACGGCTGGCTCAACCCCCTGGCGCCCCAGTGCCGCACCCGATGAGAAGGATTGATATCCGCGCACCAGCTTGGAGACTCCACTACCGCCGCCCAAAAACGGCGGCTGCGATTGTTGTGTCAACTCCTGTATCCGCAAGCCGAGCATGGAATTAAACAATTGCTCCACCAGAGCCTGGCGGTAGTCGCCCAGGGTGAGCACGGTGGGTGCCGGGTGCAGTGGGTAGCGAATCATCATTTCGTTGTCAGTGGCTTCTTTGTCGGTAACGACCAAGGCCTCGGACTGGCTGCGCACCGGCACGTTGGCGTAGACCCGGGGGCGCTCGTTCGCCGGATTTTTAAGCTTGGAAAAATGGGCCTCCACCATCGCCTTGGCGGCCTGCGGCTCAATATCACCCACCACCACCACCGCCATCAGATTGGGGCGGTACCAGTCCTTGTAGAAGCGTTTGATGGCGTCATGGGAAAACCCCTCTAGACTCTCTTTGGTGCCAATGGGTAACCGCTTGGCGTAGAGCGAACCCTCAAACAGTTTGGGGAACAGCTTCTGGTTCATGCGGTCTTCTGCACCACGGCCCAGGCGCCACTCTTCCAGCACGATGGCGCGCTCGGCGTCGACGTCGGCAGCGTTAAAGCTCAGACCCTGTGCCCAGTCCTCCAGCACCAAAAAGCCTTTTTCTACGGCTTCGGGGTTGTCGGTGGGGAGAGGCAAGATGTAAACAGTCTCATTGAAGCTGGTGTACGCATTCAAATCTGCACCAAATTTCAGTCCAATCGATTGCAGGTAAGAAATCAGTTCATGCTTGCCAAAATGGGTGGAGCCGTTAAAGGCCATATGTTCGGTGAAATGGGCCAGACCCAACTGGTCTTCATCTTCCAAAATGGAGCCGGCCTTGACCACCAAGCGCAACTCAAGGCGCTTTTCGGGGCGACTGTTTTTCTGGATGTAATAGGTCAGTCCGTTATCCAGTTGCCCCACTGTCACCTGCGGACCTATGGGCAAAACTTGCGTCAGATCAGGCGCAGCCTGCACGCCGACGGCAAGTGCCAGCATCACTGCGGCAACACCGAGTTTACGAAGAAGCCTGGAGATCATGAATATCCTATCCGTTGCAATCGCACGAGCTTAGCAGCCCAATGCCCATGCACCCAAACGCAGGGGATATTCGCCGCATACCGTCCATGTAGAATTCCCGCGATGTTTCCGCCCATGCCAATAATGCACCACTGTTAACCGCAATGGTGTTTCTAAGGTACTCCGTTCTGGCGCTCAGAATCCTGGTATGGGTTTTGCTGGCCAGCTTGCTGGTTTTTGGGCTGGCTTCCGGTTTCGGTCTGGTGCACGAGCGTGGCAAGGCACTGCAAGCGGCCCATTTAGCGGCCGAGGATGCGGTGGGGTACCGCCTCTCTGCCATTTCCAACTCCCTGTGGCAATACGACATAGCGGGTATGGACACCCTGCTGTGGGGCATGGTGCAATCCGGCTCCATCGTTCAGGTGGAAGTGCTGGACCACGACAAACCCATCGCCTCGGCCCGCAAGCCTGGCTCGGACCTGCAGTCCGACCGGGTATGGACCCGGTCGATCATGGCCCCCAGCGAGAAAGCTCCCATCGGCAGTCTGCGCATCCACGAGTCCTATGCCGAAATCAACTCGCAGATTACCGATTCACTGAAGACACTGGCTATCACCGATTTGGTGAAAATTCTGAGTCTGTCGGCCATTCTGTTCTTCATCGTGTACCGCAATGTTACGCGCCATTTGCACCGATTGGCGGAAGGCGTGACACGCCTGGGTCGCTCCGAAAACGAGCCCCCCATCAAACTGTCCCGCAAAAACATATCCGGTTACCGCGATGAGCTGGATGTATTGGTGGATGCCATCAATGGCTTTGTGGGCGGACGGCGCGAAGAGATGCATCGGCGTTCAGTGGCCGAGATCCGCCTGCACGAACGCATTGCCGAAATTGAGGCTACTCTGGGTGCCCTCTCGGATGGTGTGATCGCCCTGGATGCACAACTGTGCGTCCGTTACGCAAATACTGCGGCCTGCAAGCTGCTCAATACCCGCTCCGATGCCATTGACGGACAATCCATTCACACCGTTTTGCAAATTGTTCATGCTGGCACGGGTGATGATCTTGGCCAGCTCTACCGTATGGTTTTGAGCAGTGGCACGGCCGTGCATCTGCAGCGCGACACCCGCATACAAATCAACGCCGACCTGGCCTTCGATGCACGCGTTAGCGCCACACCTGTTTCAGGATCGGCCGATGTGGCACTGATTCTGGTCTTTACCGATATTTCTGAAGAAGTCTCTGCCCACCAGCAAATTGAGTTTCAGGCATTCCACGACCCATTGACCCAATTGGGCAACCGTTCCATGCTGGCACGCGATCTGCCCCGCGATATTGCGCAGGCATTGGAAAACAGGCAGCAAGTCGCGGTACTGTGCCTGGACCTGGACAACTTCAAGAACATCAACGACGCGCTGGGTCACCGGCTGGGCGACAGCATGCTCAAACAACTGGCGCTGCGTTTCGGGTCAGCCGTCCATGGGGTGGGTTGGGTGACGCGCCACGGCGGTGACGAATTCATCATCGTGTTGCCCAACATCGTGTCAACCGAACCCGTCATCGCGTTGGCGCAACGGCTGCTGAGCGCGATTGCCGAGCCCTTCGGGATTGAAGGCCATGAGCTACGGGTGACATCGTCCATTGGCATCAGCATGTGCCCCGACCATGGATTGGATGTAGGCAAATTGGTGAGTAACGCTGACCTGGCCATGTATGCCGCCAAACGCCATGGCAAGAATACGTTCCGTATCTTTGAAGACACCCTGCTGCAACGCTCTACCGCGCGGCTGAAAATGGAAAACGGCTTGCGTGTGGCCTTGCGCGAAGGGCAGTTTTCCCTGGTTTTCCAACCCAAGGTACATCTTGCAACCCTGCGTGTGACCGCCGTAGAGGCCCTGCTGCGCTGGCACGACCCCCGTGAAGGCTCTATCCCGCCCGAGCGATTCATCCCCGTGGCCGAAGACACCGGGCTGATCATCGAAATTGGGGAGTGGGTGCTGCGCCATTCACTGCTGGCCGCGCAGCAACTCAAGATGGAGCTGGGCTACAGCGTTGCGATTGCGGTCAACGTGTCACCCGTGCAGTTTCGCAGCAATGAGCTGATGGCCACCTTGCGCCAGCTCCAGGCCGAAACACCAGACCTCAGCGAATTGCTGGAAATCGAGTTGACGGAATCGGCACTGTCCGGCGATCTCAATGAGGTCGTGTCCAAGCTGAGTGCCTTGCGCGAGTTGGGGCTCAAGGTGGCCATTGACGACTTCGGCACCGGCTATTCGTCACTGGCCTATTTGAAGAATTTCCCCATCGATATCCTCAAGATTGACCAAGCGTTTGTGCGGGGTCTGTCCCACAGCCCCCAAGACAAGGCCATCGTGGCCGCCATCGTGCAGTTGGGCCGCAGCCTGGGCTTCAAGACCGTGGCCGAAGGTGTGGAGCTGCAAGACCACGCCAGCATCCTACTGGGGTTGGGCTGCGATTACGCCCAAGGCTACTGGTACGCTCACCCGCAACCCCTGAACATCCTCGCCAATACGATCCGTACTATTTCAAAGCCAACTTAATCCATGTCTATACGCACCACCACCCTTGCCCTGACCCTGATGGCCTGCGCGGTACTAACCGCCTGCGACCGCACTCCAGCCGCGCCGCCCCCGGTGACATCCGCTCCTGCTGCAAACGAGCTGCCATCCCTCGTCCCCGTGCTAGCGCCCCCAGTCGCCCCTGAGCTGATGGGCGGCAAACGGGTGTTTGATAAAACCTGCGGCTTGTGCCACGGCGCAGGTACCGGCGGCGCACCACGGCCAGGCGACAAAGCCAGCTGGGCGCCACGTATCGCACAAGGCGATGAAACCCTGTACCGCCATGCACTGGAAGGGTTCAATGGCGCCACCGGCTTCATGCCCGCGCGCGGCGGAGACACCTCAAACACCGATGCCGACGTCAAGGCGGGTGTGGATTACATGGTTGCGATGTCGAAGTAACGCCGGTATTACGAATCCGGGTGCTGCATACGGCGGCGCAGGATGAAATACACCGCCACCAGCATCAGCCCAATCAACAACAGCGCCAGCCCCCAAACAAAAGTTTGCCGCGGGGACTGTTCAGCGGACTTTGCTGCGGCTGGGCGATGAAACGTTAAACCATTGCCGGCAACGATTTCATTGGAGGGGGACAGTTGCGTGCGCAGGGCCTGCACGGCCTCGGGCTTGGCAAACCCCAAACTGGGAGAGAACTTTTCGGCCGTGGCCAGGGATTCACGGGCCTGGTCTAGTTCACCCCGGCGGGCATGCAACTCCGCCTGCGCAAAATGTGCCTCAGCACTATTGGGGTGGGCACTGAGCACCTTCTGCATCATCAGCTGCGCCTGATCCAGATTGCGGCCAGCCTGCGCCATGGCGTAGACCTGGGCCAGTGTGGGCTCAGGCTGGGCCATGGAGGATGCGCCAACGCCCAGCGCGGCAGCCACTAGCAGGCTCGTGGCGGTCATCCGGCAAAAAGACGCCATCGACGAGGTCTTCACTGTGTGTCGCATCTTGAATCCTTCAATCCACAAAAAAGTCCGGCAAGAAATTCTTATTGCCAGGCGTGACGGCATAGCGGTCCAGATCGGTCACCCCATGGGCGGCCAGCACAGTGTCGTCGATGTGAAAATTGCCGGTATCGAACTGCGCAGCCGTGAGCACGTAATAGGCGGCATCGGCCATGATGTCGGGTGTGCGGCACAGGGCTAAATCCACACCGGGGATCATCTGCATGGCGGCGGTGGCAATGGCGGTGCGCGGCCACAGGCTGTTAACCGCAATGCCCAGCTTTTTGAACTCGCCCGCATGGCCCAGCGTGCACATACTCATGCCGTACTTGGCCATGGTGTAGGCGGTGTGCGGCGCAAACCAGTGCGTCTTCATGCTCAAGGGCGGCGACAGCGTCAGCACCTGGGGCTTGCGCCCGGCAGCGGCGGACTTCTTCAATTCGGGCAGGCAGGCCGCCGTGCACAGGTAGGTGCCGCGCGCGTTGATGCCGTTCATCAAATCGAAGCGCTTCATGGGCGTGGCCTCGGTGTTGGTGAGGCTGATGGCGCTGGCGTTGTTGACCAGGATGTCGATACCGCCAAAGGTCTGCACCGCTTTTTCCACAGCAGCAAACACGGCGGCATCGTCACGGATGTCCACTGCCAGCGGCAGTGCCTTGCCACCGGCAGCCTCAATCTCTGCAGCTGCACTGTAGATGGTGCCGGGCAGCTTGGGGTTGGGCTCGGTGGTTTTAGCTAGGATCACGATGTTGGCGCCGTCGGCCGCCGCACGCCTGGCAATGGCCAGGCCGATGCCGCGCGAGGCGCCAGTGATAAACAGGGTCTTGCCTTTGAGGCTATTGCTAGTTTGGGATGCAGTTGTCATGGTTTCTCCTATGGCTGCTATATATTTGAATGACTACAACTTTGATAGCTGTATACGTATATTCCACGAGGGCTAGAGGCCTATTTGATACATCATGTTTTGGAAAAATCGGGCTTGCGCTTTTCCATGAACGCCGTGAAGGCTTCCTTGGCGGCGGGCTCCTGCAACAGGCGGGCAAAGCTTGCGCCCTCTTCCGCGATCTGCGCCAGCACCTGGGGCATCAGGCCCTTTTTCATCAGGCGCTTGGTCTCTACCAACGACTCCAGCGGCTTGGCGGCCAGCTTGCGGGCCTGCGCTTGGGCTACGGCGTTGGCCTCGGTGGGCGGCACGATGCGGTTGACCAGGCCCACTTCCAGTGCGGCCTCGGCCATGAAGGGCTCGCCCAGCAGCAGTGCCTCGGCGGCACGGTGGTAACCCATCATCTGGGGAACCAGCAGACTGCTGGCCGCCTCCGGGCACAGGCCCAGATTAACAAAGGGCATGGAGAAGGCGGCGTTGTCGCCTGCATAGACCAGGTCACAGTGGAACAGCAGTGTGGTGCCAATGCCCACGGCCGGGCCGCAAACGGCGGCAATGATGGGCTTGGGGTGTTGGGCAATGGCGTGCAGAAAGTCAAACACGGGTGAGGCTTGCAGTGCGGGAGACTCCTGCGAACTCGGCTTGCGCTGCAAAAAGTCGCCAATGTCGTTACCCGCGCTGAACACGGTCATGTCGCCCTGGATCACGGTGACGCGAATCGTGGGGTCCGTCTTGGCCTGCTCCAGGCCGGCGGCCATGGCGGCGTACATGGCCGGGGTGAAAGAGTTTTTCTTGTCCGGGCGGTTGATGGTGAGTGTCAGCACACCGGCGTCAATGTGGGTGAGGATGTCTTGCATGGTGGTATCAGTTTTTATAGTAAACAACCTGGTGGGTGGTGGCCAGCATCACACCGGCTTCATTCCAGAGCTGGGCCGTTTGATCAAAGTAGCCATTGCGAAAAGCCTGCGCGCGGGCCTGGCCCAGTATGTAGCCGTTGCCGCTGGCCTGCAACTGGGCAGTATCGGCATGGAAGTACACGGTCATGGTCACGGTGCCTATAGGCACCAGGGTCGCACGGCGTATGAACACGCGCGGGAAGAATACATCGGATAGCGCAGTGAGCGAGGCAAAGTCCAGCGGGCGCGGCGGGTTGTCACGCATCCACAACTGCGTCAGGCTGTGATCGCCGCTGCCATCCCAGGCCTGGGGTATGGCGCCAGAGATGGGACGCATCTCGTACCGCTTGATCCACTCCATGGGCACAGGCCCCAGGCCGTGTGGCATCTGCTCTGGCGGCGGGCACAGGGGCATGGCCTCCTCATCCACGCCCCAGGTCTCGCGGCGCAGTGCCGTAAATGCGGTGCCGGTAAGAACCGTCTCGCCGCCTTGCAGCACCTCGATGATCCAGTGCTGGGTGGAGCGGTTGGTGCGTGCGGCGCGGGCCTGAATCACAAAAGGACCATGGGCCAGGGCTGCTGCAAAGTTGATGGTGAGTGAAATCGGGTCGCCCAGGCGCTGCGGGTGCAGCAGCACGGCATTCAACATCTGTGCAGCACTGATGCCACCATACGGCCCCACCATATTGGCGTAGGCCGCGCTGGTATGGCCGGTAAAACTGCCGTCACGCTGCCGTTCCAGGGCGATGGCCTGGTCAAATGCATGGCTACTCAAATCACTTTCTCCCAATAGAAAAGGCCACCCGTAGGTGGCCTTGGTGCGGTTACGCTAGACGCGCTCAAAAATTCCCGCAGCACCTTGACCCGTGCCCACGCACATGGTCACCATGCCGTACTTCAGATTATGGCGATGCAAAGCATGAATCACTGTCGCGGCCCGGATAGCACCGGTGGCGCCCAGCGGGTGGCCCAGGGCGATAGCACCGCCCATGGGGTTGACCTTGGCCGGGTCCAGCCCCAGGGTGTTGACCACCGCCAACGACTGGGCAGCAAACGCCTCGTTCAGCTCAAACCAACCAATATCGCTGTGCTGCAAACCGGCGTAGCGCAGCGCGGCTGGAATCGCCTCGATGGGGCCAATGCCCATGAGTTCGGGTGGCACACCACGCGCAGCGTAGGAAACAAAGCGCGCCAACGGGGTCAGGCCAAACTGCTTGACCGCCTTTTCGCTGGCCAGAATCAGGGCGCCGGCACCGTCGCTGGTTTGCGAACTGTTGCCGGCTGTAACGCTGCCACGCGCCGCAAACACTGGGCGCAACTTGCCCAGTGCTTCCAGCGTGGTGTCGGGGCGCGGGCCTTCGTCCAGGTTCACGGTGCGGGTTGTGGTCGTTACCTCGCCAGTGGCCAGGTCCGGCGTGCGCTCGATGATGTCAATGGGCGTGATCTCATTGGCAAACTCGCCCGCCTGCTGGGCCCGCACGGCGCGCAAATGCGATTCCAGCGCAAAGGCGTCTTGCATCTCGCGCGTGACCTTCCACTGCTGGGCCACTTTTTCGGCGGTAATGCCCATGCCGTAGGCAATGCCGATGTTCTCGTCACGCTCAAAAATGGCGGGGTTGAACGAGGTCTTGTTGCCCCCCATCGGCACCATACTCATGGACTCGGCACCACCGGCGATCATCACGTCGGCCTCGCCCACGCGGATGCGGTCGGCCGCCATTTGAATGGCGGTGATGCCCGACGCACAGAAACGGTTCACGGTAACCCCCGCCACCGGATGGGGAAAAACCAGACCGGTCGCGATGCGGGCCATGTTCATGCCCTGCTCGCCCTCGGGGAAAGAGCAGCCAATGATGGCGTCCTCAATGGCCTTGGGGTCCAGCGTGGGCACCTGCAGCATGGCGCTCTTGATGGCAGCCACCAGCAGTTCATCGGGGCGGGTGTTGCGGAAGTAACCGCGACCGGAACGCCCGATGGGCGTACGGGTGGCCGCAACGATGTAGGCGTCTTGAACCTGTTTCATGGAAAAACTCCTTAGGATTTTTGTAAAGGCCCAGGCTCACGCCGGAGCACTGGCTGGGTTGGGTGCTGTCACCTTTTTTTTGGACGGCACCCAGGCCCAGATAAATTCACACACAATGGGCTCTTCGCCCGAGGCATCGGTTACGGTCACAGGGACCACCACCTCGCCCTTGTCCTGGGACTGCATCAGACGGCGCTGCTGCGCGCTTAAGTGCGCCACGGCCCGCATGTCGCCCTGGGTGCGGCGCTTGAACTGCACCTTGAGCTCCTTGGCCAAAGGCAGGCAGTCGTCGCGCACATTCATGCCGACCACCATGCCGGTGGCGGTCTCGGCCAGCAAGGTCATCGCTGCAGCGTGCACGCCGTGAATGTGGTTTTGCACGCAGCGCTGGTTGGTGATGGCAATCTCCACCTTCTCGGGCGTCATCACGGCATAGTCCAGACGCGCCGTACCGGTAAAAGGCACAGCACGGCGCAGCACCCAATTGCGTACGCGTGGGCGCAGCAGTGCTGGCACTTTGTCCAGCATGGACAAAGTGCGCACCAGGCGGTTGGGATGTTGGGTCATTGGCACTCTATAGAACGGCGTTCGTGGCTGAGGAAGCGCAGCGAGCAGGTCTCAGGCAAGGCGGACGGAGCACAGGAACCGCAACGTACTCCCTGTACGTGAGGATTCCGAGCACCGCCCAACGCGGCATGAGGACTGCGCAGTAGCTTCATCAGTTACGAACCGGCTTGCCGGTGGACATCATGCCCATGATCCGCTCTTGAGTCTTGGGGTGATTGAGCAGGCTGCCGAAGGCCTTGCGCTCCATGGCCATGCAGTATTCCTCGCTGACCAGGGTGCCAGCATCCACCTGGCCACCACAGACCACCTCGGCAATCAGCCTGGCAATATGGAAGTCATGTGCGCTGATGAAACCACCGTCGCGCATGTTGACCAGTTGCGCCGTGATGGTGGCAATGCCGCTGCGCCCAGCCACCGGGAACAGGCGCTTGTGCGGTGCGCGATAACCACCGGCAAACAGGGCTTTGGCCTCGTTGATGGCGACAAACAGGAGTTCGTCTTTGTGCGGCACCACCACATCGCTGTCCAGCAGATAGCCCAGCTTGCGGCTTTCCAACGCGCTGGTGCCCACTTTGGCCATGGCGGCGCCGGTGAAACCTTCGGTGAGGAACGGCAGCAAATCTTTGGAGGTGGACAGTGCCATGTTCTCGGCCGCACGGCGAGCGATGTAGGTGAGTCCGCCAGCGCCAGGCACCAGGCCCACGCCCACTTCCACCAGGCCGATATAACTTTCCATGGCCACTACGCGGCGGCTGGAGTACACCGCCAGCTCGCAGCCACCGCCCAGCGCCAGACCGCGCACGGCGGAGATGACCGGCACGTTGGAGTAGCGCAGCGTCAGCATGGCTTGCTGCATTTCTTCCTCAGCACCGCTGACAGCGGCGGCGCCACCGATCATGAAGGCCGGCAACATAGCCTGCAGGTCAGCGCCGGCAGAGAACATGTCGTCTGGCGACCAGATCACCAGGCCTTGGTAGTCCTTCTCGGCCAGTGCCTGGCCTTGCAGCAGACCTTCGACCACACCAGGGCCGATGGCGTGCATCTTGGTCTTGATGCTGGCGATCAATATTGCCCCGTCCAGAGTCCACAGGCGGATGGATTCGTCTTCAAAGACGGTCTTGCCAGCCGTAGCGGCCGACGCGGCATTAGCGCCCAGCACGCTTTCAGGAAAGTGTTGACGGGCATAGACCGGCAGGCGGCGCGGCGCGACAAACTGGCCCGTGGTGGGGTTGAATGAGCCTTCTGGCTGGTGCACACCGCCGCGCTCTGCCACCGGGCCTTCAAACACCCATTGGGGCAGGGGCGCCTTGCACAGCGCCTTGCCGGCGGCTATGTCTTCCTGGACCATCTTGGCCACTTCCAGCCAGCCAGCCTCCTGCCAGAGTTCAAACGGCCCTTGCTGCATGCCAAAGCCCCAGCGCATGCAAAAGTCCACATCGCGGGCGTTGTCGGCAATCGTTGCCAAATGGATGGCTGCGTAGTGGAAGCTATTGCGCAGAATGGCCCACAAAAACTGGCCTTGCTTGCCTTCTGCATTGCGCAGCAGCTTGAGGCGCTCGGCCGCGGGCTTCTTGAGCATGCGGGCATAAACCTCGTCTGCCTTCTCACCGCCCGCCACATACTCTTCGCTGTCCAGATCAAACCGCAACACGTCGCGGCCTACTTTCTTGAAGAAGCCGGCCTTGGTTTTTTGGCCCAGGTTGCCCAGCTCCAACAGCTTTTTCAGCACGGCAGGTGTGGCAAAGCTGTCGTAGAACGGATCGGTTTCGACGGAGAGCGTGTCTTGCAGCGTCTTGATGACGTGGGCCATGGTGTCCAGGCCCACCACGTCGGCGGTGCGGAAGGTGCCGCTGCTGGCACGGCCCAGTTTTTTGCCGGTCAGGTCATCCACCACATCAAAGGTCAGACCGTAGTTTTCCACTTCCTTCATGGTCGCCAGCATGCCGGCAATGCCGACGCGGTTGGCGATGAAGTTGGGGGAGTCTTTGGCGTGCACCACACCCTTGCCCAGGGTACTGGTGACAAAGCCTTCCAGCATGTCCAGGTATTTGGCATCGGTGGTGGGGGTGTTGATCAACTCCACCAGGGCCATGTAGCGCGGTGGGTTGAAAAAGTGGATGCCGCAGAAGCGGTGCTTCATTTCTTCGGGCAGTGCCTCGGACAGCTTGGTAATCGACAAGCCCGAGGTGTTGGATGCCAGGATGGCATGCGGCGCCACAAAGGGGGCGATCTTCTTGTACAGATCAAGCTTCCAGTCCATGCGCTCGGCAATGGCCTCGATGATCAGGTCGCAACCGGTGAGCAGGTCCATGTGCTCTTCGTAGTTGGCTTGCTGGATTAACACCGCGTCATCCGCCACACCCAGGGGCGAAGGTTTGAGCTTTTTCAGGCCTTCCACGGCCTTGGTGACGATGCCATTTTTAGGGCCTTCCTTTGCGGGCAGGTCAAACAACACCACGGGTACTTTGACATTGACAAGATGGGCGGCGATTTGCGCACCCATCACGCCGGCGCCCAGCACGGCGACTTTCTTGACTATAAAGCGGGACATACGGTTCTCTCAGATTTGATCAGTGGAGGACAGCGCTTGCGGTCATGCCGCTGCAATCTGCCCCGCAAAATTACGGTGATACCCGAATCCAGGTCTGGGTCCGGTAGAAGAAGCCGATGTAGCCACGCATCTGCAGCTTGGCACCGCCCTCAATGGGGGTCACGGTGGCGCGGTAAATCTTGCCATTGTTGGGGTCCAGCACCTTGCCGCCCTCCCACACGTCCGAGCCTTCGGTTTTCTTGAGGCCACGCAGAATTTCCATGCCCTGGATGGGCTGGTCCTTGCGCTCATCGCTGCATTCGACGCACTTGTCGTCCTGTTTGCCTTTTTCCAGGATCTTCTCAACCCGGCCGGACACCACGCCGCCGTTCTCCACAATGCGGATTTCGGACTTGGCACTACCGTCCTTGTCGTCGATGGTTTTCCACAACCCCACAGGGGTCATCTGGGCCATGGCAGTGCTGGCTGCCAAAGTGAATACAGTGGCTACTATTGAACGCAACATGTTTGCTCCTCTTAGTTGTTATGCCGAATAGGCGTGGGGGGGTAAGTATCAAGCCAGGGCGGCGTCAGTGTCCATCAGGACTTTGGAGCCAGCACGGGCAGTGCGCATCAGCGTTGCGGTCTCAGGAAACAGCTTGGAGAAGTAGAAACGCGCGGTCTGTAGCTTGGCCAAGTAGAACGGGTCGGTATTCCCGGTAGAGATTTCACGCAACGCCACCTGTGCCATACGTGCCCAGAAGTAGCCAAACACCAGGTGCCCGGCGACGCGCAGGTAATCTACAGCTGCTGCGCCCACTTCGTCGGCGTTCTGGAAACCCTTGAAACCGATTTCGGTAGTGAACTTGGTCATTTGGTCACCCAAGATGGCGATCGGGGTGATGAATTCGGCCATCTTCTCGTTGACGCCTTCTTCCTCCACCAACTGGCCCACCAGCTTGCCAAATTTCTTGAGCGTAGCGCCATTGTTGCCCAGCACCTTGCGGCCCAGCAGGTCCAGCGACTGGATGGTGTTCGTGCCTTCATAGATCATGTTGATGCGGTTGTCGCGCACAAACTGCTCCATGCCCCATTCCTTGATGAAGCCGTGGCCGCCAAACACCTGCATGCAGGCATTGGTTGAGATGTGGCCGTTATCGGTCAGGAAGGCCTTGACGATGGGTGTCAGCAACGCCAGCATCTCGGCGCTTTCCGCACGCACCTTTTCATCGGGGTGGTAATGCTCTTTTTCCAGCAGCATGGAGCAAAAGCCCTGCAGGGCACGGCCGCCCTCGGCGTAGGCCTTGGCGGTGAGCAACATCTTGCGCACATCGGGGTGCACGATGATGGGGTCCGCTGGCTTGTCCTTGGCTTTGGTGCCCGACAGGCTGCGCATTTGCAGGCGGTCCTTGGCGTAGGCCAAGGCGTTTTGGAAAGCGACTTCGGTCAGGCCCAAGGACTGATTGCCCACGCCCAGACGGGCCGCATTCATCATCACAAACATGCCGTTCATGCCCTTATTGGGCAGGCCTACCAGGGTGCCCACGGCTTCGTCCAGCACGATCTGGGCGGTGGCATTGGCCTTGATGCCCATTTTGTGTTCCAGGCCACCGCAATAAATGCCATTGCGCGCACCCAGCGACCCGTCCTTGTTGACGTTGAACTTGGGCACGATGAACAGACTCACGCCCTTGATGCCGATGGGCGCATCCGGCAGGCGGGCCAGCACCAGGTGGATGATGTTGTCCGACATGTCGTGCTCGCCGGCGCTGATGAAAATCTTGTTGCCGGTGATCTTGTAAGTGCCGTCCGCCTGTGGCTCGGCCTTGGTGCGCATCAAGCCCAGGTCAGTGCCGCAATGGGGTTCGGTCAGGCACATGGTGCCGGTCCACTCGCCACTGGTCATCTTGTGCAGGTAGGTGGCTTTCTGCTCGGGTGTGCCATGGGCTTCCAGGGCGGCGTAAGCTCCGTGGGTCAGACCGGGGTACATGGTCCAGGCCTGATTGGCGCTGTTGAGCATTTCATAAAACATGCTGTTCACCACAAATGGCAGGCCCTGGCCGCCGTACTCAGGGTCGCAGCCCAATGCCGCCCAGCCGCCCTCGATGTAGGTCTTGTAGGCTTCCTTGAAACCCTTGGGTGTAGTCACGGCATGGGTCACCGGGTCCAGCGTGCAGGCTTCTGCATCGCCCGAGATGTTGAGCGGAAAAATCACTTCGGAGGCGAACTTGCCGCCTTCTTCCAGCACGGCGGTGATGGTGTCCGCGTCCATGTCGGCATGCTTGGGAATCTGCTTGAGATCGTCGACAACCTTGAGCACTTCGTGCATCACAAACTGCATATCGCGCAGGGGTGGGTTATAGGTAGGCATGCTGAATACTCCTTATTGAACAGTGATCAGGAAACGGAAGGTGTGCCGTAGCGCACGAGAATATTTTCAAAACCCTTATTGGCCCTTGCAATCGAAGCCGGTTTCTTCAGGAAGCGTGCTTCATAGTGGAGCGCGAGGATGAGGCCGTGAATCTCAAACGCCATCTGCTGCTCGTCCACATCGGCACGCAGATGGCCGCAATCGCGGGCCATCACGATGGCGCGGTCCATCGCATCCAGCCAGGTCTGTACCGAAGTGGCCAGCGCATCGCGCACAGGGCCCGGGCGGTCATCAAACTCAACAGCGCCGCTGATAAATATGCAGCCGGCCTGGATTTCTTCGGCCACCAGCCGCATCCAGTTGGCAAACAGCGCCTTGACGCGCGGCAGACCGCGTGGCTGTTGCATGGCGAAATAGAAAACGTCGCGCTCAAACAGCGTGAAGTACTGGTGAATGACCGAAATCTGCAGCTCTTCACGCGAGCCGAAATGGGCAAACACGCCCGACTTGCTCATGTTGGTGGCTTCTGCCAGTGCACCAATGCTCAGGCCTTCCAGCCCCACGTGGGTGGCAAGCCCCAAGGCAGCATCCACAATGGCCATCTTGGTTTGCTGGCCTTTTTGCAAGGCGCGCCCGGAAGGCGCCTTACCCGCGCCCGCAGTTTTAGGGCGGGTTTTGCGAATCAGCTTGGCGGACACAGAGGCGATGGACATGGGAGCCTGACACAACAAAATAGAACGATCGTGCTATTTTGCAGCATTTCCATGGCGCCAGCCAACTATTTTCGGTTTCTAGAGGCTGAAACCTAAGAAACGCGGGGGTTTACCCCAGCAGCAGACGCAAACTGGCGTCCAGATGCTCGGACGGCAGGCGCTTGTACCCAGAGCGCACAAAGCGCTGTAGCCGTCCACCGGCAAAGGCCATCAGCACCGAGGCGCGGATCTGGGCGTCCACCGTGGGCGTAGCCGAGGCGGCAGACAGAGCCCCGTCGCGCAGGCATTGCTTGAGGGTAGATTCAATCTTGTCAAAAAACTGGTTCATGCGCTGCTGCAGGCGTTCATTCTCATGAACCAGGGCATCGCCCACCATGACACGGGCCATGCCGGGGTTCTTCTCGGCAAACTGCACCAGCATGGCGATCACTTTGGCTGCCTGGCGCGGGCCTTGGTCAGCCAGGCCTACCGTGGTGGTCTGCTCGCGCTCCACAATCTGGTTGACCAGGGTGAAGACCGACTGCTCGATGAATTCGATCAGCCCCTCAAACATCTGGGCCTTGCTGGCAAAGTGGCGGTACAAGGCTGCCTCGCTCACATCCAGCCGGGCCGCCAGCGCCGCGGTGGTAATGCGCTCACCACCAGGTTGCTCCAGCATGCTGGCCAGCGCTTGCAAAATCTGGATGCGCCGCTCGCCCGGTTTGGGGCGCTTACGCACTGGTGTAGCGGGTGCCGCCGGTTCAAGCCCTTGTGGCGCGTGCTCGGAAGCGTCAGTGGATGGGATGATGGTGGCGTCTGGCATGGTGCACTCAGCGTTAGGTGTGAACAATTCTCGCATAGCACCTGCAAGGGTTTTTCCTAGGACACAGCCAGGTTCTCCCTAGGCCGGCAGGCACACCCGCATGCGCAGCCCGCACCCGCCCTGTCCTTGCAATACTTGCAATTGGCTTGAATGCACCCGGGCGATCTCATCGGCAATGGCCAGACCCAGGCCGGTGCCCTCACCTAGAGTGCCTGGTACGCGGTAGAAGCGCTCCAGCAGGTGCACGCGTTCGGCCTCTGGAACGCCGGGGCCGTTGTCTTCCACCTCCAGAAAGGGCTGCGCACTCCCGTCGGGCGCAACGCCCCAGCCACAGCGCAGGGTGACGCGCCCGCCGCGCTGGGTGTAGCGGATGGCGTTGTCCACCAGGTTGCTCAGCAGCTCGCGCAGCAGCCAAGTGTGGCCACTTGCGTGCACCTGGGCCGCTTCCAGCCCCAGGTCGATGTTTTTTGCCGTGGCGGCGTCCAGATGGGTTTCGAGCATGACTTCGCACAGCTCCTGCAAATCCACCCGCTGCACGGGCTGGATGTGGGCGCTGCGCGAATCCGCGCGGGACAGAGCCAGCAACTGGTTGGCCAACTGCGAGGTGCGGCGCACCGCCTGGCGCAGCCGGTACACCTGACTTGCTTCTAAAGTAATAGCGGTATGTTCAATATCGACGAGGACTGGAGGCGTATTTTCCCTGTAGACCCGACCCGGATCAGCCTGCGCTGCAGTACTGGTCACGGCCTGGGCCCAGGCTTCTACCTGGGCCTGCAATGCGGCCAACGGCGTGCGCAGCTGGTGGGCAGCGTCGGCCACAAAGCTGCGCTGGCTTTCCGCTTGGGCGTTGACCAGATCGAACAGTCGGTTGAGTGACTCCACCAGTGGGCGCACCTCTTCAGGGACGCCCTCGGCGTCCATCGCCGAGAGGTCGCGTGGCGAGCGCCGCTCGACCGCATCCTTGAGCGCCAGCAAAGGCCGCAGCGCGTGGCGCACCGCCCAGTTCACGGCAAAAAACGCGGCTACCACCAAGATAAAGTTGGGCAGGGCCACCTTGATCCACAGGCGGCGCAGCCACTGCTGACGCGGGTCCGATCCATCGGCCAGGCGCAGCACCAGTTCGCCAGCTGGCGTTTTCATGCGCTGGCTGACGATGCGAAAGGTTACCCCATCAAACTCCTGGCTGGAAAACTCGGCCTCACCCGTGGCCGGGGGCATGCCGCTGAGCCAAAGGTCCCCCAGCAGCACGCTGCCATACCGCCCGACCAGCGCAAAGGCGGCCAGACCCCGACGCTGGTTCAGAAAGTCTTCTATGGGTGGGGCCATCAGCATCACTGGCGGATCGGTCTCGGTCGCACCACGCGCCACCACCGACGCCGACAGCAGCGGCACCAGGCTCAGGAGCTGGCGATCCTGCTGCAATGAAGCGCTGTCGGCAGAGCGAAAGTCAAACCAGGTATTGAGCGAAGCCAGCAGGAGTAGCGGCGTCAGCAGCAACAGCAACAGACGCCGTTTCAGCCCTGAAGCTATGGCTTGGCGCGCCGGCATGGCTTTCAGGCCCCGGCTGTTGGCGCGGGGGCGGCGTCGGGCGGTGGCGCCAGCAACTCCAGCCGGTAGCCAAAACCGCGGATGGAGCGCAGCGCCAAGCCGTGGGGTTCGAGCTTGCCACGCAGGCGCGAGATATAAACCTCCACCGCGTTGGGGGTGATCTCTTTGTCCCAACCGGTCAGGGCCTGCAGCAGCTTGTCTTTGTTGGCGGGTTTGGGGGCCTGCAGCATCAGGTATTCCATAACGGTCCACTCACGCGGACCCAGCTCGATCGGCACACAGGGACCGGCCGCGCCGGTGGGTCGGACACAGGCTTGGCGCAGGGCGGTGTCCAGTTCAAGCGGGCCAAAGCTCAACGTGGCAGATGTGGCCGCCTGGGAGCGGCGCAACAGCGCGCGCAGGCGGGCCAGCAGTTCAGGCAGCTCAAAGGGTTTGACCATGTAGTCGTCACCCCCCAGATCCAGCCCCTGCACCCGGTCTTGCAAGGCATCGCGCGCGGTCAGGATCAGTACGGGCATAGTGCGGCCTTCTTTGCGCAGGACCTGCGTCAGCTCCAGGCCGTCCATACCGGGCAAGCCAATGTCGATAACGGCCAGGTCAAAGGATTCAGTGCGACTCACCTCCAGGGCGCGTTCGGCGCTGCCCACCCAGTCCACCGCATAACCGGCACCACACAGACCGAGCTTGATGCCGCTGGCCACCATGACATCGTCTTCCACCAATAAGAGTCGCATGATTTTGGCCTCCAGCCCTTGTCGGATAGGCGTATACAGCTATGACAATAATAGCAATCAACACGAACGGATCATGGTGCCAAAAGCCTGATCGGTCAGAATTTCCAGCAGCAGCACATGCGGCACCCGCCCGTCAACAATGTGCACCGCGTTGACGCCGCTCTTGGCCGCGTCCAGCGCGCCAGCAATCTTGGGCAGCATGCCGCCACTGATGGTGCCGTCCGCAAACAGTTCGTCAATGCGCTGGGCCGTCAGGTCGGTGAGTAGCTGGCCACTCTTGTCGAGCACACCGCTTATGTTGGTCAGCATCATCAGCTTCTCGGCCTTTAGCACGGTGGCCAACTTGGCGGCCACCACGTCGGCGTTGATGTTGTAGCTCTCGTTGTTTTCACCAAAGCCGATGGGGCTGACCACCGGGATGAAAGCGTCGTCCTGCAGTGCTTTGACCACGCTAGGGTCCACACTGACGATGTCACCTACCTGGCCCACATCGTGCTCTTTGGTGGGGTCGGCGTTGTCCAGCATCTTGAGTTTTTGCGCGCGGATCATGCCGCCGTCGCGTCCGGTCAGGCCCACGGCCTTGCCACCGGCCTGGTTGATCAGACCCACAATGTCCTGCTGCACTTCGCCAGCCAGCACCCACTCCACCACCTCCATGGTTTCGGCATCGGTCACCCGCATGCCCTGGATGAACTCACCCTTTTTGCCCAGGCGCTTGAGAAGCCCTTCAATTTGCGGGCCGCCGCCGTGCACCACCACCGGGTTGATGCCCACCAGTTTCAACAGCACCACGTCTTCGGCAAAGGCCTTTTGCAGCGCCGGGTCGGTCATGGCGTTGCCACCGTATTTGATGACCATAGTCTTGCCATGGAACTTGCGGATGTACGGCAGTGCCTGGGCCAGGATGTCAGCTTTGTCCCTGGGAGCGATGGTGGTGGTGTCAGACATGATCAATTGCGTAGAAAGTGACTGGACAGATTGTGCCGCATGCCGGGCATACGCGGCTCGGGCCGACAGTCAAGTGCCAGCCTTGCGGGGCTCCCACCCCTAGGAGAAACCCGCGTTGATTGAGTCGCCCATTCACCGTAATATGGTTATATTTAATAATTACATAAACCCATGAAAACCGCACTGAAAGCTGTCATTCTCTCGTCCGCCCTGCTGGCTGCGGCTCCTTTGCTGGCTGGTGATTCCGGCGTCGGCGACACCGAAATCCTGATCGGCTCCTCCGCCGTCTTGACAGGCCCGCTGGGCCCCCAAACCACGGAATACACGGTGGGCTCGAATTTGTATTTTGATGCCGTTAACGCCAGCGGTGGCATCTATGGCCGCAAGCTCGTCTACAAACCCGTTGACGACGGTTTTGACGTGAAGCGCACGGTGGAAAACACGCGCAAAATGTTGTTAGAAGACCGGGTATTCTTGGTCTACAACAGCACCGGCACTGCCAACACGGCGGCCATTTTGCCGCTGGTGACAGAAAACAAGACCGTTATTTTTGGCCCGGTTACCGGTGCAACCACCTTCCGGGACAACTACAACCGCTACCTTTTCAACGTACGCGCCAGCTACGCCAATGAGGCGCAACGCATCGTCCAACAGCAATTGGTGGTCGGCATCACAAGATTGGCCATGGTCTACCAGGACGACGGCTTCGGCAACGCCCTGATGACGGAAGTCAAAAATGCAGCGCAGGCGCGCAAACTGGACCTCCCCACCTTTGTCAAGATCGACCCCAAGGCGCCCGACTTCAAGGCAGCCGCCGCCGCCATTGTTCAGGCCGACCCCCAGGCAGTGGTGATGGGCACGGCCGGCGCAACCTTTACTGGGTTTGTAAAGGCGCTCAATGCCACTGCAAGCCACCCGGTGATTTATGGCTTTTCGGTGGTCAGTACCGATATGCTGAATCGTGAACTGGGCACCGCTGCGCGCGGCATTGTGTTGGCGCAGATCATGCCGTCACTGCGCAACCCTTCCGTGCCGGTAGTGCAGGAATACCTGCGGCTGACCAAGGCCAAGGGCCCTGATGCCAAGCCATCAACCTCGCAATTTGAAGGCTTTATCCACGCCAAGATACTGGTGGAAGGACTCAAACGCGCGGGCAAAAACCTGAGCACCGAGAGCTTCATTAAGGGTCTGGAAACGGGCGGCGACATCAGCTTTGGCAAGTTCGTGGCGCATTACTCGCCCCACAGTCACACCGGCTCGTCCTACGTGGAACTGGCGATCCTGGATACCGACGGACAGCTACGGTATTGACCCGCGCTGCCCTTGCAGATCGGCAGTCAGCTATCGGCCACGTAGGGGTTGCTGCGCCGCTCCTGCCCGAACGTGCTCTCGGGCCCGTGGCCGGGGATGAACACCGTGTCGTTACCCATGGGCCACAAGCGCTGTGTGATGCTGGCGATCAGCGTGTCATGGTCGCCCTGCGGAAAGTCGGTGCGGCCAATGGAGCCGGCAAACAGCACGTCGCCTACAAAGGCACGCTGTGCCTCACTGGAATAAAACACCACATGGCCTGGCGTGTGGCCGGGGCAATGGCGCACGGCAAGCGTGCTATTGCCGACCGTGACGGTATCGCCATCTTGCAGCCAGCGCGTGGGCGTAAAGGGCTTGGCCCGGGCAAAGCCAAACATCTGGCTTTGCTGCGCCAGGCCGTCAATCCAGAACTGGTCGCCGGTGTGCGGGCCAATGATGGGCAGTTGCAGCCGCTCGGCCAGCTCGCCGGCGCCGCCGGCGTGGTCGATATGGGCGTGGGTCAACCAGATCTGTTTGAGCGAAAGGCCCAGGCGCTGCACCTCGCCCAGCACCCGGTCCAAGTCGCCACCGGGGTCGATAACCGCCGCGTCCAGCGTCTGGTCGCACCAGACCAGCGAGCAATTTTGTTGAAACGGGGTGACGGGGATGATGAGATAGCGCAGCATGGTGCATCAATATAACGGCTAGGGCCGGCCGGGGGAATCCCCTATGATTGGGACATCATGGCCAACACCGCATCCACTTCGCTTGTCGAATTTCGCAATTTGAGCTTTAGCTATGGCGACCATCGGGTACTCGATTCGGTTTCGCTCACCATTCCGCGCGGCAAGGTCACAGCCCTGATCGGCCCCATGGGCGCCGGCAAGACCACTACGTTGCGCTTGATGGGCGGCGAGCAGAAGGCGCAATCGGGTGCCATGCTGTTTGACGGGCAGGACGTGGGCCAGATGGACCAGACACAGCTGTATGCAGCGCGCCGGCGCATGGGCATGCTGTTCCAGTTCGGCGCCCTGTTTGCCGACTTGAGTGTGTTTGACAACGTGGCCTTTCCTCTGCGCGAGCACACCGACCTGGCAGAGCCGCTGATCCGCGACATCGTGCTGATGAAGCTCAACGCAGTGGGCCTGCGTGGCGCGCGCGATCTGATGCCAAGCGAAGTCTCCGGCGGCATGGCCCGGCGCATTGCACTGGCGCGCGCCATTGCGCTAGACCCCGAACTGGTGATGTACGACGAACCCTTTTCTGGCCTGGACCCGATTTCGCTCAAAACCGCAGCGCGACTGATCCGCCAGCTCAACGATTCCATGGGCCTGACCAGCGTATTTGTATCCCACGAAACCAAGCACACGCTGGAGATTGCCGACCACGTAATCGTGCTGGCCAGCGGCAAGGTTGCCTTCGAAGGCAGCGTCAACGCCGTGCGTGCCAGCAATGACCCGATGGTGGTGCAGTATCTCAACGCGCGCCCAGACGGCCCGGTACGCTTCCACTTTCCGGGCGCCGCCGTTGAGCAGGACTTTGGTTTGCCTGCGGCAATTGGTAACGCAACGTAAAAGGCCACCCGTCCACCGGGCCCTACTGGCAAGATTCCCTGGCATTACCTTTCCAGGAGTTCTTCATGCGACCGTACCTTGTCGGCACGCTGGCCACCTTGGGCGTGGTGGCACTGGCCGCCCATGCCGCAGACACGTTTGACCCGGCCACCACCTTGCTCTCGCTGGACACCATCACATTGGGCAGCACTACCTACCGACAGGTGCGGGCTACCGTGTCGTCTTATACCCTCCTGGGTGTAAATGGTGGCAGTGCCACACCCAACAGCTTTGATACAACCAGCAATTTGCTGACCCTGGGCGCCATCGGCTACCAGGGCAGCACCTACAACAATGCGCGGGTACACATCAACAACTATGTGGTGTTAAGCGCGAGCACCGGAAGTGCCGACGCCATTTTTGGCAACCTGGCAGCTGCCGACCTGGGCATTGGAGCCAACCTCAACGGCGCGGTGCCCTTCCCTGCAGACAACGCCTGGAACACCGACATCTCATCTGCCGCCATAGACCCCAACTCAGACACGCTCATTGCCAGCATTGGCCTCACGCCCGGGCTGCACCCGGATTTTGGTGCCGGCCTGTATGACGGTGCGCCTATCGGCATTCCCTATGTGGTGGTGGGCAATGGCCAGCCCAAAGTAGCCATCAGTTTCACCGATTATGGCGACGAGAGTGATCCTGGGCCTTACCCGGTTCCAGCCAATGCACCCATCGAAGGCGCGCTGGCCAATGGCGGGGCCTTTGACGGTGACCGCCATGTGTTGGTGATTGACCGCGACGCCAACCGCCTGTACGAAATGGGCAACGCCTACCCGCAGGTCGATGGCAGCTGGAAGGCCAGTGGCGGCGCGGTGTTCCACCTGAACTCCAACACCGTGCGCCCCACGGGGCAGCCTGGCTGGACCAGTGCCGATGCCGCCGGCCTGCCCATCTTCCCCGGCCTGGTGCGCTATGACGAGGCTGCCAGTGGTGTGATTCATCATGCATTCCGCTTTACCGTTAGCAGCACACGCAAGGCCTATGTGCCGCCGGCCACGCACTGGGCCTCTGGCAACACCAGCGCCAGCCTGGCGCCCATGGGTATGCGGGTGCGCCTGAAGGCCAGCTATGTGATCCCGGCCAGCTTCAGCACCGAAAGCCGTGCCATCCTGCAGGCAATGAAAACCTACGGGATGCTGGTGGCGGACAACGGCTCCAACTGGTTCGTCAGCGGCGCACCTGACGACCGCTGGAATAACGACAAGCTGCTTGCTGAACTGGGAAGCGTTAAAGGCGCCAGCTTTGAGGTGGTGCGCATGGACGGACTGGTTTTACCGTAGCCTTGCGGCCGCTGCCATGTCCTTAAGATCTTCGTGCTTGATCTCCAGATACTGGGCTAAATCCATTTCGTGCAATTGCGCCGCGTGGCGCTCAGTCAGCGCAAACCAGGTACGCAGCCGCGCTTCGGTCTGCACCTGGTCGCTACCCGTTGGTACGCTGGTATAGGCCTGCAAGGCCAGGTAGTTGCGCACGACATTACGTTCCATTGAGCCGCGTTCGCCCTGTATATATTGGGGTGCACCATCTGCGCCACGGCCCAATACGGTGAAACCAATCTTGGTACGCCCCACCGTGGTCAGATACAGGCCGTAGGCCATCTTTGCCAGGGAGCCGTAACCATAAGCGTAGCCAACCCGCAGAAAGCTGCGCTGTGCATCCACAGGCGCGGCCTCAAACACAATGCGGTAGTCGTACGTGCCCAGCGGCCCGCGCTGCGCCTTCAAGCTCACACGCAAGTAGTCGGCTTTTGTAGCCTCAACCACCATGCGGTAGTCCATGCGGTACGTGGTAGCGGGCGTGGCGCCTTGCTTGGGGCCGGCTGCCATGTGCAGCACCAACCCCTCTGACGTCTGTTCGGACAGGCAGGACCGCACATTGAGATGCAAGAAAAGCATGCCGCACACCGATTCGCCAGAACCCAGCATGCTGCGAATACGCTCCATGGGCTGACCCAGCTCGGCATAGACCTCGCCCTCCAATCGCTTGCCATCGTCCTGAGAACGCAGCACCAGCGGCTCACCAAAGGCCTGCGCCTGCAATTCGGCTTGCAGTTGCGCACGCCGCGCCAGCAATTGCGCTCCATCCATCGGCGCACCGATAGCCACGTGGCTGCCCAACACCCCGGCGATCAACACTGCCAGCAACCGAAAGCAGCCGTACTTAGAAATCATTTTCATGTATCAATTGGGGCTGTAGCCCTCGTGTAATTTACCTAATACGCTATCAAAGTGATAGTAAAACCATTCAATATCCGATGTACCAAAAGCACTCACGGCGATGGCATAAGTGCGCCAGTCAATGGAAAGATCATTTGTCAGTCGTGCTTACCTATACTTTTAAACCCGTTTGCAGTCAGTGTAAAAACCAGCGTCGCTGTAGCCACCGCATCCATCTGGAAGCCGAGGTGATGCCATAGGCCATTGCGGCCTTCCTGATACCCTCTGCCTGTGTCGGGTAGGTGTGAATAACACGTGAAATGGTTCCCAGACCGATACCGGCGACCATTGCCAGCGACAGGCCGTTGATCATCTCGCTGGCGTGGTGCGCCACCACCGTGGCACCCAGGATGGTGTCGGTGCCGTCACGAACGTGGATTTTCACAAAACCGCTTTCTTCGCCGTCGATGATCGCCCGGTCAACCTCATGCATCGGCACCGTGTAGGTTGTCACGGGGATACCGCGTTCACGCGCTTGCCGTACGTACATACCGACATGGGCGATCTCGGGGTCGGTGTAGGTGCACCACGGAATCGTCAAAGCACTCATGCGTTCGCGGCCAAAACACAGCGCATTGTGCACGACGATGCGCGCCGATGCCGCAGCGACATCGACGAATTGGTGCTCCAGGCAGACATCGCCGGCAGCAAAGATGCGCCGGTTCGAAGTGCGCAAAAAATCATCGACGACGATGCCCTTGTCAGCGACATAGGCAACACCAGCGGCTTCAAGGTTCAGGCCAGAGAGTGATGGCCTGCGGCCGATGCCGGTGAGGATCGCGTCGACGGTGAACGTCGCGACGTTGCCGTCGTTGATCGTTTCGACAAGTTTTTTGCCACCTTCAACACGCACGTTGACTGCCCTTGTGTTGAGATGGACCTCGACACCGTCGCGTGCCAGTGCCTCGGCCAGCAACTGGGCGGCATCACGTTCTTCCTTTGGCAGGAACAGCGGCTGCGAATGGGCGATGATGGTGCGGCAACCGAAGCGGCACAGTGCCTGCGCCACCTCGCAGCCCACCGGGCCGCCTCCGATCACGAGCACGCTGGCGGGCAGCTCGGTCAGGTCGAACAACGTTTCGTTCGTCAGGTAGCCGGCGGCGTCGAGGCCCGGAAGCGTTGGCAGCACGGCACGCGATCCGGTGGCGATCAGCGCCTTCTTGAAGCGCAGGCGCAGGCCGTCCACATCGACCGTGTCTACACCGACAAAACGTGCTGTGCCAAAGAAGAGATCGATGCCATCGGCGGCAATACGCTGTGCCGAGTCGGTGCGGCCAATGCGTGCGCGGATGCGGCGCATGCGCTCCATCGCCTGGGGGAAATCGCCCTCGGTGTTGGGTGGCGTCCGGGCTCCGTAGGCCGCCGCGTTACGCATCTCGGCATGCAGGCGCGAGGTGCGGATCAGCGCTTGCGAGGGCACTGCACTGTAGTTGAGTGCCAGACCGCCCAGCAGGTGTTTTTCAATGAGCGCCACGCGAGCGCCAAGCGCCGCCGCAGCCCGGGCGGCCATTAGCCCGGCTGGCCCAGCTCCAATAACGAGTAGGTGATAAGGTTCGCGCGGTTGCGGGTTGCGCCAGTCCGGCGGGCGGCCGTTGAGGCAGAGCTCACTGTCGTGAATACCGGTATGGGGCAGGGGTGGCACGGTAGAAGGTTGGGGCATAGAAGAGTCCATGATCGACTGACTACAGCCAGCCACCTTTGAAGCCCGCCCGGTGCAGCCCTGCGCGCACAAACGGGTTGGCGCGGCCCAGCCGCCAGGGCAGCCCACTGCGGTAATTTTCGATCATCAGTACGATCATGCCTTGGTCAAGGCCGAATTCACCCGGAGAGATCCAGCCATTGGGGCCGGCCTCAGCCACGGTCGGGTTGAAGCCGCTGGCGCGAATGAGGGATGGGTCATTGGTACCGGATCGCGCCTCCAGCGCGCGCAGCGCAGGCAGTACCAGCTCAGGTGCGAAGACCAACGACGACAACGTCGACGAGCCGCAGAGTGTGCCGTCGTCAGGGCCGTAGGGCACACCGCGTGCGGCATAGCCATAAAACGTCTGGTTGCGGCCGGCGATGCTACGCGCTTCGGCCTGGGGTCCGTCGCCAGCCGACAGACCCCAGCAGTCGGCACCGTAGCCGGTAAAGCTGCGGGGGTTGCGCATTGCATACTCGCGTTGCACATAGGTGGCACGCCGGCTGTTCTCGAAGTAGTCGCAGTCTTTCTCGCGCATGAAAGCATCGCGGATGCCGCGGAAATCGATCCATGCGTGCGAAAACTGGTGAATAAAAAGTGGCCCGGCAACCAGGAAGTTGTGGCCGTACAGGTTCTCCCACTGGTAGGTTACGGTCCAGGCGGGAAAGCTTTCATCAGTGAGTGCATGGGTGGGCGAGCCCAGGCCCAACACGTAGAGTAGGATGGCCTCGCTGTAGCCTTCCCAGCCGTAATTGAGGAAGCCGCACTCGGGCTTCCAGCCATGCGTCACCGCACCTCCATCGCGCTGCGCCCAACGCCAGTCAACGCGCCGGTAGAGCGCGTTAGCCAACAGGCGCAGTTCACGTTCTTCGATTGTGTCAGCATCGAAGTAGGTCGCCGCAGTTAGTACACCGGCCATCAGGAAACCTGTGTCAATCAAAGAGACTTCCGAGAGCCACACACGTGTGCCGAGTTCCATATCAAGGAAGTGGAAGTAGAAGCCCCGATACCCAGTTGCGTGCGCGCTACCCGACTGATCGCTGCCCATGAGGAAACGTAGCGTAACCAAGGAGCGCCGAACGGCTTCGGTGCGTTCCATCCAACCGCGCTCAATGCCCACTGGGTAGGCCGACAGCGCGAAGCCAATCACCGCGATGCTTGACGGTGCGCCCTCTCGCATCGTGTCGGCCACCAGCCCATTGCGCGGGTTATACGCTTTCAGAAAATACTCAAACGCGCCTCGCTGCAGACGTTCGAGCATTGCGTCGTCAGCGGGGTCAACTGTCACGGTGAAGAGATCGCCTTGTCGACGATTGCCTGCGCTTCCTTCAGGATGCGCTGGAGGTGATCGTGCCCATTGAAACTCTCGGCGTAGATCTTGTAGATATCTTCGGTGCCCGACGGTCGGGCGGCGAACCAGCCATTCTGGGTGGTGATCTTGATGCCGCCGATGGCCGCGTTGTTGCCGGGTGCACGGTCAAGCACAGCCGTGATCGTTTCACCGGCGAGTTCGTGCGCGGTAATGTCCGCGGACTTCAGAGCGGCAAGCTGCTTCTTTTGCGCTGCATTCGCCGGCGCCTCGACGCGGTCGGCGACCGGCTCACCGAGTTGCTGCACCAACTCCGCGTAAACTTGCGCAGGATCTTGCCCACAACGTGCCGTGATCTCGGCGGCCAGCAGCGCTGGCACAAGACCGTCTTTGTCAGTGGTCCAGACCTTGCCGTCGCGGCGCAAGAAGCTGGCGCCAGCGCTCTCCTCGCCGCCAAAACCCAGCGAACCGTCCAAGAGTCCCGCTGAAAACCATTTGAATCCGACCGGTACTTCAAAGAGTTTTCGACCAAGTCGTGTTGCGACGCGGTCTATCAAGCTGGTGCTGACAACCGTCTTGCCGATCCCGGCGTGCTCGCTCCATGAGTTCCGATTCCTGAACAAATAGTCGATGGCAACCGTAAGGTAGTGGTTGGGTGGCATCAAACCGAACGTGGGCGTAACAATACCGTGGCGATCGTGATCGGTATCGCAAGCGAACGCGATATCGAATCGGTCTTTCATACCTTGCAGACGTTGCATTGCATAGGGTGACGAAGGATCCATACGAATCTTGCCATCCCAGTCGACGGACATGAAGCCAAAGGTCGGGTCAACCAAATCGCTGACGACGGTCAGGTCGAGCCGATAGTGTTCGGCTATGCGAGCCCAGTAGTGCACACCCGCGCCCCCGAGCGGATCGACGCCGATGCGGACCTTGGAATCACGAATGACGTCGAAGTCGATCACATTGCCGAGGTCGGCGACATAGGCGTCGACGAAGTCATGGCGGTGTGTCGTCGCCGCGTGCAATGCTTGCGCATAGGACATCCGCTTGACACCGGTAAGCGAAGTCTCGAGGAAGCGGTTCGCTGCGGCCTCGATGCCGCCTGTGATGTCGGAACCCGCAGGGCCACCGTTGGGCGGGTTGTACTTGAAGCCGCCATTGTCCGGGGGGTTGTGCGAGGGCGTTACGACAATGCCGTCGGCTAAGCCTGAAGTGCGACCTCGGTTGTACGCCAGGATGGCGTGCGAAACAGCCGGGGTCGGCGTGTAGTCGTCGTTCGTCGCCAGCATCACGTCGACACCGTTGGCAGCCAGAACCTCGAGTGCGGTGGAGCAGGCCGGTTGCGACAGTGCGTGGGTGTCGATGCCCAAAAACAAAGGGCCGGTGATCTCCTGACTTTGGCGATACTGGCAAATGGCCTGGGTGATCGCCTGCACATGTTGTTCGTTAAACGAAAGATCAAGCGACGAGCCACGATGACCAGAGGTGCCGAAGGCCACGCGTTGCGATTGCACCGTCGGGTCGGGCAAACCGGTGTAGTAGCCAGTCACAAGCCGGGGCACATCGACGAGCAGCGAGCGCGGCGCGGGCTTGCCGGCCAGAGGACTGATCAGTGTGGTCATAGTCGCTCCTTCAGGTTCGGATAGCTTTGGGGTTGGGTCGGCGCTGGCGACGATAGCGCTCGATCAATGTATTGGTTGAGCTGTCATGGCCGAGCGGAACTTCACTTGCGCCATCGAGCTCAGGCAGCACGCGCTGTGCCAACACCTTGCCGAGCTCGACCCCCCATTGGTCGAACGAGTCGATGCCCCAAATGACGCCCTGCGTGAAGACGCTGTGTTCATAGAGCGCGATCAACGCGCCCAGCGTCGCCGGCGTCAGCCGTTCGGCCAAAATCGTGTTGCTCGGCCGGTTGCCGTCGAACACGCGGTGCGGCACCAGCTCAGGCGCAGTGCCTTCAGCGGCCACTTCTTGGGCAGTCTTGCCAAAAGCCAGCGCCTCACTCTGGGCGAAGAGGTTGGCCATCAACAGGTCATGCTGATCTCCCAAGGGATTCAGGCCCTGGCAGAAGCCGATGAAGTCGCAGGGCACAAGCCGTGTGCCCTGGTGGAGCAACTGATAGAAAGAATGTTGTCCGTTGGTGCCTGGTTCACCCCACAGTATCGGCGCGGTTTCAACGTCGACGCGCTGGCCGCCCTGCGTCACGTGCTTGCCGTTGCTCTCCATCGTCAGCTGTTGAAGATAGGCAGGGAAGCGCTTCAGGTACTGGTCATATGGCAAGACGGCAGTCGTTGCCGCGCCGACAAAGTTGTTGTTCCAGACCGCCAGTAGGCCAAGCAGCGCAGGCATGTTTTGCTCGATGGGCGCGTGGCGAAAGTGCTCGTCCATCGTATGAAAGCCGGCCAGCATTTCGCGAAAATGTTGCGGCCCGATTGCGATCATGGTCGACAGCCCAATCGCAGAGTCCATCGAATAGCGACCGCCGACCCAGTCCCAGAAGCCAAACATATTCTCTGTGGCGATGCCGAATTGCGCCACGGCCTGCGCATTCGTCGAGACCGCGACGAAATGTCGCCCCACCGCCGAGTCGCTGCCTAGCTGGCCCACGGCCCATGCCCGCGCCGCATGGGCGTTGGTCAAGGTCTCTTGCGTGGTGAAGGTCTTCGAGCAAACGATGAACAGGGTCTCACAAGCATCAAGGTCGCGCGTGGCTTCAACCAGATCGGTGCCGTCGACGTTGGAGACGAAACGCACAGTCAGGTCGCGCTGGCTGTAGTGTCGTAACGCCTCATAAGCCATCACCGGCCCAAGGTCCGATCCGCCGATGCCGATATTGATGACGTTGCGGATACGCTTGCCGGTGTGCCCTAGCCACTGGCCACTGCGCACGCTGTCGGCAAACCTGACCATGCGCTCCAGCACAGCATGGACTTCGGCAATAACATCGATGCCATCGACAAGGATCGTCTCGGTGGCTGGCGCACGCAGCGCGATGTGCAACACCGAGCGCTTTTCGGTCGTGTTAATCGCGTCGCCGCGAAACATGGCCTGAATCCGCTCGGCCAGCCCGCATTCATGAGCAAGCCCGGCGAGTAGTTTAAGAGTGGTGTCATCGATGCGGTTCTTCGAATAGTCCAGATAGAGTCCAGCCGCTTCGAGCGCATAACGCCCGCCACGCTGTGCGTCGGCCGCGAACAGCTCACGCAAGTGGGTGTCGCCTGTTGTCTGGTAGTGGTCGCTGAGGGACTGCCACGCCGGCAACGAGACAATTGATCCGGTCATGATCCTGACCCTCCCAGGACTTCACTCTTTTCGTGGATGCGCGCCAACAGCGCCTGCCAGGACACTGTAAAAGCATCGCTGCCCTCGCGCTGCAAGCGTGCGGCCAACGCTTCGTCGTCGACGCCCTCACGCCTGAACTCTTCCAGCACCGCCTCCGCATAGCCTCCATCGGCCGGCAAAACAGTATCTGCCTTGCCGTGGTCGGCAAACGCCTGCAGTGTCTTCTCGGGAATTGTGTTGATGGTGTCCGGTGCCGCCAGCGCCTCGATGTACAGCGTATCTGGCGCCGCTGGATCCTTGGTGCCAGTGCTGGCCCACAAAAGCCGCTGCGGCCGCGCCCCGGCTTTGTCAAGTTTCAGCCAACGCGGGGATGCAAGCAGATCCCGGTAGGCTTTGTAGGTGCGCATCGCGATCGCAATCCCCAGGCGGTTGTGAAACGCAGGCGTGATCTCCTGTTTGACGGCAACGTCCCAACGACTGACAAACAGCGAGGCGACCGAGCGCACGTTCGGATCGAGGCCTGCCTGAAGGCGACGTTCGATGCCACGCATGTAGGCCTCAGCTGAAACCACGTACTGTTCGCGCGAAAACAACAAAGTCACATTGACCGGCACACCGTTGAAAATCGATTCTTCGATGGCTTGGGCACCTGCCGGGGTTCCCGGTATCTTGATGAAGAGATTCGGTCGGTCCGCTGCCTCATGCAGTGAGGAAGCCGCTTGGATGGTCTTGGTAGCGTTGTCGGACAGCAAAGGAGACACTTCCAGCGAGACCCAGCCGTCGAGCCCTTCGGTTGCATCGAAGATTGGGCGAAACAGATCGGCCGCCCTCGTCAGATCCTCCAACGCCAGCGTGAAGAACAGCTCTTCTGCGGGTTTGCCGCGCCGTGCCAACCGGGCAATGGCTTCGTCATAAAAGCTGCCGTGGCCGATCGCGTGCTCGAAGATCGTCGGGTTCGACGTCAATCCGGTCACGGTGTAGTCGGAGATGTAACGCGCCAGCGTGCCCTTCACGAGCATCTCGCGGCTGATGTTGTCGACCCACAGACTCTGGCCCAGGTCGTGCAGTTTTTTCGTGTTGAGGTTCATATTCTTTCCTGGTACATGCAAGCCTTGTCAACCTGCTGTTTGATAAGTGAAGTGGGATCGAGCTCGGCGAGCTCGCCGATATGCTCAATCGTGAAGTCGGCTGCTGGTTGAACCACGACAATTTTCGGGTCCAGTGCGTAATGACCCTGTCGCGGGAAGATGGTGGTGAGCCGATCTTGCAAGATGGCTTTCATGGCCGCCAGGATACGCAGCTTATCGTCGACCATTACGTAGTGGCGGGCTGGATAGTGGCGTTGCACGGCATCCAGCATTTTTTCCTTGTGAACGTAGACCAACGCCCGGCCATCGACCGCGTCCAACAGGCCGGAGCGCTGCATCTTGCGTGGCTGCAACACGACGTCACCATCGGTCAAAATTACGGTTTTCCCGAAGCGGTCCAGATTTGTAATGACCTCCAACGCACGTGCATAGAGTCGATCCGAGAATGGGTAGTCGAGGAGGAACGAGGACATCATCAGCAGCCGCTGCTCGTCGGCGCTGCCCTGTTCGACGTCGACGCGGTAGCGCCGCAAAGCACCCAAATAGTCGACATACCCGAGTTCCTCGCGCAGCACATCGAAAATCGTCCAGTAGCGCTGGGCACTTGAAATGCCAAACTCGCTCTTCAGGTGGACGCGCAGATCTTCAACGATGCGGTCTCCGTCGAGCAAGGTGTTGTCCACGTCTAACAGAAAGACTACGTCGACCGTCATCATGACGCTCCAGGTTTGCAGGTCGGCGCGTCGGGTGCTGGTTCGTGCCAGCCGCCGTCTCCAGCGATCAGCGCCGACGCCTCGTCAGGCCCCCAGCTTCCGGGTTCGTAGGGTAGCGCTGCGCCATGATTCGCGAGTGCGGGTTCGACCACTGTCCATGCGGCCATTACGGCGTCCTCGTCGGTAAAAAGCGCGCGGTCACCGGCCATTGCGTCACCAAGTAGGCGCTCGTAAGGCGACATTTCGCTCTTGTCGTCTTCCCCGAGATACAGCTCACGCTGAGTGCCAACAAATTCCTTGCCCGGGCGCTTGGTGCGCGCAGCCAATGCTATGCCAGCCACAGGCTGCAGACGAAATCTGAAGTAATTGGCACGACCGCCGGCAGGCCTGGAATCGTCGAACAAGTGCTGCGGTGGTGGCTGCATCTGCACCTGCACCTCGACCACTGATCGCGGGAGCTGCTTGCCAGCACGCACATACCACGGCACACCTGCCCAACGCCACGAGTCGATGAAAAGACGCAACGCGCAGAAAGTTTCGATATCGGAGTCGCTCGCCACCCCCTTTTCGGTGCGGTAACCAGTGTATTGGCCACGCACCAAGTCTGCGGGCTGCAGTGGCCGCATGGCGCGCAGCACGCTGGCCTTGGCAATGTGCAGTGCCTCGAAGCTCTGGAACGCTGGCGGTTCCATCGCTAACAGTGCAATCACTTGAAACAGGTGATTTTCGACCACGTCGCGCAGGCAGCCGGCACTCTCATAAAACGCGCCGCGAGATCCAACACCAAAGTCTTCCGCCAGCGTCACCTGTACGCTGGCGATATGGTTGCGGTTCCACACCGGTTCGAGGAAGGAATTGGCGAAGCGGAAGTAGAGGATGTTCATGATCGCCTCCTTGCCCAGGTAGTGGTCGATGCGAAAGATCGACGACTCGGGGAACACCGAACGGGTGACCGCGTTGAGTTCGCGCGCCGACGCGAGGTCGCGGCCGAAGGGCTTCTCGACGATGACGCGCGCGTCCTGCGCCAACCCCGCGCTACCCAGACTCTGGATCACGGTAGCGAACAGCGACGGTGGAATAGCGAGGTAGAACGCTGGCTGTTGCGCATCGCCGAGCGCAGTCTTCAGCGCGGTGAAAGTTGACTCATCGTTGTAGTTGCCGCTGACGTAATTCATCAGCGATAAAAGGCGGTTGAATGCCGCTGAGTCGTCGATGCCACCTTCATGGTCCTCATGCATCAGGCTTTCACGAACATGGCGATGCCATTCGTCAACATCCCACTTCGACGACGCAACGCCGACAATCGGCACCGTAAGATGTCCCTTCTTCACCATCGCGTACAGCGCAGGAAATATCTTCTTGCTAGCAAGGTCTCCGCTGAACCCGAAAACGACCAAAGCGTCGGATTGCGCGCGCACTTCGCTCATCGTGCATCTCCGGCGTGTTTTTCGAGGTGGCCGCCGAAAGCATGTCGCATCGCCGAAAGCAGCTGATCGGAGAAACCAGCCTCGCCGCGCGATGAAAAGCGCGAATACAGTGCGGCGCTAAGAACCGGCGTGGGAACTGCTTCGTCGATTGCCGCCTGGATGGTCCAACGGCCTTCCCCCGAATCAGACACGCGACCGTCAAAGGCTTCCAGTTTTGGGTCCTTCAACAAGGCTCCGGCCGTGAGATCGAGCAGCCACGAACCGATCACGCTGCCGCGACGCCAAACTTCGGCGACTTCGGATAGGTCTATGTCGTAACGGTAGAACTCGGGGTCGCGTAGCGGCGTTGTCTCAGCATCGCTGATTTGTTTCTGATTGCCGATATTGGCGTTACGCAAGATGTTAAGGCCTTCAGCGTAAGCCGCCATCATGCCGTACTCAATGCCGTTGTGGACCATTTTGACGAAGTGTCCAGCACCGGACGGTCCACAATGCAGGAAACCGACCTCGGCCGACGTAGGCGCACCGCTGCGGCCAGGTGTGCGCTCGGCGGTACCGGGCCCTGGTGCCAACGCCGAGAAGATCGGCGTCAGGTGCTGGACGATGTCTTTTTCTCCGCCAATCATCAGGCAATAACCACGCTGTTCACCCGCAACGCCCCCACTGGTGCCAACGTCAACGTAGTGCACCCGGGCTTCACGCAGGCCATTCGCACGGCGTACATCATCGCGATAGAAGGAATTGCCGCCGTCGATGACGATGTCACCCTGTTGCAAATGCGGGGCCAAGTCTTTGAGTGCCATATCAACGACAGCGGCGGGTACCATGAGCCATATCGCGCGCGGCCGTGTCAGCGCCGCTACGAACTCCACAATCGACGCAGTGCCAACGGCTCCGTCACTATGCAGCGCGGCTACTGCCTCGGGTTTGGTGTCATGCACAACGCAGATGTGGTCCTGCTTCATCAGGCGGCGCACCATGCTTGCGCCCATGCGACCGAGGCCTATCATTCCGAGTTGCATAGATTGCTCCAAGTTAGTTGTTGTCAATTGCGCACCACGTCAATCAACACTACGTGGGTTTGACCATCATCAATTAGCGTTACGGTATTACCGGGGGTCGCGATGCCATTGATCACCACGCCCGCAACAGTACCTGCTGCCGCTTCCCGGCACGTGATGGCATAGGTGGAAGCCCCGAATCGGTAACTAACATTGAAACACGTCCAAGTCTTGGGTATGAGCGGCTGCACGTGCAGTTGGTTCCCGCTTCTTTTTAGGCCTAACAGCGACTCGTTGATAAGTTGCAGCATCCATCCTGCTGATCCCGTATACCAGGTCCACCCACCGCGTCCGGTGTGCGGTTCGAATGCGTAGACGTCACCGGCGAGCACATAGGGTTCTACCCGATATTGGGCCACCTCAGCGGCGTCTTTCGCATGAAGCAGAGG
Source organism: Candidatus Aalborgicola defluviihabitans (assembly GCF_016705985.1). Classification (NCBI taxonomy): domain Bacteria; kingdom Pseudomonadati; phylum Pseudomonadota; class Betaproteobacteria; order Burkholderiales; family Comamonadaceae; genus Allorhodoferax (SeqCode); species Candidatus Aalborgicola defluviihabitans. The sequence continues at coordinate 487,088 of NZ_JADJKN010000002.1, forward strand.
ATTGAGCATCGCACACAACTCCCACGCTCGATCGGTATCGCCCAGCGCAGCAAAAGCCATCGCCGCCCACATCGCCGCGTGTGTGTATTGGCCACCGTTCTCGCGTACGCCGGGCACATAGCCCTGGATGTAGCCAGGCGAAGGCTTACTCGTATCAAAAGGCGGATCGAGCAACTGCACGATGTGGGTGTCGCTGTGCACCAACCGCTCGTACAGCGATGCCATCGCGAGCTGCGCATGATCGGCCGGGGCCGCACCAGACAGCACCGACCAGCTCTGCGCGATTGAGTCCATTTGGCATTCCGTGTTTGCCGCCGAACCGAGCACTGTTCCGTCGTCGAACCAGGCCCGCCGATACCAAGCACCATCCCAAGCAGATGCCTCAACGCTGGCACCCAATCGCTTTGCCTCAAAGTGGCAGAGGTCAGCAAACTCGGTGTCGCCACGGGCGCGTGCCAGCGGTGCAAAGCGCGCCAACACCGTGACAAGGAAGAACGCCATCCACACACTTTCGCCCTTGCCCTCAGCGCCAACCAGGTTCATGCCGTCATTCCAGTCGCCGCTGCCCATCAACGGCAGGCCGTGTTCACCCCAGACCAAGCCGTGGCGAATCGCCCTAACGCCGTGCTCATAAAGACTCGCCACCTCGTCTGCCACCTTGGGCAGCTCGTAATTCGATGCCTCGCCGTCCTTCAGTGCCCGGCTATCCAAAAACGGACACGCTACGTCTAGTATGTCAAAGTCGCCGGTCACTTCCGTATAGCGGCAGATGACCAATGGCAGCCACAAGAAGTCATCTGCACAACGCGTGCGCACACCCTTGCCCGACGGTGGATGCCACCAATGCTGCACATCGCCCTCGATGAATTGGCGACTGGCAGCACGCAACAGGTGTTCTCGCACCAGCGCTGGTGCAGCATGGACGAGTGCCATCACATCCTGTAACTGGTCACGAAATCCGAACGCGCCGCTGGACTGGTAGAACGCCGTGCGACCCCACAGGCGCGATGCGATTACTTGGTAGACCAACCAGCCGTTTGAAAGCCTGTCGAGCGCTGCGTCTGGTGTGTGTATCTGTACCGCACCAAGAGTCTGACGCCAAAATGCATGCACAGCGTCAAGTACATCGTCCGCGGCGCCAGGCCGGCGCCAGTGGAGCACCAGTTCGCGTGCTTCTTCGACCGTCTTACCTGCGCCAAGCCTGAAAACCGCGTATTGCGTTTGCCCAGGTGCCAAGTCAACACTTACTCTTAGAGCAGCACAAGGGTCAAGTGCGGCACCTATTCTTCCCGAAAGCTCTATGTGCGTCAGTGCAGCCGGTGCAGACAAACTACCGTTCGGCCCGAAAAAGTCGGCGCGGTCGCAACAGATATCAGTTGCAGCATTGTCTGCATCGAAGAATGCGGTACGACGGGCGAAGTCAGTGTTGTAGCCATTACGAGCGAACAGCGCGCCAGTAGCCACGTCGCGCTCCGTTACCACTTGCATCTGTGTTTTTGCGCGCTCGTCACCCAATACCCACTCGACGTAACCGATGACAGATAGTTTGCGCGGCTGATCCGATTGGTTGCATAGTCGCAGTACTGAAAATTTGACTGGGCTGTCGATGGCCACGTATAGGCGCAATTCAGAGTCGATGCCACTTTGGGTGTGCTCGAATGTGCTGTAGCCGAACCCGTGGCGTGTGGTGTAGTCGCCGGCGGCGCGTGTGGGTAGTACCGTGGGTGACCAAAAAAGACCACTGGCCTCATCCCTAATGTAAAAGGCCTCCATGTTGGGATCACTGACAGGATCGTTGGACCACGGGGTCAGGCGGAACTCGTGTGCGTTCTCGCTCCAAGTAGTTGCGCTACCGCTTTCAGACACGAGCGTGCCGAACTCGGGGTTTGCGATCACATTGACCCATGGCGCGGGTGTCATGCGCGCCGCGGATGTGGTGATGACATATTCACGCCCGTCAGGTGTAAACCCGCCGAACCCGTTGGCATCCAACAAGTCGAGCGGTGCCGCGCGTTGTGCGAGTTCGGCAGTTGGCACCGCCTCCGGGTTCTTGATAGCTGTTGGCTCGGCGTAGCAGGCGCTTACTGGGAGCTGTTCCGCCAGTGTCTGGGCGTCGCTTATGACGATCCTCGCGACGCTTTGCAACAATATCCGATCACCCGCGTCGAGCCCTTTGTCATCCAGCACGAAGACGCCGCCGGGCTTCCCTAGGCGATCGGGTTCCACTTGTGCTTCCATCTGCTGCCGAACTTGGTCAAACAAGCGTGGCTTGCCATCGGATGATTCAGCGCACAAGACGGCTAGTTCGCAGCTAAGGCCAAAGGCGTTCCAATAGGCGTGACAGTGCGCCATCTGTTTCGCAATGTTGGACCAATCGGGCCCACTCAGACGCAATAGCACGATAGGCAAGTCGCCAGAAATGCCGAACCCCCAAAGGCTGGACTGCCCGCGGCGGTTTTGTTCGATGACATCTGCGTCGGCACGAAATTGAGACGCCGCGAAAACGAGCGATGCCGCCATGCGTTGGAATAGCAGTGCATCAGAGTCACTTATCTCAAGGGCGAGGAGTAACTTCCGCTGGTATTCACCACCCTGTTGCAGAATCTGCGTAACTACCCCAGGATTTCTGACTTTGCGCAATAACGCCGCACAGGATTGGCGCGTGGCCGAGACACCCGTTAGCCAATCGATCGTGATCGAGTTACCAGGTTCCAAAACGAATGGGACACGGATAGCGGCCACGGCGTCGAGCACGGGGCCCGTCGATCCGGATAGCCCTGCACCATCGACCAGCGCCTGCGGATTGCCCGCATCGCGTCCCCGGCCGAGAAAGCGCATACGATCGGTCTCAAACGTCAGAGACCCTGTCGTCGAACCATTGATCATGACGGTATGGAAGAACCATGGTGCTGGATCGTCAGAGGCACTGGGCCGGCGTGTTGCGAGAATCGCTTGCAATTCGGTCTCAACCTCGGTCTCGATGAAAAGCTTGCTGAAGGCCAGGTGCGCGGAATCGGTCGCGTTTCGGGTAAGTACGATTTCAGCGTAACTGGTCGCGCTGAGTTCTCGGCGCTGATTACCATTGTTTGAAATCACCACACGGCGCAGCTCCATCGCATCGTCAAGTGAGACCGCCATTACGGTATGGAAGTCGATTTCATGCCTATGGTGCAAAACCGGCGAACTACCTGGCTCCTGCTGCTTCGCTGGGAACCCGGCAGACTGGGGCGTGTGGTCCAGCAAATAGCAACGTGCACCGCCGTCATCAAACGTCGCATCCGCCCGCCAACGTGTGATCGCCATGTCCCCCCAGCAACTAAACCCATGGCCCGCTGGCGTGAGCAAGACATGGTATGAACCATTTGAAAGAAGTTGAAGTTCGGACATGTGCTGAAACTTGAACGAGGCAATAGCGCGGCTTGACCCCCTAGAGTGTGCGCTTTTGCAATGCCGGTCTGTGCAATAGCGAACAGTCAGGCTGCCAATACAGACAATAGGATCGCCAGATACGGGATACGACCCGAAGTGTCAAAGCTGTCGCCGGCCGCCGCTTCCTGCACAAAGGATTACCATGTCTACCCACCACACGAGTCTCTTGCCCACGCAGTTTGCGCGCATGGATGCCTATTGGAGGGCAGCCAATTACCTGTCTGTCGGGCAAATTTATCTCTACGACAACCCGCTGCTAAAGCGACCACTTGTGCTTGCCGACATCAAGCACATGCTCCTGGGTCATTGGGGTACGACACCCGGTCAGAACTTTATCTACGTACATCTAAACCGGGTTATCCAACAGTACGACCTTGACATGATTTACGTCTCCGGACCTGGGCATGGTGGTCCGGCGGTCGTGGCCAACACATACCTCGAAGGCACCTATAGCGAGGTCTATCCAGATATCAGCCGGAATGAAGCTGGTTTGCAGAAGTTATTTCGGCAGTTCTCATTTCCCGGAGGGATTCCGAGCCACGCATCGCCTGAATGCCCGGGCTCCATCCACGAAGGCGGCGAACTCGGCTATTCACTCAGCCACTCGTTTGGTGCCGTGTTTGATAACCCCGAACTGATAGTGGCGTGCGTCGTCGGTGATGGTGAGGCAGAAACCGGGCCACTGGCAACCGCTTGGCACTCCAACAAGTTCCTCGATCCGGTAACCGACGGCGCGGTGCTACCGATCCTGCACCTCAACGGCTACAAAATCGCCAACCCAACTGTGCTCGCGCGCATCACACATGTGGAACTAGAGCAGTTCTTTCGCGGTTGCGGCTGGACGCCTATCTTTGTGGAAGGTCACGAGCCCACCCTGATGCACGAGGCGATGGCCACCGCACTGGACGACGCCATCGAACAGATCCGCAAGATCCAGAACGATGCACGCGCGACGGGCAAGGCTGAGCGTCCGCGCTGGCCAATGATTGTTTTGAAATCACCAAAGGGTTGGACGGGACCGAAAGAAGTTGACGGCTTACAGATCAAGGGAACCTTCCGTGCCCACCAAGTACCTATCACGGACCCTAGAACGCATCCGGGACACCTCGCGTTGATCGACACATGGCTCAAGAGCTATCGCGCCGAAGAGCTGTTTGACGACCAAGGTCGGCTGATGCCGGAACTGGCCGAGCTCGCGCCCGTCGGCACGCGCCGCATGGGCGCCAACCCGCATGCGAACGGCGGCCTGCTGCTGCGCGATTTGCATATGCCGGACTATCGCAACTACGCCTGCGAGGTGCCCGTGCCCGGCGCACCGGGCATTGGCGACACCCACGTGCTAGGACCCTTCCTGCGTGATGTGGCGAAGTTCAACGACGCGCAACGCAACTTCCGTGTATTCGGACCTGACGAAACACTGTCCAACGGATTGGCCGCGCTCTTTGAAGTCACGCAACGCCAGTGGGACGCAGAGACTCTGCCGAATGATGAGTTCCTAGCTCCCACCGGCCGTGTGATGGAGATGCTCAGCGAGCACCAATGCGAAGGTTGGCTAGAGGGCTATTTGTTGACGGGCCGCCATGGGGTCTTTAATTGCTACGAGGCCTTTATCCACATCATCGACTCGATGTTTAACCAGCACGCCAAGTGGCTGAAGGTGACGTCCCACATTCCATGGCGTCGAAAAATAGCGTCGCTGAACTACCTGCTGGCATCACACGTCTGGCGCCAAGACCACAACGGTTTCACGCACCAAGACCCGGGCTTCATCGACCACGTGGTCAACAAAAAGGCCGAGGTCGTCCGCGTCTATCTGCCGCCCGACGCCAACTGTCTGCTGTCGGTAATGGACCATTGCCTGCGCAGCCGCCATTACGTCAACGTAGTGGTGGCCGGCAAACACCCGGCGCCCCAGTGGCTGACGATGGAGCAAGCCGTTAAGCATTGTGCGCAGGGCATCGGCATCTGGGAGTGGGCCAGCAACGACGGCGATACGGCCCCCGATGTCGTGATGGCCTGTTGTGGTGATGTACCAACGTTGGAGACTCTGGCCGCGGTGTCTATCTTGCGCGAGCATTTGCCAGACCTGAAGATCCGCGTTGTCAACGTTGTCGATTTGATGCGGCTGCAACCGCATACAGAACATCCGCACGGTTTAGTGGATGCGGATTTTGATGCGCTGTTTACCACCGACAAGCCGGTCATTTTTGCCTTCCACGCGTACCCGTGGCTGATCCACCGTTTGACCTACCGCCGCCACAACCACAACAACATCCACGTGCGTGGCTACAAGGAAGAGGGCACGATCACGACACCATTCGACATGACGGTTCTTAACGACCTTGACCGCTTTCATCTGGTGATGGACACCGTCGACCGGCTGCCGCAGACCGGCGACGCGGGCCTGGCGTTGAAGCGACGACTGGAAGACAAACTGATCGAGCACGGCCAATACATTCGGCTGCACGGCCAGGACATGCCAGAGATACGCAATTGGCGATGGGTAGTTAAAGCATGAACGAAAAGACTTTGCGTGCGACCGCAGCCGCACTGATGGCCGACCATAAGGGTCTGCTGGCGATGGATGAGAGCAACCCAACTTGCAACAAACGCTTTGCCGCGCTGGGTATCCCACAGACGCCGGACACCCGGCGCGCATGGCGTGAACTGATTGTGATGACACCGGGGCTGGCGGACAGCATCAGTGGCGCGATCCTGTATGACGAGACCATTCGCCAGTCAACGCGCGCGGGCATGCCCTTCGCGCAGGCACTGGTCGAGCGTGGAATCATCCCTCGGCATCAAGGTCGATGCTGGCGCAAAAGTGCTGGCTGGACATCCTGGTGAAGAGGTGACGGAAGGACTCGATGGCCTGCGCGAGCGCTTGGTGGGCTATGCCGCGTTGGGTGCACGTTTTGCCAAGTGGAGGGGCGTGATCGCCATTGGTGATGGCTTGCCTAGCAAGGCCTGCATGACGGCCAACGCCCACGCCTTGGCCCGCTATGCCGCACTGTGCCAAGAAGCCGGACTGGTGCCCATCGTCGAGCCCGAGGTGTTGATGACAGGACCGCACACGCAACAGCGCAGTGCCGAAGTCACCGCACAAGTGCTGCACGAAGTGTTTGAGCAATTGCATTTGCAGGGCGTGCTGCTAGAAGGCATGCTACTGAAACCAAACATGGTGTTGCCAGGGTTGGACTGTGCCGACCAGAGCGACGTCGACAAAATCGCAGATGCCACGGTCAATCTGTTCATGCGCGCAGTGCCAGCTGCGGTGCCGGGCATCGCATTTCTTTCTGGCGGCCAGAGTGCGGAGCTGGCTTCGGCGCGGTTGAACGCGATGAACCTGCGCTTCACAGGTCGATTGCCCTGGGCGTTGACCTACTCATTCTCCCGCGCGATCCAGCAACCGGCGCTAGACATCTGGCGTGGCGATGCCGCTAACGTGCAGAAGGCGCAGCGCGCGCTACAACACCGTGCCGCCTGCAACCGCGCCGCCCGACGTGGCGAGTACACGCCTTCGATGGAGCACGTTGCTTCAACCTGAAAGTAGGATCACTATGAACAGTCCACTCGGTCAGCAATGCGTCAACACCCTGCGCTTCCTGTCGGTAGACATGGTGCAAAAGGCCAATAGCGGCCACCCGGGCCTGCCACTCGGTGCGGCGGCAATGGCCTACGCCTTGTGGACGGGGCATTTGAAGCACAACCCGGCCGATCCCAAGTGGCCTGATCGCGACCGTTTCGTACTGTCGGCCGGACACGGCTCTGCGCTGCTCTACAGCCTGCTGCACATGACGGGCTACGACCTGTCGCTCGACGACCTGAAGCAGTTTCGGCAATGGGGTAGCAAGGCACCCGGGCACCCTGAGCGCGGTCACACGCCGGGCGTCGAGATCACGACTGGGCCATTGGGCCAAGGCCTCGCCAACGCCGTCGGTATGGCTATCGCAGAAGTCCACTTGGCGGCACGCTACAACCGCGACGGCCATACGCCGGTGGACCATCGCACGTGGGCCATCGTCAGCGACGGAGACCTGATGGAAGGCGTTGCTGCCGAAGCGGCTTCGCTGGCCGGTCATTTGAAACTGGGCAAGCTGGTATGCCTGTATGACGACAACCGTGTCACGCTCTCGGCGGGGACCGACATTACTTTCAGTGAGGACCGCGCGCTGCGGTTTCAAGCCTATGGCTGGCATACACTGGTCGTAGACGACGGCAACGATCTAGAAGCGATTCATGCAGCTCTTGCTGCGGCGCGTGCCGAGACTGCCCGGCCAACATTGATACTGGTACGAACCCACATTGGCTTCGGGTCGCCAGAGCAAGACAGCTTCAAGGCCCATGGCTCCCCGTTGGGTGTGGAAGACGTGATGCGTACGAAGCAAGCATTGGGCTGGCCGGTAGAACCGACCTTTTTGGTGCCTGTTGCAGCGCGTGATCACTTCCGTATGGCCTTGACGCAAGGAGAGCAAGTGCAAGCGGATTGGAATGGGCGTATGCAACGCTATGCCCAGACCTTTCCCGAATTGTCAGCAGAGCTCCTGGGCCGTTTGAACGGCGACTTGCCGCAAGGCTGGGACGCGGATATCCCCGTCTTCGATGCTGACGAAAAAGGTATAGCCACCCGTGTGGCCGGTGGACGCGTGATGAACGCCATCGCGCCAAGGCTACCCGCGCTGTTTGGCGGATCGGCCGACCTGGATCCTTCCACCCACACGGCATTGAAAGGGCAGGGTACCTTCAACCCGCCGCTGCTTGCCGGGGAGGATGCACAAGGCAGCGACGCAGGCGGCTGGAACCTGGCCGGTCGCAACCTGCACTTTGGGGTGCGTGAGCATGCCATGGGCGCCATCGTCAACGGCATGGCCGCACATGGCGGCTACCTTGCTTTCGGGTCAACGTTCTTCATCTTTTCTGATTACATGCGCCCCGCTATACGGCTGGCTGCACTGATGGGCCTGCACGTGGTGCACGTGTTCACACACGACAGCATCGCAGTGGGTGAAGACGGCCCGACCCACCAGCCGGTGGAGCAACTCGCCAGCTTGCGCGCCATGCCAAACCTTAGGCTGATCCGCCCGGCAGATGCCAATGAGACTGCGGTGGCATGGAGGGTGGCGGTTGAAACGCGAGATCGGCCGGTACTGCTGGTGCTGACGCGCCAGGATCTGCCCATATTGGATCGTAGCCATTTTGCCAGCGCCGAGGGTCTACGCCGAGGCGCATATGTCGTGCTGGACGCGCTTGCTGCCAATAGCAGCCCGAGCTTGCCGGACCTGATTTTGTTGGCAAGCGGCTCAGAGGTCGCACTCATTTTGGCCGCGGCACAGCGTCTGCAGGCCGGTGGTGTTGCAGTGCGTTGCGTCTCAATGCCCAGCTGGGATTTGTTCGATGCACAACCCCAAAGTTATCGTGACGAAGTATTGCCACCTGCCGTGAAAGCGCGACTGGCCGTGGAACTGGGGGCCTCGCTAGGTTGGCACCGCTACGTTGGCGACCATGGGGATGTGCTGGGTGTCGATCGGTTTGGCGCGTCGGCGCCTGCAGACGCGCTGATGCCGGAATATGGCTTTACGGTCGACAATGTGGTGGCGGGGGCTCACCGCTTAATTGACGCTTCAAATAGATTGTTTTGATCTGTTATGCGGGCGCAATTCTTGAGCTTAGATCCGAACTGAACATCTTCTAGTTGGAACCGATAGACGTCAACGTATGGAGAACCGAGAGTGCCTCGGACTTATGGCATAAACCAGTCTAAGATTTCTGCCACACTCTTTCGGTTCAAGATGTCATCGGCGGCAACAATAGCGAGTAGCATTCGGGTGCAGCTCAAAAGTACTACTATTCATCATGTGCTGTTTGACGAATGATCAACATTCGGCCACGTAGCAGCCCAACCACAACCGCTCAGATGACCACGCTGTACAAGACGCGGCAATTTGAAGTGCTTTGTATGGTTTTGCTCGTCGGCAATGAGTGGCCTGGGCATGCGGTTGCCGGTGCCATTCGTTGAAAACCTGCGCATGCTTTCAGACGCCCCACCGAACCAGTAGCCGCTGCCACTTCTATCATATCGGGTGCTTGCCTGAGGCCGCTAAGTTGCTGCGTCCGTTCGTCGTCACCTAGCGATTCAGCCCAGTCAAGTGCAACGATTACGAAACGACGCGCTTTAGAATCGGGCTTTCAGGAAAATCGTGGGACCGTCCATTCTGAGGTCTAGTGTCCCATTGCTGCCATCACTATCGATATTGATCCGCGTCGAGCTGTACTCGGCACCAATTCCAACGTTTTTCGCAAAGTACCATTCGGCACCAAGAGAAGCGTTATAGATACGTCCGCTCAAATTTCCACCTATCTTTTCTATACCTGACGCGTCGACATACATCCTTGAATTGGGAGAGAACGCATGACGCCAACCGAGCTGGATAAGCGGTGCAACGGCGTCGCTGCTATAGCTTGCGTTAGCTGAACTCGACGCATTGTTGATATTGGTTGCCGCGTTCGCGTCTACACCGAAACGGATGCGATAGTAAGCAGCGCCAACCCCAACCCCTATAACGTCCGGTCCTGATCCAAACCACCATTTATAGGATGCATTGGCCAAATCCAGACCCACGTTGACGCTGGCATTGGCAGAGAAAGTGAGGTCGTTTGGGTCTGTTGAATAGGTGCGGCTCACGCTGTCGGAATATTGGCGGTAGAACCCGTAATAGTCGAATGCGAAACCCTGACTGTGGCCTAGCAAAAAGTCCGCCTTTAGCCGTGGGATATGAACCTGATGAGAAGACACATCACCCGAACTGGCAGATCCGTACGGTGTATTGAGCGTCAGATTGGCATTGGGGCTGACAATGTAATCGCCAATAGAAATACTGATGTTGTCCAGCGCCTCCGAATGCGATTTTGACTGCGGTGTTGACTCGGCTGCTGATGCTGGCGTCAACATCGCGCCCAGGGAAAGTAGGCCTGCCATCACAGCAGGCTGGCGTAGGGTAAGTACAAACAGCAACATAGCAAATCACCTGTGAAAAATATCTATACGAAATGGATAGCAACCACGCAATGTCACGCGAGTGCTAACAGGAACCACTTTACGTATAGCAAAGAAATTGTCTGTTCGATGGTCAACTCTGACTTGGTCCAGATGCGCGTCCTACTCAGCAACAGACCCAACGCTGGCATCAGAGGCGCACGCCCCAGCATCACGTTGGAGAAATTGTTGCACTTCATGGCTTTAAAAGGTTCAGCCAATTGAATTTTGCATAGCCCCGCCGCGGGGGGGCGCCCCCTCTCTCCCCCGCGGCCGGGGCCCCCCAACAAAGGAAACCCCCGGCGGCCAAAAAAAAACGGGGCCTCGCAAATTGGGAACAAACAAAAGAAAGGGGGGGGGGGGTTTATTTTTTTTTTTTTTTTTCCCGGGGGGTGGGCGGAGTTGGGGGCCCCTTTTTTTCCCCCCCCCCGGGGGGGGGGGGTTTTGGGGGTTTTTGGGGTTTTTTTTTTTTTTTTTTTTGGTTTTTTGGTTGGCGGCGCCCCCCCCCCCCCCCCCCGGGGTTGGGGGGGGTGGGGGGGGCCCCCCCCCCCCCCCGGGGGGGGGGGGGGGGGCGTTCCCCCCGGGGGGGGGGGGGGGGGGGGGGGGGGGGGGGTTTTTTTCCGGGGGGGGGGGGGGGGGGGGGGGGGGGGGGGGTTTTGGGGGTTTGGTGGGGGGGGGGGGGGTGGGGGGGGGGAACCCCCCCCCGCCGGGGGGGGGGGGGGGGGGCCCCCCCCCCCCGGCGGGAAAACGGCGGCCCCCCCCGCCCCAAAAGCTAATTAAAAAAAAAAAAACAAAAGCCTCCACACCGGTTCCGGGGCTCGGGTTCTGGCGGGGGGGTTTTCCCCCGGGGGGGGGGCCGGGGGGGGGGAACGGGGGGGGGGGGGGGGTTTTCGTTTCGGGGGGGTTTTTTTTTTTGGGGGGGGCCGGGGGGGGGTCCCCGGCCGGGAACCCCGGGATGGGGGGGGGGGGTTGGGGGGAAAAATTTGGGGGGTGGGTTTCGGGGGGGGGGGGGAAAGGGGGGGGAAAAACCCAGGGCTTTTTTGGTTTTGTTAAGGGGGAGGTTTCCTGGGGGTTTGGTTTCCGTTTTGTCGGGGTTTTTGGGGGGGCGGCCCCCCGCCGGTTTCGGGGGCGCGTCCCGCCGGGGCGCGCGGGGGGGGGGGCCCGGGGGGCCGGGGGGGGGGGGGTCGAAGGACGGAGGGTTTTGAAATGTCCGGGAACGCCCCTCCCCCCCACCCCCCCCCGGCATTTTTCCAGAAAGGGGGTCTTTGGGGGTGGGGGGGGGGGGTTTGGGGGGGGTTGGGGGGGGGGGGGGGGGGGGGGGGGGGGGGGGGGGGGGTGGGGGGGGGGGGCGGGGGGGGGGCCGGGGGGGGGAAAAGGCCCCCGGGTCCGGGAAACCCGGGGCGGGCCCGGGGAGGGCCGGAAAGGGGGGGGGGGCCCCCGGGCCCGGGGGCCCCGGGGCCAGGGGGGCCCCCCCCCCTTCCCCCGGGGGGGGGGGGGGGGGGCCGGGGGGGGGGGGGGGGGGGGGCCAGGACGGGGGGCCGGGGTCCCGGGGGGGGGGCCCGGGGGGGGGGGGCCCGGGGGGGCCGCCCCGCCCCTCCGGCCGGCGGGGGGGGGGGCCCCGGGTCTTTTGGGCCGGGGGGGGGGGGGGGCCCCCCGGGGGCCCCGGGGGGGGGGGGCCCCCCCGGGGGGGGGGGGGGGGGGGGGGGGGGGGGGAAACCGGGGGGGGGGAGAATTGGTGTGTGGGGGGGGGTTTGGGGTGGGGTGGGGGATTCTCCTTTTTTTTCGGGTTTTTTTTGGTTGGATTTTTTTTTGATTAATTTTAGAGAAAAAACGTTGGGAACCCCTACCTTGCTCCGTAAATGGCAGTTCTCATCCCGCTTCAAGCGCAAAGACTATGGCTGGTGACGCTACAAAGATCGCTATCGGACCCGTAAATTCATGTCAATGTCTTGCGAGACCTATGTGTTCGATGGCACTGAGTGGTTGTGTCGCAATAGCGGGGCACGTGAGCCCTGGACGAGAACGACGACATGAAAAACCAATGGAGTTGGTTTGCCAGTCCAACGGGGAACCAAAATACATGTCGAGGCGGTCACGGTCAGCGAGATTAGTAGGATACTTCACCTACACGTTGTTTTCTAAAGGAGCGTTATATGTCAGGCTGGTACGAACTTTCATCCAACGACAAAGGACAGCATTTCTTTGTTCTCAAAGCAGGTAATGCGGAGACGATTCTGCGTAGTGAGCAGTATGAATCGAAAGCTGCAGCAGAAAATGGCATTGCCTCGGTACAGAAGAACAGCCCACTGCCCGAGCGTTATGACCGTAAGGATGCAACCGATGGTCGTTTCTATTTCAACTTGAAGGCGGCAAACCATCAAGTGATCGGCACCAGCCAAATGTACAAGGCGACGGCTGGGCGGGACAACGGAATTTCCTCCGTGCAAACCAACGGTCCGAGTAGCACTGTCAAAAGCGTCTAATTTTCAAGCAGGACGTTTCTGGCGGCCACTGCAAAATAACTTGCAGCCCAGCATCGGATCTTTGATTTATCTAACGATTCAATGGTCCTGTAGACAATGCTGTTGAGATACTTCGCTTGGTGAGCTTCGATGTCCAAGCAAGCATGTTCGTTGACGTCGCGAATGGCAGTGGCGTTGGCGCCACATTTGTAGATGGTGCTCGGGCGCTCAAACGGCTGCACTAAACGTCCACACGAGCAGCAAATTGTTTGCCGGCATGCTCATCCGCTGCGCCAATCTCAATCCTGCCTCGACGGCCTCCTTCTCAACATCTTCAAGGTGACGAATGCCCCAAGCGGGATTCTGAGTAGATATGGGCCATAGGTGATCAGTATGCCGTGGAGCGATAGTATTTGCCCGGCTCCTTGCATCAGTGCCTTGGTTGTAGCCCACGGGGAAATATGAATCATGTTCGCGCAGTAAATTGCATCAAACTTGGCGTCTACATCGTCCAACCACGGCCACTTCAGGACGTCAAGAACGCGTGGGCCATGTACGTTATGCAAACCTTGCGTATGCAGGGCAATATCGGAAAAGCCATCCACGTATGCATCGCTGGGCTGCCAGTTCCACTGTGGCAGATTCCGGGCAAACCATGCTACGTGTTGTCCGGTGCCAGAAGCTATCTCCAGTGCCTTGCCACGATCGGGCAGTACGCGGCGCAATGTATCCAGTATCGGCTGTTTGTTGCGATCGGCTGCGGGACTGTATCTAACTGGGGCCATACTTCCAAGTATAGGCAGGTTACTCTCTCGCCCTGCTGATCCACGCGCTAGCCAGCTTGCCAGTCTGGTAATGCATACGTGCATAAATGTTCATGCCGACACCCACCGTCCCCCGTCGGGGACATACAGTGCGCAGTTCAAGACGTTCACGTGGACGAAGGGCAGTTTCCAAAACCGCCACCGACCAATTTGGTCAGATTCCGAACGAGGGGCTACCTTTCAACGAACGACTGGAATCAGCCAGTCCCTGCTGGTCCGTCCAACACTTCTGCTTGAAGCGCGGATCCTTTGCCCTCCCAATTTAGGCAGTGGATCCGCAGCCTTACCGCCGCTAACTCCACTCACCGGCGATTCGGATTGCCCGGAAAGCGGTCATAGCGGTTGGGAATACCGTCCCGGTCGTAGTCGCCCCAAGAGCCTTGGGCGTACTCGTTACGGCCATGGTGGTTGTAGCGTTGGTGGCCCCAACCGTACGTTGGCGCTGGCTGCACGTAAACCGGACGGGGACGCATATAGACCGGTTGCGGCTGCACATAAACGGGGCGGGGATGCACATAGGCCGGGGCAGGCCGCACATAGGTGGGCCGGGGGTGCACGTACACCGGGGCGGATTGCACAAGAAAGCCAGGGCTACCCAGCGTTACGGAAAACTGCACGTTGTCGCGTGCCTGTGCCGCGGTGGTAGCAGCCAAAGTGCCCAGAGCCAAAGCCGCTGCGGCGAGAAACTTGAGTGAAACGATACGGTTCATGGATTACTCCTTGGGTTAACAAGGTTCTATAGTGCGCCCCGGTGCATGAACGCAAACTGAACCAAATCAATAAGTTTGCATAGTAGTAACACCGTGTTTCAGGTTGCGGGCAAGGCAATGTTCACCTGCGCTCCGCCCCAGGCCGATGCGCCCAGCGTCAACGTGCCTTCGTGACTGGCTACCAAGTCATTCACCACGGCCAGGCCCACACCATGGCCGGGCACCTTTTCGTCCATGCGCACATGCAATTGCAGCACAGCCTGCGTATCGGTAAAACCAGGGCCGTCGTCTTGCACACTGATGCGCAGGGCATCTCCATCGCGCCATATTCGCACACTCACACGCCTTGCCGCCCATTTGGAAGCGTTATCAAGCAGGTTACCCAGCATCTCAAAGGCGTTTCCTTCGTCCATTCGCCAAGTCAGGTCAGGCGGGCAGTCAACGGTAAAGACCAACTGCTTGTCGGCATACACCTTGGCCAGCGAGTCGCGTATGCGCTCTACCACCGGGGCTAGCGCCAACCAGGGCGCAAAGCGTGTGGCGCCGCTCGCGCCGGCGCGGCCCAGTTGGTGCTGCACGATGTGGTCCATGCGGCTCACCTGTTGCGCAACGGTGTCGGCCAGTTGGTCGGGCTGGCCCAGTGAGGAGCGCAGCACGGCCAGCGGCGTTTTTAAGCTATGGGCCAGATAGCTCAGCGCTTCTTTGTAGCGTATTCGACGCACCCGTTCTTGTTTAATGAGGGTGTTGAGGTTGTTGGTAAGGGCGGCAATTTCGGTGGGGTAGACGCCTTGCACTTCGGACTGCTCACCACTTTCAATGCGGGAAATTTCTAGTGACACCCGTTGCAGCGGCGCCAGGCCCCAGCGCAACAACAGTGTCTGTGAAAACAAGAGCAAGAGGCCTGCCCCGCCCAACCAAGACCAAAGCGTTCGTTGAAAGACCTTCGTTTCGCGGTCGAACGCAGCGCTGCTCTCCACCACCGAAAGCACCAATCGCACCCCGGTCTTGTCTTGCCCTGCCCACCGCACGCCGTAGCCGGCGGTCAGGAATGTGCCTGATGGTGCCCGCACTGTGTCGTAGCGCCACTCGCCTACTGGCACATTGCCATCAAAAGGCGGAGTAAAGCCCAGCGTGGATGCGGACTGCCACGTCTCGCTACGCGCCACGTTAACAATACTGGCATACAAGCCCGACCCGGGTAGCGACAGGCGTGGCTCTGCAAACTCCGTCGGCATAACCAGCGCGCCGGAAGTGTCCAGTTCGGCCCCGGCCAGTAAAAGATACACGGTGCTTTGCAGTCGAGCGTAATGTGCGGCGCGCACGCCGTCCGCATGGGCACGCTGCAAGGCCACGCCTGCAACTGCCATGAAGGCCAGAAATACCAAAACGGCGCCCACCATCAGCCGCGTGCGGATGGACGACGCGTCGAACCTCATGAAAAGGTAACCCGCGTCATTCGAGGGTGAAGCGGTAGCCGCGTCCGCGCAGGGTTTCTATGGGCTCCAGCGTTCCTTCTGGGTCCAGTTTGCGGCGCAGGCGGCCCACCAGCACCTCCAATACATTGCTGTCACGGTCCTGGTCGTGGGGGTAGAGATAGTCCGATAGCTCTTGTTTGCTTACCACGCGGGCGCGCTCCCGCACCAAAAATTCTAGTACACGGTATTCAAACGCGGTGAGTTCCATAGCCGAGCCATTCAGCTTGGCAGCCTGCGCACCAATGTCCAAGCTGAGAGGCCCCACCGTTAGCACATCAGTGGCGGCCTTCATGGCGCGACGCAACAGCGCCTTGACGCGCGCGGCAAGCTCGGGGTATTCAAAGGGTTTTACCAAGTAGTCGTCAGCGCCAGCTTCCAGCCCGACGACCTTGTCTTGCCAGCTGCCGCGCGCGGTAAGGATGAGGATGGGCAGAGCCTTGCCTTCGGCACGCAGCCGCTGCACGACTGTGAGGCCATTCATCTTGGGTAGACCCAGATCGACAATCGCCAGGTCCACAGGGTACTCACGCACCTGGAAAAGACCGTCTTCACCATCCGTGGCTTGGTCCACCCGGTAGCCATCAGCCTCCAGCCGCAATGCAAGCGAGAGCCGCAGCGGCGCATCGTCTTCAATCAGCAGCAGGCGCATTTAAGCTACAGCGACCGACCCGTGGCGGCGTCGATCATTACTACCCGCACGTCGCCACCGGCTGTAACCAGCTTGACGCGCCACGCTACCCGTTTTCCCATCTGAGCCTTGTCCACCGACAGCACCCTTCCACTCACCACCTGCAAGGCCGCTACAACCGCTTCGTCGCGGCTCACATCCGCCCAGGCGGGCGTGCAGGCCAGCATGAGGGCTACGAGCAGCGAGCAGGCAAGACGTGTGAGCATGGACGCTATCGTACTACTAGGAAATCGGATTAGTACATGGCGGGGCCAACGGGGTCTACCGACACACGCACTTGCAGGTTAGGGCCCGGGTCTTCGCGCATTAAGGTTGTGTATGTCTGACCACGGTAGTCGTAAGCCACGCGGTAACCAGTTAGGCGCGCCTGCACGTCGTTTACCGTTTGGCAGCGGGTGACTTGGCGCGGTGCTTCCTGCACCTGTTCGTAACGGTTGTTGCGGCCGGCAATGCGGTCGCCCGCCAAGGCCCCAACCAGTGCGCCGAGGGCCGTGGCTGCCTCCCGGCCTCCATTTCCCCTACCCACCTGGTTACCCACCACACCACCGGCCAACGCGCCCAGCACCACGCCACCATAGTTGGGCGTACCACTGCTGACACGTTGAGAATCAGTCACCCATTCGTTGCGGCACTCGTCGCGCGGTACGGTGATATTTTCATACTGCGGCTCGGCACTACGTACGCGGGCGTTGTCATAAAAAATATCGGCTTGCACAGCAAAAGTGCCAACAGTGCAAGCAAGAGCGATAGCAAGACGTTTCATGGAATGCCCCTTTGGGTTGGTATGGGCGTATCTTGCTGCTGGATGGGTGAACGGTGGCTGAATGGATGCGAGAAAACGGCCAATTCACGTCATCGGACTGCGGACCTATGGCTTATGAGCGGCAAAACCTAACATGGAGGTTACTAATTACTCCGATTTCACGGATGCCATTTGGACTAGTGCTATCGCTCATTACAACAAAAACACTGACCATGGCCACTGACCAAGGTGGACGCCCCACCATTGAGCTGGACCACATACTTCGTGACCCCACCTCCGTGGGGTCTTCAATGCTACCGGGTGCCCGGTGGTCATGGTGCCCCGCCAAGCGATGTGCAGTCTGTTCCCCTAAAAATCACTTGGCTGCTGCCTGCCAAATGCGCTTGAGTTGCGCATCACGCCCACAACTGAGGCGGTAGTACTTGTAGCGAACCGGGTTCTTTTTGTAGTAGTCCTGGTGGTAATCCTCGGCCAGATAGAACGGGTCGGCGCGTTTCACCTCGGTGTAAATGTCTTTGAACTGCCCCGATTTGAGCAGCGCAACTTTGCTGGCTTCAGCCACGATTCGCTCGGCCTCTGAGCCCCAGTAAATGCCAGAACGATATTGGTTGCCCACATCACAAAACTGGCGGTCTTTTTCGGTGGGGTCGATGGTGCGCCAGAAGTATTCGACCAACTGGGTGTAGGTAACTTTGTCGGGGTCGTAAGTCACGCGAACCGCCTCGGTGTGACCCGTGGCACCCGCACTCACGCTCTCATAGCTGGGGTTGACCACTTTGCCGCCGGTATAGCCCGACTCGGCCGCTATAACACCCGGGAGTTTTTCAAAGTCAGACTCGGTGCACCAGAAGCAGCCTCCTGCAAAAACAGCCGTGGCGGTGGCGGCTTGCGCGGCCGCTGTGAGCGCTGTCAAACCGAACGCAAAAAACATTTTTTTCATATCGAACCTTCAATAGTTAGCTTCGCAGAGCCGGCAGGGCCTGTCCCTCAGACACAAACGCCAGCGCAACGCCGTTGTTGCAATAGCGCTTGCCGGTTGGCTTGGGGCCATCACTGAATAGGTGGCCCTGGTGGCCGCCACAGCGCGCGCAGTGGTATTCCGTTCGCGGGAAAATCAGCTTGAAATCAGTCTTAGTGCCCACGGCTGCCTCTAGCGGCTTCCAGAAGCTGGGCCAGCCTGTGCCGCTTTCATATTTGTGAGCCGAACTGAACAGGGGCAAAGAGCACGCGGTGCACACAAACGTGCCAGCACGTTTTTCCGCGTTCAGCGGGCTGCTGCCTGCGGGTTCTGTGCTCTCTTCAAACAATACCTGAAAGGCTGCGGGCGAGACAAGCTCACGCCACTGCTCCTGCGTCTTCTTGATCGGAAAGGGTGCTGCGCTGGCTGCGCGTGATATCGAGGCAAACGCAGCAGTCAGTAGGCTGATCTGCTGAATCAAGGTTCTTCTTTTCACAGTGAATTTCTTTGATAATTTATACGGGACCCCCTTGGAACCGGTGGCCGCAGCGACACTTGCTTCTATTCGGCAAGTCTGACAGGACCCTATAGACCTCTCACGCGTGAAGGTCAACATTCCGGTAAGCCTTCTTCCTATGTGAAGACACCCAACCAATGTCTCATGACCTTCTCGGGTATTCGTTCGCCGCCACAGAAAGGCGCGATGGACAAAGGTGGGGTTTGAGCGGCAGAGCGCTTGGCTGTTTTTCTGGAGATGCGCAGACGCCAGATCGCTTCGCGCACGGATCACCCGTCTCAAAGGGTGAGATTAGACTATGCCGAACTATCCCGGACACATGTCACTCAACGCTTGAGCATGACAGGCAATCGTTTTGCGCAGGTACTCAATGGGGTCGAACCATGAGGTGTACACATTATCAAATCCGTCAAACGGCTCCTATTTCCCTCCAGAGTCACTTCCATTCATGAAGATTCTCAACGCAACCGAAACGCGCACCGCATTGCCCTTTGACCGTCTGATCGAGGCGTTGCGGCGCATGTTCGTTGAGGGCTGCGAGGTGCCACTTCGGCACACGCACACACTGAAAGCCTCCGACGGTAGCCAGGGAACCGTCCTGATCATGCCGGCTTGGCGTGCGGATCGGTACCTTGGGATCAAAACGGTCAACATATTTCCGGGCAACTCAGCGCGAGGTCTACCGGGGTTGTTTGCTACCTATGTGCTTTACGACGCACGCACTGGAGAGCCGTTGGCGCACATTGATGGCAATGAGATTACGGCGCGCCGCACGGCAGCAGCCTCAGCGTTGGCCGCCTCGATGTTGGCACGCCCGAATGCAAGACGCCTGCTGGTAGTCGGTGCAGGGCGTGTTGCCAGTCTCATCCCAGAGGCCTATCGCCAGGTATTGCCGATTGAAGAGGTTCAGGTTTGGGCCCGCAAGGCCTCGCAAGCACAACTGCTGGTGAATGAATTGAAAGCTGACGGCATCGCGGCCAGCGTTGCGATCGAACTTTCAAGATCCGCAGCGCGGGCCGACATCGTCAGTTGTGCCACGCTGGCGACCAATCCGGTCATCGAAGGGGCATGGCTCAGTCCAGGCAACCATCTTGACTTGATCGGCAGTTTTACGCCCACCATGCGCGAGGCTGACGATGCTTGTTTCGCTGGTGCCAGTCTCTTTGTGGACACTACCGAAGCGTTACAAAAGAGTGGGGACCTGCTTGGCCCAATGTCGCGCGGCGTCTTCTTGGCAGACGACGTGTGCGGTACCTTGGAAAACCTATGCCGCGGAAAGGTTTCTGGGCGGCAATCGGAAGACCAGCGCACCGTTTTCAAGTCGGTTGGCACTGCACTGGAAGATCTGGCTGCAGCCGCGCTCGTGTTTGAAGGCAGCGCCTAACGCTTCCAAGATCGTCGACATTATTTCAACTGCGAAGAAAAGCGACGCGGCTGAGGGGAAATCCGTCGTGCCAAATCCGGGCAGGGGTTAATAGCCGCGTACGCCACGGCGTTATTCGGCGCAAGTTTGATGCATTGCAGAGCTCCAATTAATGGCAATGAGCCCACGGTCAATCTAAAGCCAAACAACCAGAAAGCCGCATGCACTTTCGCCCCACTTTTCGAGTTACGCTTCTACTAGCGCTCGCAAGCTTGGCCTCGGGCTGCACCGACATGTCTTGCCTGTTGCAGGCGGCCAAGGGGCACGTCGACATCATGTGGGCTGCGCGGTGGACACACTCAAAAGCCCCGACAACGCCAGCTACACGGGCTATGCCGACTTGCAACGCCGTCCCGTAGTGTGGAACGTCGTTGCCCCACCCGCTTTAGCACCCGGCGGCTGGATTTTCGCAACACGCTGAAAGTTGCAAGCGATCTACGCGACAAACGTAGCTGGAGCCAACAACGCATCCTTTGCCGCGCTGGCGGCCTACGTTGACTGGGTCGATGCGTTTGAGACGCTGTTTGTCAGCAGTAGCGGCGACTGAACAGCCTTTTACAGCGCCGCAAAAACCCTGGCCAATCAACCGCACGAAGTAAGGACGCCTCATTTGCAGCAGATCTAACGGGCAAAGCTTTAGTCAACTATCAGTCCACCGCAGGCGTTGATGGAAAAGCCATATGTAGCTGCGTGCGTTGAGCACAGTCACACCAGGCAGGCGCCGGCCCAACACCCGCTCATCAACCGTTCGGGCCTGACGCTAGCGGACACCATGGCGCTGGCCTCCCAGGCCTCATGCTGCACGCACAGGCCGGCAAACACGCCGTAGCCCGGTCCGGCACGCAATTCGTGCCCCGCACTCAGGCTTTCGCCGGCGCGAATCGAGCCACCGGCGATGATCGAATCGGTTGCCTTGATGCCCAAGCCGGCTTCCAGGTGCAGTGCGCAGCGCAGCGATGCGCCACAGAGAATTCCCTGCCTAGCGTGGATGCTGTCCGAACCGGTGATGGCGCCGCGAACGTGCAAGTCCTTACCGCAGGCAATCGCTCCCTCCACCACCAGGTCCTGCCCGACCAGCACTTTGTCCACGGCGTCGAACTTGCCGCCGCAGGTAACGTCCCACAACGCGCGCAGCCCGCCGCCGCAGCGAATCGCCCCCAGGGTTTCGATGCTCATTTCACAGAGGATGTCGCCACCGCTTTCCAGCGTGTCACCGCTGCGGATAGCCGCGCCTGCCTGGATGTCCTCCCCCGCGATGATGGTGCGGCCAGCGCGAATGCCGCCGCCAGCGCGGATGGAGCGACCGGCGCGGACAAGGGAATTGACCTCGATGCCACCCCTCACCTCAATCGACCCCGCAAACACCAACGCCTCGGCCTCGACAGCGTCGAGCTTCAACACCGCGTCGGTAGGGCCGAACTGGTTTAGCAGCCAACAGGCGTCATCGATGCGCCCGGCTTCCACCAGCGCGTCAAGTACCTGCTGATAGTCGCCACCTTCCTGGTGGTTGCGCACAAACCAGCGATAGCCCTGCGCGCACGGATTTTTCGAGCGCACGAATTTTGTCGTGAAGTCCATGGTGGTTGGGGACATGACGATTCTCCATCGGCAGCGGTACTTGCCCTACACCGGGGGCGGCCGCATTCGCGCTTGAGCAAAAGCCCGGCGATAGATGGTGTTGCGCTAAATAGAGAGGGAGTTATCGCCGGGCCGAGGGATGTGCGACCGGCTTATGCAACCAGGGCGTGCACGCCACAGCGCGCCTACCGCTCGTCAGGCCGCGAATCGGGCCTGCGACGCTGGAGAGGCGGGTACAGGAGACTGAACGTACCTGCAGTTCGCAATGCATTGGAGAAGTGTAGCCAGAATCCGCCTAATTCCAGCCTGTTCGGGCCTATTCTGGCAAAGAGTGTCGGGACTTTATGGCCACCACCGTCAGGCCGAGCTCCAGCCGCGTGGCTGTGGTTTGGGTGTTGCAGGGCTCACTTCTTCTGCGATGGCTCCGTCTTTTTGCTGCTCGCTATCGGCTTCTTTTGAAGAAACTTGGCTGCCAATTCCGCCTTTTTGCGTATGCGCTCGCCCATGACGCGATCCAGCTCTTTGTGGCCGCCGGCCTTGTTCATGTTGGGATCTTTACCAAAAACGCCTGCCATAGTGATTACTCCTTTGCCGCAGTCTAACGGACTGCCTGGCGCGCAGGCGCCGTGCCATGTCAGTGCCCCGTTGGCAGCTTGCCGAGCGGGCACTGCGCCCACCAAATCTCGGCTGCTCTTATATTCAACCAATTGGTTCATTCAGGGTTATCGCAACACCCACCAAACCCAACGCCTACAACCGGAGACACAACATGCAACCAACCTACCAGCCCAACGCAAACCTAGACCTCAGCTTTACCCGCATCATCAATGTGCCCAGAGCGCAGGTGTGGCGCGCCTGGACCGAACCTGCGTTGCTCATGCCCTGGTTTTGCCCCATGCCCTGGAAGACGATTGACTGCGAAATAGACTTGCGCCCCGGTGGTCTGTTTCGCACCACCATGCAGTCGCCCGAAGGCGCTGAGTTTCCCAATGCTGGTTGTTACCTGGAAGTGGTGCCGCAGGAAAAGCTGGTGTGGACCAATGCGCTGCTGCCCGGTTTCCGGCCCGCCAATCCCACGGCTACGTGCGGTGATGCCAACACCGAGTTCATGTTCACCGCCATGGTTGAACTGGCCGACGCTGATGGCGGCACCCGCTACACCGCTACCGTCATTCATGCCGACGAAGCCGGTTGCCAAAAGCACGCCGCCATGGGCTTTGAAGCCGGTTGGGGCGCGGCGCTGGACCAACTGGTGGCCATGATTCAGCGGGGCATCTGACCATGGCGGAGTCAACAAAAAAACAAAAGCTGGTGGTGCGCGGATTTGCCTTGTCGCTGGACGGCTTTAGCTCTGCCTCGGGGCAAAGTTTGGAAAGCCCGTTTGGCAACGGCGGGCTGGTGATCATGGAGTGGGCGTTTCAGACCCGCACCATGAAAACCATGTTTGGGCAGGAGGGCGGCAGCACCGGTATCGACGACAGTTTTCTGGCCAAAGGCTTTGACAACATTGGCGCCAATATTCTGGGCCGCAATATGTTTGGCCCCGTGCGCGGGCCTTGGCCTGACGAGGAGTGGAAAGGTTGGTGGGGCCCCAATCCGCCCTACCATTCGCCGGTTTTTGTCGTGACCCACCACGCCCGCGCGCCCTTGCCCATGGAAGGCGGCACCACCTTTCACTTTGTGACCGATGGCATC
The DNA here is from genome assembly GCF_016705985.1 of Candidatus Aalborgicola defluviihabitans. NCBI lineage: Bacteria > Pseudomonadati > Pseudomonadota > Betaproteobacteria > Burkholderiales > Comamonadaceae > Allorhodoferax (SeqCode) > Candidatus Aalborgicola defluviihabitans. Next base: position 510,643 of record NZ_JADJKN010000002.1, read on the forward strand.
GAATCTGCCTTGCAGCAGGCGTTTGCCGCTGCAGAGGGTAAAGACGTGCGCTTGGGCGGCGGCGCCACGCTGGTGCGCCAATATCTCAAGGCAGGGCTGATCGACGAACTGCACCTGGTCATGACCAACAAATTGCTAGGGTCTGGCGAGCGCTTGTTTGATGGGACGGACAACCTCGCGCGCGACTACGACTGCGTGGAAACGGTTGGGTCTGAGACCGTCACGCATGTGCGTCTTGCTAAAAGGAAGCGCAGCTAAATAGTGACGACTGCTATAAAAATAGAAGTTGCATGTGTATATTTCACGAGGGCTAGAGGCCAATTTTGTTCAGAAGCGTTTGACCAAAGACAACAAACCCACCAGGTGCTTGCGACAATTGACTTGATTTAACTAGACGATCGGTCTAATATCGGCCGAATGGAAACCCCTGCCACCCCTACGCGCCGACGCGGCCGGCCGCCCAAAGCGCGTGAGCACTTGGCCGACACCCGTGGTGTGCTACTACGCGCAGGGTTGGAGGTGCTGACCGAAAAAGGCTTTTCGGCCACGGGCATCGACGAAGTCCTGCGCCGCGTGGGGGTTCCCAAGGGCTCGTTCTATCACTACTTCGACAGCAAAGAAGCGTTCGGCTCAGCACTCATTACGCAGTACGCGGACTACTTCGCACGCAAGATAGACCGCCATCTTTTGAACGAAAACCTGACGCCCATGGCCCGCTTGCATGCCTTTGTTGCGGATGCGCAGGCGGGCATGGCCCGCCATGCCTTTCAGCGCGGCTGCCTGATTGGCAACCTGGGCCAGGAAATGGGCGCGCTCCCGGAGAGTTTTCGCAGCCAACTGCGGGCTGTCTTCACCGATTGGGAATCGCGATTCGCAGTCTGCTTGTGTGCGGCGCAAGCCAGCGGCGAGGTGTCCAAGCAAGTCGATTGCGAACAAGTCGCCAGCTTCTTCTGGATTGGCTGGGAGGGCGCCGTGCTCAGGGCCAAGCTGGAGCAAAGCGCGTCGCCGCTGGAAATCTTCGGACGTGGATTTTTTGCAGGGCTAACGCCCCACTGATTTTTTAACGCAACTAGACCATCGGTCTACATCAACAAGGAGCGCAAGATGTTCAAAGGAATTTTGATTGAGAAAGATGACGCCGGTTACCGCGCCGGTGTGCAAGACATCGACGAATCACAGCTGCCCGATGGCGATGTGACCGTGCGCGTGAGCCACTCCACGCTCAACTATAAAGATGGTCTGGCCATCACCGGCAAGGGCCCCGTGGTGCGCAAATTTCCCATGGTCCCTGGCATTGACTTGGCTGGCATCGTTGAAGACTCTGCGCACCCCGACTACAAGCGCGGTGACGCAGTCTTGCTGAACGGCTGGGGTGTGGGCGAAGGCCATTGGGGTGGCTTGGCACAAAAGGCCAGGCTCCAGGGGAAATGGCTGGTGCCCCTGCCAGCGAGTTTTACGCCGCAGCAGGCCATGTCGATCGGCACGGCAGGCTACACCGCCATGCTCTGCGTGCTGGCACTAGAGCGCCATGGCGTGAAGCCATCGGATGGAGAAATTGTGGTGACCGGTGCTGCGGGCGGCGTGGGCAGCGTGGCCATAGCCATCCTCGCCAAACTGGGCTACACCGTGGTCGCGGTTAGCGGCCGACACGAAGAGGCTAACTATCTGAAAGGGCTGGGCGCCACTGACGTGCTGGAACGCGCGCAATTTGCGTCGCCGGGCAAGCCCTTGGGCAAAGAGCGCTGGGCGGGTGCGGTCGATGTGGTGGGCAGCCACACTTTGGCCAACATTTGCGCCACCACCAAATACCGTGGTGTGGTCACCGCATGTGGCCTGGCCGGTGGCATGGATTTTCCGGCGTCGGTGGCACCGTTTATCCTGCGCGGCGTCACTCTGGTGGGTATTGACAGCGTGATGTGCCCCACGCCCGACCGGCTGGAAGCATGGCGGCGTTTGGGGGCCGACCTCGACATTGCGAAGTTGGGTGCGATCAGTCAAGAGATTGGCCTGAGCGAGGTGGTGCCGTTTGCCGTCAAGCTAATGAACGGTGAAGTCAAAGGCCGCATCGTGGTGGACGTCAACCGCTGACCGAAAGCAACACGACGGCGGCGTTTGCGGCAAGAACCGTTTTATCGGCGCTTTGGCTCGCTAAAACGTAGCGCATCGACCACCCGCGAAAACGCCGGAGTGGGTTGTCGACGGCTCGGGTAGTAAAGGTAGTAGCCGTCAAATGGTGTACACCAGTCCTGCAGTACGCGCAGCAATTGCCCATGCTCGATGTGTGGCGCGAACTCCTCTTCTGGCAGAAATGCAACGCCCAGTCCTTCGAGTGCGGCGAGCACGATATGGGGCGTGCTGTTGAATACAACCTGCCCGTCGACGCGCACGTTCAACGGCACACCTTTGCGCTCAAACTCCCAGACATACAGCCCGCCATGCGTTGGAAAGCGCATGTTGATACAGCTATGGGCCACCAGATCCCGTGGCGTTTTAGGCGCAGGATGCTTGGCAAAGTAGGCGGGCGACGCGACGGCGGCCATGCGCAGCTTCGGGCCGATAGGCACCGCAATCATGTCTTTGTCGATGGTGTCGCCCATGCGCACGCCCGCGTCAAAGCGATCTGCCACGATGTCCCTGAAGCCGTAGCTGATATCGAACTCGACCTTGATGTCGGGAAACTCGGCTAGCAACGGCGCGATCTTTGGCAACAACGTCGCTCGCGCGATGTGGTCGCCGCAAGTGATGCGCACGGTGCCAGCGGGTTTGTCCCGCAGCTCGGTTAAAGCGTCCAACTCGGTTTCGATTTCATCGAAGCGATGGCCGATGGCTTGCAATAGCTGCTCGCCAGCTGCCGTTGGCGACACGCTGCGCGTGGTGCGTGTGAGTAGACGGATTTCGAGTCTGGCTTCCAGACCACTGATGGCTTGGCTGAGCGCCGACTGGCTTACGCCCAGCAGCGCAGCGGCGCGGGTAAAGCTGCCTTCCCGGGCCACCGTCACAAAGGACAAAAGATCGTTGAGGTTGCGTCTGACCATACTGTAGTTTCCCATGGATATTGATTAGCAAGACTTATATGGTCATTAAGCATTCATTAGCTAGTCAAAACAAAGCCTGGCCACGAAAATTCAGTCTGTTGCACAGAATGAATGGAAATTGACCTATGACCCGCCAGACTCCATTCCAAACGCGTATTGCATGACGGCATCCACAACAAACACCTCCTTCAACAACGCCGCCAAGCAAGGCGCAGCCGAGGCACCAGCGGCGCTATGGGGCGGCGTCTTCGCGATGACGCTGTGTGTCTTCGCGTTGATTGCCTCGGAGTTCATGCCGGTGAGCCTGCTGACGCCTATGGCCAACGATTTGGGGGTCAGCGAAGGCCTCGCCGGGCAGGGCATCGCCATATCCGGCGCATTCGCAGTGCTGACCAGTCTGTCGATCTCACGTATCGCCGGCAGCATGAACCGCAAGCTTTTGTTATTGGGCTTGACGGCGTTGATGGCCGTGTCTGGTGTCGTGGTCGCGCTGGCCCCCAACTATCTGACGTACATGGCTGGGCGCGCGCTGATCGGTGTGGTGGTGGGCGGATTTTGGTCTTTGTCGGCAGCCACGGCCATGCGCCTTGTGCCGCCCCAACAGCTACCCCGAGCCCTGGCCGTTTTCAACGGTGGCAACGCGCTGGCAACCGTGATTGCCGCTCCGTTGGGTAGCTACCTGGGTTCCATCATCGGTTGGCGTGGTGCGTTCTTTTGCTTGTTGCCGGTGGCGGCCATTGCTTTCGTCTGGCAGTGGGTCAGCCTACCGTCCATGCCGGCGCAGCCTCGCCCGGCAAGCTCCGGCAACGCGCTCAAGCTGCTCAAAAACCCAGCGGTCCTTATGGGCATGCTGGCGGTGAGTGCATTCTTCATGGGGCAGTTTGCGCTGTTCACTTATCTGCGTCCATTTCTTGAAACGGTAACCCACGTGGACGTATCGACGCTGTCGCTCGTTCTGCTGACCGTTGGTGTCGCAGGGTTCATGGGCACCTCGGCCATTGGCACGTTTCTAAAGTGGAACTTTAGCCGCACCATGGTCGGCATTCCGATCTTGATGGCCGTGATTGCGCTGGCGCTCACTTTCTTTGGCGACGACTTGGCCGCAGTTGCCATTCTGCTGGGCGTGTGGGGACTGGTTGCCACCGCCGCGCCGGTGGGCTGGTGGTCGTGGCTGGCTAAAACGCTGCCCGCTGATGCAGAGGCCGGTGGTGGGCTGATGGTGGCGGTGGTTCAGCTCGCCATTGCGTTGGGCTCTACTATGGGGGGCTTGTTGTTTGACACCAGCGGATACCGCAGTACGTTTTTCGCGAGCGCATCTATCTTGCTTCTTGCTGCGTTTCTCAGCTTTTTGACTACGCGCTCGCAGCGCATTGCGGCGGCCTGAGCCACGTGGACAGCAAGGAAATATCCATATGACGGCTACTCCTATCTACAAACTCAATACCCGAAAATTCTGCGCCCATGCCATGGGCCTTATGCTCGGCATATTGGTGCTTGGCGGCTCCCAAGCTGCCCAACCGGCGAACCCGAATACCAAGGAATCAACCATGTGGATAAGCATTGCCGAACGCCGATTCGCCATCAGCCTGGCGGACAACCCTGCTGCCCGTGCGTTCGCTGCGCAGTTGCCGATGACGCTGGACATGGAGGAACTCAACGGCAACGAAAAGATGTTCGACCTACCGACCGCGCTGCCTCAGAACCCCAGCCGTCCGGGTACGATCCGCAATGGAGACCTCATGCTGTACGGTGCCAGAACCTTGGTGCTTTTTTATATGACGTTTGACTCGTCCTATTCGTACACCCGTCTTGGCCGCGTGGACGACCCCACAGGTTTGGAGCAGGCTTTGGGTCAGCGCGGCGTGCGCGTCATTTTTTCCAAAGATTAGTTTTCTCAATTGATACAGGAGTACACCCCATGAACATCAAAGCCTTCGGCGCCCACGCAAGTGACAGCCCCCTCGAATCCATGGACATCACCCGGCGTGCGCCGGGCGCGCATGACGTGCAAATCGACATTGCCTACTGCGGTGTCTGCCATTCCGACCTCCACCAAGTACGCGCAGAGTGGGCGGGCACGCGCTACCCCTGCGTTCCAGGGCATGAAATTGTGGGGCGCGTGTCGGCCCTGGGTGCCCACGTGTCGGGTGTCAAAGTCGGCGATCTGGTGGGCGTTGGCTGCATCGTTGACAGCTGCAAGCACTGCGCCGATTGCGACGATGGTTTGGAAAACTACTGCGACCATATGGTCGGCACCTACAACGGCCCCACACCTGACGCGCCCGGCCACACGCTGGGCGGCTACTCGCAACAAATCGTGGTGCACGAGCGCTATGTGCTGCACATTCGCCATCCAGAAGCCCAGCTGGCTGCCGTCGCGCCCTTGCTGTGCGCGGGCATCACCACGTACTCGCCACTGCGGCATTGGAAGGTGGGGCCCGGCCATAAAGTAGGCGTGGTTGGCATCGGTGGCCTGGGCCACATGGGCATCAAGCTGGCGCACGCAATGGGCGCCCACGTGGTGGCGTTCACCACGTCGGAATCCAAGCGCGCAGCCGCCATCGCCCTGGGTGCGGATGAGGTCGTTGTCTCGCGCAATGCCGATGAAATGTCCGCGCACACCAAGAGCTTTGACTTCATTCTCAACACGGTCGCGGCACCGCATGATCTGGATGCGTTTCTGGCCTTGCTCAAGCGCGACGGCACGATGACGCTGGTCGGTGCACCGGCCACGCCGCACCCATCGCCCAACGTGTTCAACCTGATCATGAAACGCCGCAGCCTGGCGGGTTCGATGATTGGCGGTATTCCTGAAACGCAGGAGATGCTGGATTTTTGTGCCGAGCACGGCATCGTGTCCGATATTGAGATGATCCGGGCCGACGAGGTCAATGAAGCGTACGAGCGCATGCTCAAGGGTGATGTGAAGTACCGATTCGTCATCGACTGCGCCACATTGGCGGCACCCTGACGCGTGTTGTAGATAGGGCAGGCTGCTATCAAAAGAGAAGCTTCTCACGCATATTCCACGAGGGCTACTGGTGCTTTTTCTTTCGTAAGTTGTTAACCAACGCCAGCAAGCCCCAGGTACCGCGCTTGGAGCTTCTTTCATGGGCATTTGCGCGATCGGATTTAATTTAGTATGATACACGTCATGCGAAAAACATCCGCCAATATCCGTACCGCCACCAAAGAAGCCTCGCACGAGCGCATCGTGGATGCTGCTGCGCGCGCGATCCGGCGCAGTGGGTACAACGGAACCGGTGTTGCCGACATCATGAAAGAGGCCGGCCTGACGCATGGTGCTTTTTATGCTCACTTTGAATCCCGCGAAGCCATGCTGGCCGAGGCCGCTGACCGCGCGGGTGCGGACGCGAATGCATTGGCCGCCAACATCACCGCCACCGTGCCGCCGGAGCAAGCTTTGCAGGCGTTGGTGCAGGTTTATCTCTCCAAAGAGCATCTAGCGGCCATCGAAACAGGCTGCCCCATCTCGGCCCTAGGTTCTGAAATGCCCCGCCAATCGCCCGAAGTGCGCAGTGCGGCCACGCGGCGCATCAAAGAGATGATCGACCTCATCGCCCGCCAAATGCCGGACTGGGGCCAACCCAGCGCGCACGAACGCGCGCTGGTAACCGTGGCGACGATGGTGGGCACGTTGACGCTGGCACGTGCGGTGAACGACGCCGCGTTGTCCGATGCACTGTGTGCGGCCACGCTAAACCAACTGACTTCCCCAAAAGTTTGATCGCCATGCATGGTGCATTTTTTGGCTCATAAATATGACGATCATCATGCCAAATACAGACCCGATCAACACCTCAACTTCGACTACGCCACGGACCACATTTGAATCGAGAACCACCATGAAAGCCCTGACCTTTAAACGCTATGGCAAGTCACCCGACATCGACTTTGCCGACCTGCCCCGCCCCACGTTGCAGCCCGACGAAATGCTGGTTGAAGTGCATGCGGTGGGCCTCAACCCCATCGACAACATGATCACCACCGGTGTGTTCAAACCGGTGCTGAAACTGCAACTGCCCGCCACCATGGGCAGTGACCTGGCGGGCGTGGTCAAAGAGGTCGGCAACCGCGTCACGCGTTTCAAGCCCGGTGATGCTGTCTTTGCCAGCCTGTTTGATCTGGGTACCGGCTCACTGGCCGAATTTGCGGTGGTACCTGAACATGCTGCCGCGCCCAAGCCGGCCAATCTGGATTTTGTGCAAGCTGCCTCGGTGCCCATGGTTGGGTTGACCGCGTGGCAGGCGCTCAAAGAGCGTGCCCAGGTCAAGCGTGGGCAGAAGGTGTTTATCCCGGCGGGCTCCGGCGGCATCGGCACGTTTGCCATCCAGTTGGCCAAGCACTTCGGTGCCAAAGTGGGCACCACCACCAGCACGGGCAATGTTGCGCTGGTGAGTCGCCTGGGCGCAGACGAGGTGGTGGACTACAAGAAGCAAGCTTTTGAGAAAGTGCTGCGCGGCTACGACATGGTGCTGGGCACGCTCAAGGGAGATGAGTTGGAGAAAAGCTTAGCCATCCTCAAGCCGGGCGGCAAAATTGTTTCGCTCATCGGACCGCTGGATGCCGCGTTTGCCCGCGCGCGCAAACTCAACTTTGTGCTCCAGTTCGTCTTCAGCTTGATGAGCCGCAAGATCATGCGCATGGCCAAGCGCCGCGATGCCTCCTATTCCTTTCTGTTTGTACGGTCTGATGGGGCGCAACTCCAGCAAATCGGAGACCTGCTCAAGGCAGAGCAGCTTAAGCCCGTGATCGACAAAGTGTTTCCTTTTGAGCAGGCCAAAGAAGCGCTGGAATACCTGGCCCAAGGACGCGCCAAAGGCAAAGTCGTCGTGCAAATTCGCTAAACACTGGGCCCTACCAAGGCCCAGGGTTTTGCCACGTCCATTCATATGACAACCATCATCCCAACCTATTTTTACCCTAGGAGCTACCCATGAAAATCGAAAATTCTGTCGTCCTCGTGACCGGTGCCAATCGCGGCATCGGCTTGGCGTTTGCCCGCGCATTGCTCGCCCGTGGCGCCCGCAAGGTCTACGCCGCTACGCGCAATACAGCATCGGTGACGCTACCCGGCGTGCAGGCCTTGCAGTTGGACGTGACCAAGCCCGACGAGATCGCTGCTGCGGTCCAGCAAGCCGGCGACGTGACACTGGTCATCAACAACGCCGGCATTGCCCAGCCCGGCGGCTTTCTCGCGCCCGATAGCGACGCCGTGTCGCGCCGCATCTTTGAGACCAACTTCTTCGGCGTGCTGAACATGAGCAAAGCCTTTGCGCCGGTGCTCAAAGCCAACGGTGGTGGAGCGCTGCTCAATGTGTTGTCTGTTGCGTCGTGGGTCAACGGTGGCGAGCTGGCGGCCTATTCGGCCAGCAAGTCGGCCGCGTGGTCGCTCACCAATGCACTGCGCCACGAGCTGGTCGCGCAAAAAACCCAGGTGCTGGGCTTGCACATGGCCTATGTGGACACCGACCTGACCCGTGGCTTTGAAGTCCCCAAGACCAGCGCGGAAGATATCGTGCAGCGCGCGCTGGACGCTCTGGAGGCGGGTGCGGATGAAGTGCTGGCCGATACGCTGACCGAGCAGGTCCGGCAAGGGCTGACGGCCCCGCGCCCGTCCTACCTGCCGCAAGCCTAACGAAATCAAAGCCAACACTTTAGGAAATGACATGAACGCCGCACGTAAAGGTATCGCACTCGTAACAGGTGCATCGTCGGGCATTGGTCTCGTGACCGCGCAGGCATTGGCCCAGGCGGGCTACCGCGTCTTTGGCACCAGCCGCAAGGTGGTTCCTAGCCCTGCCGGCATCACCATGCTGGTCTGCGACGTGACGGACGAGGCGTCGGTGAAAAGCCTGGTGGATGAAGTCGTCAGGCAGGCGGGCCGCATCGACCTGGTTGTCAACAATGCAGGCGTCGGCCTGCTTGGCGGTGCCGAGGAGTCGTCCATCAGCCAGGTGCAGCGCCTGTTTGACGTGAACGTGTTTGGCGTGGCGCGTGTCGTCAACGCGGTGCTGCCCATCATGCGTGCCCAGAAGGGCGGCCGCATCATCAATATGAGCTCCATCCTGGGCCTGATCCCTTCGCCGTTCAACGCCTTTTATGCGTCCACCAAACACGCGATCGAGGGCTACACCGAATCGCTCGACCATGAAGTGCGCGGTTCTGGCATTCGCGTGGTGTTGGTGCAACCCGGCGTGACACGCACCGCCTTTGAAGAAAACCTGACGCGCGCTGATAGCCCCATGGCGACCTATGCAGACGGCCGCGCGCGCAGCGAAGGCCTGATGCGCAAGTGGGTAGAAGCCGGGGATGACCCGCAAGTCGTCGCCGACACCGTGGTCCGAGCCGCAACGGCCACTAAGCCGAACTTGCGCTACCCAGCGGGCAAGCAGTCCAGCCAAGTCAGCATGTTGCGCCGTTACTTGCCCAGAGGCGTTTTCGACAAGATCATGCGCAAGTTCAACGAATTCCCGGCGTGAAGCTATGAACGGGTGCCATCCACAGTGCCCCGTATTTGCTATCAAAACAGAAGCTGCCTGCGCATACTTCATGGGGGCTTGCGGTGTGGGGGAATCCAATACGCCAGCGCCCCCGCCGCCGCGAAGGCAATGAGCCCGGTGGCAGCGATGCCTGCGCCCAGCGACAGGCTGGCCGCCAGCAACGACAGCAGCGCAGGCCCGCACGACCCACCGATGTCCGACATCAAGCGCCACACGCCGAGGAAGTGCGCACGCCCATGCCGGGGCGAATGGTCGGCGCCCAGTGTCATGATCAGCCCCGATCCAATACCGTTGCCAAAGCCAATGGCCAGAGAGGCCAGCAGCAATGTGGTAAAGCCCGTGGTGAGCGGCATCAACAACATCGCCAGACCCATGATGAGCATCGATGGCACGGCCACCCATTGCCGGCCCTTGTGGTCCATCACCTTGCCAGCCGGGTAGAACACCAGCATGTCGATCCCACCCGCCAGACCATACAGCAGCGATGCCACAGCCGGTGCCAGCCCAATGTGGTCCGCCCACAGCGGGATCACAACCTGACGCGACGCCCGCACGGCACTGACCAGCAACACACCCACACCGAGCGTCAGAAACACGCGCTTGTGGTGGCGCAAGGTCGAGGCGATGGTGGCGGCCGCAGGCGGCTGCTGCCCAGGCACGATGGGGGGTAACTCCAGATCCGGCAAACGCGCGCCGACGGCCGCAGCGGCAAGTACCCCGGCGATGCCAACCCCGAAGGCCGCCGACAGCCCGAACCAATGAACTGCTGCCGCCCCGAGGAAGGGGCCGATAAACATGCCGATACGCATCACCCCACCCAGCGTCGACAGCGCTCGCGCGCGGTGCAAGAACGGCACTGCCTCGGTCATGTAGCTTTGGCGCGCCAGGTTGTAAACCGCCTGCGACATGCCCACCATCAGGCAGCCCGTGGCGAACAGGCCCAAATGCGAGGTCAGCACACACAGTGCCATGCCGATGGCACTCCACAGCCCCGCAGCCACGATGGCCTGGCGCTCCCCCCAGCGCGCCGTTATCACCGAAGCGGGAATGTTGTTGAGCAACGAGCCGATGCCGATCAGTGCGATGACCAGCGCGGCCACCGGAACGGACGCGCCCAGGTCACGCGCCATCAGGGGAATGATCGGCAGGATGGCACCTTCACCCACCCCGAACAGCAAGGACGGGCCGAACGCGGGAACGGCGATACGCTTGAGGGAAAACTCGGCCGAAGAGGAAGGCGCAGGCATGGGTGGTGAAGAGAAGGCAGGCAGTGCGCCATTGTGTCATCGGCTTTGCGCTGGCGCTGGTGTGCTATCAAATAAGAAGCTGCTTGCGCATATTCTACGAGGGCTGGAGGCTTATTTGACTCATAGCCCGTTGACTGAATGCAGTATTTCCGCCATGTGCTTTCGCCCCAGCGGAGTTATCTCCAGCGCGCGCTCGTCCGCGTGGCGTCCGCAATCACGGCGGCCACGCTGGCCAGCCTGGGCTCATACGTGGGGTGGGTAGGGGCGGAGGTCATGCCGCAGCAATATAGCCGTGGGCGCCTGCAGGTAGCTGGCGGGAACCGGCTGGGGGAAGCTGCGCTCCTCTTTCCCCTCCTCCCCAGGCCTCGTAGCTGCTGCCCTCGTGCGGCACAAAGTAGCCAGCAAATGCCCGCCCAGGCGGAGGATGATGCGGCCCAGTTCTCTGCGTAGGTGGTGAACTGGGATTTTTGGAACGGGTCGATTTCGTAGCGGATGAAGCAGGTGATGGACATGGGATGCTGGTGGGTTTTGACAGGAAATGATGAGTAGCGAATAGGTATGAGCCTAGCCGGGCCTTCAGTTGTCGGAGGACTGCTACCCAGTGATACTTGTATCGTAACGCGGTTGCTGTTGGCGATGACGGTGGCACAGCTACTCGGGGCCTCCCCCGGCAGGTTGTATACGGTTGGCGTGAAAGCTACAAAATTTTACTAAGTTGGAAGAGCTTGATTTTTCTGCGCTATGCTCAAGCCACTGCCTTAGAGGCAGAACGGAACGCCTCTCTTTGCAGCTTTGACTGCGACATCGGGGGCGTGGTGTCACAGCCGCGCCAACCAAATGGCAACTTACTTTTACTAGGTTCGTTCCGTGGTCAGCCCGAGACTTGTCTCGGGCTTTCTGTTTTCTAAGGGCTACTAATGAGTCTCGAGCTAGAACTGAAAGACCGAATCTTGAGTGGGTGTTACAAGTTGATCGGACGTCACCACTCGTATCACAATCACCTGCATCTTGATTGGTTGCGGAGTTGCGAACGTATCGCGGGTGCGCCAGCAAAGGTTGTCAAAGTCCCCGAGTATTGGGAGCTCGATCAGAAGTTCAATCCGTTTTATGTTCGCAGGAACGCGGCAGCAATTGCAAAGTCGATCTCGCGAAAGATCAATTCGCACTCATATGCCCAATGATCCTCACCGGAAAAAATACCAAAGCCTGGTGGCGGCGAGCGCGAACTTACTGTGTTTCAGATACCCGACGCAGCGGTTTCTACATACTTCTATTCCCGACTACTGGCGAAGAACCGGCATAGGTTCAGTTCCTTTTCATATGCATATCGAAATGATCGCACTGAGCACTTTGCAATACAAGATATTGCAGTAGACCTCGCGCAGAACGCACGAATCTTCATAGCGGAATTTGACTTCTCGATTTCTTTGGTTCTATTGATCATGCATTCCTATTTGCGCAGTTTCACGAGAATGGATTTTTGGTAAGCGTTGAAGACGAGGAAGTTATCAAGGCGTTCTTGAAAGGTCGCGATCGAGGAATTCCGCAAGGCACCTCACTATCGTTGTTTCTTGCGAACATGGTGTGCTGGAAACTGGACAAATCGCTTGAGAAGGTGGGTTTGAAGTTTGCGAGATATGCCGATGACACAGTTATCTGGAGCCCAGACTATTCCGCTATCTGTGAGTCATTCAATATTGTTGACGCTTTTTCTCGAGAGGCAAAAGTGCCGATCAATCTCAAGAAATCAGATGGAATTAGCCTTTGGCTAAAGATGGTCTGGCTGGAAATCGTCAAAGCCTTCATTTAACTTTTTGGGATACGCAATTGGGTTGATCCAGTGTCAGTTCGAGATCGGACTGTTGAACGTATCAAGCAAGTTTCCCTATTTGCTGTATCCCCAATCTAGTGCGGCCGCTAAAGAGTAAACCCTTGAAGGGTCTAATTATTCCCGCCAATGATCGAGACAAGGCGCTTTTGACTGCAATGCTGCAGATTCGCCGTTACCTCTATGGAGGGCTCTTACATCGGGATTTGGTTGCATACATTAAGGGAGAGCGAAAGTCACTTCACTTCAAAGGCGTCATGAGTTTCTATCCTCTTCTAAATGACGTCCCTCAACTACGTGCTTTGGATGGCTGGTTGGTTTCAGCAATTGATCGCTGCGTCCAGGCACGCTCTAAGTATTTGCTCTCACATGGTTTTGATCGGCGGCATTCTTTTCCATTCACAGTGGAGCGAGACTTGCTAGTCGGGAAGTACCGTAGAAAACGTATCTATGGAAAACGCTTGTTGGAGGTCCCAAGCTTTCAACTAATCTTCAAGGCTCTACAACGCGGTGTGATTGAGTCTGGGATTGAGCGGGTCATGCATCCAGAGTCATCGAAATATGGCTACGGAGACTCGTGACACATTCTCGAATTTCATATCCGTTTTAGCTGTAGGGAGCCTCCCCTCAAAAGATAGAGCCCCGATGCGCCCCAAACCCCGCCATCGCCCCATCCGCCACGGCTAGCGTCACATTCCCCGCCGCCCGCGCCGCATCCCCACACGCAAACACATTCGGCACGCTGGTCGCCTTGCCTTCGTCTACTTGGATGAACCGGCCCATGGGGCCGTCTTCCAGCGCGCAGCCCAGTTGCTCGGCAATGGGGCTGGCTAGCAAAGTGTTGGGCTGGGTAAACAGGCCGTTCATGCGGAGGGTGCGGCCGTCTTGCAGCACCACATCGGCCACGCCGCCTATGCGTGCAATCAACGCCGCATCTATCTGCGTGCCGCTGCGGGCGATGCTGGCCAGCTCTTCCTCTGTCGGCGAGTAGGCAGCGTTCAAGTAGTGGGTGGGACTGCCCCAGCGCTCGGCCAGGCCGGGCACGGGCGGCAGCTCGTCGCGCACGCTGGTGGCTAGTATCAGGCGGCCTGCGTCAGGTGTACATTGCCCAGCCGCAGTAGACTTCTTCTCATAGCAGTTACACCCAATCCCACTATGCCCTCTACGCCTTATCTCTCCAACAGCACCACCTCCGAAATCCAAGCCTGGGAAGCGCTCAAGACCCTGGGCGATGCCGCCATGGCGCAGGGCGGCTTGCAGGCCGTGTTCCAGATGTTTGTAGGCACCCTGACCGGGGCAGAAGAAGTAGCCCGCGCCAGCGAGGAGGCGGGCCACCCCCAGAGCATGACGCCCGAGGTGATAGCGCAGTGGCTCACCACCGACTATGTCCCCGGCATGCAGCAGGCGCTGGCGCAGGGTGCGGCAGCGGAGGGCACACAGCCATGACCACCCCCTACACCTTGCCCCCCGCCACCGTGCAAGACTATGCGCGCCAGGGCGCCGTGGTGCTGCGCGGCGTGCTCACTCCCAATGAGGTGGCCACACTGGCGCGCGGCATAGAGCACAACCTGGCCCACCTGAGCCCGCTGGCGCTGGTGGCCAGCCAGCCGGATGACCCGGGCAAGTTTGTAGAAGACTTTTGCATCTGGCAGCACAACCCTGATTACGCCACCGTGATGCAGCACAGCGCCTTGCCCCGCGTGGCCGCAGCGCTGATGCAAAGCGACACCGTGCGCATCTACCACGACCATTTATTGGTCAAAGAGCCCGGCACCAAGCAAGGGACGCCCTGGCACCAGGACCAGCCCTACTACAACGTGGCGGGCCGGCAGAACGTGAGCTTCTGGATTCCGGTAGACCCGGTGCCGCTGGAGAGCACGCTGCGCTTTGTGGCCGGATCGCACGCGGGCACCTGGTACATGCCGCGCACCTTTCGCGACCAGCAAGCCAAGTGGTTCCCCGAAGGCACGCTGGCCGACTTGCCGCAGATTGACGCGCACCCCGAGCAGTTTGAACAACTGGCTTGGGCGATGCAACCGGGCGATGCCGTGGCGTTTCACATGCTCACCCTGCACGCCAGCAGCGGCGTGGGGCCAGCCAGCCGCAGACGGGTCTTCTCGGCCCGCTACCTGGGCGACGACACGCGCCACGCGGTGCGAAGCTGGCGCACCTCGCCGCCGTTCGCCGGCTTGGCCGATCATTTGCCTGATGGGGCGGTGATGGAGGATGCGCTGTTTTCGCTGTTAACTATTAAATAGATAGCGGTATGATCAATATCGACGAGGGCTAGAGCCTGTTTTTTCTTGCACCGGCTGGGTGCACAGCTTAGGGCTGTGCCGTCAAGGTTGCTGGTCTGCCTTGTGCACGTCCACGCCCAGGGCCTTTAGCTTTTTTGCAAATGAGTCCCTGCGCTTAGCGGCCTTTGCCGCGGTTTCTTGGGCCGTCTGAATGGCCTTGGGCCCTTTTTTGGCAGCCACCGTGATCAGTCCCAACTTGTGAGCGGCATCGGCCTCTGCCCTACTGAATGCGGCAATAAGTTCGGCATGGGGTGCGGATTGATTCACAAGGGCCCCTGTGTTTAAAGTGCCATTTTCTGCGTTTTTTTGTGGAGACCATTGGGGAGACCTCTAAGGGCCAGTGTTCTGAGACGGCAGTCAAACAAGTTTCATAGGCTTGCTCCTTCAACGTTGTTGCGCCACTAGGCGTCACAAGTTATGCTCAACTGCTGCTGCAGCAAGGCAATCAGTCGCTGAGTCTGACTGCGAATTGATTTTGGCGTTTTAGAAACTATCCTGGAGTACCCAAGTGTTTTTTCTATCGATTCGTCAAGTCTTGCCTGTCGCCTTGATGCTGTTCACGGGTCAGTTTGTAGCCGACGTTCAGGCAGCCGCACCACCGGCACCGGCACCGGCAGTAGCTTCGCTCACGGAAATCAATGTGACCTCCTACGCCAATGGCGCATGGATACTCAAAAAACCTGCTGAGTACAACGAAGCCTGGTCGGCATTCTGGCTGCTGGATGAACGTGCTCTAACGGGCTGGGCGACCCCGAATGGCTCGGTCGGGCCGCAGGAAGTGTTGATTGCACTGGCCGAAGAATCGGTGATCAAGACCGTTGAATTCGACAATGCCAGCGCGGACGGAGACAGTGAGGGCAGCCGCAGCGCAAAAGACATCGTGGTTCAGGTATCAAACCAGGGCCCCACTACTGGCTTCGAGACCATCGCCACCGTCTCGCTCAAGGCGCGCCAGGATAAGCAGAGATTTTCCGTTATCAAACTCACGCCAGCGCGCTGGGTGAAGTTGACTATCAAGAACAACCATGGTTCTGCTGAATACATCGAGCTTTTCGACTTCCGTGCGTTTGGCGAGCAAAAAACCAAAACGGTGGCGGCAAGTGTGTCGGGCACTTATGCGACCAATTACGGCAATTTTCATCTTCAACAGGAAGGCGCGTCAGTGTTCGGTTGCTATGAACACGGCGGCGGTTTGGTGACAAACGGCGGCGTGGAAGGCCGCGTCACCCGCTTTACCTGGACACAGACCACCGGACGCGGACCCGCCATCTTCGCCTTTTCGCCCGATGGCAAGGAGGTGCTGGGCATCTGGTGGTACGACGGTCAGACCGATGGGCCCGGTGAACTCTGGTACGGAACAAAAACCAGCGACAGCGTCGGTAGTTGTCCGCACTGGAAAGGGGTTCAGACCGCCTCTTCGCAAATGGCGAAAGACATTGGCGAGACCGGTCGGGTGCGAATCTACGGTATTAGCTTTGACATTGACTCGGATGTGATCAAACCCGAATCTAAAACTGCTCTGGATAGCATCGTCAAACTGACGAAGGAAAAGCCCGACTGGAAATTCACCATTGAGGGTCACACCGATTCCACTGCGACGGCCGCACACAATCAGACGCTATCGGAAAAGCGTGCTGCCTCAGTCAAGTCGTATCTGGTCACGGCTGGCGTGGCGGCTACACGTTTGAATACGCTTGGCTTCGGCGCGACTAAACAAGTGGGCGACAACAATACGTCAATTGGCCGCGCACAGAATCGGCGGGTGGAGTTGGTGAAGAACTGAGCCGGACTACCCCACTCGTGCAATACGCGACCCAAGCCATTTCCGCCATCGGCTGCAATGGCTGATACAGCAGTCACTGAGTCCATATTCCCTGCTGCTTTGAACATTGCTACGTTGAAGCCATCTATTGTTGAAATGGTCGCAACGCGTTGACAGAACTTTTGTAACGGCACAGACCTCGTCAAAAATCCCGTCAAAAATGCAAAACGCCCTCTTGAAGAGGGCGTTTGTTCAACGTAAGTCGTTGATTTGATTGGTTGCGCGAGAAGGATTTGAACCTCCGACCTTTGGGTTATGAGCCCAACGAGCTACCAGACTGCTCCATCGCGCGGTAATCCAAGATTATACTCTATTCTGCGGCTGCTGCGTCAGTGGTTTCATCCGTTGCAGCTGGGCGATCGACCAATTCGACCAATGCCATGGGTGCATTGTCACCAACACGGAAGCCCATCTTCAGGATACGGGTGTAACCTCCTGGACGCGCTTTGAAACGCGGGCCCAGGTCATTGAACAGTTTGGTAACGCTGTCGCGGTCACGCAGACGATCAAACGCCAAACGGCGATTGGCAACGGTTGCTTCTTTTGCCAGAGTGATCATGGGCTCCACCACACGGCGCAATTCCTTGGCCTTGGGTACGGTGGTCTTGATGACTTCATGTTCGATGAGAGAGTTCATCATGTTGCGCAGCATCGCCAGTCGGTGCGAAGTGGTGCGATTAAGTTTACGTAGTCCGTGTCCGTGGCGCATGGTGATTTCCTTTGAGTTTTAAACAGGCAGCCGTATCAGGTACTGCCGTTGGCGCGGAACCCCTGAGGGTTCAAAAAATTAACGCTTTTCAAGTGCTGCTGGTGGCCAGCTTTCAAGCTTCATGCCCAAAGTCAGGCCACGTGAGGCGAGCACTTCTTTGATTTCGTTGAGCGACTTTCGACCCAGGTTAGGGGTTTTGAGCAGCTCATTTTCGGTACGCTGAATCAGGTCACCGATGTAGTAGATATTTTCAGCTTTCAGACAATTGGCGGAGCGAACGGTCAATTCCAACTCATCCACGGGACGCAACAGGATCGGGTCGAATTGCGTATTGCCGCGTGGTGCAGGCGCATTGAAAGCAGCCAGCTCGCTACCTTCCAGTTGGGCAAACACCGCTAGTTGTTCCACCAAAATCTTGGCGGAGGCCCGCACGGCATCTTCGGCGGTGATGGCTCCGTTGGTTTCGATTTCGACCACCAACTTGTCCAAGTCTGTACGCTGCTCAACACGGGCGCTCTCAACCGTGTAGCTCACGCGCTTCACCGGAGAGAACGACGCATCCAAAACGATACGACCAATAGACTTATTGGGCTCATCAGCATGACGGCGCATGGTGCCGGGTACATAGCCGCGGCCTTTTTCAACCTTGATCTGCATATCCAGCTTGCCGCCATGCGACAGATTGGCAATGACATGCTCCGGGTTGATGACTTCCACATCGTGTGGCGTCTGAATATCGGCAGCGGTGACGACGCCGTCCGCGTCCTTACGCAGGCTCAGCGTGACTTCATCGCGGTTGTGCAGCTTGAATACCACACCCTTCAGATTCAACAAAATGTTGACAACATCTTCCTGAACGCCATCAATGGAAGAGTACTCGTGCAAAACACCAGCGATCGTCACTTCAGTTGCCGCAAAACCAGGCATTGAAGACAACAATACGCGGCGCAGGGCGTTTCCAAGAGTGTGGCCATAGCCACGCTCAAAGGGTTCCAGCGCCACTTTGGCGCGATTGAGCCCGAGTTGTTCGACACTAATGGATTTGGGCTTAAGCAAACTGTTTTGCATGCAACTTCCTCTCAATACCCCCGACTCGTTACATCGGTAAGGCTGGTGAAGCACCTTGGCCGTAGTGCCCCACAGCCAAGGAACGATTTCAAAAATTCAAACGCGATTAGCGTGAATACAACTCGACGATCAACGACTCATTGATGTCGGCGCCAAATTGATCACGGTCAGGCACGGTCTTGAACGTACCTTCGGCCTTTTCCAGGTTCACTTCAACCCAGGCAGGCATGCCGACTTGCTGAGCCAGTTGCAGCGCTTCGACCACGCGATTTTGCTTCTTGGACTTTTCCCGCACGGCAACCACATCACCGGTTTTGACCATGTAGGATGGGATATTGACCGAGCTGCCGTTGACAATAATGGCCTTGTGGGAAACCATTTGACGGGCTTCCGCGCGTGTCGAGCCAAACCCCATGCGGTAGACAACGTTGTCCAGGCGGGATTCCAACAGGAACAACAAGTTGGCACCAGTATTGCCTTTGCGGCGATCGGCTTCTTCAAAGTAGCGCCGGAACTGACGCTCCAGCACGCCGTACATGCGCTTGACCTTCTGCTTCTCACGCAGTTGGAGACCGTAGTCAGACGTACGGGCACCGGAAGTGCGACCATGTTGACCGGGTTTGGAGTCGAATTTGGCCTTATCCCCAATGGCGCGGCGAGCGCTCTTGAGAAACAGGTCAGTGCCTTCACGGCGGGATAGTTTGGCCTTGGGGCCTAGATAGCGTGCCACTTGAACTTCCTTTTATGTCATCTACCGCATCAGAAACGCGGGAGCCACCAGCGGCTGCTGGTGGCGGTGGGCTTGTTAAAAATTAATACGACGGTATCTGATTGCAAAGCAATCAAATACGGCGGCGTTTCTGGGGGCGGCAACCGTTATGAGGAACCGGAGTCACGTCCGCAATCAGGTTGATGCGAATGCCCAGTGCGGCCAAAGCACGCACGGAAGATTCACGGCCTGGACCAGGGCCCTTGATTTCAACATCAAGGTTCTTGATGCCTTGGTCAAGCGCAGCACGACCAGCAACTTCAGATGCTACCTGGGCTGCAAAAGGGGTCGATTTACGCGAACCCTTGAAGCCCTGGCCACCCGAAGACGCCCACGACAGAGCGTTACCCTGGCGATCGGTGATCGTGATGATGGTGTTGTTGAAGGAAGCATGCACGTGTGCGATTCCATCAGCAACGTTCTTGCGAACTTTTTTACGAACGCGTTGTGCCGCATTATTGGCGGGAGCTTTTGCCATGATGGTTTATCCCTGTTATTTCTTCAAAGACTGTGCGGCCTTACGGGGGCCTTTGCGTGTACGTGCGTTCGTGCGAGTCCGCTGACCACGCATAGGCAACCCACGGCGATGGCGGAAACCGCGATAGCAGCCGATGTCCATCAAACGCTTGATGTTCATGGTTGTCTCGCGACGCAAATCGCCTTCGATGGTGAATTGAGCGATTTGATCCCGGATTTTCTCCAGATCACCATCGTTCAAGTCTTTGACTTTTTTGGAATATGCAATGCCACAAGCCTCGCAAATTTTGCGTGCGCGGGTGCGACCGATACCAAAGATGGCGGTCAGGCCAATTTCGGAATGCTGATGCGGCGGAATATTGATGCCAGCGATACGTGCCATTTTCGTCCTCTAAAACTCTTGCAATTAACCCTGGCGCTGCTTGTGACGTGGATCTGTACAGATCACGCGCACAACGCCCTTGCGTCGGATGATTTTGCAGTTACGGCAAATTTTCTTGACCGAAGCCGAAACTTTCATATTTCTCTCCTAAAACACTTAGCTCCGTTCCGACTTTGAATCGCGCGGAACATGCGCTATTTACTTTGCTCTGAACACAATTCGCGCACGACTCAGGTCGTACCGCGCGTTAACTCGACAGTTACTAACGTCATCTTTTGACATCTCAACTCCGCAACACCTCAAGAAGATTTGAAATTAGCCTTCTTCAACAGTGATTCGTATTGCTGAGACATCAAATAATTCTGAACCTGGGCCATGAAATCCATGGTTACCACCACGATAATCAGCAACGAGGTGCCACCAAAATAGAACGGTACGTTGTATTTGAGAATTAGAAATTCTGGCAACAAACAGACAAAGGTGATGTATATCGCGCCAGCCAACGTAAGGCGGAGCAGGATTTTATCAATATATTTTGCGGTCTGTTCGCCAGGACGAATTCCTGGAATAAACGCACCACTCTTCTTCAGGTTATCTGCTGTTTCGCGGCTGTTAAACACCAACGCCGTGTAAAAGAAACAGAAGAACACAATCGCACTCGCATACAACAACACATAGATCGGCTGACCCGGGCTCAACGTGCTGGAGATGTCTTTCAACCAACGCATCGAATCACCAGAGCTAAACCAGTTCGCAATCGTTGCTGGCAGCAAGATAATGCTGGAGGCGAAGATGGGAGGAATCACACCTGCCATGTTCAGCTTTAAAGGCAGGTGGGATGATTGCCCACCATAAACTTTATTCCCGACCTGGCGCCTGGCGTAATTCACCAAAATCTTGCGCTGGCCACGCTCAACAAACACCACAAAATAAGTTACCAGCGCGACCAGAACAATCACCAGCATCGCAACGATGATATTCATGGCTCCGGTTCGCACCAGTTCAAGCAAGCCACCAATCGCGCTTGGCAATCCGGCTGCAATACCACCAAAAATCAGAATCGAGATGCCGTTACCCAAACCGCGCTCGGTGATCTGTTCACCCAGCCACATCAAAAACATCGTACCTGCAGTCAACGTTACAACCGAAGTCATACGAAAACCGAACCCTGGAGAAATTACCAAACCAGCCGACGACTCCAACGCCAAGGCAATACCCAATGACTGAAACAATGCCAACCCTACGGTGCCGTAACGGGTGTACTGTGTGATCTTGCGACGTCCCGCTTCGCCTTCCTTCTTCATTTGCTCGAAGGTAGGCAGCACATACCCCATCAGCTGCATAATGATCGACGCCGAGATGTACGGCATGATCCCTAGTGCGAATACGGTAAACCGTGACAACGCACCACCGGAGAACATGTTGAACAAGCTCAGGATGCCACCCTGCTGGCCTTTGAACAACTGCTGCAGTTGGTTGGGGTCAATGCCGGGTACCGGGATGTGTGCGCCCACGCGGTACACTACCAGCGCGAGCAACAAAAACGTCAACCGACGACGCAAGTCACCGAACTTGTCCGTCTTTGCCATTTGACCTGCAGAAGTTGCCACTTATTTCTCTTTCAGCTCGTTGACTCAGGCAACGCTACCGCCAACTGCTTCAATAGCAGTCTTGGCACCAGCGGTTGCACCGATACCGGTCAGCTTGACTGCCTTGGTCAAGGCACCAGTGTTGATCACCTTCACCACCTTGATCATTTGACCTACCAGCTTTTCCTGCTTCAATGTCAGCAGATCCACATCGGCCAGACCCAGTGCTTCCAGGGTGGTCAAAGTGATTTCTGCATTGAACTGCAACAGATGCGATTTGAAACCACGCTTAGGCAAGCGACGATGCATGGGCATCTGACCACCTTCGAAGCCCACTGCTGGACCACCACCGGAACGCGACTTTTGACCCTTGTGACCACGGCCGGCGGTCTTACCCAGACCGGATCCGATGCCACGACCAACCCGACGCTTGGCGTGTTTGGCGCCATCCGCAGGCTTAATGCTATTGAGTTCCATCATCAACCTCTTAAAGCACCTTGACCAGATAACTGATCTTGTTAATCATGCCGCGCACTTCGGGTGTATCCACCAGTTCACTGGTGCTACGAATCTTGCGCAAGCCCAAGCCACGCACGGTAGCGCGGTGCGACTCTTTCGTCCCAATCGGGCTACGCACCAATTGGATCTTTACGGTTTGTTGTGTAGTCATTTTGAAGTTCGCTTTCAGACGAAGATCTCTTCGACGGTCTTGCCGCGCTTGGCAGCAACTTCCGAAGGTGTGGTCGAAACTGTCAGCGCATCCAAAGTGGCACGAACCATGTTGTAAGGGTTGGAGGAACCATGGCTCTTTGCCACGATGTCCGTAATGCCAACCACTTCAAAAACAGCGCGCATGGGGCCGCCAGCAATAATGCCGGTACCTTTGGGTGCTGGTGCCATCATGACATTAGCAGCACCATGGTGACCCTTCACCTGGTGGTGAATGGAACCGTTTTTGAGCGACACTTTGATCATGTTGCGACGGGCTTCCTCCATCGCCTTCTGGACGGCAGCAGGCACTTCCTTGGACTTACCCTTACCCATGCCAACCCGGCCTTCGCCGTCACCCACCACGGTCAATGCAGCAAAACCGAGAATACGGCCGCCTTTAACCACTTTGGTGACGCGATTGATCGCAATCATTTTTTCGCGCAGGCCGTCTTCAGGCCCTTCAGCCTTACCCTGCATCTTCGCTTGAACTTTAGCCATTGTGTATTCCGATCTGCTTAGAACTGCAAGCCAGCTTCACGTGCCGCATCAGCCAGCGCTTTGACGCGGCCGTGGTACGCAAAACCTGCACGGTCAAATGCGACTTTTTCGACACCGGCAGCCTTGGCTTTTTCAGCCACACGCTTGCCAATGACCTGGGCCGCGGCAACATTGCCACCCTTGCCCGCCGCACCCAGGGCCTTGCGAACTTCGAGTTCGACCGTGGAGGCTGTAGCCAGCACCTTGCCGCCGTCGCCAGAAATCACGCTGGCGTAGATATGCAAATTGGTGCGATTCACCGTCAGACGCGCAACGCCCTGATTGGCAATGCGGATACGGGTTTGACGGGCCCTGCGAAGACGCTGCTCTTTCTTGGTCAACATGTTGCAGTTCCTTATTTCTTCTTGGTTTCTTTGATCGTGATCTTCTCATCCGCATAACGGATGCCCTTGCCCTTATAAGGCTCGGGAGGACGAACAGCACGGATCTCAGCGGCGATTTGACCAACACGTTGGCGGTCAGCACCCTTGATCAAAATTTCGGTGGGCGTCGGCGTAGCCACGCTGATGCCGGCTGGCATGTCAAAGTTGACAGGGTGGGAGTAACCCACAGCCAGATTCAGCTTGGCGCCAGTCGCCTGGGCCTTGAAACCCACACCAACCAAACTCAGCTTCTTCTCAAAGCCCTTGGTCACACCAAGCACCATGTTGTTCACCAATTGGCGCATAGTGCCGGACATGGCATTGGCTTCGCGGGATTCATTGGCAGGCTGAAAATTCAGCTTGCCGGCGTCGTTGGCCACGGTCACCAAGTCGTTCAGGGACAGTTGCAGCGTACCGCCTGCACCTTTGACGCTGATCTGGCTACCCTGGATGGACACGTCCACACCAGCGGGCACAGTGACGGGAAGTTTACCTACACGGGACATTTCTAATTTCTCCTCGATGTAGCGTTAAGCGACGTAGCACAGGACTTCGCCACCGACACCGGTAGCGCGAGCCTTGCGGTCGGTCATGACGCCCTGGGGGGTCGTTACGATGGCAACACCGAGGCCGTTCTGGACCTGGGGTATGGCATCGCTGCCGCGATAAACGCGCAGACCAGGGCGGCTCACACGCTCAATGCGTTCGATAACAGGACGACCTGCGTAATACTTCAGTGCAATTTCCAATTCAGACTTGCCGTCTGTTGTGGAAACCTTGAAGTTGTCGATATAGCCTTCGTCTTTCAACACTTGGGCAATCGCAACCTTCACTTTGGAAGATGGCACGGAAACGGTAGTTTTGGCCACCATTTGCGCATTGCGAATGCGTGTCAACAAGTCGGCGATGGGATCACTCATGCTCATGTTTGGTTCTCCTGTCGCTTACCAGCTGGCCTTGACGATGCCGGGGATTTCTCCGGCAAAGGCCATTTCACGGATCTTGGCACGCGCCAAGCCAAAGTGCTGGAACGTGCCACGAGGACGACCAGTGATGGCACAGCGGTTGCGTTGACGGGTTGGATTGGCATTGCGTGGGAGCTTCTGCAGACCCAGACGGGCAGCAGCACGCTCTTCATCGGTGCGCTTGGCGTCACCGGCAATTGCCTTGAATTCCGCGTATTTCTTGGCGTACTTAGCAGCCAACTGATCGCGCTTCAGCTCACGCTGGATTAAAGCCATTTTAGCCACAGGTCGCCTCAGTTCTTGAACGGGAAACGGAAGCCGGTGAGGAGCGCTTTGCACTCTTCGTCGGTCTTGGCCGTCGTGGTGATACTGATATTGAGGCCGCGCAAGGCGTCAACCTTGTCATATTCAATCTCAGGGAAAATGATCTGCTCTTTGACGCCGATGTTGTAGTTACCACGACCATCAAATGCGCGACCGGAAATACCGCGGAAGTCACGTACACGGGGCAGAGCCACGGTAACGAAACGATCCAGGAATTCATACATCTGCACGCCGCGCAGGGTCACCATGCAGCCGATAGCCTGGTTCTCACGAATCTTGAAGCCAGCGATGGCCTTCTTCGACATGGTGACAACGGGCTTTTGGCCGCCAATCTTGGTCAGGTCGCTTACAGCGTGATCCATGACCTTCTTGTCGGCAACGGCTTCGCTCACACCCATGTTCAGGGTGATTTTGCTCAGACGCGGCACTTGCATGGGCGAGGTGTAGCCAAATTTGGCCATCAGCTCGGGCGCCAGTTTTTCGCGGAAATGTTGTTGCAAACGAGCCATGGTTATGCCACCTTGATTTCTTCGCCGCTGGACTTGTAGACGCGAGCGCGCTTACCGTCAGCCAGCACCTTGATACCAACACGGTCCGCCTTACCCGTTGCAGCATTGAAAATTGCCACATTGGATTGGTGGATGGGCATTGTCTTTTCAACAATACCGCCTACCGCGCCCTTCATGGGGTTGGGCTTGGTGTGCTTCTTCACCAAGTTAACACCATCGACTACCAAATGGGAGTCATCCTTGCGCAGAGACACCGTCCCGCGCTTGCCTTTGTCACGTCCGGCGATGACGATGACTTCGTCGCCCTTGCGAATCTTGTTCATGTCGTGTCCTTACAAAACTTCGGGAGCCAGGGACACGATCTTCATGAACTTCTCGGTACGCAGTTCACGCGTAACGGGTCCGAAAATGCGGGTGCCGATAGGCTCCAACTTGGCGTTGAGCAGCACTGCTGCGTTGCCGTCAAATTTCACCAAAGAACCGTCGCCACGGCGAATGCCCTTGGCCGTACGAACCACAACCGCGCTATAGACCTCGCCTTTTTTGACGCGGCCACGGGGTGCAGCTTCTTTGATGCTAACTTTAATGATGTCGCCAACAGTAGCGTAACGGCGCTTGGAACCACCCAGCACCTTAATGCACAGGACGGACTTCGCGCCGGTGTTGTCAGCGACTTCTAATCGGGATTCAGTCTGGATCATTTCAATATTCCCAACTTGCACCAGGAGCAGCGACCACCGATTTATTGGCAACCACCGACACCGAGTCAGTCTTGGGCCCGCTGTCCACACCGTAAACCACTCACGATGCATCCATTTGGGCAGAAACTCCGCCCTATTCGAGCGAAGCCTGCAATTATGCCACAGCTATTTGTCTTGCGCAATTATTTTTTGCGACAATGTCCATCTGCACGGCGTTTGCACCCTGAACGCCCCAGCCACCGGAGAACACCATGCACGAACATCTGGCATTTATTGGCGGCGGCAATATGGCCTGCGCCATGATCAGCGGCCTGCAGGCCCAGGGCCTTTCCATCAACAAGATCGACGTGGTGGAGCCCTTTGCCGAGGCCCGCGAGCGGCTCAAGACTGATTTTGGCATTGCCGCCAATACAGTAGCCGGGGATTTTCTGGAACGTGCCACCATTGTCATATGGGCGGTCAAGCCCCAGTCGTTCAAAGAGGCTACCCAGCCCGTGCAGGCCTTTACCGCAAATGCTCTGCATCTGAGCGTGGCCGCTGGCATCCCCAGCGACAGCATTGCTGCTTGGCTGGGTAATGAACGCATCATCCGCACCATGCCCAACACCCCGGCGCTGATTGGCAAGGGCATCACCGGCCTGTTTGCCCGACCTGCCGTCACGCCCGCAGACCGTCAGCACGCCGAACGCATCGTCAAGGGTATGGGACAGTATCTATGGCTGGAGCAGGAAGGCCTGCTCGACGCAGTTACCGCCCTATCTGGCTCCGGGCCGGCCTATATGTTCTATTTCATGGAGGCCATGACCGCCGCTGGCGCCGAGATGGGCCTGACGCGTGAACAGGCCTACCAGTTGGCCGTGGCGACCTTTATCGGCGCTGGTGAGCTAGCCCGCGCTAGCCATGAGCCACCCGAGATCCTTCGCCAGCGCGTCACATCCAAGGGCGGCACCACCTATGCGGCCATCACCTCCATGGACAACAGTCACATCAAGGATTTGTTTGCCCAGGCCCTGCACGCAGCCCACCAGCGCGCCCGCGAGATGGGTGTGGAATTCGGCAACGCTTGATAGTCATTTAGGGCTCTAGCCCTCGTGGAATATACGTAGCGCGCTTCTGGTTTCATAGCGTCTTCCAAAAACCCGGGGTGCCGTAATGGTGCTTCAAGTAGTCGATCCAAAGCCGCACGCGCAACGCCAGGTGCTTGCGTTGTGGAAAAACAGCGTAGATGCCGTTGGGCGGAGCGGCGTAATCCTCCAGCACCGCCACCAGGTGGCCAGCGGCGATCTCAGCCTCCACCTCCCACGTGCTGCGCCAGGCGATACCCCAGCCAGCCAGGCACCAGTCGTGCAGGACCTGCCCGTCCGAGCAGTCCAATGGGCCACCGGGTTTGAGGTAGCTCACCGCATCATTCTTGGCGCCGCTGCCCGGCGCGGATCGGAAGGCCCAGCCCCGGGTCTGGGATGCATCGCTGGACAAGGTCAGGCAGTCAAACCGCACCAAATCAGTCGGGGTTTGCGGCGTGCCACAGCGTGTCAGGTAGGCCGGTGTCGCCACACACAGACGCCGGTTGTCCGCCAGGCGCACGCTGACCAGGGACGAGTCCGGCATGTCGCCCACCCGCACGGCACAGTCATAGCCCTCGCCTGCAATGTCCACGATGCGGTCCGACAGGTTGAGCGATATCGTCACCTCGGGGTGCAGATCGTGGAACTTGGGCACCAGCGGCGCCACATGGCGGCGGCCGAACCCGGCCGGCGCGGTGATGCGCAAATGGCCGCTGGCCTTGACGCCGCCGGCGCTGACGCTGGCCTCGGCATTGGCCAGGTCGGCCAGGATGCGCTGGCAGTCCTCCAGGAAAGCGCTGCCCTCGTGGGTGAGTGTGATGCGGCGCGTGGTGCGCAGCAGCAGCTTCACGCCCAGGCGCTCTTCCAATGCGTCGATGCGCCGCCCCATGATGGCCGGCGCCACGCCCTCGGCAATGGCGGCGGCGGTCAGGCTGCCACGGGTGGCAACGGAGACGAAGCTTTCTAACTGTTTGAGCTTGTCCATGTCAGTCCGTCCGGGTCTGGATGGCAGTGCGTTTTACTCCGTGTCCCCCGCCCGCTGCGCGGGCTCCTCCTTTACCTACGTAAAACGCACTACCATCCAGCCTCTTAGCCCTCGTGGAATATGCATGGCAAGCTACGCTTTTCATAGCACCACACCATCTGCATGCAACCGATTCACTTGGTCTACGCTATAGCCCAAGCTTTGCAACAAGCCGTCGGTGTGCTCGCCCAGCTTGGGCGGGTCAGGCGTAGGCCCAGGCGCTCGCCGCCCAGCATCAGGGGTAGAAGCGGCACCTTGGTTTGGCGGCCATCGGGCAGTTCCATGGGCGCCAGGCCGCCGGTGGCGTTGAGGTGCGGATCATCGAACAGATATTGCGGATCGGTGATGGGGGCGAACGGCAGGCCGTGCTGCTCAAACAACGCCGAGAGCTCGACGGCGCTGTGGACCACCAAGCGCTCGCGTAGCAGCGGGATCAGCCAATCACGGGCCAGCACCCGGCCGTTGTTGCTGGCAATCCGTTCGTCCGCCAGCAGGTCGGCAAAGCCAAAGGCGTCGCAAAACACCTTCCACTGGCCGTCGCCCACCACCGCCAGAAAGATCTGCTGCCCATCTTTAACCTTGAACACGTCGTAAATGCCCCAGGGTGAGATCTTCTCTGGCATCGGTGCGGCGGCCTTGCCGGTCACCGCGAACTGCAGCATGTGCTGGGCCACCAGGAAGATGTTGTTCTCAAACAAGGCGCTTTGCACCTCCTGGCCCTGTCCGGTCTGGCTGCGCTGCATCAAGGCGGCCATGGCGCCCACCGCGCCAAAGACGCCGCCCATGATGTCGTTCACGCTGGAGCCCGCACGCAGCGGATCGCCGGGGCGCCCGGTCATGTAGGCCAGGCCGCCCATCATCTGCACTACCTCATCCAGCGCGGTGCGGTGGTCGTAGGGGCCGGGCAGAAAGCCCTTGTGGCTCACGTAGATCAGGCGCGGGTCCAGCTTGCGCAGGGTTGCGTAGTCCAGCCCCAGCTTTTGCATGGTCTCCGTCTTGAAGTTCTCGCTGACGATGTCGGCGGTGGCGATCAGCTTGAGCACCATTTCCCGGCCCTGGGCACTCTTCATGTCCACCGCAATGCTCTTTTTGTTGCGGTTGAACAGCGGGTAGAAACCGGCGCCGCTGCCCAGCAGCTTGCGCGTGTTGTCGCCGGTCAAGGGCTCGACCTTGATGACGTCCGCGCCCAGGTCACCCAGCACCATGCCGCAGGTCGGGCCCATGACCATGTGGGTGAACTCGACGACGCGGATGTTGGCCAGCGGTAGGGGGCGGCTGGCGTCGGAGGCGGTTACCTGGGGTTCAGTTGGCTGCATGGATTACCCACATAAAAGTCACAAATAAACTCAATAATAGCCAATTAATCCGCCGCCAAGGTTGCAATACAGTAGAGGCATGTCCAAAACCCCTGCCACTGCTGCGTCCGCCCCCGCCAAAGGCCACAAGCCTTCAGGCCACTGCGCGCCACAGGCTGTGTTGTTTGACGCCTATGGCACGCTGTTTGACGTGTACAGCGTGGCGCTGCTGGCCGAGCAGCTGTTTCCCGGCCACGGCCAGGCTTTGAGCGTGCTGTGGCGCGACAAACAAATCGAATACACCCGTTTGGTGACCACCAGCAACCACGGCGCGCACTACCAGCCGTTTTGGGAGCTGACCCGCGCGGCGCTGGTTTTTGCTATTAAAAAGCTAGTGCACCCATAGATTCGACGAGGGCTAGCGCTGAATTTGATGAGCAAGTTTCTCAGCTCATGAACCAGTACCGGTCCCTGAGCGCCTTCCCCGAAAACCGCGCCGTGCTGCAAGCGCTTAAAAGTCAGGGCATTCCCACCGGCATTCTGAGCAATGGCGATACCGCCATGCTGACACTGGCACTCAAGTCCAGCGGCCTGCACGATCTGGTGGACCACATCATCAGCGTGGACCCGGTGCGCAAGTACAAGACCGCCCCAGAGGCCTATGCCCTGGGCGAACAAACCCTGGGGCTGGCAGCAGCCAAGGTGCTGTTTGTCAGCAGCAATGCCTGGGACGCACTGGGCGCCACCTGGTTTGGCTACCAGACGCTGTGGGTCAACCGCAGCCAGCAACCGTGGGAAGAAATTGGCCCGCAGCCCACCCACATCGGCACCTCGCTGCGCGATGGCTGTGGGTGCCTGGGTCTGATGCACGGGGAGCCCGCCCGCATGACAGCCGATCGTGCGATTGTGGGGGCTTTGCCGCCGGGCGCAACTCGGTCGCCGGTGGCGGCTCGTTCTTCTCGTTCCCTGCCATGTTGGCAGCGGGCGTGCCGCCGGTCGTGGCCAACGCCAGCAATTCGGTGGCGCTGTGGCCCGGCAGCCTGGCTGCGGCCTGGGGCTACCGTGCGGAGTTGGTCCGCATGCGCCCCCATTTGCTGGGCCTCAGTGTGGCGGCACTGGTCGGCGGCATGGCCGGTGGCCTGCTGCTGCTGGCTGCGGGCGACGCGCAGTTTGCCCAGTTGATTCCCTGGTTGCTGGCGTTTGCCACCGGCTTGTTTGCTGCCAGCCCGCAGATTGCCGCCTGGCTCAAGCGGCGGCGGCGCGCCACAGCCCCCCACGGCATTCAACTCGGTGGTGGGTTGGCTGGCGCAGTGTCTGGTATCGGTGTACGGCGGATTCTTTGGCGCGGGCATGGGCATTTTGATGATGGCCAGCCTGTCTATTGCCGGGCACGAAGACCTGCACGAAGTCAACGCCCTGAAGAACCTGTTGTCCTCGGTGGTGTACAGCATCACGGTGGCGACCTTCATCACCGCAGGCGCCATCAGTTGGCCGCACACCTTGATCATGCTGGTGGCAGCCAGCGCGGGCGGCTACCTGGGTGTGCGCCTGGCGCGCCGCTTGCAAGGCCCCTGGCTGCGTCGCGTCGTCATCGCCGTGGGCGCGGCGCTGACCGCCTACTATTTTTTCAAGACACCCGGCTAGCACCGGCCCGATTATTTTTGTTTCCTGTTCACTTTACGGAAGAACCCCCACCATGAGCACCACCGAACGCACTATCGAACGCACCGCCGCCCACCGCTTGCAAGTTGCCAGCAATTTGCACCGCTTCATCGAAACGCAGGTTCTGCCCGGTACCGGTGTAGCGCCTGCGGCGTTTTGGAAGGGCTTTGACGCCATCGTGGCCGATCTGGCACCCAAAAACATCGCCCTCTTGGCCGAACGCGACCGCCTGCAAACCGAGCTGGACGCCTGGCACAAGGCCAACCCCGGTCCCATCACCGATCCTTCCAAGCCCACCGATATGACGCCTACCGCGCGTTTCTGGAAAAAATTGGCTACCTGGTGCCAAGCCCCAAAAAGCTGAAAATCACCACCAAAAATGTGGACGCCGAACTGGCCAAGCAAGCCGGCCCGCAGCTGGTGGTGCCCATCATGAACGCCCGCTACGCCCTGAACGCCGCCAACGCCCGCTGGGGCAGCCTGTACGACGCGCTGTACGGCACCGACGTGATCAGCGAAGACAAAGGCTGCGAAAAGACCCTGCAACGCAACGGCAAGACCGTGGGCTACAACCCCAAGCGCGGCAAAAAGGTCATCGAATACGCCCGCAACGTGCTGGACCGCACCGCTCCGCTCAAAAAAGGCTCGCATGTGGGCTCCACCGGCTACCGCGTCAACAAAGACGGCCAGTTGGTCGTGGCGCTGAAAGACGGCGGCACCTCCAAGCTGCAAGACAACAGCCAGTTCATCGGCTTCCAGGGCGAAGCGAAAGCACCATCGTCCGTGCTGTTGGAGCACAACGGCCTGCATCTGGACATCATCATCAACCGCGCCACGCCCATCGGCAAAACGGACGCCGCTGGCGTTGCCGACCTGGTGGTGGAAGCAGCCCTGTCCACCATCCTGGACCTGGAAGACTCCGTGGCCGTGGTGGATGCCGACGACAAGGTGCTGGCCTACAGCAACTGGCTGGGCATTTTGAATGGCACGCTGACTGAGAGCTTTGAGAAGGGTGGCAAGACGATGACGCGCGGGCTCAACGGCGACCGCGTTTACTCGGCTGCCAATGGAAAAGGCAAAGTCACCCTGCACGGCCGTTCGCTGATGTTTGTGCGCAACGTCGGCCACCTGATGACCAACCCGGCCATCACCTACACCGCCGCCGACGGCAGCACCAAAGAAATCCCCGAAGGCATCATGGACGCCGTGGTCACCACCACCATCGCCCTGCATGACTTGAAGCCAAGTCCAAGAAAGACGCCATCCGCAACTCGCGCAAAGGCTCGGTCTACATCGTCAAACCCAAGATGCACGGCCCGGCAGAAGTGGCCTTTGCCGCCGAGCTGTTCAGCCGCGTCGAGAAGATGCTGGGCCTGCCCGACAGCACCGTCAAGCTGGGCATCATGGACGAAGAGCGCCGCACATCGGTCAACCTGAAGGCCTGTATTGCCGCCGCCAGCAGCCGCGTCGCCTTCATCAACACCGGCTTCCTGGACCGCACCGGCGACGAAATGCACACCGCCATGCAAGCCGGCCCCATGATCCGCAAGGGCGACATGAAGACCAGCGCCTGGATTGCCGCGTATGAGAAGAACAACGTGCTGGTGGGCCTCTCCAGCGGCCTGCGCGGCAAGGCGCAAATCGGCAAGGGCATGTGGGCCATGCCCGACCTGATGGCCGAGATGATGAAGCAAAAGATCGGCCACCCCAAGGCCGGCGCCAACACCGCCTGGGTGCCCAGCCCCACCGGCGCCACCCTGCACGCCCTGCACTACCACCAGGTGCTGGTCAGCGACGTGCAAAAGGAGATGGAAAAAACCAACTACGAAAAAGCGCGTGACGGCATCCTGGCCAACCTGCTGCAAATTCCGGTCACCGCCACCCCCAACTGGAGCGATGCCGAGATTCAACAGGAGCTGGACAACAACGCCCAGGGCATTCTGGGCTACGTGGTGCGCTGGGTGGACCAGGGCGTGGGCTGCTCCAAGGTGCCCGACATCCACAACGTCGGCCTGATGGAAGACCGTGCCACGCTGCGCATCAGCAGCCAGCACATGGCCAACTGGCTTTTGCATGGCGTGGTGAGCGAAGGGCGCATTCAGGCGACCTTCCAGCGCATGGCGGCGGTGGTGGACCAGCAAAACAGCGGCGACCCGCTGTACCAGCGCATGGCTGGCAACTTTGACACCAGCATGGCCTACCAGGCCGCCTGTGATCTGGTCTTCAAGGGCCTGGTGCAGCCCAGTGGCTACACCGAGCCGCTGCTGCATGCCTGGCGTTTGAAAGTGAAGGCGGCTGCCTAAAAAAGCCCGCCAAACCCAGCCCGCGTGCGCATTCTGGTAAATCGCTCTAGAATCAAGCGCGACTTACACAGCACCCACGAGGGCTGGCTATTATTTTGGCTATTGCCCGGAATTGCAAAACGATTCCGGGCTTTTTTATGGGTGCGACGCGAGTGCCAGGCCGTCTGCACCAGTTCATTTTCCGCACTGTTGGCCGCGCCCAGCAGGTCTTCGTCATGGTTTTATGGCTTGAAAACGGAAACACGGCGGCCAGATGTGTACCATCGATAACCACCCCCAACTGCGCCGCGTCCTGCACGACACCCGGCGGCACCTGTTTTGAGCCTTTTCTCCATGACCAAGTCGTTTGATTTTTCACCCGCTGCAATAGCCCAACTGGCCCACGCGGACGTGGCCCGAGCCCTGGCTGAGGACGTGGGCACCGGTGACCTGACCGCCGGCCTTATTGCCCCCGACCAGGGTGCCAGCGCCCATGTTCTGGCACGCGAAAACGCCGTAGTGTGCGGCCAGGCCTGGGTGCAGGCCGCCATTCTGGCGCTGGACCCCCAAGCCCACATCCGTTGGCATGTGCAAGATGGTGGCCGCTGCGAGGCCAACCAGGTGGTGTTTGAAGTGCAGGGTCGCGCCCAGGCCCTGTTGACTGCCGAGCGCACGGCGCTGAACTTTCTGCAACTGCTCAGCGCCGTGGCCACCAAAACCGCCACCTACGTAGCCGTTGTGGCCGGCACGCGCGCGGCCATTGTGGACACCCGCAAAACCCTGCCGGGCCTGCGCTTGGCACAAAAGTACGCCGTGCGCTGTGGCGGCGGCACCAACCACCGAATAGGCCTGTATGATGCCGTGCTGATCAAAGAAAACCACATCGCCGCCGCCGGTGGCATTGCACAGGTGCTGCAACAGGCCGCAAAGATGGCGAAAGAGGCCGACTTTGTGGAGATTGAAGTAGAGACGCTGGAACAATTGGCGCAAGCCCTGGATGCCGGTGCCCGCATGGTGCTGCTGGACAACATGAGCGTGCCCCACTTGCACGAGGCCGTGCGCATGAACGCCGCCAAAGCGAATCCGGCCATTCTGGAAATATCGGGCGGCGTCACCCTCAACGGTTTGCGCGCATTGGCCGAAACCGGAGTAGACCGCATCTCGATTGGCACCCTGACCAAGGACGTGCAGGCCACCGACTACTCCATGCGCTTTGAAACATTGGCAGGAACCCCGGCATGACGAACACAGCCGCCACCATTGACGTGGATTACGAGCAGCCCGACACCACGCTCGCGGGCGTAGCCAGTGCATGCAGCACCCGCCATGCCTGGGCCCGCGTGCCGGTGGAGCCCAGCCCCACCGAACGTGCGGCGCTCAAAGACAAAATTCGCCGCCTGCTGAACGAGAAGAACGCGGTCATGGTGTCGCACTACTACGTCCACCCCGATCTGCAAGACCTGGCCGAAGAAACCGGCGGCATCGTCAGCGACTCATTAGAGATGGCGCGCTTTGGTCGCGACCACGCTGCGCAAACCTTGGTGGTATCGGGTGTGAAGTTCATGGGCGAAACCGCCAAAATTTTGTCGCCTGAAAAAACGGTGCTGATGCCCGATCTGGACGCCACCTGTTCTTTGGACCTGGGCTGCCCGATTGACGAATTTAGCGCCTTTTGCGACGCCCACCCGGACCGCACCGTGGTGGTCTACGCCAACACCAGCGCGGCCGTGAAGGCACGCTCCGATTGGCTGGTCACCAGCAGTTGCGCGCTGGACATTGTTCGCGCGCTCAAAGACGCCGGACAAAAAATTCTGTGGGCCCCAGACCGGCACCTGGGCGGCTACATCCAGCGCGAAACCGGGGCCGACATGGTGATGTGGAACGGCGCCTGCATCGTGCACGACGAATTCAAGGCCTTTGAGCTGGAAGCGTTAAAAAAAGAACACCCACTCGCCAAAGTGCTGGTGCATCCGGAATCTCCCGCCGATGTCATAGCCCTGGCCGACGCCGTGGGCTCCACCAGTGCGATATTGAACGCGGCGCACACCATGGACGCGCCCGAATTCATTGTGGCCACCGACAACGGCATGATGCACAAGCTGCGCACGCTGAACCCGGGCAAGGTGTTTTATGAAGCCCCCACCGCCGGCAACAGCGCTACCTGCAAGAGCTGCGCGCATTGCCCCTGGATGGCCATGAACGGGCTGGCCGGGCTGGCCCATGTGCTGGAGACGGGCACCAACGCAGTCCACGTGGACCCGGCCCTGGGTCTGCTGGCACGCCGCCCGATTGACCGTATGCTGGCCTTTACCGCGGCTTTGAAGTCGGGCAAGCCAGTGGCGGGTTTGGTGCCCAACATCGGCGCGGCCTGAACACATTGGAGGATGGTATGCGGCTATTTCTAACCTGCCTGCTGGTGGCTTTCTCCATCGGATCTGCGCATGCCCAAGCGGCGGCGGGCCGCTCCACGGGGCAGACCCTGTACCTGCCCATCTATTCCCACATCTGGCATGGCGATACGGCCAATGCAGGTGAGAGGGCCAAAACGCTGCTATCGGTTTCGGTGAACATTCGCAATACCGACCCGGCCCGCGCCATCCGCGTTCTGTCGGCGCAGTACTACGACACCGATGGCAAAAAGCTGCGCAACTACGTCACCACACCCCAGGTCATTGGCCCCTTGGGCACACTGGAATTGTTCGTTCCCCGTGGCGATGACTCGGGCGGCTCGGGCGCCAATTTCATCATCACCTGGAAGTCGGATGCTGCCGTCAACCCGCCCATGGCGGAAGGCGTGCATGCCAACCTGCCAGTCGGCAGAACTATCGCCTTCATCAGCTCGGCGCGGGTCTTGCCTGACGATTGACGCACCGGCGCTATCCGGCGATAGCCAAAACTCAGTCCGGCACCAAGATCGTGGGCACGGCTATGGCCATCGTATTGGGGTAATCGCGGCTGAAGTGCAGACCACGGCTCTCGTGGCGCGAGTGTGCGCTACGCACGATCAGCTCCGCCACCTGAACCAAATTACGCAGCTCCAGCAGGTCGCGTGTGACATGAAAGTGCGCGTAAAACTCCTGAATTTCACCCTGTAACAAAGCAATACGGTGGCTGGCGCGCTCCAGGCGTTTGTTGGTGCGCACAATGCCCACGTAGTCCCACATGAAGCGGCGCAGCTCGTCCCAGTTGTGCGAGATAACCACGGCTTCGTCGGCATCAGTCACCCGGCTGTCATCCCAGGCGGGCAGGGCCGGTGGTTGGGGCAGGGGCGTGGCCACGATGTCGGTTGCCGCCGAGCGGGCAAACACCATGCATTCCACCAGTGAGTTGCTGGCCAAGCGGTTGGCGCCGTGCAGGCCGGTGTAGGTGGCCTCGCCAATGGCGTGCAGGCCGGCAATGTCGGTGCGGCCGCTCAAATCCACATGGATGCCGCCGCAGGTGTAGTGTGCCGCCGGCACAACGGGAATGGGCTGCTTGGAAATGTCAATGCCTAGTTGCATGCAGCGTGCGTAAATGTTGGGAAAGTGCTCCAGCAAAAAGGCCAACGGCTGGTGCGAAATGTCCAGGTACACGCAGTCAAAACCGCCCTTTTTCATCTCGAAGTCAATCGCGCGGGCCACCACGTCGCGCGGCGCCAGCTCGGCGCGCTCGTCATGCTGGGGCATGAAGCGGGTTCCATCGGGCAGCAGCAGCCGCCCGCCCTCGCCGCGCACCGCTTCCGAAATCAGGTAGGACTTGGCATGCGGGTGGTACAGGCAGGTGGGATGGAACTGGATGAATTCCATGTTCGTCACCCGGCATCCGGCGCGCCAAGCGGCGGCTATGCCGTCGCCGGTGGCGGTATCAGGGTTGGTGGTGTAGAGGTACACCTTGCCCGCCCCGCCGGTGGCCAGAATGGTGTGTGGTGCGCTAAAGGTGAGCACCGTGTCAGTGGCCTCGTCCAGCGCGTACAGGCCCAGGCAGCGGTTGTCCGTGGCGTCACCCGCAGAAGCCAAACCCAGCTTGCGTTCGGTAATCAGGTCCACGAGCGTGTGGTTCTCGAACAGCGTGATGTTGGGTGTGCGGCGCACGGTCGCTATCAACGTCTTTTGCACGGCCGCACCCGTCGCATCGGTCACGTGCACGATGCGCCGTGCGCTGTGGCCGCCTTCACGCGTCAGGTGCAAATGGCCGTCTTCTTCGGAAAAGGGCACACCCAATTCGCGCAGCCAGGCAATGCTTTCGGGCGAATGCTCCACCACAAAACGCGTGGCCGCCGGGTCAGACAAACCGGCACCAGCCACCAGGGTGTCCTGCACATGGGCGTCGAAGCTGTCGCCCTCGGCCAGCACGGCCGCAATGCCACCCTGCGCCCAGTTGCTGGAGCCATCGCTCATGCCGCGCTTGGTCAGCACCGCCACGCGGTGGGTGGGTGCCAAATGCAAGGCCGCCGACAAGCCGGCCAAGCCGCTGCCGACAATCAGGACGTCAAAGTGGTAATGCGCAGCAGAGAGAGAAATGGTCATGTAAATACTACTTTTTTGATAGCTACCTATGCAGTATTGACGAGGGCTAGAGGCCTATTGGATAAAAATTTTTATGAAACCGGTTCAGATCGTGGGCAAAGTCTGCAGCAAAAGACGCTGCACATTGCCACCCATGATGGCGCGGATGTCACCAGCGTTGAAGCCAGCCGCCATCAGGCCTTCGGTCAACTGCGGCAGGCCCGTTGCGTCAAACGGCATGCGGGTGGCACCGTCAAAGTCGGAGCCCAACCCTACATGGGCTACGCCTACCTGGTCCACCGCATATCGGATGGCTTTGACGATGGCGGGAACATCGGGCTGGCACACCGCGCCGTCCCAGTAGCCAATGCCCACCACGCCGCCGGTGGCAGCAATGCGCCGCAGGTGGTCGTCCGTCAGGTTGCGCGGGCCTGGGCAGGTTCCGGCTACGCCCGTGTGCGAGACCAGCAGGGGACGTTTGGCCATGGCCAGCACGTCGTCAATCAGGGGTTTGGAGGCGTGGGCCAGGTCAATCAGCATGCCCTTTTCCTCCAACTTGGCAACCACTTGGCGGCCAAAGGGCGTCAGCCCTCCCTTTTCCAGCCCATGGGCGGAGCCGCCAACTTCGTTGTCAAAAAAGTGCGTCAGGCCCGTGATGCGAAAACCGGCGTCATACAACCGGTCCACGTTTTCCAGCTTGCCTTCCAATGGGTGCAGGCCCTCAGTGGCCAGGATGGCGGCAACACGGTGGCTGTCCTGGCTCCAGGCGGTTATGAAGGCCTGCAGGTCTTGACGGCTCTTGACCACCACCAGGCGGCCCTGGCTATCTTGCGCGGCACGGTGCAATTTTTCGCCCATGTACAGGGCGCGTGCCAGCAAGCTGTTCCAGGTGGCCGTGGGCCAGCGCTGGGCCATGGCCAGCAGCGTAATGCTGTCGGTATCAGAACCATTGCGTTCGTAGTTCAAACCCTTGGGCGTTTTGGTGACGGTGGCAAACACCTGCAGGGCCACATGGCCGTCCAGCAGACGCGGCAAGTCGACGTGGCCACGCTCGTAGCGTTGCAGCAGGTCGCGGTTCCACAAGAGGGCATCGTCATGCAAATCGGCCACAAACAGCGCCTGGTGCGCAGCGGTGGCTGGGGCACTGGCCGCATAGGGCGCAGGGTGTGTGACGGTGTTCATATGCCCATCAACGATAGTGGGCACATTGAAAAAAACCACCAAGCCAACGACCAGCAGCACCAGCGTGCCTATTACAGTTTTGCGCATCAATGGGCCTATTCGGTCATTCGGCCTGGTGCAGAGCAGCCAGGTTGATCAGCGCCGACACCACTTCCGACTTGAAACCCACCCGACTCTGGCCATCCTGGTGGCCGCCGCTCATGATGAGCTTTTGCAGGTATTCCACGCAGTCGCGGTGGCCCCAGAACTTCTCGATGGCCAGGGCGATGCGGACATGGTGCTCGGCAATGACAGCCATTTCGTGGTCGATGCGGGCCTGTAGCGGACGCTCATGCAGAGGCATGGGGCGCGTGGGCAAATCCTCTTCCTCCCATTGCAATGAGGGAAAGCCGGTTTCGACATAGCGTGAATCGTTGAAATCTGGCACGAAAGTAATGTTCTTCTACAGGGATAGCCACCAGTGCGTATTATTCCGCAAAGCGGCGGGTGTCACAGCCCCACGGCACAATAGATGCATGCCCAATCTACCACCCTTTGTCCCACCCCAACGCTTTACCGACGCCGCTTCAGCCCTGGCCCAGGTCACCCGCATCTACGACGGCAGCATTCACCACCTGCGCCAGGCCATGCAGGACTTCGTGGGCGGCGCCGATGCCATGGGCCATGTGCGGGCCTGCTACCCCATGGTGCGCATCCATACCGACACGGTTTCGCGCACCATCTCCCCCGAGAGTGCGCGCCTGAGCTACGGCTTTGTGGCCGGACCCGGCCGATTTGAGACCACGCTGACTCGGCCTGACTTGTATTCGCACTACTACCTGAACCAGTTCAACCTGCTGCTGCAAAACCACGGCGTGGAGCTGGAGGTGGGCACCAGCTCGCAGCCCATACCGGTGCACTTCTCGTTTGCCGAAAACGACCATGTAGAAGGTAACCTGACGGCACAGCGGAGAACCCGGATGCGCGACGTTTTCGACCTGCCCGACCTGGCCGCCATGGACGACGGCATTGCCAACGGCACCTACCAGCCACGCGCCGGCGAGCCCGAACCCCTGTCGTTGTTTACCGCGCCCCGGGTGGATTACTCGCTGCACCGGCTGCGGCATTACACCGGAACCAGTCCTGAGCATTTTCAGAACTTTGTGTTGTTCACCAACTACCAGTTCTACATTGACGAATTCATCGCCCTGGGGCACGCCGCCATGGCCGACCCCACCAGCGAATACATTGCTTTTATCCAGCCGGGCAATGTGGTGACGCGACGTGTGGGGTTGGAGGCCGAGCCGGCCGACGCCCTGGGCAAGGAGCCACCACGCCTGCCGCAGATGCCGGGCTATCACCTGGTGCGTGCCGACAACGCAGGTATCACCATGGTCAACATTGGCGTGGGGCCTGCCAATGCCAAGAACATTACCGACCACATTGCCGTACTGCGGCCACACGCCTGGATCATGTTGGGTCATTGCGCAGGCCTGCGCACCACGCAGCAACTGGGCGACTATGTGCTGGCCCACGGCTATGTGCGCGAAGACCATGTGCTGGACGAGGAGTTGCCCCTGTGGGTACCGGTCCCCGCTCTGGCCGAAATCCAGGTGGCACTGGAGCAGGCTGTGGCTGACGTTACGCAGATTAAGGGCGCCGCACTGAAAAGCATCATGCGCACCGGCACCGTGGCATCCACCGACAACCGCAACTGGGAGCTACTGCCCGACAACCAGCCCCAGCGCCGTTTTAGCCAAAGCCGCGCCATCGCCCTGGACATGGAAAGTGCCACCATTGCCGCCAACGGGTTCCGCTTTAGGGTGCCTTACGGCACCTTGCTGTGTGTGAGTGACAAGCCACTGCATGGCGAGATCAAGCTGCCCGGCATGGCCAACCACTTCTACCGTGAGCGGGTAGACCAGCACTTGCGCATCGGCATGCGGGCCATTGAACTGCTGCGCGCCCAGGGCACCGAGCAATTGCACAGCCGCAAGCTGCGCAGCTTTTCCGAAGTGGCCTTTCAGTAGGGGTTGAATAGCTGGCCACCCATTCCTGCCCAACGTTGGCCTGGGTTTCCGTGTCACGTATCACAGATTTTGGCTGCAGATCACACCCTGATGGCGAAAATGCAAGTCGGCAGGTTCACGCTCGCAGCGTGTCGCCCATTGCTCAAAGTGGGTGAAGGCAGGCTGCGACAACCTACTGGCCGTAAGGCCCACCGCCACTCTACTCTCTTCTTCCAGCGGAGGCGCCTTTGTTCGTAAAACCCGTGCTCCATTCAATTGATCGACTTGGCAGCTCAGGATGACAAATCGTCAAGGATGTGTGCGGTATCACACCCACGCCAAGGCCGCAGTCATAATCGGTCCATAACCTGGGACTGCACATATGGAAGTCTTTACGTTTCTGAACTTGATGGTTGAAAAGACCGCGTCCGACCTGTTCTTTAGCGTCGGTGCACCTGTCAACGTCAAGATCGAAGGCATCACTCACCCGCTAAAAATGCCGGCACTGGCGCCCGGTGAAGTCAAGCGATTGGCCTACTCGGTGATGAACGAGAAGCAGATTGCCGAGTTCGAAGCGCGCATGGAGCTCAACATGGCGATTTCGGCTTCAGGCATAGGCCGTTTTCGAGTCAACGTCTTTATGCAGCGCGGTGAAACCGGCATGGTGATTCGCTACATAAAGTC
Source organism: Candidatus Aalborgicola defluviihabitans (assembly GCF_016705985.1). Lineage (NCBI taxonomy): Bacteria > Pseudomonadati > Pseudomonadota > Betaproteobacteria > Burkholderiales > Comamonadaceae > Allorhodoferax (SeqCode) > Candidatus Aalborgicola defluviihabitans. The sequence continues at coordinate 552,185 of NZ_JADJKN010000002.1, forward strand.
CAAGATACCGCCGCTGGCCGCACTGGGTCTGCCGCCCGTTTTGGAGACGCTGGTCATGCTCAAGCGCGGCTTGATTTTGGTGACTGGATCCACCGGTTCTGGCAAGTCCACCACGCTGGCGGCCATGCTGAACTTTCGCAACGAACAGACCACGGGCCACATCCTGACCATCGAAGACCCGATCGAATTCATCCATGAACACAAACGATCGGTGGTAGACCAGCGTGAGGTCGGCATCGACACCGTGTCCTACGATGCGGCACTGAAGAACGCTATGCGGGAAGCGCCCGATGTGATCATGATCGGGGAGATACGCGACCGTGGCACCATGCAGCAGGCAATGGCCTATGCTGACACCGGCCACCTGTGCCTGTCGACCCTGCATGCCAGCAATGCCAACCAGGCCATGGAACGGGTCATCAATTTCTTTCCCGAGGACGCGCACCACCAACTCTTGCTGGACCTAAGCATCAATTTGGCGGGCGTAGTGTCACAGCGCCTGATTCCCGGTCTCAAGGAAAAGCTGGTTCCGGCAGTCGAAGTGATGGTGCAGTCACCATTCATCAGCGACCTGATCGCGAAAGGCGATATTACAGGCATCAAGGATGCCATGGGCCACAGCTCGGGCGTCGGCATGTGCACTTTTGACCAGGCGCTATACCAGTTGTACGTTGAGGGTCGCATCTCCCAGGAAGAAGCGTTGCACAACGCAGACTCACGCACCGACCTTTCCCTGCGCATCCGCCTGGCCGCCGGCGTTTCACCAAACGAGACCGACGGCCTGGCCATCGACAATACCCAGGCGAACGCACTGCCACACCGCCCGCATTGACAGACTTCCCAATGGAAAACTGGCCACTCCCTCCCTTCTTCAAGCGTGCCCACACCGAGACGAAAGCGAGCTTTGCCGAGGCCCTGGTGTTCAACCTAGACGGTTCCAGCCAACTGGGTCAATTGCAGGATTTTGATCCGCAGACACGGTCCATGCGCTTCAAGGCAAAGGGAGAGTTCTTTCCGGGAAGCCGCCGGTTTGCCAACATCAAAAGTGTACAACTCGTGCAGCCCGTGGCGCTGGTGCCCGATGCGGAACTGATCCGGCTGTACCAGCAGTCCGGCGGTCACACCGTCAACCCCACAGCACGCCAATTTGTCGTCTGCTTAACAGGTGGGGAGTTATTGCAAGGACGCACCCGTGGTTTTGTCAAGACACGCTATGGCCTTTTCGTCAATCTTTGCACAGATGCAGACAACGTCATTCCCATTTTCGTGCCGGACAGCGCACTCAAGACCTACCAGGTTGGTGCACTCCTCGGACAACAACTGGTCGATACGGCGGCCGTACAGCCCGACCTGCTCAAACAGGCGCTGGCAGAACAGGACCGAAGGCGACAATCCCGGCTTGATGGCCATCTGGGAGATATACCGGCCACTGGGCCTGTGGAGCTTGCTTCCCAAACGGATACATTGAGCCCCTACAGTCCGGTGCGCCTGGGCGACATTCTCATGGACCAGGGACTTGTTTCGCGGGAACAGTTGTTGCAAGCCCTGGATCATGCCAAGAGCAAGAAGAGCAATATGCTCGGCCACATCCTGGTGGAGATGGGCGCATTGACCTGGTCACGACTGACCCAGGCAGTTGCCGAGCAATTGGCACTGCCGGCTGTGTCGTTGCGCGACTTCACCATCGCTCTCGAAGTGCTGGCCTTGGTGCCCAAGGCCTTTGCGTTTTCGCACCATGTATTGCCCTTGCTGCTCACCCCCAAGACCCTGGTAGTCGCGGTAGAAAGTCCGGTGGATGCTGACTATCTGGAAGAGTTGCATCTGTCCACCCGGCTCCAAATTACTCCGGTGATGGCAAATCCGGAGGAGTTGTCCGCGCGCATTGCGGTCGAGTACGCCAACATTGTGGCGCAGCACTCTCCTGTTTCCATCGAACACGAGATCGCTCAACTCACACAGCAGACAGCACCAATGCCTCTCACGGGTGTCAGTGACCAGCAGGTGTCAGAGACCGACACCGTCCTGGTGCGCCTGGTCAACAAGATGGTGGAAGACGCCCACAAGGCTGGCGCTTCCGACATCCATGTAGAAGCGTACCCAGGTGAACAATCGACTCGCATCCGGTTTCGCATCGACGGTGTACTGTCCGAGTACATGAAGTTGCCCTACACCCTGCGCTCCGCCATGATCTCGCCTCAAGATCATGGCCAGCATGGACATCTCGAGCATCGCAAACCGCAAGACGGCAAAATTGACTTTTCCCGATTTGCGCCCATCCAGCTGGAGCTGCGTGTGGCTAGTCTGCCAACCGCCAATGGGCTGGAAGACATCGTGATGCGCCTGCTGGCTTCCAGTAATCCCACGCCGGTGGATGAACTCGGCTTCAGCCCGGAGCTGTCTGTGCAACTCAAGAAAATGGTGCACCGCAGCTACGGCCTGATCCTGGTTTGCGGCCCAACAGGCTCAGGCAAGACCACCACGCTGCACTCGCTGCTGGAAGAAGTGAACACCCCGGAAACCAAGATATGGACCGCCGAAGACCCAATCGAGATCACCCACCCCGGGCTGCGCCAGATCCAGATGCTGCCGCGTGCGGGCTTGACTTTTGCCACGGCCATGCGCGCTTTTTTGCGCGCCGACCCCGACATCATCATGGTCGGTGAAATGCGGGACGAGGAGACCTGCCGTATTGCCATCGAAGCATCGCTGACGGGTCACCTGGTGCTGTCCACCCTGCACACCAACAGCGCTCCAGAGAGTGTGGTGCGGTTGCTCGACATGGGGCTGGACCCATTCAGCTTTTCCGATGCACTCATCGGTGTACTTGGCCAACGTCTGGCACGGCGATTGTGCAAACACTGCAAGACGCCATTGACAGAACCATCCGCAGAGCTGGTTACCATGGCCAATGAATACTGCGCTGGCACCACGTTGGACCCCGATGCCGTGCTGCTCGACTGGCGCACCCGGTATGCAGCGCCTGATGGCGGGCTCCCCGTGCTGTACACCGCCCCCGGGTGTGACCATTGCAACCACACGGGGCACAAAGGCCGCGTTGGTATTTACGAATTGATGGTGGCCACGCCAAGCATCAAAAAACTGATCCAGGCCAAGGCGCCAGTGGAGCAAATATTTGAGTGCGCCCTGCACGAAGGCATGCAGACGCTGGTCCAGTACGGCATCATCAAAGTGCTCGAAGGCTTGACCGACACCATGAGCGTGCGCAGCGCCTGTACCTGATTTCTGCCAACGCATCCAGGTCATGGGAGGGACTGAATTTGGCAGAGATAGCCCTGGAGTCCACCCTAAGTCGCAACCGACCTCATTGCAATGGGCGGTGCGGCCCAAGCGGCTGGCAAGCTGTAGCCGCGCTCGCGAAAAAGTGTGATGCAGGCATCCACTACGGTGGCGTCGTACCGCACCCCGCGCATACGGGACACTTCTTCCAGAGCCGCCTCAATGCCTAATCCCGGGCGATAGGGGCGGTGCGACGACATCGCCTCGACGACATCGGCGACTGCAATGATTTTTGCACCAAATAGAATCTCTCCGTCTTTGAGACCATTGGGGTAGCCGGAACCATCCAGACACTCATGGTGCTGATAGACCATTTGCGCGATCGGCCAGGGGAAATCGATGTCTTTCAAAATATCAAACCCCCGCCTGGGCGTGGGCCTGGACCATCTGACGTTGTATGGGACCCAGCTTACCCGGGTTGGACAAGATCTCTGCTGGCACCTGGACCTTGCCCAGATCATGGATTTCTGCGGCGAGGTAGATGCCATGAGCTTCTTCTTCGGGCAACCCAAGCTCATGGGCAATTGCCTTGGACAGTTCAGCCACCCGGTGCTGATGGCCAGCGGTATAAGGGTCGCGCATTTCGACGGTTGTCGCCATGGCGGCAATGCTACCCTCCATGCTCCGCATCAGGCGTTGCGCGGTCAGCACCTGCAAGTGGCGAATGCGCACGCTCTCGATGCCAAACGCCAGGTCGTCGGACAATTCATCAAGTAGCTTGATTTCTTCCGCAGAGAATCCATCAATGTCGGGCGAATAGATGGCTAGCACGCCCAGCACGTTACCTGACGCGACCAGTGGCAGGGCGATTACGGAAAGGTAGCCGAGTCTAATGCCGTGTTGGCGCCAGGGAAGGTAGGTTGGATCGTTTAGCGTGTCTTTAACCAAAGCCGGTTTTGCGTGCGGATCGCCGTCCCAGCGGGACCGAATCCATTGGCGGTTTCAGCCCAAGTGAGCATGAACTGTTCAAGTTCGCCGTCCTCAAATCCAGCATGCGCGATGTGGCGCACCGTTTTTTGTTCATTGTGTTCGACGAAACCAACCCATGTATGCACATAGCCCGCCTGCTTGACGACGACCTGGCACATGTCATTCAGCAATTGGTGTTCATCGTTGGCATGAATCAGGACTTCATTGCAGGAGCTGATGGTGCGCAAGGCACGGTTAAATCGATGCAGTTCCTTTTCCGCATTTTTGCGCTCAGAAATATCACGCGCGACTCCAAGCAAATGCAATGAATCTCCCAACTTGGTTGAGACACTGGACAACTCGGCGTCCAAATAATTCCCTGATTTTTGCAAGATGCGGAGTTCACTAAAATCAGAACCTTCTTTCGCAATCGTGTTTCGAAATGACTCCATTGCCCTAGATAAATCATCCGGATGGATCAAGTGGTGAAATGACCGGCCAATCCACTCGTCCGGTGCAAAGCCAGTAACCGTCTGGAACACCGGGTTGATTGAAACAAAACGGCCTTCCTGGTCCAATACGTAAATAATGTCTCGTACAGATTCAAAGATAGCGCGGTATTTTGTCTCGCTCTCTTGCAACGCCTTCTGCGAAGCCTTCCGTGCCCGGATGCCCTCTTCTTCCGACAACACCCGCAGGACGCTAGGCACCAATCGCGCCAAGGTCTTTCAGCACAGTCCTTGGCCCCCGTCGATCAGTTCCACCCATGGCATCGGACATCGCGGGTTCGGGGTGCGTTTGCCGCACGATTTTGAGCGCGGTGAGTCCATCAAAGTCGGGGAGTTTGTAGTCACACAGAATCACATCTGGTTTGAAAACTTCCAGCGCCTCGGTGAAGGCTGCTCGGGTCTGGACACGGAAAAATTCAACGTCTTCAAAAGCGGCCGCGAACTCCGCCTCAATGAGCTCGCTGTCGTTCGGGCTATCCTCCAGGTTCAAAACGCGGAGCTTCCCTTTTTGCATGTCAGACGCTCCTGCTGGCACTGCCCGGAGGCGATTGGTTGACGACAGCCCAAAATATGCCCAAGGCCTTGACCGCATCGATAAGCTCGTGGAAATCAACCGGCTTGACCACATAGGCGTTTGCGCCAGCAGCCCTGCGCCAACCCGCCGCGGCGGTCAGATCCCACCGGCCCACCTTAACTGCGCATCGGTCTTGATCGACGAGCACTTCGCCATCAATCTTGGGGAGCTTGAGATCGAGCAGGACGACCGCTGGATTCCCAAGCGGGCGGTCCGCGAACTGCCCCTGCCGCAGAAGATAGTCCATCGCCTCTTGCCCATCCCTGGCCACCACGACCTCGTTGGTCAGGTGGTATTCGGAGAGTGCCTCCAGCGTGAGTTCCAAATCGTTTGGGTTGTCCTCGACCAACAAAATGCGTGCCAGTTGGGTCATGTCATACCCCGATTGGTTTCGGTATGGAAAAGTAAAACGTCGCCCCTTCGTCCACCTCGCCCTCTGCCCAGACGGCCACCGTGGCGCTGGATCATGCGTGCATGGCCAACCGACCCCGGTGCCCAAAGTCTCGACGGCAGGCGCTGAAACAGGCCGAAGAGTTTGTCCACATAGCGCATGTCAAAGCCGGCGCCATTGTCCCTGACGTAGCAAATGGTTTCATTCCCTTCGGTGCGCGAACCTACTTCGATCTCCGCAACCGGCCTTGGCCGGGAGAACTTCAGCGCGTTGCCGACAAGGTTGATCAGTACCAGCTTCAGCATGGCCCGTTCTCCATGCACCTCGGGCAGGGGGCTGATCTTCCAGACGATGTCGCGGCCCACCATCTCGGGCTGTAGCGTTGCCAACGCCTCCTGTACCAACTCATCCAGGGGGACTTTGGTCATCATCATCTCAATGCGACCGATCCGGGAAAATGTCAGGATGTCATCGATCAGTTGGCCCATCTGCACGGTGGAAGTTGAAATCACCTCCAGGTAGTGCCGACCTTTTTCATCCACGCTGGCAGATGAATGCTTCTTCAATAGCTCCACAAATCCCGCGATGTGTCGCAGCGGCGCCCGCAAGTCATGGGATACGGAATAGGAAAATGCCTCCAATTCACGGTTGGACGCTTCCACCTCTGCTTTCAGCTTGATCAACTCATCCATGGCCTGTTTGCGCTCGGTGAAGTCGCGTTCGGTCGTCGCGATGGCAGCTGGTTTGCCTTGCGCATCTGTCAGCAGCGTGGCGGTCAGCCAGATATCCAGGATCCGGCCATCCTTGGTGACGCGTCGCAGTTCGACTGACTTAACGTCATCGCCTTGCCGGATTCGTTGTATCAGATTCAGTGCCGCTTCGCGATCCGCCGACGCGACCAGCTCACGAACATTCATTCCCAGCGCCTCGGTTTCGCCATAACCGTAGATTTCTATTGCACCACGGTTCCAGGCCAGAATTTTCCCGTCGAAGTCATGCAGGATGATGGCGTCATTCGAATCAATCACCCCCGTTGCCAGGCGACGCAGGTATTCTGCGTTGTGGATCATCGCCGCACCACTGTTGGCTACGGAACTCGCCAACTCCGGCTGGTTTTGCTGAATAGAGTTAACCATGGTGTGCGTTTTCAGTTGGATAGAGTCACGTTGACGATGATGCGCAACTTGTGGTCAACCTTAACGAGGCAATTCCTGGAAAAGGCGAGATGCTCTTGGTCGAATCAGACGATCCACTGCTTCGACGACATCATGTGCGCTGAAATGGGCAACAGGGGCCGCTTTACTGTCAATCCAGACGATGGCGTGGTTGAATGCCATGGGTCGTCCTTTCTGGTTTGGGCGTGTTGTCAGCGATACCAGTTGTCTCGTACAACATTGAATGCAACGTATCAGCTTATACCGATTCGTTCAATCGGTAAATGAGTAGTCTGACACTATCCGGCGCCACACGCGCATGCCGTGTGCAAGACGGCAGACGGCCCAAGGTGGTTTTCATCAGTTTGGAGCAAACGATACAGGTGATCGCCGATATCCGCAGGACCTGGCCGGAGATTCAGTCCTGCTCGAAACGACGATCGTCTCGGTGGCTGACGTAGTCGAGGCATTGCTTTCGGCGCCCAGGTGGCGGACACCTACGGTCGCCTGTTTACGGAACAAGGCCACGAATTTTCCAAATAGGCGCGCGGCGTGCCCGTGCTGTCCAATTGATTCGCCCGACGTTGACGTATCGTATCTGCCGAGAATCGGCGGCGTTCATTCGCAGCCCTATCGAACTACGGCGTACAACCTCCTCAAGCGATTGACTTCACATAGTCGGATACCACGGCAGTCCTGCAGCTCCATGAACGACTGTATCTACGTCTCCATTTACCGCCAGCTCCCTGCCATGAACGGCCCTTGACTGGTGAAATCGGACGGTCAGCGCCTGGTAGATAGCGGCACAGTTCACCTCCATTAGAAAGCCCCTACCACTTCGGTTCAACAGATCAAAATTGGCCCCGTCCCACTCGAATCATCTGGGCAGCCTTCTCGGCAGGCAGCAAGGTACTGGTCTGGGGTTGATGATGGGTGCGGCAAACGGGTCTTTGTTGCCCAGCGTAAGGCTGCCACGGCTCACCGGGCGCAGAAGACACACGTGCCACGAGTAACCATGCCCCAGGACCGTGGCCCGGCCATGGTCCAGCAGCTTGGCGATGGCAAAGTGAAACTGCAGGTTGGGCGTGAGGTAGGCCTTGGCGGCGCCAAAGCGTTCACCATTTTTGTGGGTCACTTGGTAGGTGCCGACACCTTTCTGGCTTGCGCCATTGAAGTCAGCGTTGACGGCATAGCCAGCCTGTCGGCCTGCTTCCACAAACACGGCGCGCAGCCGGGCAGTGGATCAGTACGCTGCGGTCGGCGGGCCCTGCCAAGTCCCGGTTTACCCGGATGACGTGCGTTTTGATTTACAGATTTGTATTTACATTGCACACAATTTAATTGTGTACTATAATAAAACCCATGCCACGCAAATCATCCACCGTTCAACCCAACCCAGCCCAGCAATTGGACAACCAGTTGTGCTTTTCGCTGTATTCGGCTTCGCTGGCCATGACCAAGCTTTACAAGCCGCTCCTGGACGCGCTGGCGCTGACCTACCCTCAGTACCTGGTGATGCTGGTACTGTGGGAGCTTGATGGCCCCAGCGTCTCCGCCATGGGTGAGCGGCTGTCTCTGGACTCTGGCACCCTGACCCCTTTGCTCAAGCGCATGGAAGCCGCTGGCTGGTTGCAACGCCAGCGCTCCAGCGAAGACGAGCGCCGCGTGCACGTCTGGCTTAGCCCCGCCGGACGCCAGTTGCAGGCCCGCGCTGCCCACATTCCCGGTTGCGTGCTGGCCCAAAGCGGCCTGCAACTGGGCGAGATGGTGGCGCTCAATCAGAAGATCAAACACGTGCGTGGCGCCATGCAAACCCACGCCGCCTGACCTATTTACCTATTCACCCATCCACCCACCGGAACCACCACCATGACAACACCCTCCACCTTCCGCACCCATTGGGTTCGAGCCGCCTTGGCCCTTGCCTTGGGCGTCACCGTAATCGGCCAGATCGCCTATGCTGCCAACACGGTTGATGTGAATGACGCGAGCTTTCGCTGCATGCGCCAGATGGCCCAGGTGCGTCACTTCTATGTGGACAACCTGCTGGGCAATGTCCTGGACACGGTCAAGGTCGCCAATGACCCCAAGGGGGCGGTCTATCCGGCGGGCTCTGTGGTGCAACTGGTGCCCACCGAGGCCATGGTCAAGCGCGAGGCCGGTTTTAGCCCCGCCACGGGCGACTGGGAATTCTTTGAGCTGGAAGTCAACGACAAGGGCACCCACATCGGCAAGCGCGGCTTTGCGGACGTAAACAACCGCTTTGGCAAGAACTGCTTCTCCTGCCACGCCCCAGCGCGCGAGAAATTTGACTTTGTCTGCGAATCCGACCACGGCTGCGAGGCGATTCCGATCGACCACAAGATGACCGGCGCCCTGCAACGCTCTGACCCGCGCTGCGGCCCTGCTGTTCCCGAAGCAGGCGACACCCTGGCACTGTGGAAGCTGCGCTCCCTGGTCGTCATTGGCAGCACGATTGGCTGGTTCAAGAGCCTGATTTGACCTGCATTCACTTTTACCCACCCGCCCACTTCTGGGCATCAACGCAAGAAAGCACCCCACCATGAGCACCCCTCTGCAAAAAGTCATCTACCAGGCCCACGCCAAATCCACCGGTGGCCGCGACGGCACCACCCGCACCTCGGACGGTCTGCTGGACCTCAAACTCGCCGTTCCCAAGGAAATGGGCGGCGCTGGCGGCGGCGTCAATCCCGAGCAACTGTTTGCAGCCGGCTACAGCGCCTGCTTTATCGGTGCCATGAAATTTGTGGCGGGCACGCAGAAGATTGCCCTGCCCGCTGACACCAGCATCGACGCCACCGTGGGCATCGGCGCCATCCCGGCCGGCTTTGGCATCGAAGTGCAACTGGTGGTCAGCATCCCCGGGCATGGAGCGCGCCGCCGCCGAGGCCCTGGTGGCCAAGGCGCACCAGGTGTGCCCCTACTCCAACGCCACCCGTGGCAACATTGAAGTAACCCTTACCGTTGCATAACAGAACGGCCTCTAGCCCTCGTCAGATATACGCAAGTAGCTATTAATTCAATAGTAATTTGGGGATTCAAGGTTTCGAACCAAGCCTGGGCGACAGCGCTGCATAGATTATTGGCAGCCCTGTCGCCCACGTGCGCCTTGTGGGTTGTTGGGCCAACCGCTTTGCATTAAGGTCAGGACATGATGAACACCACCGCCACCACCCTGCTGGTTCGCAAGGACCATTTGCAAACCACCACCCTGCAAAGCACGCCCCTGTCCACTCTGGCCGACGGTCAGGTGCGCGTGGACATTGACCGCTTTGCGCTCACCTCCAACAACATCACCTATGCGGCCATGGGTGACGCCATGCAGTACTGGCACTTCTTTCCAGTCGCACCCGGCGCCGATGGCGTGCAGTGGGGCAGTATTCCGGTGTGGGGCTTTGGCACAGTGACGCAGTCGCACCACCCCGACGTGGCCGTGGGCGAACGCCTGTACGGCTACTTCCCCATGGCCAACACGGTAGACCTGACGCCGGCCAAGGCCTCAGCCTCGGCCTTCTTTGACGGCGCACCGCACCGCGCTGAACTGCACAGCGTCTACAACCAATACCTGCGCTGTGCCCGTGATCCGTTCTACACCGCCGACACCGAAGACGTGCAGGCCCTGTTGCGCCCGCTGTTCATCACCTCGTGGTTAATTGACGATTTTCTGGCCGACAACCAATTCTTTGGCGCCACCGCTGACCCGACGCAACCGGCCCAGCTGCTCCTCTCCAGCGCCTCCAGCAAAACAGCCTACGGCACGGCCTTCCAGTTGGCACAACGCGCGGGTATCGAGGTGGTGGGACTGACCTCGCCCGGCAACGTGGCCTTCTGCGAAAGTCTGGGCTGCTACCACCGCGTGCTGACGTATGACCAGCTCTACGACATCGGGCCGGATGCGCCCAGCATTTACGTGGACTTTGCCGGCAACGCGGCGTTTCGCAAGGCATTGCACACGCACTGCCGGGGCTTGAAGTTCAGCAGTTCCATTGGTGCCACCCATGTGGACGATATGGGCGGCGCCAAAGACCTGCCCGGCCCCAAGGCCACCCTGTTTTTTGCCCCGGCCCAGATCAAGAAGCGCAGCGCCGAATGGGGCGCTCAGGGCCTGGGTCAGCGGCTGGTGCAATCCTGGGGCGCCTTTGTGGCCCGGGCTACCAACCCCGCACAACCCTGGCTGCAAGTGCAATACCATGCGGGAGGTGATGCAGCGTTAGCAGCCTACCAGCAGGTGCTGGGTGGCAAAGGCGATCCGCGCCAGGGGCATATCCTGTCGCTCTAGCCTCCGTGGTGACGCTAGCCCCCTAGTACAGGAGACATTGTGAGAATCGCCCTGCTATCCGATATCCACGCCAACATCCAGGCGCTGGACGCCTGCTTGGCCCATGCCCGCGCTCAGCAGGCAGAGCGCTTTGTTTTTCTGGGTGACATGGTGGGCTACGGCGCCGATCCGGGTGCTGTGGTGGAGCGCATCATGCGTCTCACCGAGGAAGGCGCCATGGCCATCCAGGGCAACCACGATGCCATGGCCATCCAGCCCCCGGCGGAAGTGCGCACCGTGGGCGACAGCACTGCCGCCTGGACGCACCGCCAGTTGACGCCCGCGCAGCGCGAGTGGATGGCCAAGCTGCCGCTAACCCTGCAGCAGAACAACGTGCTGTTTGTGCACGCCAGCGTCAACGACCCCGAACTCTGGCGTTACGTGTACGACCAACGTGCCGCCAAAGCCAGCCTGGACGCCGCAGCCAGCTGGCCCGACGTGCGCTACGTATTTGGCGGCCATGTCCATCTGCAAACCCTGTACTACCGTGGCACGGGCGATGGCCTGATGGCCTTCGCACCCCAGCCCGGCATCGCCGTTCCCGTACCCAAGCACCGCCAATGGCTGGGTACGGTGGGTTCGGTGGGCCAGCCCCGTGACGGCGACACCCGGGCCATGTACAGCCTGTTGGATACCGAGCGCGCGCAGCTCACCTTTCACCGCGTGGCGTATGACCACTTTGCCGCTGCCTCCGCCATTCGCCGCACGGGCCTGCCCGACTTCTTTGCCGACCGCCTGGAGGTTGGCCGATGAAACTGCTGGAAACCGGAGCCGTGGTAGACGGTTTCACCATCGACGACTGCATCCACTCCGGGGGCATGGCCCACATCTACCGCGTGCACTATGCCGACGGCCAGCGCGACCCCGGCTTTGCCATGGCCATGAAGGTGCCGCGCATGACAACGGGCGACGGCGCCGAGAACATCGTCAGCTTTGAGATCGAATGCCAGATCATGCAAGTGCTGCAAGGCCACCATGTGCCGCGCTTTGTGGCTGCGGGTGACTTGTCGCGCCTGCCCTACCTGGTGATGGAATACGTCACCGGCGAGACCCTGGACCACTGGCTGGACGCCGAGACCCCGCCCAGCGTGGAGCAAATCGCCTGGCTGGGCAATGCCATGGCGCGTGCCGTGCATGCCCTGCACCAGCAAAACACGGTGCACCTGGACCTGAAACCCGCCAACGTGCTGTTTCGGGGCGACGGCACGGCGGTACTGCTTGACTTTGGCCTGTCCTACCACGCGCACTACCCAGATCTGCTGGCCGAACAGTTGCGCAAAGCCGTGGGTTCGCCCGCCTGGATCGCGCCCGAACAGGTGGTGGGCGTGCGCGGTGACCCGCGCAGCGACATCTTTGCCGTGGGCGTGATGCTGTACCAGTTGTGCACCGGAAAATTGCCGTTTGGCGCCCCCCAGACCACGGGTGGGCTGCGCCAGCGCCTGTGGGTAGACCCGGTGCCACCCCGCAAACTCAAGCCCGAGCTGCCCGAATGGTTGCAAGAGGTCGTGATGCGTTGTCTGGAACCCGAAGCCGCCCAGCGCTACCCATCGGCCGCCCACTTGGCGTTTGATTTGAGCCACCCGGAACAAATCACCATCACCGAGCGCGGAAGCAACACCACCGGCACCAATTTCCGCACCCACTTCAAACGCTGGATCAAGGCTGCGGGCATGCACTACAAGCCCAGCCCCATGGCATCACGGCAGATCCAGGAAGTACCCATCGTCATGGTGGCCATACCGCACAAGGATGTGAGCGACGTCACGCTGTATTCACTGCGCCAGGCGGTGGCGCGCTCGTTGGGCACGCGACTCGGTGCCCGCCTGGCCTGCGTGACTGTCATCTCGTCGGGTCTGACCAGTTCTTCGGAAGAGGAGAAAAGCGAGACCAACGTGCACCGGCGCTACCTGACCATGTTGCGCCAGTGGGCCCAGCCGCTGGACCATCCGGGCCACCAGACCTCATTCCATGTGCTGGAAACCGGCGATGTGGCGCAGGCCTTGCTGGAGTATGCGCGTGGCAACAACGTCAGCGTCATCGTGATGGGCGCAGCCACGCACGGCCTCAAGACCCAGCGCTTTGTGGCCACCGTGCCCATCAAGGTGGCCATGGATGCACCCTGCACCGTCATTCTGGTGAAGCAGGCGCTGCCATTTGAGGCACTGGCAGACGGTGACTCCCAAGGCAACCCATCCAGTACCAAAGGCAACACGGATTCAGATGGAGACGCCGATTCCGCTGCCGCCCTGTATGGCGACGGCATGTGGCCGCTGGGATAGTTTCACTACCGGGGCTTCAAATCCTCGTCAGGTCGCCCTGCGCGGCCAATCCTTGCGACAATGCCCCTCATCTATACAAAGAGGGGTTGACCATGAAGGGCAATGTTGCAGCCATCGTGCTGATCGTACTGGGCGCTTTTTTTCTGCTGACCAATCTGGGGCTGGTCAATGTCAGCCTGGCGGCACTGCTCAAGACCTGGTGGCCACTGATTCTGATTGCGGTGGGCCTGGCGATGATCGTCAAGCGCACCGATACCAGAAGCACCGATGCCAAAAAGGACTGATGCGCCACGCCTTTGACGCCCTGACTCCCGACGCGGTGCTGGACGCGCTTGACAGCGTGGGCCTGCGTGGCGATGGGCGCCTGACCGCCCTGTCCTCCTACGAAAACCGCGTCTACCAGGTGCAACTGGAAGACGGCAGCGCCGTGGTGGCCAAGTTTTACCGGCCCGAGCGTTGGAGCGACGCGCAGATTCAGGAAGAGCACGACTTTGCCGCCGAGCTGATGGCGGCTGAGATTCCCGCCGTCGGCCCACTCAAACTGCAAGGGCCAGACGCCGCCGGGCCGCAAACCCTGCACCACTTTGGTGGCTTTGCCTTTAGCGTCAGCCCGCGCCGTGGCGGACGCCCGCCTGAACTGGACGATGGCGAGGTGCTGGAGTGGATAGGCCGTTTTCTGGCGCGCATCCACACCGTGGGTGCGACCCGCCCTTTTGTCACACGGCCTCGCTTGGACGTGCACAGTTTTGGCACGGAATCCATGCAGTGGCTGTTGGAGCACGACAAAGTACCGCTGGATGTGCAATCGGCCTGGACCAAGGTTTGCACAAACGCTATTGATTTGGTAGCTGGTTACGCAACGTTGACGAGGGCTAGTGGCCTAAATGATGCCAAAGAATCTGGTATCCGCATCCTGCGCCTGCACGGCGACTGCCACCCCGGCAACATCCTGTGGACGCCCACCAACGCCCTACAGGCCGCTGGCCCCGGCCCGCATTTTGTGGACCTGGACGATGCCCGCATGGGCCCCGCCGTACAAGACCTGTGGATGCTGCTCAGCGGTGACCGCCAACAGCGCACGCGCCAGTTGGGCATGCTGGTGGATGGGTATGAGCAGTTCCGCGACTTCAACCGCGACGAGCTGGTGCTGATTGAGCCGCTGCGCACGTTGCGCCTGATCCACTACAGCGCCTGGCTGGCCCGCCGCTGGCACGACCCCACCTTCCCAGTCAACTTTCCGTGGTTTGGCTCCAGCGACTACTGGCAGGGCCAGGTGCAGATGCTTGAAGAGCAGATCGAGGCGATGCAGGAAGATCCGTTGATCGTGTGACCGCCCAGCCCACCATGAAGGCCCTATCACCAAAAACCCAGCACCAACCGCGCTTGAATATCGTCGGTGCGGGGCGCGTGGCGCAAACGCTGTCGCACCGCTGGCACCAGCAGCGCAGCTTTGTTATTCAGGATGTGCTGACCACGTCGCTGGCCAGTGCGCAAACGGCGTGCGGCGTGATTGGCGCGGGGAATGCGGTCGCTCAGATGGATGCCCTGCGCGATGCCGAGGTTTGGATGCTGGCCGTGCCCGATGCCCAGCTGGCGGCCTGCGCGCAGGCACTGGCAACTGCCCGCTCGGTAGTCGGCTCGCCTGCCGCACACCCAGCTCCCATCGCTTTCCACTGCAGTGGCGCACAAGGCGCTGTCACGCTGGCACCTCTGTCGGCGCTGGGCTGGCGGGTGGCCAGTGCCCATTGCATTTTGAGCTTTGCATCGGTGAGCGCAGCGCTGGAGCAATTTCCCGGAACGCCCTGCGCGCTGGAGGGCGACGCGTCGGCCTGCGACACACTGCGAACAGCATTCACCGCCATTGGCGCGCATTGCTTTGATGTGGCCAGCAGCGACAAGCTGCTCTACCACGCAGCAGCTGTGTTTGCCACCAACTTTCTGCCAGTGTTGCAGGCCACGGCCGAAGACCTGTGGCAGTCCACCGGCATGCCAACAGAGCTGATTCCCCATCTGCGCGCCACGCTCTTGCGCAACGCCGTGGCCAACATCACCGCGTTGGGGCCGCAAGCTGCGTTAACCGGCCCGGCTGCGCGGGGCGACACCGCCGCCATTGCGCGCCAGGGGGCGGCGGTTACCGCGTGGGATGCACCAACCGGTGCGGCCTATGCAGCGCTCAGCGCGCTGGCGCTGCGGCTGGCGGCCAAGATTCCGGGGAATCCCTAGGGAAATTGGTCTCTAGCCCTCGTCGGCTATATATAAACAGCTATCGATTTGATAGTGAACTGGTTTGTGCCGCACGATTCTGCTGCACAAAGCGCCACAGCGATGCCAGCACCACCAGCACCAGCGCATATTGCAGAGGTTGGTTTTCGTCGAAGTCCTGTGCCTCAGTCGCCAAAAAGTAGGCGCTAACAGCCACCAGCAACGCCACCAAACGCAGGCTCCAGGCTGTGGGTTGCAGGTGCTTGGTGTCCATACGCGCCAGCAGGCGCGTGCCCAGCATGCCCGCCAGCAGGCCCAGACTAAGGCCGACCACCACATCACCCGGCCAGTGCGCACCCACCGCAATGCGCGACAAGCCAGTACCCGCCGCCAAAACAAACAGCCACAGGTAGCGCTTGCGCCCTTGCTGCGGCAGGGAGAAGTAGATAGCCGATGCCACCGCAAAGGCGGTCAACGTGTGGCCCGATGGCATGGAAACGTTATGCAGTGTTTCACCAACGATACGAATCTGGTCGTTGTCTACCAGAGCGGCTGGGCGTGGACTTTCGATCAGGCCCTTGCCAACGCGCGCAAACACCACTGCAAAGGGTGCGGCGCACAACCAGGCCCACATCAGGCGCGGCGCCAGTACCAAGAGTGGTGCGGTC
Organism: Candidatus Aalborgicola defluviihabitans; assembly: GCF_016705985.1. Lineage (NCBI taxonomy): Bacteria > Pseudomonadati > Pseudomonadota > Betaproteobacteria > Burkholderiales > Comamonadaceae > Allorhodoferax (SeqCode) > Candidatus Aalborgicola defluviihabitans. Next base: position 568,507 of record NZ_JADJKN010000002.1, read on the forward strand.
ACCCCCAAAACAGCCCAGGCGTTGCCCAGCAGGGACAAACCGGTCCACACCGTTGCCGCCACGGGTGCGCACAGGTGGTTGATGGCCACAAACATGGCTGGCTCAAAGCGGTGCAGCCACAGTGGCGCGCCCAAGACAAACAGCAGAACAGGCAGTAACCACAGGCGCAGGGGAATGGAGGAAACAGGCATCAGGATTCGCATTGCAATCAGGGACTGTGCAATTGGGGTTGTGGCTGGCCGGACCAGCCATGGCAGGCGTAGAAGCGGTAGGTGGCAATGGTGGCACCCAATCGCTGTGCGTCTTGCGTGGCCAGCAGGGTGCAGTCGGTAAACCCATGCGCCGCACCCAGCGGTACGGTGTAGGCCAATTGCGACCAGTCCACCAGCAGCGTATCGGCCCCGGCGGGCAAGTCGCCAGCCCACAGGTCGAACTGATCAAACCGGTCCTCCAGCACATGCACTGGCAAGGGGCGCGCATACCAGCCCAGGCGGCTGGCCAGGGTCCAGTTCTGTACGCTCACACTGTGCAGGCCTTGCTGTGCAGCCAGTGTGCGGGCCTGTGCACCCGCTTGTTCCCATCCATACAGATCGGCAAACGGGTTGGACGGTTGGGCGCTGTTGCCCTGGCCGTTGACGTTGGTGATAAAGGGTTGGCCAGCGGTGAACATCAGACCCAGCAAGGCGGCACTAACCGCGCCCTGCATAACCACTAACACTGCAATCAGGCGCCTGCGCCCATCCCGCACACTGCGGGCCAGCCCAATGCCGGCCATTGGCGCCAGCGCCACCCACGCCGGAGCCGTCCAGTGCGGCAGGCTGGTGCCGCCGCCGGCCAACACGGCCAGCACCACAAATGGAACGACAAAGAACCACGCTACAGGCCGCAGCGCAGGTACTACTCCACGGCGCACGCCAGCCCAGCCCCACCACAGCAAGGGGCCATACGCCAGCACTTGCACCAGTAGAAACCGCACAACCTGCACGGCCCGCCAGCCCCCACCGGCCCCATGCTGGGCCTGGTAGGTGAACGATATCCAGTGGTTGGTGTGGTTCCAGTACACCACGGGCAACACCAGTACCACGGCAATGACGACGGCCAGCCACGGCCAGAGGTTGCGAAGGAGACGGGCACCATGGGCCTGCAAGAGGCACAGCGCCACCGCCAGCGCGACAAATATGGCGGTGTACTTGCTCAGGCCCGCCAGCCCCAGCAGCAAGCCCAGCAGCAGCCAAGGCATGGGGCGGCGAACGGCGGCGACATCCATCAGGTCCAGGGTCAACCACATCACCGCCACAGTCCAAAATACCAGCAAGGTGTCGGGCAGGAGTCCAATGCCCAGCACATGCAGCAAGGGCGCAAAGGCCAGCACCAACACCGCCCAAAAGCCTGCACGCCCAAAGGCCAGCGGTTGCGCGCCAGCCTGCAAACGTTCGGCCAGGCCATGCACCAGCAGTGCCGTGCCCAGCCACAACAGTTCGGGTAGCAACCGCAGTACCCAAGTGGGCGCGTGCACAGCCACCAGCGGCCACTGTGCCCAGCCTACCAGGGGGGGATGGTCGAAGTAACTCCAGTCAGGGTGCGCTGCGTACAGGGCGTAGTGCGCCTCGTCCACTGACAGCCCCAGAGACGCACCCAACACACCATGCAGGGCACAGGCCAAGGCCAGCAGCAGCCAGCTAGCGCGGGGCAGGTTCAGCAAGGGAGGGGTTGAGCGCAAGGGTGGCAATTGGCAAATTGAAACCCCCGCAGTCTAAAGGAACCGGTGGGACCGGTTCAGCGCCATGAAACGCGGCGCAGTGGGGAAACTACAAACCGCCTACGGCTTGCGGGTACGCTGCTGGTAGGCCAGCAATTCGCCCACAAAGCCGCGGCGGAAGGCCACCACGCAGACAACAAAAATGACGCCGATGATCACCGTGACCCAGGAACCCACGCGATCGGCCAGGTAATTTTGCAGCCCGATGATGGTGAAGGCCCCGAGAACCGGGCCAGCAAAAGTGCCCATGCCACCCAACAGCGTCATCAGTATCACTTCACCCGACAGGGACCAGTGTGCGTCGGACAGCGTCGCGAACCCCAGCACCAACGTCTTCATGGAACCCGCCAGACCGGCCAGCCCTGTGCTGAGCACATAGGCCAGCAGTTTGTACTTATCCACGTCATAACCCAGCGAAATGGCACGGGGCTCGTTCTCGCGGATGGCTTTGAGCACCTGCCCATAGGGCGAATGGACCACGCGGATGATGAATGCAAACACAGCCACAAAAACCGCCAACACCACGTAGTACATCACCTTGTCATTGAGCAGGGGAATCAGGCCAAACAGGGTTCCACGGGGCACACCCTGCAGGCCGTCTTCGCCTCCGGTGAAGGGTGCTTGCAGAAACAGGAAGTACAGCATCTGCGCCATGGCCAGTGTGACCATGGCAAAGTAAATACCCTGGCGCCGGATGGCAATCAGCCCCACCAACAACCCGGTGCTTGCGGCGATGAGGGTGCCCCCCAGCACACCAGCCTCTGGGCTCCAACCGGCGGTGCGCACCAGCCAGCCCGTGCAATATGCAGCGGCGGCGAAGTAAGCCGCGTGGCCGAACGACAGCAAGCCGGTAAACCCCAATAGCAGGTTAAACGCGCAGGCAAAGATGGCAAAGCACAGGGCCGTCATTATGAAGATCGGGTACAGGCCAATAAATGGCGCGGCCACCAGAATCGCCAGACCGGCAAACCAGGCCAGACGGCCAAGACGGGGGTCGAGCGTCATTACATTTCCTTCCCAAACAGACCAGCGGGCCGGATCATCAGAACGATGGCCATGATCACAAACACCACAATGCTCGACGCTTCGGGATAAAACACCTTGGTCAGACCTTCAATAATGCCCAGCATCAGACCAGTCAGAATGGAACCCATGATGGAGCCCATGCCACCAATCACCACCACGGCAAACACCACAATGATCAGATTACTGCCCATGAGCGGGTTGATCTGGATCACCGGCGCAGCCAGCACACCGGCAATCGCGGCCAGGCCGGAACCCGCTGCGTAGGTGAGCATCACCATCAGCGGGACATTGATGCCAAAGGCCTGCACCAGTGCGGGGTTTTCGGTGCCGGCACGCAAGTAAGAGCCCAGGCGGGTGCGCTCGATGGTGTACCAGGTGGTCAGGCACACGACCAGCGACGCCACAATCACAAATGCGCGGTAGTTGGGCAGCACCATGAAGCCCAGGTTGGTCGCGCCCTGCAACAGATCGGGCACGGGGTACTGCTGCCCCGAGACACCGAACTGGTCGCGAAAAACACCCTCGGCAATCAGCGCCAGACCGAAGGTCATCAACAGGCCGTAGATCGGATCGATCTTGTACAGCCGCTTGAGCAGCGTGCGCTCAATCAACACACCCAAGGCGCCCACCACCAAGGGGGCAATGATGAGTGCCATCCAGAAGTTGAGGCCGGCGTATTCCATGCAGCCCCAAGCCACGTACGCGCCAATCATGTACAGCGCGCCGTGGGCAAAGTTGACGATCCCCAGCAGACCGAAGATCACCGCCAGCCCCAGGCTGAGCATGGCGTAAAAGGAGCCGTTCACCAGGCCCAGCATCAGCTGGCCCAGGAACGCTTGCAACGGTATGCCGAAGATTTCCACCGATTCAGTCCTTGCTTATTTCCAGAGTGCGCACTTCGACTCGGCCTTGGTCGTGAAGGCCACGTCACCCTTGATGGTTTCCACCACGTTGTAGTAATCCCATGGCTCGGTGCTCTTGTCAGGCGACTTCACTTGCATCAGGTACATGTCGTGGACCATGCGGCCGTCGTCACGGATGTAACCACCCTTGGCATACATGTCGTTGATCTTGCTCTTGCGCAACTGGGCCAGCGATTTGGTTCCATCATCAGTACCAGCAGCCTTGACGGCAGCAAGGTAGTTGGCAGTGGCGGAGTAGTCGGCAGCCTGGATGGAGGAAGGCATGCGCTTCATCTTCTCGAAGAAACGACGGCTCCAGGTACGAGCTTCGGCATCCTTGTTCCAGTACCAGCTGTCGGTCAGGTACATTCCCTGCGTAGTTTTAAGGCCCAAGGAGTGAATGTCGTTGATGAAGACCAGCAGGCCCGCCAGCTTCATGGTCTTGGTCACGCCAAATTCATTGGCGGCCTTGATGGCGTTGATGGTGTCGCCACCGGCATTGGCCAGACCCAGAACCTGCGCCTTGCTGCTTTGTGCCTGCAGCAGGAAAGAAGAGAAGTCACTGGCATTGAGCGGTGCGCGCACGGAGCCAACTACCGTTCCACCCGCAGCCTTCACCACGGCGGTGGTGTCGTTTTGCAGCGCAGTGCCAAAGGCGTAATCTGCCGTCAGGAAGAACCAGCTCTTGCCACCAGCCTTGACCACGGCACCGCCGGTTCCCTTGGCCAGCGCCACGGTGTCATAGGCGTAGTGCACGGTGTAGGGAGAGCATTGCTCATTGGTCAGCGCCGAGGAGCCTGGGCCAATGGCAATAAAGGGTTTCTTCTTCTCGGCAGCCACCTTGGCCATAGCCAAGGCAGTACCGGAATTGGTACCACCCAGCAACATGTCCAGTCCCTGGGTGTCAAACCACTCGCGGGCCTTGGCTGCAGCGACGTCGGCCTTGTTCTGGTGGTCGGCATAGACCACTTCGATCTTCTTGCCATTGATGGCGCCACCCGCATCGGCCACAGCCATCTTGATGGCTTCCACGCCACCCATGCCGTCGATGTCGGCATACACGCTGGACATGTCCGTAATGATGCCAATGCGAATCACATTGTCTGAAATCTGGGCTTGTGCCGTACCAACGGTGCCTAGAGCGAGCGTGGATACCAGCCCGCAGGCTAAAGCGATTTTGGTGAGTTTCATAGCGTATCTCCTAAGTAGTTATCAAGGGCCAAAAAAATCAAACACCCAGGTACTCGTGCAGTTTTTCCATCTTTTCTGGAAGCTGCGCCTGGGTGAATTCCTGCAAAATATTTCCATGCTCCATGACCAGAAACCGGTCGGCCAAGGGCGCCGCAAACCGGAAGTTCTGCTCGACCATGACGATGGTGTAGCCCTGCTTGCGCAGCGCCAGAACCATCTCGGCCAGCTTTTGCACAATGACAGGGGCCAAGCCTTCGGAAATCTCGTCGAGCAACAACAACTTGGCGCCCGTGCGCAAAATGCGCGCCACGGCCAGCATCTGCTGCTCACCGCCCGACAGGCGCGTGCCCTGGCTTTGGGAACGCTCTTTCAGGTTGGGGAACATGGCGTAAATCTGGTCCAGACCCATGCCGCCGGGTGCCAGCACGGGGGGCAACAACAGGTTCTCTTCGGTGGACAGACTGGAAAAGATACCCCGTTCCTCCGGGCAATAACCCAAACCCAGGCGTGCAATGCGGTGGGTGGCCATGTCAATGGTTTCGACACCCTTGACGCGGATGGAACCCTTGCGGCTACCGGTCAGGCCCATGATGGCGCGCATGGTGCTGGTGCGGCCCGCACCATTGCGGCCCAGCAGCGTCAACACTTCGCCTTCGTTCACGTGGAAACTGGCTCCGTGCAGGACATGCGATTCGCCATACCAGGCGTGCAGATCGCGGACTTCAAGAAAAGGTTGCGCCATAGTCAATGCGCCCCTTTGAGTTCGACGTTGGCACTGCCCATGTAGGCCTCAATGACCGCCGGGTTACGGGACACCTCGGCATAGGGCCCTTCGGCCAGCGTGGCGCCCCGCTGCAGCACCGTGATGGTGTCGGCAATGGTGGAGACCACACTCATGTTGTGCTCGACCATCAAAATGGTGCGGTTGACTGACACTTTTTTGATCAGGTTGCGGATGCGATCTACGTCCTCCAGGCCCATGCCCTGCGTGGGCTCGTCCAGCAGCATCAGCTTGGGGTCCATGGCCAGTGTGGTCGCAATTTCCAGGGCGCGCTTACGCCCATAGCTCAGTTCCACGGCGGTCAGCTTGGCAAATTCCTGCAGGTCCACGGCTTCGAGCAGCTCCATGGCCTTGCGATCGAGATGATGCAGGCTATTCTCCGATTTCCAGAAATGGAACGAGCTGCCCAGGGTTCGTTGCAACGCCACACGCACGTTCTCCAGCACGGTGAGGTGGGGGAACACCGCCGAAATCTGGAACGAACGAATCACGCCACGCCGCGCAATACGTGCGGACGACTCCCCCGTGATGTCCGTACCGTCAAACAGGATCTGGCCCGAGGTGGGGATCAAGAATTTGGTAAGCAGGTTGAAGCAGGTGGTCTTGCCAGCTCCATTGGGACCAATCAGCGCATGAATGCTGCCACGGCGCACCCTCAGGTCCACCTTGTCGACGGCCACAAAGCCCTTGAATTCCTTGGTCAGCTGTTTCGTCTCCAGGATGCAGTCCACCGTGATGTGTCTCCGTTGAATAGCGCGAGGTTAGTTTCAGTTCCCACTTGCCGCAATACGGGCAACTACTTTGGGGTAAACCCCTGACTTTTGCGTCACGTTGGAGACATCAACCGCGACGCCGCTCCAGCTTGCTTTCATCGTAGTAACGCGTCTTCTCGCGAAACATGGCCTGATCCGCCTCGTGCAGGGCCGCCTCAACCTCACCAGCCGCTTTGCAACTGGCAATGCCGATGGCCATACTCAGGCGCTGGCCCGTGTAGAACTGGTTGTTCATCTCGATCATGGATTCGATGCGTTCCTGCAGGCCAGCGGCCACGCGGTCATCACAACCAGGCATCAGGGCAATGAACTCGTCGCCACCAATCCGCGCTACGCAGTAGGGATAGCCTGCCGTGGCACTGGTCAGCACCTCGCCAGCGCGCCGCAACACGGCGTCCCCGGCAGCATGGCCCTCTGCGTCGTTGATGCGCTTGAGGCCGTTGAGGTCCATGGCCATGATGGTCAGGGGCCACGGGCCTTTGCGGGAAATACGGTTGAGCTCGTCGACGTAGAACGCGCGGTTGCGCAGCCGTGTAAGGGCATCGTGCTTGCCAAGGTACTCCAAATACGCCTCGGCCTTCTTGCGTGCGGTAATGTCCACCAGCGACACCAGAACCAAACCCCAGGTGTCCAGGTAACCGGGCAGCACGGCGAACTGCATGTGGATGTTGATCAGCTCGCCGCTGAGCGAATAGTTCACCACCTCGCGCAGCTGCACCGTCTTGCCATCCCACAGGTCCAGCAGTTGTTCGGCAAATGACTCATGCATTTCATCGCGAAATACCACCCCAAGACGGCTCAACAGCTCACTTTGACTGGCCGCCGAGAACATGGTCAGCGTCTGGCGGTTTACTTCCAGGACCCGTATTTCCTCCATGCAGCGGCTGACAAATTCCTGATGCACGCTGATGAACACACGAAAGTCCTGTATGCCCTGTGACCGTGCCTCATCCAGCAGGCGCTTGACGCCGCTGAAGTCTTCCACCCACAGTGACACGGGCGAGTAGTCAAACAGATCACGAGCATACTGTTCACTCACTGTCAGTTTGTGCTGTGCCTGGCGGGCCTGGGTGATGTCCTGTAGCGACACCATGACCCGCTCCCACGTGTCTTCATAACCCTGCAACACCCGCACATGAATTTGCACGTCGATGCGGCGTCCATCCAGTGCGTAGTTGACAGTCTGGTTGGAAAACTCCAGCTGCCCCTGCCAGAGGTAGTTCAGCTCCTGGGATATCTGTGCCATGGTGTCGTCGCGAAACACTTCTGACAGACGATCAATTAATGCCTGCTGGCTCTCGGCTGCAAATACTTTCAACGTCTGCCGGTTGACCTTGATGACGGTAAGGCTCGCTGCGCACAGCTGAACCCGCGCGGGGTCCTGCGCCAGGTGCGCTGCCAGATCAACGACACCCTGCGCGCGCCACGTGTCAAACAGGCGTTTCAGGGCGCTGTAATGCTCCAGCCAAAGGGAGATGGGAGCAGACTCGAACATCAGTTCAAAATCGGTCTCAGGGTTCGTCTTCGCCATACTTTGCCTCCTGCGACCATTGTCCTCCAGCTTTGCAAGAAATGCCCATGGATAAAATGAGCGAACCGCCTCCGAGCGGTATCGACCATGCCAACCAACAAACCCAACGAGCTACAAACACACACCAAACGTGTGGAATTGCACCGCTCTGCGCTGGTGCGTGGTCTCTACTTGGTGGCGGGAATACTGGCTCTGGTGGCGGGCGTTGCGGGCGCCTTACTGCCGGTCCTGCCCACCACCCCTTTTGTGCTGCTGGCGGCGGCCTGTTTTGCCCGCAGTTCCGACCGGTTCTACAACGCCATGCTCAACCACCGCATAGCCGGCCCCATCATTGCCGACTGGCGGGAACACCACGCCATGCGGCGCAAAACCAAACAGTGGGCAGCGCTGATGATGGTGTTGTCCTTTGGCACCTCTATTCTGGTTGTGCCGACCCTTCAGCTCCAGCTCTTTTTGCTGGGCATGGCATTGGTGCTGGGGTTGTTTATCTGGCGAGTTCCAGTCCGCCCGGAATAGCGCACAGTTACACTAAACAGTATGTGCCAACTCCTGGGAATGAACAGCCACCTGCCGGCCAGCCTGACGCTGAGCTTCTCCGGGTTTTCGCAGCGTGGCGGCAGCACCGACCACCACGCCGATGGCTGGGGCATCGCCTTCTTTGAAAGCGAAGGCAGCGTGCCCGGCAAGGCGGCACGGCACTTTGTGGACAAGGAAAGTGCCGCCACGTCCCCCATTGCGAAGATGCTGCGCAGCTACCCCATCAAAAGCCACAACGTGGTAGCGCACGTGCGCAAAGCCACAATAGGTGAAGTGCGGTTGGAGAACTGCCACCCCTTTGTGCGCGAACTATGGGGGCGCTATTGGTTTTTTGCCCACAATGGCGACCTGAAAGACTTCACCCCGCACCTGCACGGTGCCTTCAAACCCGTAGGCGACACCGACAGTGAGCTGGCCTTTTGCTGGCTGCTGCAAGAGTTGAACAAATCCCACGCCGGTGTGCCCAGCGTACAGGAACTGACCCATACGTTGCGCGAACTCGTGCCCCGCATCGCCAAACATGGCACCTTCAACTTCCTGATGAGCAATGGCCAGGCCCTGTGGGCCCATGCGAGCACCAAGCTGTGCTACGTGCTGCGCCAACACCCCTTCACCCAAGTACAACTCAAGGACGAGGATCTGCGGGTGGACCTGGCCGAATTCAACGGCCCCGACGACCGCCTGGCCATAGTGGTGACCGAGCCGTTAACCACCAACGAAAACTGGGTGGTTATGGCACCGGGAGAGATGAAAGTATTTATGGATGGCTGCCCTCTCCTTTAGGGCGTCGACTTGCCCATATCTTCGTTCACCAGTGACTTGGTTTTCACCGCCCACACCAAAGCACAACACGCAAGCGTCCAGACGATGACAGCGCCGGACGGTAAATCGAGCAGTGCCGAAAGTGCCAGCCCAATTGCATAGCCAACAACGCCAATGGCGTAGGCGCCTGTCAATTGCCGTCCACCTTTTGATGACCGCGTCGCCAATGCGGGAATGATGAGGCTGGAAAACACCAGATACACACCCACCAACTGAACTGAAGCAGTCACTGCCAAGGCAAATACTGCATAGAAACCGAAACGACCAAGTTTGGTGACCCACCCCAATACCATGGCCAACAGGATGATGGCAGAGACGCCGGCCAACCAGATCAATTGTGTCGTATTGACCCATAAAATCTGGCCGACGAGCAGATCCTTCAGGTGTTCGCCACCATGGGGATTCCCGGACAACATGAGGATTCCGGCACAAGCGGCCAGAATAAACACCACTCCAATGAGCGCTTCCTGCTGACGGGGCGCCTTGCGTTCCGTCCAGGTGAGGAGCAACGCGCCGAGCAAAGCGGATACAACGGCCGCAATCTGCACTGCCACCCCACCTTCGGGCAATCCCACTGCGTCGGCAGCAATGACACCAAGTCCCGCAATCTGCGCAATCGCAAGATCAATGAACACGATGCCGCGGTCCAGAACCTGTGCCCCCAGCGGCACGTGGGTCAAAAGAACCAACAGCCCAGCGATGAATGCTGGCCCCAGAATTCCCCAGTCCAATGCACTCCAGTTCATCGTTTTGCTCCAGCTGCAAGCAACCGACTAACCGTGTCGTCAAAAAGACCGAACAGGTCTTTGGCACCATCGGTTCCTCCCACCGTAAAGGCAATCTTGACTGCGGGAACCCCTGCATTGCGGTTCAACCACTCAGAGGCCTTGGAATCCTGATAGGCAGAGTAAATGACCATTCTGGCCGGTGTGCTTTTAAGGGTCAGCAACACTTCCTGTAAATGGGATGCAGTCGGTTCCACTCCGGGTTTGGGCTCCAGCACCGCAACCTCCTTTAGACCCAGCCAGTTATAAAGGTACACATATCCCTTGTGTTGGGACACCACCGAAACACCGCGAATAGGTGCCGCCTGTGCGGTCCATTTATCAATGGCTTGCTGCCATCGCTGGGTAAAGTCTGCCAATCGCTGCGCGTATTGCGCTGCGTTGGCAGGGTCCACCTTTTGCAATCGATCCGCCAACGCAATGGCCACCTCGGTAATGTTTCGGGGGTCAGTCTGGATATGGGGATTACCGGCAGCATGCACATCCCCTTGGCCACGGTCTAGCTGGGTTGGAACATCCAACTTGTGTACAAAGTCTGCGGCGGCAAAGTTGCCGGGCTGTCCTGGTTGAACTTTCCTATTTCCTGACTGCTGCAACAGCAATGGGAGCCATCCAACCTCCAGTTCAGCACCCGTGCAGACCACCATGTCTGCGCTGCGTGCCTTGGCAATCAAACTGGGCTTGGCTTGAATTTGATGGGGGTCCTGTAACGCACTGGTAGCGACAGACACGTCCAACAGATTACCGCCCAACTCCTGCACCAAGGCACCCCATTCAGGCTCACAGGCAAGAACCCGAACGGTTGCAAAAGAGGGCAAGGAAGCAAGTGCGGCCACAGTTGCAAATACCCATTTGATGTGTTTCATATTTTGTAATCCTTGTGTTTGACTGGGTCAATAGCCGTGTGCGCCATGTGCGCCAAGGCTCATCTGGTACTGGAGGAACAGTTGGTTGTCAGTTTGGTTCTCACGGGCCCGGTCCTGCGATAGCTGTAACCTCACGCGCGAAAACTCACTGGGGTTGTAGTCCAGCATCACCGAATCCTTTGAGGGTCGATAACCCGTTCCCAAAAGCGCGGTGGAGTTGATACCGGAATTGGGAGAGCCCGCATCCAATTGTTCGGTGCGCAATCCCACGCGCCACTCGGGCATGAATTGGTAGACTCCTTGCAGATACCAACCTGATTGGTTGGCCACATAGCCATCACCGGTATTCGCCCCAGTCACGTCATAGCTCAGTTGGCCGCTGCGTGCACTGGAGATGTACTCGCCCTGGAGCTTGAAGTTGGTCTGTTTGACATTGCCGTTGGGTGCCCATTTCCAGACACCATCCACAATCCAGACCTTGGTGTTGCCGGTAAATGCGCTGGTGACCAAGGTACCGCTGCCATTCAGATTGTCGAGCAGCAAGTCATTGGCCTGTGCCCCAAGCAACGACACGCCGGCGCGCCAGCTATGGCTTTCACCAACATCGCCGCCCGTGTGTAATGTCAGGGCCGACATGCCGGCACCGTTTCGCCCAGTGTTGCTGCCGGGAAAACTCTTGCCGCGCCCCAACTCGAATCCCAGTTCGATGTATTGGTCGGTTGGTGGCAACCAGCTGATTTGAATGCCATCGTCTCCATACTGTGTGCCCAGCAGCGCCTGGTATGCCAAGGGGCTGTCCACGAAGTCCCACGTGTGCGAATGATGCGAATTGAGGTATCCAATCCCCGACAGGAATCGCCCAGCCTTGGCGGTTACACCGTTTCCAAGTGACGTGCTCTGGATATAGGCCTCTTCAACGGAAACCGAATCGTCAGAATGCAGGGAGATGTTGGCCGCCCCCCGCAGCCAGGGGTCAATATTGGCGGAGAATCCCAGCTCAGATTCCGTGAGATTGAAGCCACGCGAGCCCGGCCCCGCGCCTGACACCTTGGACAACTGGAACCCCGCAATGTTGTAATTTGCCGGATCTACCGAGGTGCTTGCATACAACCCTGAAAGAACCAGTGACATCGCCGGGTTGAAAGCATTCGCGTTGGACATGGGGGTTTCTGCGGTCGCAGATGGCTGCGAGGGATTGCTGGTTGCAGCAACCTGCGGCGCTGATGCATTCACCGCGGCGGCATGTTCTGCAACTTCCAGGCGAATCTCCATTGCTTTAATGCGCGTTTCGTAGTCTTGGCGCATGGCGTCAATTTCCTGACGCAGGTTTTGTATTGAAATGGAGTTGGGCTGGGATTGGGCTGTGGCGCACAGGGGTACCGCCATGGCAAGCGCAAAGCTTGCCGACAAAAGTTTCTGCATGGTTTATCCTGAAAATGAAATCCAACGGAACCACCCATACCACGTAGCACGGACGGCACACCGAAAAAATCAAATCAGGAAGGCGGCGCGCGGCTTTCGTAAGACGGCCAAAAATTGACGGTGGGGGGTACCCACGAGTCGGCAACGTAATTCTCCCGGGGAATGGCACCAGCCGGAAAACTCAAGATATTTTTATTTGTCGCGCCACCGAGTGCCGCCAGCGCTGTCAGGCATTGGCCGCAATGGTCTTCGTGAAGGCCGGGAGTGCTGTCATTGCCGCCAACTTGAGCAATCTGCCCTGCATGGATGTGCGAGATCAAATGCGAGGTAGCCGTCATCTGCGCCAAAGGCAACAGAAGCACCATCGCAATCACAAAAGCCAAGCGATTGGTCAACAAAAATCTACGGACGGCGCTCATGATTTAAGAATGATAACTGAGCCGGCTTTTGGGCGAGTTGCCAGCACCGGAATCTGCAAAGCTACACCGCTGCCTCCAGCGCATCCACAAACATTGCTGCCACGTCAAAGCCGGTCTGGTCGGTGATTTCCTGGAAGCAGGTTGGGCTGGTCACGTTGATTTCGGTCAGGCTGTCACCAATCACGTCCAGCCCCACCAGCAACAGGCCACGGGCCGCCAGGATAGGCCCGAGGTTTTCAGCAATGCGGCGGTCCGACTCGCTCAGTGCCATTGCCACGCCCTTGCCGCCCACCGCCAGGTTGCCCCGCACTTCACTGCCCTGCGGGATGCGCGCCAGGCAAAACGGCACTGGCTTGCCGCCAATCACCAATATGCGTTTGTCGCCTTCGGTGATGGCGGGCAGGAATTTCTGCACCATCACGGTTTCAGCGCCATCCTTGTTCAGGGTTTCGATGATGCCGCCCAGGTTCAGACCATCGGCCTTGACGCGAAAGATGCCCATGCCACCCATGCCGTCCAGGGGTTTGAGGATGATGTCTTGGTGCTCAGAGTGGAAACGGCGAATGGCCTGCGCATCGCGCGTGACGATGGTCGGGCCAATGAACTGGGGAAACTCGAGAATCGCCAGCTTCTCGGGGTGGTCGCGCAGAGCGCGCGGCTTGTTGAACACCTTGGCGCCTTCGCGCTCGGCCTGCTCCAGCAAGTGGGTGGCGTAAAAGTATTCGCTGTCAAACGGCGGGTCCTTGCGCATGATAATGGCGCCAAAGTCTTTCAAGTCACGCAGGCGCTGCCCGGGCGTCGGGGGCGCCTCGTGGAACCAGCGATCTTCGTGGCCCGTGAGCACGATGTGGCGCATGTGCGCCTGCACGACACCGCCACGCTCCCACAGCAATTCACGCGGCTCGCAGGCCACAATGCTGTGCCCGCGCCGTTGCGCCTCGCGCATCATCGCAAAGGTGGTGTCCTTATAAATCTTGAACGATTCAAGGGGGTCGCAAACAAAGAGTAATTCCATAGCTTTGAACAGCAGGTTTGGTAATGGGTACGACTCTACCGCGACTGGAGCAGCAGGCAGGGCTTGGGGCTAATCGGTTTTGCGCAGCAGGGTGCTACGCCCCAGGTTTTGCACCAACAAGGCCAGCGCACCTGCCACCACACCCCAGAAGGCCGAGCCCACGCCCGCCACCACCACGCCGCTGAGCGTGACCAGAAAGGTAATGACCGCCGCCTCGCGGTGGGGTTCATGCTGCAAGGCGGATGTCAGCGCGCCACCAATGGTGCCCAGCAGTGCCAGGCCCGCAATGGCGGCCACCAGTTCCGTGGGGAAGGCAGTCAGCACGCCGGTGATGGCCGCACCAAAGATTCCAATCACCACATACAGCGCGCCACAAGACACCGCTGCTGTGTAGCGCTTCTTGGGGTCGGCGTGCGCTTCCGGCCCCATGCAGATGGCAGCGGTGATGGCGCTCAGATTCAGGGCGAATGCACCAAAGGGTGCTAACAGCAGGGTGGCTACGCCGGTGAGCGTGATGATGGGCGAGATGGGAATGCCGGCATCGCCACCCTGGGCACGACGATCGCCATAGCCGCAGGCCTGGATGGCGGCCACACCCGGCAGGTTCTGCGAGGCCATGGTCACAATGAATAGCGGTAGCGCCAGGCTGACCAGGGCCGAGAACGTGAACTCCGGACGCACCAGCACCGGTGTTGTAATGCCTAATGCGATGTCAGCCCTCGTGAAACCTGTTGTTGCAGCTACGAAAACAATAGCAATTACCAGAGTCAGGGGCACCGCGTAACGCGGCCATTGGCGCTTGCCCACCAAATACGCCAGCAGCATGACCAACACCAGTGGCAGGGCCGTTTGCGCCGCGCCAAAACCGGACAGGCCAAAACGCGCCAGTACGCCTGCGAGCAGGGCAGCGGCGAGAGCCACCGGAATGCGGTTCATGACCCGCTCAAACCAGCCAGTTGCTCCGGCCACGGTAATAAGACCAGCGCACGCCATGAAGGCACCCACTGCCTCAGCCATGGAAAAGCCGCCCGTGGCACCGGCCGTGGCCAATACCGCAGCACCCGGTGTGCTCCAGGCCACCATGACCGGCTTTTTCAACCACAGCGAAGGCAACACCGTGCACAAGCCCATGCCGATGCCCAGCGCCCACATCCACGAGGCAATCATCTCCGGTGTGGCATGAAAAGCCTGGGCCGCCTGGAACACGATGGCGACCGAACTGGTGAAACCCACCAGCACGGCAACAAAGCCGGCAGTGAAGGCGGGAGGGCTGAGGTCTTTAAAAAACTGCATGCAGCTGATTGTGACCCAGTGCTCAGATCTCGATCTTGGAGCCCAATTCCACCACGGAGTTGTTGGGCAGGTTCAGGAAGTCTGCGGCACCACTGGCATTGCGATGCATCTGGGCAAAAAGCTTCTCGCGCCAGGGTGCCATGCCCTTGCCCAGGGTAGGCACCACGGTGTCGCGCGAAAGAAAATAGCTGGTAGTCATGGGGTTTATATCGCAGCCTCGGCCTTTGATCTGCTCCAGCGCCTTGGGCACATCAGGATCGTTCTTGAAGCCGTAATTAATCACCACCTGCCAGCAATCGTGGCCCAGGGAATCAAACTCCAGACGCTTGGTCATGCCGATCCAGGGCACCTCGTGGTTGCGCACCGTGACGAACAGGTTGTTGGCGTGCAGCACTTTGTTGTGTTTGAGGTTATGCAGCAGGGCGTTGGGCACGGTGCCGACATCAGAGGTCAGGAACACAGCCGTACCTTCCACCCGCGCCGGCGGGCTGATAAACACGGACTCCAGAAAGCTGGGGAGGTCGATGGCATCGGCGCGCAGCTTCTCATTCATCAGCCGCCGGCCATCCTTCCAGGTCAGCATCAGGGCGAATACGGCACCGCCAATCATCAGCGGGAACCAGCCACCATCAATCAGCTTGAGCAGGTTCGACGCCCAAAAGGCAAAGTCCACCACGAAGAAAAACCCGGTGGCGCCGATGCACAGTGCCAACGGGTAGTTCCAGGTGTAGCGAACGACATAAAAGGTCAGCACCGTAGTGATCAGCATGTCGGTGCACACGGCAATGCCGTAGGCTGCTGCCAGGTTGCTCGATGAGCGGAACATGACCACCGCCAGCACAATGGTCACGAACAAACCCCAGTTCACAAACGGCAGGTAAATTTGACCGGTGTCTTTTACGCTGGTGTGCAAAATCTGCAAGCGCGGCAGGTAACCCAGCTGGATCACCTGCTTGGTGACGGAAAACGCCCCGGAAATCAGCGCCTGCGAGGCGATCACGGTGGCCATGGTGGCCAGTGCCACCAGCGGCATCAAAGCCCAGTCCGGGGCCATCAGGAAGAACGGATTTTTGACGGCTTCAGGATTGCCCAGCAACAAGGCTCCCTGGCCAAAATAGTTGAGTGTGAGCGCCGGCATGACGATGGCAAACCAAGCCAGACGGATCGGCTTCCTGCCGAAGTGACCCATGTCTGCATACAGCGCCTCAGCACCGGTGACGCAGAGCACCACGGCGCCCAAAATGATGAAGGTAACGCCCGGCTGCTCCCAAATAAAAGACAATGCGTAATAGGGGTTGATGGCCAGCAAGATGCTGGGTCGGTCGGCAATGTGGACCACGCCCAAAATGGCAATTGTGGCAAACCAGACCAGGGTGATGGGGCCAAAAAACTTGCCGATACCGCTGGTACCGTGCTTTTGCACCATGAACAGGCCCAAGAGAATGATCAACGTAAGCGGGATCACAAAGCGATGCAAGTCGTGCGAAATGACTTCCATACCCTCCACCGCCGACAGGACCGAGATGGCTGGCGTGATGACGCCGTCGCCATAAAACAGACAGGTGCCAAAAATGCCAACCAGCAGCAACACGCGCCGTTGCTTGGGTTTGTCTTTGATCGATTGGGACGCCAGGGCCAGCATGGCCACCAGCCCGCCTTCGCCATTGTTGTCGGCACGCAGCACCAGGGTCACGTACTTGAGGGACACGATGACCGTCAAGGTCCAGAAGAAGATGGACAGAATGCCGTAGACATTGCCTGCAGTGAAGGGCACATGGCCGGAGCCAAAGACCTCCTTGACTGCGTACAGAACGCTGGTTCCGATGTCGCCATACACAACGCCAATGGCGCCCAGGGTAAGCGCCGGTAAAGACGATTTGGATGCTGACACACGTTCACCCAGCCAAGCTTGCGGCCGGGTCCATTCCATTTGGGATCGCTATTTTGCGCCAGCCGCCCTTTTGCACAAGACTCTGCGCTTGCATTTCACCGAAAATCGCAGATATGTTGCAATGCAACAACTGGCCGTCAATCAGGGGCTTGGCGCAAGCCCTGTGTCAGGCGTAGTGTTCAGCTTGTGGGTCGGTCGCTTCAAGCTCGTAGCTGGCGGCCAGCATGGCCAAACGGCCGATCACCCCATACATGTAGAAACGGTTGGGCGCACTGGCGCCGGGTTTTACACCAGGTTGAGGTAAGTGCGTACTCTCGGCAAAAGCCAGTGGAACAAAGCTGGAACCCGGAGCATTCAGATTTTCGTCGGTCTTGCGTCCAGCGTGCACACGGTAGAAGCCGCCCACGACATAGCGGTCCATCATGTAGACCACAGGTTCGGCCACTGCGTCGTTCAGACGTTCGCTGGTGAGCACCCCCTCTTGCAGCAGCACGTCATAAACCGCAGCCGCGGGCTTGCCGGCAGCAACCGTGGGGCCTATGTGCTGGCGCAGGGACTCCAGTTCCTTGGCGTCACGCACGGTCAGGATATCCATATGCGGGTCACCGTTGTCGGCCTTGACCACGATAAAGGGCTTTTCCTTGATGCCATATTCCTTGTGCTTCTTGCGGATCTTGCCCAGCAGCGCATCCACCCGCGTGGCAAGCTCTTGCACACCGGCATCGGTAGAGAAATCCACCTGGGCGCACTTGTCAAACAACGGGTTGATCAGCCAGTGGTCCACCCCGATCAGTTTGCCAAACCGTTTGGAAACTTCTTCAAAACACTTGGAGTGCACGCTCTTGCGCCGCGTGTTCCAGCCGGCATGCAAGGGCGGCAATAGGTATTGCTGTTGCAGGTCTTCCAGGATGCCGGGGGCGCCGGCATGCAAGTCGTTGTTCAGCAAAATAGTGCAAGGGTCGAAATCCTTGACGCCAATGCGCCCCCTGCTGCGCACCACGGGCTCCAGCGTAATGCTTTCGCCATTGGGTAGGGCCATGGTGACGGGCTTCTTGACATCGGGGCTGATGGAGCCCAGGCGCACGTTGAGGCCTGCCATGTGGAAGATGCGGCGCAACTGGGCCAGGTTATTCAGGTAGAAAGTGTTCTGGGCCTGGTTTTCCGGGACGATGAGCAGGTTTCGCGCTTCGGGACAGATTTTTTCGATCGCTGCCATGGCCGCCTGTACCGCCAGCGGCAACATGGACGACGACAGGATATTCCAGCCGTCGGGAAACAGATTGGTATCCACAGGCGCCAGTTTGAAGCCGGCATTGCGCACATCCACCGAGCAGTAAAAGGGCGGGGTGTGCTCCATCCACTCCAGGCGAAACCAGCGCTCAATGGCCGGCATGGAGTCCAGGATGCGCTGCTCCAGTTCGTTGATGGGGCCAGTCAACGCAGTAACGAAATGGGGAACCATGCGGTCCTCTTGAAAAAATTGAATCGGAAGCTGATTCTAGGACCTGACGCTGCCGTGCAGCGGAAAACTCAGATGCGTACCTCGCCATCGCCCAGCACCACGTATTTGAGCGAGGTCAGTCCCTCAATGCCCACGGGCCCACGGGCGTGAAACTTGTCGGTGCTGATACCAATTTCGGCGCCCAAGCCATATTCAAAGCCATCAGCAAAGCGGGTACTGGTGTTGACCATGACGCTGGCCGAATCCACCTCGCGCAAGAAACGCTGGGCGTGCATGTGGTCGCGGGTCAGGATAGCGTCGGTGTGGTGGGAGGAATAGCGGTTGATGTGGGCAATGGCCTCGTCCAGCCCCGGCACCACCTTGATGCTGATGACGGGGGCCAGGTATTCGGCGTACCAGTCGCTTTCCTGGGCCAGACTTAGCTGCGCAGAGGTTGCTGCAATTACTCCTATTTTTGTAGCATCTTGTGTAGTATTGACGAGGGCTGGAGGCATATTTGATTGCAATATTTGTAGCGCAACCGGATCGCAGCGCATTTCCACCCCCTTGGCAGCGAACACCAGCCCGATCTGGGGCAGGAAGGCCTGGGCTACCCCGCGGGCCACCAACAGGCTCTCGGCCGCGTTGCAGGGGCTGTACTTGTTGGTCTTGGCGTTGTCCACCACTTTCAAGGCCATGGCCAAGTCGCAGGGGTCATCCACATAGACGTGACAGTTGCCGTCCAGGTGTTTGATAACGGGCACCTTGGCGCCGGCGCTGATGCGTTCGATCAAACCCTTGCCACCGCGCGGGATGATCACATCCACGTATTGGGGCATGGCGATGAGCTGGTCCACCAGGGCACGGTCGGTGGTTTGCACCAGTTGCACGGCATCCACTGGCAGGCCGGCTTCAAGCAATGCCTGCTGTACCAAACGGGCCAGGGCCTTGTTGGAATCAATGGCCTCGGAGCCACCACGCAGAATGCAGGCGTTGCCGCTCTTGATGGACAGGCTGGCAGCCTCGATCGTGACGTTGGGGCGGCTTTCAAAAATCATGCCAAACACGCCAATGGGCACGCGCATCTGGCCCACACGAATGCCGCTGGGCTGCTGTTTCATGCCAATGACCTCGCCAATCACATCGGGCATGGCGGCCAGCTGTTCGCACCCTTGGGCACAGGTCTCGATCACCTTGGGCGTTAAACGCAGTCGGTCCACCAGGGGCGCGGCCAAGCCAGCCGTGGTGGCACGTTCGATGTCCAGTGCGTTGTCCACCTGCAACGCATCCACATTGGCCCGCAGAAGGCTGGCCAGGGCGAGCAATGCTCTGTTTTTGATAGCCGTTGATGCAGCGGCCATGAGGGTTGATGCCACTTTTGCCTGAGAACCCAGGGCGTGGGCGTATTCGGTGATGTTGAGCGCATTCATACCTCGGATTTTCGCAGATATGGCGCCTGAACCCACAGAATGATCTGACAAACCAAAAATCTGTAACTTGTGTAACATGATCCTTACGCCAACAAAAAGAAACTGGGCTCTCCCAAGGAGCGTTGACCATGCTGACCCGTTGTGCGCTGACCTGGCTGATTACCATTTGCGCCTGCTGCCAAGCCCACGCAGTAGGCCCGGACTGCTCGCGTCCTATGACACTGGCCCTGCACGACCACGGCCTTTTGTACTCGGCCGCCACCGACTCCGGCATCGACAAGGATGTTGCCGAGGAGCTGATCCGCCGTTCCGGCTGCAAGGTAACCGTGACCCTGATGGCCCGCGCCCGCATCTGGCAACTGATCGAATCCGGCGCGCTGGATTTCAGCCTCTCGGGTATTCGCAATGCCGACCGTGACAAATTTGCCGCCTTTGCCTGGTACTTCAGCAACAAGTACTACCTGCTGGCGCGCAAGGACGCCGGGGTGCACAGTCTGGCTGATTTTGCGGGTAACGACAAACTTCAGCTGGGTGTGATTCGTAGTTTTCGCTACAGTGAAAGTGGCAATACGTTGGTTGACACCCTGCAAGCGTCCAGCCGCTTGAGTCAGGCTGGCGGGCTGGAGCCGCTGTACCAGGCGCTGATGCTCAACCACATCCAGGGCATGCTGATTGAGCCATTTGACTACCCCACGCTGGGCGAGAAGAAGATCCGTGACATCACCACCATCATCGCCTTCAACGACCCGCCGGTACCCCACGGCCTGATCATGTCGAAAAAGGCCGTTTCACCAGCCGAACAAGAAAAATGGCGCGCTTTGGTGAATGCCATGCGTGCTGATGGCACCACCCGGCGCATTTTTGAGAAATATTTCGATCCTGACCTGGCTGCAACCCTGGTCAATTTTTGACACAGCCCCGTGACGACCAACCACGCCGCACCCCATACCGCGTTGCGTCTGTCCCTGCTGTTGCCATGGCTGATCCTGATCACCACGCTGGGTGTAACGTGGTTGGTCCGTGACCATGAACAGGCTCTGACCCGAAATGAACTGCGCACCCAGCTGGATTTTTCCCTGCGCGAGACTGTCAGCCGCATCGAACAGCGTGTGGCCGCCTACGAACAGCTATTGCGCGGCGTGCAAGGCTTGTTTACCACCACGGCACTGGGCAACCGCCGCGCGTTGAATGACTATGTGGCAGCCCTGCAAATCGACGCCAATTTGTCGGGTATCCAGGTTCTGGATGCCGCCCCACAAGCAAACGCCCAGAGCGCCTGGGCCGATCCAATACGCCGTCAGGCCATGGAGCAGGCCCGCGACTCCGGAATGGCCTCCATCACCGGCAAGCTCGCCGTGGGCACAGGAGCTGAAAAGCACCCAGGTTTTGCCATGTATTTGCCTGTATTCACCCCTGGGCAGCCCCACGACAACGTGGCCCAACGGCGCGCGCAGCTGATCGGCTGGATTTACGCGGTCGTCAACATGGAAGACTTCATGGCCAGCCTGTATGGCAAGCAGGCGCCCGGCATCACCTTGGCCATTTACGATGGGGCCGATCCCACCAATCCATCTGCGCGCCTGTACCAGACCAGCAACTTGAACGGCACACCCAGAGTTGCCGCATCCGACGGCCTTCAGGCACTGGAGTACATGGTGGTCGCTGGCCACAACTGGACGCTGGACCTGGGCACGCGCAGTAATTTTGACAACCATCCAGGACGTGATGTGGCCACCGTGATTGCCGTCACCGGCGTGGGACTAAGCCTGACCCTGGCTTTGCTGAGCTGGTTCATGGTCACCGGACGTGCCCGCGCCCTGCGCTTGGCCGCCGAGATGACCGATGAACTGCGCCACATGGCCCAGCACGACCCGCTGACGGATTTGCCCAACCGAGCCATGTTCAGCCACCGCCTGCAGGATGAGCTGGAACGGGCCAAGCGCCACAACGGTCGCTTCGCAGTGATCTTTCTGGACCTGGACTACTTCAAGCCCGTCAACGACCACCACGGACACGCCATGGGCGATCGCCTGTTGCGGCAAGTAGCTCGCCGCCTGCGGGAAGCCGTGCGTGCGTCCGATACGGTGGGCCGCATTGGAGGCGACGAATTCGTGGTGCTGCTGCCCGAGCTGGGTGGCGTCGACCTGGCGTTTACCCTGGCTGAGAAAATCCGGCAGTCGGTACGCCAACCCTATACGGTAGACGGGCTGGAGCTGTGCATCTCTTGCAGCCTGGGCGTGGCGGTTTACCCGGACGACGGCCACGATGAATTAACCTTGACCCAAAGCGCCGATGAAGCGATGTACCGCGCCAAAGAAGACGGCCGAGACGGCGTGGCTCGCGCAAGCGACAACCGCTCTTCAATTCCATCGTGAATCGGTACGAACAAAAGCAATTGGCCTTGCGAAGGGGTCGATGAGCCGCAGATGGACCTCAGTTCGGGCGGTTCGTTACAACCAGCCAAAATGCATGCAACTTGCCGCCCAAGGACGTGCGCTCGTCCGACAGGACTTCCAGAAAGTCGGACAGCCGCTTGGAGCGCGCAATCGCAAACATTACTAGGACCACAAAGAAGGCGGTGGCAATGATGCCATGCACCAGTCGTTCCAGCGGCGGTCCCTCGCCAAAGGCGATGATGTTCATGCCAAAGTAGCCCGTGGTCACAGTGGCGATCAGGCCCAAAATGGTAATCACTGTAAGCCGCACCACCGTGTTGGACTGACGGCGCTGCGAGTCACTGTCCAGATAGTGGCTCATCTCACGAATTTCGTCCCGTAATTCGTCATACAGCGCGTCGTTGCGCAAGTGGTTGGAGCAGATGCGAAACGTCGCCTGCAAATGCGGCCGTTCGGACAGTTCATGAAACCAGTAGCGGTGGGTAAACCGCAAGAAGGTCTCGAAATTGGAGCGGATGCGCCGCTTGAATGTCCGCACCGAATCGTCGTTGCGGATATCGAGTGCATTCACTGCGCCGACCAGCACGTCCGAAAACACCAGCAGGGCAGCACGGTGCAGATGCGCCAACAGGAACACCAGGAAATACTGGTGCCGGAACTGGGCCAGCACACCGCGCTCGGGGTTGGTAAAAAACATGGAGGCACTGTCGCCGACCACGGTCAATGCATTGCCGGTGCAGATGAAGCGGGTGTTGGGACCGGCATCCGAATCCGTCCAAAAACGATCCTGGCAGTACAGCGACTCGAAGTCGATAACCGTGGGATCATTCACCGGCAACTGCTCGTCCGGGTGCAGCGTGGATGCCAGGCCCAGGCGAACCCATTCATGAGCACTCAAGCGCCGGGGCTGGTCCAGTGCCACATAGGCCATGACTGGCATGCGATGGTATTCAATCAACCGGTAGCGCAGATCACCGACTTCGTCCGAGTGGTCCAACACCAGGGGCCGCAACAGGCAAGCCCAGTGTTCCGAGATGCAGGGACTGCGATGCTGACAGACAAACTGCAAGTATTTGTCGCGATGGGCGGAGTCCGAGCGGGCGATCACCTGCCCGTCCACCCCCAGCCACTCTGCAGCATGGGAATTGTGCACGCCATCCCCATCTTCGTCCCAGCCGGACGGGTAGGCCCGGCCAAAGCGAAACAGGAAGTCGCGCACCACGGCCAAAGGCAGGTCCGTAGTCCGCACCTCGATATTGAACTGCACGAGGTCCAGGTCGTCGAAAAAGTAGAGGTCGATATGCACAATATCAAGCTCTATCGGCGCGCTATCCGGGCGCAGGGTTACTCGCAGCCTGGCAATGTCATTGCGGCGAAACACATGCATGGGCGAGCTGTCCGTGTCATCCTGGTCTCCGGCATGCCGGAAACGGCCCTCGCCGTACAGAAAGCGTTGCACGTAGGGCAAAAACGAGACGAACTCTCGGTAGTGCCGCTCGCGAAACTGACCAGGATCGTCAGTGAACTCGTCGTCGATCCGGGTCCAGCAGTGGTTGTGTTTCGCGGCCTCAAGCACCTGCCAATGGCGCGCCTTGGCGTCCTTGCCAGGGCGCGGCTCAATCTGCAGGGGCCACACCAGACTGGCGTGGAACAGGCTGACCGGGTGGTCGTTGTGATCGCCTGTTGAGTCGGTCATACTGTCCTGGGTCCCGCGCACAGGGCGCATAGTTGCAGGGCCAGGCGCTGCAAAGCCTGCCAGCCCGAGACCGGCCAGTCCGGCTGCTTGAGACCTTTCACGATTCCATCCACCACGTGGGCTGACTGCAGCAACTCGGCCAGTGCGGACTCGCTCAGGCGGGGCAGCACGCGCTCAAACAAACGCTCCTTGGCGCCCCAGACACGCTGCTCGCGCAGAGCCACGGGCAGCGGACGGCCCTGCGCCATGGCGTCTTTGACGCGTTTGAGGGCACGTATGTCCTCACTCAAGGTGTAGTGCACCAGCACCTCGGCCTCGCCTTCGGCCTGCAGGCCATCGAGCATGCGTTGCACCCGCAGCGGCTGGCCGGCGAGCACCGCCTCGCTGAGCTTGAATACGTCGTAGCGGGCCACGTTCAGCACCGCGCCTTCTACCTGCTCAAAACCCAAAACGCCACCGCCAGCCGCATCAGCCGGGTACAGCAGGGCCAGTTTCTGGATTTCCTGGTGGGCGGCGAGCAGGTTGCCTTCTACCCGATCGGCAAAAAACTGCAGGGTGCGCTGGCCCTCTTCACCGGCGGCCACGCGCTGGCCTTGGGTTGCGAGGCGCTGGGCAATCCACTGCGGCAAGGCGGCGCGCTCCACCGGGTCCACCTGCAGGGTCATGCCAAAACTCTCCAGCGCGGCAAACCAGGCGCTGGATTTGGTCATCTTGTCCAGGCGCGGCAGCATCACGATGGTGAGGGTGGCGTCATTGTCCTGGGACATTTGCGCCAGTTGCTGCAACGCGGCGCTGCCGTCTTTGCCCGGTTTGCCCGAGGGGATGCGAATTTCCACGATCTGCTTGTCGGCAAACAGGCTTAAAGACCCACCGGCAGCTAGCACTTCGCTCCAGTCAAAGTGGGCGCCGGCTACCGTGTGAGCGGTGCGTTCGGTATAGCCCAGCGGCCGAGCTACGGCGCGAATGGCGTCGAGTGCTTCTTGCTGCAGCAGCGGTTCGTCGCCGTGCAGGGTGTACAGGCTTTTGAGCCCACGCGTCAGATGGGCTGCCAACTGGCCAGTGCTCACTTGCATGTTAGGGTGGGTCCAACGACTTGACCGCTGCCAGCCGGCGCACCAGCTGTTGCAGCAGGTCGGCCTGCATGTCGCGAAACAGCAGCACTTCTTCGGCTTCTTTGGCCAACACGGCTGATTCGTTGAAGCTGATATCGCGCTGCTGGGAAATGGTGGTGGGGACAATCAACTCCCGTCCATCAGGCGTGCGCATGCGGAATTGGATGCGGATGCGCAACTGGAATTCACGCACCTGGCCCGAAGCGTTGACACCCACCACACTCTTCTCACGCGCTTCTTGCAGGATGTCAACAATCACTTGCGGCGGTGTGCCACCAGCACCCGGAGCCACAGGTGCGACGGCATTGCCGAAATAGCGGATCAGGTCGGCGGCCAATAGGCCATTTTTCTCTGGGGTCACCGCCACGGTCTGAAAGGCAAAGGTGGGCGCACTGCGCAATTTGAAGCCACACGCCGCCAGGCCCCAGGCAGCGGGGACAGCAGTGAGCAGGGTTCTGCGTTGCATGGCGTTAGAGAACGACGTTCACCAGTCGCCCTGGCACGACGATCACGCGCTTGACGGGGGCACCATTTGCAAACTGCACAAAGGCCGGGCTGGCCAGGGCCAGGGCCTCAATCTCGTCCTTGGACGCACTGGCCGGAACCATCACCGAGCCACGCAGCTTGCCATTGACTTGCAGCATGAGTTCCAGCTCGTCTTGCACCAGAGCCAGTGGGTCCACCACGGGCCAGGCCGCATCCAGCAAATCGCCCAGGGCCTGGGCATAGCCCAGCTCGCTCCACAGCGCGTGGGCGATGTGCGGTGTGGCTGGGTAGAGGATGCGCAACAGAATGGAGAAGCCTTCAATCAGTGCCCCCTGGGCGCCGGCACTGTCGTGCGCCTTGAAGTCTTCCAGGGCATTGATCATCTTCATGGCGCCCGAGACCACGGTGTTGTATTGCATGCGCTGGTAGTCATAGTCCACCTGCTTGAGCACCGTGTGCATCTCGCGCCGCAAGACCTTGGCTTCCTTGCCAAACGTTACGTCTTTCAGGCTTCCAGCCCTCGCAAAACTTACGTGAGCAGCTATCGAATTCATAGTAGCCAGTTTGACGCCAAAGTTCCAGACGCGGCGCAGGAAGCGGTAGCTGCCCTCCACGGCGGCATCGTTCCACTCCAGCGTGGCCTCGGGCGGGGCGGTGAACATGGTGTACAGGCGGGCGGTGTCAGCGCCGTATTTCTCGATCAGGTCTTGCGGGTCCACGCCATTGTTCTTGGACTTGGACATGGTGCCCACGCCCTCGTAGTCGATGGGGGTGCCCACCGGCAAGTCGCCCACCGCCTTGATCAATTTGGCGCCAATGATTTTTCCGCCATCGTCGAGCACATGCTCCACGTCGGCCGGCCAGAAATATTCCTTGCCACCCTTGGCACCCTTGCGTGAATAGATGTGGTTGAGCACCATGCCCTGGGTCAGCAATTTGGTGAAGGGCTCGTCCACTGTTACCAGGCCCAGATCACGCATGACCTTGGTCCAGAAGCGCGCATACAGCAAGTGCAGGATGGCATGCTCAATGCCACCGATGTACTGGTCCATCGGCATCCAGTATTTGGCGCCCTCGGCCACCATGGCTTCGGTGTTTTTCGGGTCGCAGTAGCGCATGAAATACCACGAACTGTCGACAAAGGTGTCCATGGTGTCGGTCTCGCGCCGCGCGGCCTTGCCGCACACCGGGCAGGTCACACCAGCGTGGAAGCCTTCGTGTTTGACGAGCGGGTTGCCAGAACCATCGGGCACGCAGTCCTGTGGCAACACCACCGGCAAATCCTTCTCTGGCACAGGCACCGCACCATGCTCGGCGCAGTGGATGATGGGAATGGGCGTGCCCCAGTAGCGCTGGCGGCTCACGCCCCAGTCGCGCAGGCGCCAGGTGGTCTTTTTCTCGCCCAGACCTATGGCCTTGAGCGCCTCAGCGACAGCGTCCACCGCATCGGCACAGGACAGGCCGCTGAAAATATCGGAATTGACGGTCACACCCCGCTGTTTGTCGCCGTACCAATCCTGCCAATGGTCATGGTCGTAGGTCAAACCATCGATGTGCACCACGTCGTCTATGTGCAGGCCATATTTCTTGGCAAAAGCGAAGTCGCGCTCGTCGTGCGCGGGCACGCCCATGACGGCGCCATCGCCATAGCCCATGAGCACGTAGTTGCCCACCCACACGTCCACCGGCTCACCCGTGAGGGGGTGGGTAACCTGCAACCCGGTGGGCATGCCCAGCTTGTCTTTGACTGCCAATTCAGCCTCGGTGGTGCCACCGGCCTTGCACTCCTCGATGAAGGTCGCCAACGCAGGGTTGTTGCGCCCCGCATGCACAGCCAGCGGGTGCTCAGGCGCCACGGCGCAAAAGGTGACCCCCATGATGGTGTCGGCACGGGTGGTGAACACGTACATGCGGCCATCGCCAATCAGTACTCCATCAGCACCCTTGATACTGTGGGTGAAGGCAAAACGCACGCCGCTGGACTTGCCAATCCAGTTCTCTTGCATCAGCTTGACGCGA
This sequence comes from Candidatus Aalborgicola defluviihabitans, assembly GCF_016705985.1. NCBI lineage: Bacteria > Pseudomonadati > Pseudomonadota > Betaproteobacteria > Burkholderiales > Comamonadaceae > Allorhodoferax (SeqCode) > Candidatus Aalborgicola defluviihabitans. The sequence continues at coordinate 596,100 of NZ_JADJKN010000002.1, forward strand.
TCGGGCCAGCCCGGCAGGCCGGTTTGCACGTGGTCCAGCAGTTCTTCGGCGTAGTCGGTGATTTTCAGGTAATAGCCGGGGATCTCGCGCTTTTCGACCGTGGCGCCGGTGCGCCAACCCTTGCCGTCAATGACTTGCTCGTTGGCCAGCACAGTCTGGTCCACCGGGTCCCAGTTGACGACCTGGGTCTTGCGGTAGGCAATGCCCTTTTCCAGCATCTTCAAAAATAACCACTGGTTCCACTTGTAGTACGTGGGGTCGCAGGTGGCGACCTCGCGGCTCCAGTCGATGGCCAAGCCCATGGCCTGCATTTGGCCCTTCATATAGGCAATGTTGTCGTAGGTCCATTTCGCGGGTGGCACCTTGTTCTTCAACGCGGCATTTTCGGCGGGCAGGCCAAAGGCGTCCCAGCCCATGGGCATCAAGACGTTATTGCCGTTCATGCGCAGGTAGCGCGCCAGCATATCGTTGATGGTGTAGTTGCGCACATGGCCCATGTGCAGCTTGCCGCTAGGGTAGGGCAGCATGGAGCAGGCGTAAAACTTCTTCTTCAGATTGCCCTGTGCATCGCGTGCGTCTTCGGTCACCCGGTAGGCGTTCTGCCCGTTCCAAAGGGGCTGTGCCCAATGCGCGTGCGCCGCTTTTTCGATGTCCAGATGTTGGTATTTGTCTTGCATGGGTCAAAGGGCGGCAGAATGCCGCCTGGTGGAGTGCCAGAGTGGGATTTTAGGCGCTGCGCGCGTCAATGCGTAGCAGCGGCAGTCTGGGCCACAAAGCCGATACGGTGCAATCCGGCCTGGTGGGCCAATCCCATCACTTCCACGACCCGTCCATAGGGTACTTGGGCATCCGCACGCAGTCGAACTTCGGTGTCTGGGTACCGTTGTGCGGCTTGGCGCAGGGTCGCAGACAGGGCGGCCTGGTCCATGGGCAGATCGTCCACATAGGCGCGCCCGCTACGGTCCAGGGTGAGCAACAGAAATTGGGGTGCATCAACCGCCGCTATGCCGGCCGCGCGGGGTAAATCCACCTTCACGGCACTGACCAGCAGGGGCGCGGTGATGATGAAGATCACCACCAGCACCAGCATCACATCCACCAGCGGTGTCATGTTGATCTCGCTCATGGGTTGCGGACTGGGCCTGCGCTCCAGGCGACCAAATGTCATAGTTACTCAGCCGTCAACAACAATTCGCGCAGGTCGCGGGCGAAGCCTTCCAGATCAGCCTCGATGCGGCCAATGTAACGTCCCAGTACGTTGTAGCCCAGCACCGCTGGAATGGCAACCATCAGGCCGGCGGCCGTCATGATCAGCGCCTCGCCCACCGGGCCGGCAATCTTGTCAATGCTGACTTGGCCGGCACCCGAAATGCCGATGAGTGCGTGGTAGATACCCCAGACCGTGCCTAACAACCCAACAAAAGGCGCAGTAGCGCCCACAGTTGCCAGCAGCACCTGTCCGGCCTGCAACTTGAGCAGAACCGCATGCAGGGCATCACGCAGCACCCGGGTGAGTTGTTGGGAACGGTCCCCCGCCCCGGCCAAGGTCCCTGCCATGGTTACCTGAGTGGCCTCGACCAACGGACACACCAGACCTTCACGGTCAAACGCCCGCAAGGACTGCAGGCCATCATCCAGGGAAGCAGACTGCCAAAAAACTCCGGTACTGCGGGCTACATCCCTGTGTGCACGGTGCAATAGCCATGCTTTCCACAGAATCACGACCCAACTACCTACCGACATAAGCAGCAGCGCCAGCGCTACGCCGGCGGTTGCCGCATCACCCTGGCGCAGCAACTCGCTGGCGTTCACCGCAGACCCAGAACATCAAACATGTCATACAACCCCGACTTTTTGTCGGCCAGAAAGCGGACGGCGCGCAAACTGCCCTGGGCATAGGTGGCCCGACTGGAGGACTTGTGGCTGATTTCGATGCGCTCGCCAATACCGGCAAACAACACGGTGTGGTCGCCCACGATGTCGCCACCGCGGATGGTGGCAAAGCCGATGCTGGACGGGTCACGTTCGCCAGTCACGCCTTCGCGGGCATAGACCGCGCAGTCTTTCAGGTCGCGACCCAGGGCGCCAGCAATCACTTCGCCCATCTTGAGGGCAGTACCGGAGGGTGCATCCACCTTGTGGCGGTGGTGGGCTTCAACAATTTCAATGTCGTAACCGGTTGACAACGCCTTAGCTGCCATTTCCAACAATTTGAGTGTGACATTGACGCCCACGCTCATATTGGGGGCCATGACAATGGGAATCTGTTGGGCAATGGTGGCGATTTCGGCCTTCTGGGCCTCGGTAAAGCCGGTCGTGCCGATGACGGCAGCGACACCCAGCGCACGGCAGACCTGCAAATGGGCGAGGGTTCCTTCGGGGCGGGTGAAGTCGATCAGGGCTGAGCCAGCCTGCAGACCCGCACGCAGGTCCGCAGTGATCACAACGCCCACGGGTTTGCCAGCCAAAGCGCCGGCGTCTTGGCCAATGGCAGCACAACCGGCCATATCCAGAGCACCGGTCAGGGTGCAATCGTCTGCCTCCCGGATCGCATCCACCAGCATTTGTCCCATGCGGCCAGATGCACCGGCCACAGCAATTCTGTACGTCATGTCACGGTCCTCAAAGGGGAAACTGGCCTACGGGCGCGCGGATTCCAGAGGCGGATAGTCCGTCGTGGCAGCGGCCGGTCCGATTATGGGAGTCGGCCGGGAGGGTGGTGGATACTTACTCAAGGCTTCCTCGGATGCTTCCAGTGCAGGCCCCGCATTGGAGGGCACCGACGACTTCAAAGTCGCCACAAACTCCGCTTCACTGGGCAGCTCGTCGGCATCGACGTGATCCATCACGCCATCCTTGAAAAACACCGTAACCTTGCGCGACTGGCGCAACCCACCTTGCTGCTTGAGGGTGAACACATAGTCCCAACGATCGGCATGAAACACGCTAACCAACAGTGCCGTCCCCAGGATTTCGCGCACCTGGGCGCGCTGCATGCCGGGTTTGAGCATGCCAACCTGCTCACGGGTCAGCACATTACCTTGGACGATGTCAATGCGGTAGGGCGAAACAATTCCGGCGATCCGGCTGGACGCGCCATTGAAGCTGCTACAACCCGCAAGCCCTGCAAGCGCCAGGACAACCAGGTTCAAGCGAAGGGCACGGCAGTTAATGTCGGACATGGAAGGTTACGCAAGCTATGATCGTCGGATTGTAGCGGTTGAGCACCGCGCGCCACCCCGAGCTGTCCAGGCGGAAAGATGCCAATGACCAATATCGACGAACTCAAGAACACCGGACTGAAGGCCACCATTCCCCGCCTGAAAATCCTTGAGGTGTTCCAACGCAGCGCGCAGCGCCACTTGACGGCGGAAGACGTTTTTCGCGTCCTGCTAAAGGACCGCTCCGACGTCGGACTTGCCACTGTGTACCGGGTTCTGACCCAGTTTGAGCAAGCCAGTATCCTGAGCCGCAGCCACTTTGAGAGCGGAAAAGCCGTGTACGAGTTGAACGAGGGCAAGCACCATGACCATCTGGTGTGTCTGGACTGTGGCCGGGTCGAGGAGTTTTACGACGCGGAAATCGAAAACCGCCAGCAAGCGGTGGCAAAGGCCAAGGGTTTTACCATTTCGGACCATGCACTCAGTCTTTACGCTAACTGCGTCAAGGACAATTGCCCTCACCGCGCCGAGATGGAAAGTGAGCGTGGCAGCGTTTCTGCCGAACGATCCTAGTCGCCTTTTTCCATGGCCTTGCGATGGCGTTCGACAAATTCCTGGTACGTATCAATGCCACGCAATTGCAAAATGGTGTTGCGCACGGCTGCTTCCACCAACACGGCAATATTGCGCCCTGCCACCACCTGAATGACTACCTTGCGCACCGGCACGCCCAGGATGTCCTGGGTTAGCGGCTCGTAGGGAATACGTTCGTATTCACGCTCCAGCGTTTCGCGGCGCACCAAGTGCACAATGATTTTGAGCCGCATTTTGCGGCGCACTGCGGTCTCTCCAAAAATGCCGCGAATGTCGAGCAGGCCAATGCCCCGAACTTCCAACAGGTTCTGAAGTAACTCCGGGCAGCGCCCTTCGATGGTGGTCTGGTTGATACGGAAAAGGTCCACAGCATCGTCAGCCACCAGGCCATTGCCACGGGAAATCAATTCCAGGCCTAATTCACTTTTCCCCAAGCCGGACTCGCCGGTGATCAACACCCCCAGGCCAAGAATGTCCATGAACACGCCATGCATGGAGGAGCGGTCGGCGAAGTGTTTGGACAGATATGCCCGCAGAACGTCAATCACAAACGCCGACGACTCGTGGGTGGCAAACATGGGAATCTGCGCCCGCTCGCACATGGCCAGCAATGCCTGCGGAGCCGTTTGCCCATCGGCCAGCACCAGCACCGGCGGCTCCAGAGTCACGATGCGTGCAACGCGGCGCGCACAATCGTCCGCAGTGGCGCTGGTGATGTAGGCTATCTCTCGCTCACCGAGAATTTGTACGCGGTAGGGGTGGATGTAGTTGAGATAACCCACCAGATCAGCGCCTGAGCGGGCGGCCCGCACCGCAACCTCGTCGAAGCGACGCTCGGATGCGCCCAAGCCGGCGAGCCACTCCCAATGTAGACGGGTGCGAAACTCTTCAAAGAGAACATCGGCGCTGACTGCGGTGGGTTTCACGGAAAACGCCGAAAATCAGGCTCGAATCAGGCCACCTGCGCTGACTTCCAGCAGGAAATCAGCGCATGCATTTGTGCGGCATCGGTGCTCGCCTTGAGTTTTTCGCGCAAATCTGCGTCACTGAGCAGCTCGGCGATCTCAGACAGTATTTCCAGGTGCTTTTGCGTAGCAGCCTCAGGCACCAGCAGAAAAATCAACAACTCAACCACCTGGTCATCAGGGGCATCAAAACCAATGGGGTGGGCCAGCTGGAACACGGCAGCCATGGGTGCTTTGAGGCCTTTGATACGCCCATGAGGGATGGCCACACCATGGCCCAAACCAGTAGAGCCTAAACGTTCACGCGAGAACAGGCTGTCGGTGACCAGTGCACGGCTCAATCCGTGCAGATTCTCGAACAACAAACCCGCCTCTTCAAAAGCCCGCTTCTTGCTGGTGACTTCTACTTGCGCCAGCACTTGCGCCGGGGACAGGATACTTGCTAAACGGTTCATGGTGTGGTCGGACTATACACAAAAAAACCGCCCGGGGTCCGAGCGGCTATTTGGCCAAAAAAGGCAGCAGACGGATCACATCAGGCGCTTGGGCGCTTCATGGTGATGGTCTTTCACTCGGTCCTTGTGGCGAACTACCTGACGGTCCAGTTTGTCAACCAGTTCGTCGACAGCGGCGTACAGGTCTTCATGGGAACTTTCAGCAAACATGTCGCTGCCTTTGACGTGGATATTGCATTCGGCACGTTGCCGCCGCTCCTTTTCCTTTTGCTTCTCAACGGTAAGTAGCACCTTGACATCAACCACCTGGTCAAAATGCCGCATGATTCGATCAAGCTTGGTCGTGACATAACTACGCAGGGCCGGGGTAACTTCAAGATGGTGACCGCTGATCGTCAAGTTCATAAATAGCCTCCAGTTGCTCTCGGGTTAAGAATCTTGCACCGAATGGGTGACAAGAACAGCATGCAAATCTTTCAAAATTTGACCGCCGCGAAATGACTATGCGCCCGAAAATGGCGAATTGCAACGCCTATTTACCTGCCGCAGCGCAGCATATTTACGTCTCACAAAATGCTATGTCCTAGCAAGCACGCGCCACCTTTGGCAATGCGATAATTTGAGAGGTACCACTTCTGACGAGCACTTCTTGGAATCTGACCCCCCCGATTGAACCACCATGCTCAATATTTTCACGCTCGCCAACGGGCGCCTCTTTCAGGAAGAGATCGAATCACTGGAAGAACTGTCGCAGTTTCAACCCATTTGGGTCGATCTGGAGTCACCTACGGTTGAGGAAAAGCGCTGGGTCAAACAGTACTATGGCCTCTCCATTCCCGAAGACGCTATGGATGAGGACATCGAAGAGTCCGCGCGCTTCTACGAAGAAGACAACGGTGAACTACACATCCGCAGTGACTTCCTGATCGCCGACGACAACGACCCGCGCACAGTTCGGGTTGCATTCATCCTGAACCAGGTCAACAGTGAACTCAAGAGCAAGGGTGTGCTGTTTTCCATCCACGATGAAGACGTCCCCGTGTTTCGACTGTTGCGTATGCGCGCACGCAGGGCACCAGGCCTCATCGAAGATGCCAAGGAAGTGTTGCTCAAGCTGTTCGATGCCGATGCCGAATACTCTGCCGACACGCTGGAAGGTATTTATGACAATCTCGAAAAGGTAAGTACCCAGGTGCTTTCCGGCGACGTCACGGATGCGCTTGCAAGCGTGGTGCTGGGGTCCATTGCCCGCCACGAGGACATGAACGGGCGCATTCGTCGCAACGTGATGGACACGCGTCGTGCCGTGAGCTTCATGATGCGCAGCAAGATGCTCAATGGCGAGCAATTTGAGGAAGCGCGCCAGATTCTGCGAGACATCGACTCACTCGATTCGCACACTGCCTTCCTGTTCGACAAGATCAACTTCTTGATGGATGCCACCGTCGGTTTCATCAACATCAACCAAAACAAGATCATCAAAATTTTCTCGGTGGCTAGCGTGGCCTTGCTGCCACCAACCCTGATCGCCAGCATCTACGGCATGAACTTCAAGGCCATGCCGGAGCTGGACTGGAGCCTGGGCTACCCCTATGCACTGGCAGTGATGATCGCCAGCGCCTTGGTACCTATGTGGTACTTCCGCAAACGCGGTTGGTTGAAATAGGTGCGTGTCTCACGTCCATGAAAGTAGACGGCATTCCATACCGCACCATTTGGCTTAAGCCAGGGGACGCGCGTGTGGTGCAAATCATCGACCAGACCCGGTTACCCCATGCCTTCGAGGTGGTCGATCTGCATACCGTTCAGGATATATGCAGCGCCATCCGGGACATGACCGTGCGCGGGGCTGGACTAATCGGCGCCTGCGCAGCCTATGGCATGTACCTGGCCACTTTGGAGGCACCTGAATCAGGTTTTACCGATTTCATGGCACGCGCAGGCGCCGCACTGAAGGCAACACGGCCCACTGCGGCCAATCTGGCATGGGCCGTAGACCGCATGGCACAGGCCATTAACTCAGGCACCGCACCTGATCAGCAACGCACGATAGCCCGAGAGGCAGCACAAGCCATCGCCGATGAGGATGCCGAATACTGTCGGCGCATTGGCGTGCATGGACTACCCCTGATCGCCGCACTGTCGCGGCGCAAACTGGGCCAGACGGTCAATATCCTGACGCACTGCAATGCGGGCTGGCTGGCATTTGTTGACGGCGGCTCGGCCACGGCACCCATCTATGCTGCCCACGATGCCGATATACCGGTACACGTTTGGGTGGACGAAACCCGCCCCCGCAACCAGGGCGCCAGCCTGACCGCCTGGGAGTTGGGACAACATGGTGTGCCGCACACCCTGATTGCCGACAATGCCGGCGGGCACCTGATGCAGCACGGATTGGTGGACATGGTCATCACCGGTGCCGACCGGGTCACCCGCAACGGCGATGTAGCCAACAAGATCGGCACCTATCTCAAGGCCCTGGCTGCACGTGACAATGAAATTCCCTTTTACGTTGCCTTGCCTTCATCTACGTTAGATTTCTCCCTGCACGATGGCATTGCCAACATCCCAATCGAGGAACGTGACGCCGATGAAGTGCGCTTCATGACAGGCCTGACTGCGGCGGGTACGGTGGAATGTGTGCGCATTTGCCCAGCGACAACACCAGCCCGCAACTGGGGCTTTGATGTCACACCAGCCCGGTTGGTGACGCAATTGATCTGTGAACGTGGCCTTTGTGCTGCCACTGAAGACGCCATCCTTTCGCTGTTCCCGGAGCACCGCTAGATGGACGAAGGATACGTCAAATATGTGGCGGAGCGTCGTGACGGGATAGTGCCGCACTCCGCCCAACTGGACGAACTCAACCAGGCACGGACTGCGCTGTTTGACCTGGGATTGATTGGCGTCTATCCCGACGGAGTCGGCTACGGCAACCTGAGCTTTCGCAATAGTGGCAACCAGTTTGTGATCACCGCCAGCGCCACGGGCGCCCTGCGTACATTGCAATCGGAACAGTTTTGTTTGGTGGAGTCATTCGCGGTAGAGAACAACTGCGTACAGTCCATGGGATCGCTACCCGCCTCGTCCGAGTCCATGACGCATGGCGCTATCTATGCCGCCCAGCCCTTGGTGCATTGGGTGATGCACGTGCACAGCCGGGTATTGTTTGACGACCTGCTGCGCCGGCTTGCGCCATCAACTTCTGCAGACATTCCTTATGGAACTCCCGCCATGGCGCGCAGCGTCGGAGCATTGGTGGCTACGCAGCAGCAACTGCCGTTCGTATTTGTCATGGCCGGCCACGACGAAGGTGTGGTTGCCTGCGGAGCGAACATGCCATCCACCTTGCAGGCCCTGCTTGCATCGCTTCAAAGGACATCAGAAACATGATCCGAATCGGCATTATTGGTGGCAGCGGCCTGGACAATCCGGACATCCTGGTGGGCGCTTACGACACGCTGGTTAATACCCGTTGGGGGGACCCCTCTGCCCCCCTGAAGCGGGGAACAATTGCAGGAGTCGAGGTGGCAATACTGGGTCGTCATGGCCGCGAGCACACCATCCCACCCAGCCAGGTCAACTACCGCGCCAATATTCAGGCACTAGAGGCTGCGGGTTGCACCCACATTCTTGCAACAACGGCAGTGGGGTCGCTACGCGAAGAGATTGGCCGGGGTGACTTGGTCATCCTGGACCAATTCATCGACTTCACCAAGCAGCGTGCCATGACGTTCCACGAACAATTTGCGTCCCATCAACCAGTGCACACACCCATGGCCGACCCGTTCAACCCAGACCTGCGGGCCACCTTGATTGATGTTTGCAAACGCAATGGTTTTGCCTTTCATCCCACCGGAACCGTGGTGACGATAGAGGGTCCTCGTTTCTCGACGCGGGCAGAGTCCAGGATGTTTCGCGCCTGGGGTGCTGACGTCATCAACATGTCCATCGCCACCGAAGCGGCCCTGGCTAACGAGGCCAAAATCCCTTACGCTGCGGTAGCCATGAGTACCGACTATGACTGCTGGAAGACCGATGAAGAACCCGTGAGCTGGGATGCGATTCTGGCGGTCTTCAACAGCAACGCGAAAAAGGTCACGACCTTACTGATGGAGGCCATTCCACAAATTGCAGCCCACAGTGGTTAGAAAAACAAAACCACCCTATTTGTCGCGCAACTCCCTGCGCAGAATCTTGCCCACTGGTGTCTTGGGCAACTCGGAGCGGAACTCAATTACCTTGGGTTGTTTGTAACCAGTCAGATTTTCCTTACAAAAGGCGCGTACAGCCTCTTCGGTGAGATTGGGGTCCTTCTTGACGATAACCAGTTTGACTGCCTCGCCGGACTTGGCATCGCTCACGCCCACGCAGGCGCACTCCAACACGCCCGGCATCTGCGCCACCACGTCCTCCAACTCGGTCGGGAAGACGTTGAAGCCGCTAACCAGAATCATGTCTTTCTTGCGGTCCACGATTTTGAAGAACCCGCGTTCGTCCACCACACCCACGTCACCGGTCTTGAAGAAACCGTCGGCAGTCATGGCCTTGGCCGTCTCATCCGGGCGTTGCCAGTAGCCAGCCATCACCTGCGGACCCTTGATAGCAATCTCACCAGCCTGACCGGGAGGCGATTCATTGCCATCATCATCCAGCAGCTTCATGAACGTATTGGGCAGGGGCACGCCAATGGTTCCGGTGTACTCAGTGGCGGTGACCACATTACAACTGGCAGATGGCGAGGTTTCGCTCAAGCCGTAGCCTTCACAAATGGGGCAACCCGTCTTCTCGAACCACAACTTGGCCACACTGCTCTGTACCGCCGTGCCACCTCCAACTGAGACCTTCAAATGGCTCCAGTCGACGGTATTGAAATCGGGGTGATTGGCCAATCCATTGAACAGGGTATTGACGGCTGGGAACGAATGGATGGTGTGATTGCGGAGTTCCTTGAGCACACCAGCAATATCACGCGGATTTGGAATCAGAATCAGCTTGCCGCCCATGCGCATCGATAACATCATGCCCACTGTGAACGCGAAGATGTGGTACAGCGGCAGCGCGCAAACCCCGGTGGTCTGTTCGTTGGCCGGTATTTGGTACATCACCGGGTTGTTCCACGCTTCCGATTGCAGCACATTGGCAATCAGGTTGCGGTGCAGCAGCACCGCCCCTTTGGATACGCCCGTGGTACCACCGGTGTACTGCAGCACGGCCACGTCGTCGGCCTTGATGTCCGGCTTTTTGAACGGCGCCTTGGTCCCGACGGCAATGGCGGCATTGAATCGAACCGCTTCGGGCAAGCTGTACGCGGGCACCATTTTCTTGACGCTGCGTACAACGTAGTTGACCAAAGCGCCTTTGAGCAATCCCAACTGATCGCCCATCGCGCACAAGACCACATGCTTAATGGGCGTTGCGGAAATGCACTTTTCCAGCGTGTTTGCAAAGTTCTCAATGATGACGATGGCTTTGGAACCCGAATCCTTGAGTTGGTGTTGCAACTCGCGCGGCGTGTACAAAGGATTGACATTCACCACAACAAAGCCGGCACGCAAGATGCCAGCTACAACCACAGGATACTGCGGCACATTGGGCATCATGATCGCCACGCGATCACCCTTGGTCAAACCCAGGCTCTGCAAATACGCCCCAAACGCCTGGCTCAAACTATCAGTCTGGGCATAGGTAACATCCTTCCCCATGAAGTTGTAGGCCACACGGTTAGCGTATTTCTGAAAACTTTCTTCCATCAACGCCACCAAAGAGGTGTAGGCAGAAACATTGATGTCGGCTGGCACCCCTTCGGGGTAACTACTGAGCCAAATGCGGTCTGTCATGCTTGCCTGTCCCATCTGTGATGTAACCAGATATTCTGCCTTTGAATGGCTAGGGTCACCACTTGGATAACCCTTGGTGTTTTCCCTAGCCAAACCGAAGTCAAGCCTTCAACGCGGTCAGGACTTCGTCCAGCATCTTCTTGGCGTCGCCAAACAGCATGCGGTTGTTTTCCTTGTAGAAGAGCGGGTTGTCGACGCCCGCGTAACCGGACGCCATGCTTCGCTTCATCACGATGGACGTCTTGGCCTTCCAGACCTCCAGCACCGGCATACCCGCGATGGGGCTGCTCGGGTCATCCTGCGCTGAAGGATTGACGATGTCGTTGGCGCCAATCACCATGCTCACATCAGTATCGGGAAAGTCGTCATTCAACTCATCCATTTCGAACACAATGTCGTAGGGCACCTTGGCCTCGGCCAGCAACACGTTCATGTGGCCTGGCATCCGTCCGGCCACCGGATGGATACCGAAACGCACGTTCACGCCCTTCTCACGCAGAAATTTGGTGATTTCGAACACGGTGTGCTGGGCCTGCGCGACCGCCATGCCATAGCCCGGAACGATGATCACATTTTTTGCTTCGCGCAGCAGTTCTGCCGTTTCGAGGGCGTTGATTGGAACTGCCTCACCCACCGGTTGGGCTGCGTCACCTGAAGATTTGGGAGCCGCACTGGCAGTGCCGAAACCACCTGCAATCACGCTGATGAAACTGCGATTCATGGCATTGCACATGATGTAAGACAGAATGGCACCGCTGGAGCCCACCAGGGCACCCACCACAATCAGCAAATCGTTGGACAACATGAAACCGGTGGCCGCTGCAGCCCAGCCGGAATAGCTGTTGAGCATGGAAACCACCACCGGCATGTCTGCGCCGCCAATGGCCATCACCATGTGCACGCCAAACAGCAATGCAACCACGGTCATCACGATCAACGGCATCGTGCCAGTGGCCACATCATGGGCGTTCATGAACTCGCGCCCAAAATAGATCACGATCAACAAGCCCGCCAGGTTGAGCCAATGGCGCCCCGGCAGCAGCACCGGGCTGCCACCGATGCGGCCCGACAACTTGCCAAACGCAATCACAGAGCCCGCAAAGGTGACGGCACCAATGAAAATACCGACATAGATTTCAATTTCGTGGATCGACTTGGCCGCGCCTTCAAAACCTTTGGAAGCCTCGGGGTCAATGAACGTCGCAAAACCCACCAACATGGCTGCCAGACCCACCATGCTGTGCATCAGTGCGACCAGTTCGGGCATTTGGGTCATTTGGACCGTGCGAGCGGCATAAATGCCGATGCCCGCACCGATCAGCATGGCGACGACGATCCAGGGGATGCCGGCAATCGTGACCTTTGGACCGAAGACGGTGGCCAATACCGCCAACGTCATACCGATCATGCCGTAGAGGTTGCCGCGCAAGGCGGTCGTTTGGTTGGACAGGCCACCCAGACTGAGGATAAAAAGTATGGTCGCACCAATGTAGGAGACCGTTGCCAATTCTGCAGACATCTGTCGTTTCCTTACTTATTTACGGAACATGGCCAGCATGCGCTGGGTAACGGCAAAGCCGCCGAACATATTGATGGCCGTCAGCACTATGCCTGCTGCAGCCACCCAGCTGATGACACTATTGGGCCTATCTACCGCATTGGCCAATGGCGACACCTGAATCAGGGCGCCAATGGCAATGATGCTGCTGATGGCATTGGTCACACTCATCAGCGGTGTATGCAGCGCCGGCTTCACATTCCAGACCACCATGTAGCCCACAAAGCAGGCCAGCACAAACACCGTGAAGTGCGACAAGAACTCTTTGGGTGCCGACGTTCCGACGACCCAGAACAACAGGGCCATCACACCGAACAGAATGGCGAGCTTGTTCCCGGCCATGGGTTCACTGACCGCCCCATGCCCCTTCTTGGCGGCCGCTGCGAGAACAGGTTTGGCAGCCGCAGACGCAGCGGGTGCCGCTGGCAACGTAGGCGCAGGTGCTGGCCAAGTGATCTTGCCTTCCTTGATGACGGTCAGACCGCGGATGGCATCGTCTTCCATATTGACGTTGATGATCCCGTCCTTGGTCTTGCACAGCTCTTCGGCAAGGCGGAACAGGTTGTTTCCATACAGCGTTGACGATTGCTTGGCCAGGCGCGAGGCCAGGTCGGTGTAACCGACGATGGTCACACCGTACTTGACCACCGCTTGACCTGGCTCGGTCAGCTCGCAGTTGCCACCCTGCTCGGCCGCCATGTCGACGATCACACTGCCGGGCTTCATGCTTTTCACCATCTCGGCGGTAATGAGCTTGGGTGCAGGCTTTCCGGGGATGAGGGCGGTGGTGATGATGATGTCCGCCTCGCGAGCCTGTTGGGCGTACATATCGCGTTGGGCTTGCTGGAAACCTTCGCTCATCACCTTGGCATAACCGCCACCGCCGGAACCTTCCTCCTCGTATTCAACCTTCACAAATTCACCACCCAGCGACTTGACCTGGTCGGCCACTTCGGCACGGGTATCGTTGGCGCGCACAATGGCGCCGAGGTTGGCGGCCGTTCCGATCGCCGCCAAACCGGCCACACCGGCACCGGCGATAAAAACCTTGGCCGGCGGCACCTTGCCTGCCGCCGTGATCTGGCCATTGAAGAAGCGTCCAAAGGCGTTGGCCGCCTCAATGACGGCGCGGTAGCCAGTGACACCGGCCATGGATGTCAACGCATCCATCTTCTGCGCGCGACTCAGCATGCGCGGCAGCGCGTCGATCGACAATACGTTCACGTTCCTGGCGGCAAGCTGCTGCATCAGTTCCGGGTTCTGGGCTGGCCAGATGAACCCGATCAGCGTTGCGCCCTCGCGCAGCAGGCCTACCTCTTCTGATGTCGGCCCCCGGACCTTGAATACGATATCCGACGCGGCCCACAAATTGGCGGCACCGTCAATCACTTCGGCACCCGCTGCACGGTAGGCGTCGTCACTGAAATTGGCCAAGTCCCCTGCGCCAGACTCCACAGCCACCTTGAAGCCCAGTTTGATGAGCTTTTCGACGACCTCGGGGACCGTTGCCACACGTTTTTCACCCGGGAAAATCTCGCGCGGGACGCCAATGCGTTGCGCCGTTTCTGTGGATACACCAGTTTGCATGAAGCGACTCCTCGACAAGTTATTCCAACTATCCCGACGTCTGCGACAACAGGGTTACTGTGCGGGACGTAAGGAACCTGAAAGCTTAACTGAATTTAGGGCGCTTCTCGGCAGGGGTACTAGTGACATGTGTCAAACTAGCGTTAGTTAGGCAACTCCCCCCGAGAATTAGGCATGGACACCCGCTGGAAACCCAATGTGACTGTCGCGGCTGTGATAGAGCGGGCAGGCCAATTTCTGCTGGTTGAAGAGCAGACCGAACAAGGCCTGCGCCTGAACAACCCGGCCGGTCATCTCGATTGCGGCGAGTCTCCTGCCCAGGCCTGCGTGCGCGAAACACTGGAAGAGACCGCCTACGGATTCACCCCACGCGCGCTGGTCGGCATCTACCTATCCCGCCAACAATCCTGCGGCGGACACGACACCACTTACCTGCGTTTCGCCTTTTGCGGGGAGCTAGGTGCCCACGAACCCGATCGCGTACTGGACACTGGCATTGTCCGCGCCCTGTGGCTCACCGCTGACGAGATACGCGCCAGCAGCGCACGCCACCGCAGCCCGCTGGTGCTGCAGTGCTTGGAAGACTATTTGACTGGGCAACGCTATCCCCTGGATTTGGTGCATACCGAGTCCAGCGTATACGTTTGACACAATTACTATTATTTTGATAGTGACTTATGTAATATCGACGAGGGCTAGATGTCTATTTTCATCACAACCATTCCACAGAAGCCATCCCCTTAAAATCCAGGGATGACAAAGCAACGTGTGGTGGTGGGGTTGAGCGGCGGCGTGGATTCTGCGGTTACCGCCTATTTGCTCAAACAACAGGGCCACGAGGTGATCGGCATCTTCATGAAGAACTGGGAAGATGACGACGACAGCGAATACTGCTCCTCCAACATCGACTTTGTGGACGCCGCCGCCGTGGCCGACGTGATTGGCATCGAGATCGAGCACGTCAACTTTGCCACCGAATACCGAGACCGCGTCTTTGCCGAGTTTCTGCGCGAATACCAGGCCGGGCGCACGCCCAACCCCGATATCCTGTGCAACGCCGAAATCAAATTCAAGGCCTTTTTGGACCATGCCATGCGCCTGGGAGCCGAAAAAATTGCCACCGGCCACTATGCGCGCGTCCGGCTGAACCCGCAAACCGGGCTACATGAGCTGCTCAAAGGGTTAGACCCCGGCAAGGATCAAAGCTACTTTCTGCACCGCCTGAACCAGACCCAGCTGTCCAAGACGCTTTTTCCAGTGGGTGAGCTGCACAAGACTGAAGTGCGCCGCATTGCCGAGAACATGCACCTGCCCAATGCCAAAAAGAAGGATTCCACCGGCATTTGCTTTATTGGCGAGCGCCCATTCCGGGAGTTTTTGAACCGCTACATTGCCAAGGAGCCGGGCCCCATCAAGGATCCGCGCGGGCGCACTATCGGGCAGCATGTGGGCTTGTCGTTCTACACCTTGGGCCAGCGCCAGGGCTTGGGTATTGGCGGCATCAAGGCCAAAGGTGTTCAAAGAGGCGGGGGCGAGCATGCACCCTGGTTCGTGGCACGCAAAGACATGGCCAGCAATACTTTGTGGGTGGTACAGGGGCATGAGCACCCTTGGCTGCAGTCCCTGTCGCTACAGGCGCAAGATGCCAGTTGGGTTGCTGATACACCCCCTGCGGCCACCGGGCTGGCAGCCAAGACGCGCTACCGGCAGGCCGACGCACCCTGCACGCTGCACAATTCCAGCCCTCAGAGTTTTGGTCTGGAATTCACCCAGGCACAGTGGGCTGTTACCCCGGGGCAATCCGCCGTGCTGTACGACGGCGAGGTGTGCCTGGGCGGTGGTGTCATTACCTCAGCCCATACGGGCGAGTAGCGTTTCCATATCCTTGAGCATGTGGTCCAGGTCGGCCTTTTGCGCCGCATCAGGTTGCATGCGGGCTTGCAACTCCTGCTCCATGAAACAAACGGTCATGCGCAGGTAAGTACTGTCCAGCGCCTTGCGAACCGCAGCAAATTGCTGGCCGATCTTGAGGCAATCCTCGCCTTCTTCCACCATGCGCTGAATGCCACGGATCTGTCCTTCGGCACGGCGCAAGCGATTCAAGACATCGGTGCGGGCCTGGCTGTCAGTCAAAACGGTCACTTTGCAACTTTCATCAGTTCTGGAATTAGATCTGGTCATTTTCGTTGATGTTTCCCTATTTGGCTGACGCCGGAAAAAGCCTTACTTCAACCGAGCTTGCAGACTGTCGTACACCTCAATGGCAATGGGTATGCCCTGCCCTACGCTCTGGGTCACCGTGCAATAGGTCTCAAACGTGCTTAGCACGCGCTCCAGGTGTTCCAGTTCAACCGCAGGCACGCCCATCGTCAGTACCGCACGCATCTGCAACACCCGAACGCGACCCTGCTCGTTACGGCCCACTTCGGCGTACACATCACATTGAATGGGTTCGGGCGATTGTTTGAACTTGCGCAGGGCAAACAACAAAGAGTCCGACAGGCAATTGCCCACCGCAGCAGCCAACAGCTGCACCGGCGAAGGCCCGACGCCATTCCCTAGGGGTGCGGGCTCGTCCGCCAACAAAGATGGCACCTGGGCACCAAATTGCACATCAAACTGGTAGTCCTGCTTCTGGCGAAGCTGGATGTGTACATTGGATTCGCTCATTGCGCTTGCGGTTTCAGTTGGCGCAGCCGATTTTCGACTCGGGCACACCCAGCTTCTTCAGGATGATGCCCAGCGGGCAAAAGTTGGTAAAGCCCGACTGGAACAGATTGACTCCCACAAAAGCGGTAAAAGCCAGCGCCCACTTGCTAAGAAAAAACGGGCTGCCTTCCACACCCAGCGCCAAAGAAATCATGATGAACAAGCCTGCAAACACAACGATATAACGTTGAACGGTCATGGTGGTTACTCCTATAAAAATCCAAACAAAGGCCGCAACACGCACGCGGCGTGCTGTGTGCGTATTACTTATCGCCAGACAAGCGAACGATCCCCAAGAGTTTGAGAACGTATTTCTCATAGATCGGCTCCGAGGTGCCCTTTTTGATCTTACGGATGAAGTACTTCTCAAACGCAATCTTGGCGAGATGGACCCACTTGCCTTTCTTGAACCAGTTCACATTGCGTGGTGGGATTTGCGGCAGCGCCACGAAGGCTGCGCCGGTGTCACCCATGTCAGCCAGGCAGATCGCATTCCAGGTGCCCTTGGCTACCGCGGGCTGGCCCTTGAGTTCGTCTGCAATGTTGTGAACGATGGCACCCACCATGCTCTCGATCATGTAACCGGTTTTGGGGGTTCCGGTGGGCACCGGCGTTACCTCGACCGGTGGAATGGCCACGCACACGCCCGCCGAGAAGATGTTGCGGTAAGCTTTGCTGCGCTGGAATTCATCAATGATCACGAAGCCACGTGGGTTGCACAGATTGGGCACGGCCGCCACCGGATCGACGCCCTTGAACGCCGGCAACATCATGGACAACTTGAAGCCCACTTCATGTTCCTTGTACACGGCACCGAGTTCGTCAAGCTGGGTAACGAACATCTTGCCGTCTTCCACCCGGGTCGTCTTGGCATTGGTGATCCACTTCATGTCGCGGCCCCGCATTTCAGATTCCAGCATCGATTTGCTGTCGCCCACGCCACCCAGTCCCAAGTGGCCAATGTAGGGCTCACTGGTGATGTAGGTGATTGGCACTTTGTTGCGCAATTTGCGCTTGCGCAAATCCGTATCCAGGATAAAAGCAAACTCGTAGGCCGGACCAAAACAACTGGCGCCAGGCATTGCGCCAATCACCACCGGGCCCGGGTTTTCCAGAAATTTTTTGTAATCAGCAAAAAATTCCTGCGCATGATCCACCGTGCAGATCGAGTGGGTGAAGCCGCCGCCCCCGGAATTGACAGGACCCGCGCCGGGCACTTCATTAAACGAAAGCTTGGGGCCAGTGGTGATCACCAAGTAGTCGTAATCCAGTGTGTCACCACCATCCAATGTCAGGCGGTTGGCCGTCGCGTCAATGGCTGTCACTGCTTTGGGAACGAACTGAATGCCCTTGCGCTCCAGATAAGGGGCAATCGGAACGGTAATCTGCTCACGCTCGCGCCAGCCAACCGCAATCCACGGATTGCTGGGGACAAACTGAAAATAATCCGTTGAATTGACAACGGTGATGCGGTGCTCTTTGTCCAGCATCGCGCGCATTTCGTAAGCGGCGGGCATGCCACCGATGCCTGCGCCCATGATGACGATATGTGCCATGGTGTGTCTCCTTCTGTTATCAAGTTGTTGAAGTGGAATGGACTAACGGGTTCGCGTCTTCGCGCGATTCCATACGGCGCCGGTACAAGGCGTAGTAAAGGACGGGTATGACCACTAACGTCAATAGGGTCGACACCAAAATTCCAAAAATCAGCGAAATGGCCAGTCCATTGAAAATGGGGTCATCCAGAATGAAGAAGGCTCCGATCATGGCGGCGACCCCCGTCAGCACAATGGGCTGCGCGCGCACCACGGCTGACTGCAAGACCGCTTCTTTGAACGGCATGCCCTCACGGACTTGCAGTTCAATGAAGTCCACCAGCAAAATGGAATTGCGCACAATGATGCCGGCCAACGCAATCATGCCAATCATGCTGGTGGCGGTGAACTGCGAACCCAGCAAGGCGTGGCCTGGCAGTACTCCAATGATGGTCAGCGGAATGGGCGCCATGATGACCAGCGGCGTGAGGTAGTTGCGGAACTGGGCCACCACCAACAGGTAGATCAGGATCAGGCCCACGCCATAGGCGGTACCCATGTCGCGAAAGGTCTCGTAGGTGATTTGCCACTCACCATCCCACTTGATCGCATACTCTTGGTAGGGATTATTGGGCTGGCGTATCCAGTATTCACCCACTGGGTCACTACCTGCAGGTGTTGCATCCTTGAGCGTTGTTCTAACAGCAAACAGACCATACAGGGGTGAATCCAGCTTGCCGGCCATATCACCCATGACATAACTCACGCCGAGTAGATCCTTGGTATAAAGCGGCTTGTCGATCACTCCGCGCTCCACCTGTACCAGTTCAGACAAGGGAACCAATTGGCCAGTAGCTGCACGCATCGGCAGGGCAAGCAGCGCCTCCAGGCCCACCTGGCTTTCCGGCGGCAACTGGATGCGCACCGGTACCGGGTACTTGGACTGCCCATCATGCAGATAGGCAGCATCAGTGCCAGACAATGCGGATGCCACCGTTTGTGCGATGGCGGCCACGGGAATTCCCAGGGACTCGGCACGTTGGCGGCGCACGCGCAGGACAGCGCGGGGCGCATCGGCGAGCAGGCTGGTGTCCGTTCCTACGATGTCCGCTGTAGCGCCAAAAGCAGCCGCAACTTGGGTGGCCAGCTTTTGTCGACCCGCTTCGTCGGGACCATAGACTTCAGCCACCAGCGGCGACATCACTGGTGGGCCGGGCGGCACCTCTACGACCTTGACTTTGGCGTGGTGCTTGGCACCAATCGCCTCAATGGCAGGACGCAGACGTTGTGCGATGGCATGGCTTTTCTCGCTGCGGTGGTGCTTGTCCACCAGGGCCACCTGCAAATCACCTTGCTCGGCATCGGCCCGCAGGTAGTACTGGCGAACCAGACCATTGAAGGTGATGGGCGAGGCGGTTCCGGCATAGGCCTGCAGATCACGCACCTCTGGCTGCTGGGCCAGGAAGACGCTGAGGTCTTGCAAGGTGGCAGCCGTTTCTTCCAGCGGTGTGCCGGCTGGCATATCCACCACCACTTGAAACTCGCTCTTGTTGTCAAAGGGCAGCATCTTCAGAACCACCCACTGCACCAGCACCAGCCCGACGGACAACAGCAAGGCCACCAAAATTCCCATCAACAACAACCAGCGTTTACGCGCACTGTTCAAAAACGGGGTCAGGATACGATCAAAAATTGCCTGTACCCGGGACGGCTTTGCTGCCGGACTGGCGTGCGAATCCGCCGCGGTAAGAGCCGTTGCATGGTGATGCATGAACTTCAAGGCCAACCAGGGTGTGACCGTGAAGGCAATCGCCAAGGACAGCGCCATACCGAGGCTGGAATTGATGGGGATGGGGCTCATATATGGGCCCATCAAACCCGACACGAAAGCCATGGGCAGTAGGGCCGCAATCACCGTCAGAGTCGCCAGGATGGTGGGGCCACCCACCTCGTCCACCGCGCGCGGAATCAGATCGCGCAGGGCCGCCCGCGGCTCCAATTGCTGGTGGCGGTGGATATTCTCTACCACCACAATGGCGTCATCCACCAAAATACCGATAGAAAATATCAGGGCAAACAGCGATACGCGGTTCAACGTAAATCCCCAGGCCCAGGATGCAAACAGGGTCGCAGTCAAAGTCAGTATGACAGCCGACCCAACAATAATCGCCTCGCGGCGCCCTAGCGCAAAACCCACCAGCAAGATCACCGAACCGGTGGCAAATGCCAGTTTCTGAATCAGCTTATTGGCCTTTTCAGCCGCTGTCTCACCATAGTCCCGGGTGACGGTCGCTTCGACGTTGGCAGGGATGACGGCGTTGCGCAGCGATTGCAAACGCTCAATCACGGCACGGGAGACGTCAACTGCATTGACACCCGGTTTCTTGGTCACACTGATAGTTACAGCAGGAAACGACTGTCCGCCAATGGATGAATCGACAGCCAGCTCGGCGCCCGCCGTAGCGGCTCCGGGCGTGAAACGGACATAACGCTGAGCCTGCTGCGCACCTGGTTCGACACGGGCCACATCGCGCAAGAAAACGGGTGCACCTTGACTGCTACCCACAACCAAGTCACCCACGTCATCGGCTGTACGCAGAAATTCACCAGCATCCACCGTTAGGGTATGGGCAGCTGCTCCGGTACTGGAAGCCTCCAGCACGGTACCGGCAGGTTGGCCGAAATTAGCAGCTGCAATGGTCTTTTTGAGAGCAATAAGGTCAACTCCGCGTGCGCGCAATCGGCCCGGGTCCAGCACTACTCGAATCTCCCGCCCAGAACCACCCAGGGTCTGCACTTCACGCACACCGGCAACCGCCTTGAATTCGGCTTCCACGGTGTGGGCAACGCGTTCCAGTTCAGAGGCGGGCAAAGCTTCCTTGCTCCACAATGTCACGGCCACAACCGGCACATCGTCGATACCTTTGGGCTTGACGATTGGGGTCAAAGTGCCCAGGTCGCGGGGCAGCCAGTCTTGGTTGGCGTTCAGCACGTCATACAGACGCACCAAGGCCTCGGTGCGCGGGACGCCCACCTTGAACTGCACCGTCAAAATGGCCATGCCAGGGCGCGCCACAGAATAGGTATGTTCAATGCCTGCAATTTGACCCAACACCTGCTCAGCAGGGCGCGCCACCATGTTTTGCACATCCGCGCTGCTGGCACCCGGGAAGGGTATCAGCACGTTGGCCATAGTGACATTGATCTGGGGCTCTTCCTCACGTGGCGTCACCAGCACGGCAAACAGTCCGAGCAACAACGCCACCAGTGCCAGCAGCGGTGTTAACGCGTTCGATTGAAAGGCCGCCGCGATACGACCGGAGATGCCCATTGTGTCTTGTGCCTTCATGGGTTACTCACTTGACCGAGTTACCAGCAGGTGCCGCTTTGGCAAAACCGGCCCGGATTGCATCCACGGCAATGCTTTCTCCGGGCTGAATACCGGTAAGCACTTCAACCCCTTGTGCACCCATGTCCGCCCCCAGGCGCACTGCACGCAACGAGAAAGCCCCGTTGACTACGCTGTAAACGGCAGTCAGCTCACCACGGCGCAACACAGCCGTTTGTGGCACCAGCATCTTTGCGGCCACGGCACCAGCAGACGCCTGTGCAAATCGAACCCGCACCTGCTGCCCGGGCAGTAGCCCACCACTGTCTTGGGGCGCCAATTCAAAACGCCATTCGGCGGTCTGGGAAACAGGGTCTGCCGAGGGCATAGCGCTGCGCGTCAGCGGCACCACCCAAGTTGGGTTGCCTTGCTCTGGCGTCACCAGTACCTGGGTTTGCACCGCGCTACGTACCGCTGTAATTCGTGAGGCAGGAACCTGCACCACCGCCCGCAGCGGCAGCGGCGCATAAACCGTAAGCAAAGGCTTGCCGGGAACGGCCAAGTCGCCTGCTTCAGCCTGCGTTTGCAAAACCCAACCATCGTACGGTGCCGTAACTCGCGTAAATCCCTGGGCAAGGCTGGACTGCAGGGCTGCAGCACTGGCTACATCACGCGCAGCAGCAGCGCCCTTGTACTGGGCTTGCGCCGTATCCAAGGCCGCCTGACTGACAAACCCCTTGCGTTGAAGATCTTGTGTGCGTTCCATCTGCGCCTTGGCGTTGCGCATTTCCGCATCCGCCTGGCTGATCTGGGCCTGACTTCTTTGCACGCCAGCCACGGCCTCCCGGTCATCAATGGTGGCCAACACCTGACCCGCACGAACCTTGTCACCAGGTTTCACCGCCAAGCTCACCACACGGCCAGCAACCTGTGCGGAGATGGTGCTTTGTTTGACCGGCTGAATGACGCCATCCAACTCATACACCGTCCCGATACTTTGGACCTGCACCACCATCGTTGGAACGGGCGCTGTTTGGGACTGTACCGAAGCACCCCATACCGAGGCTGCCACCAGCAAAAGCGCGTGTGCGCGCCACCGAGTTCCGTGGCCGCTTTGATATCGTGAATCTGTCCTGTTCATCTTGGCTCCTGTATACCTGCCATAGTATATACATACTATCGGGGGTATGCAAGCCGTCGGATTTCAAGCAAGCACTAGCGCAGCGCAACCACCAGCATCAAGCTGCCAATCAGCAGCGGTTGGTGGAGCATGTACCAGCTCAGACTCCAGCGGCCCATCCAGCTAAGTGCTTGAATAGCGGCGTTAGTGCCGGGTGCTGGCAATTGATCCATCCAACCCCGGTTCAACACAAGCTGGCCAAACGCCATACCCCACCACATCATGCCCAGCCACGGCAGCAATGGCACGTAGTCTTCGGTGATGGGCTTGTGGCTGATCAACCCAATCCAGTTGAGGGCATTGGCATTCCAGGTCTCGGAATACGGTAGTAGGGCATGCAATTCCGCAGAGAACAGGCCTGCTGCGTTGGCAAGTAGTCCCGCTAGCCACAACCACGCGCCCCAAGATGCAGTCATACGGCACACAATGAGCATGACTGCCATGCCGTGCAACACACCAAAATAGATCCAGCTATTGGGGAACATCAACGCAGACCCCACGCTGACCGCTACGGCACAGCCTGCAATCTGTAGCCAGCGGCGCCAGAACCGGCTCCAACTTTGGCCGGCATGCACAGCAATGGCCTGACCAAAGCCTGCACACAACAGGAATAGACTAAGGATGCAGGTGCGCTGCCCAGTCCACACGGGTGCGTGGTAGAAATTCTGGTGGATAAAACCAAAATGATTCAAATCAAACGCAAAGTGAAAGAGCGTCATCCACAACACAGCGACACCCCGAACGATGTCCAGCGCAGGCAATCGTCCCATTGAAGGCCGACTGTGCGCCATCACTGACTCAAGGGTGGCAGCTCCAGTGTGAGCCGGGCCGCACCCTGTGGGCCGTCGGCCAGAACGGCCTTGCGGGCAGTAACCGACTGCAACACCAGGCTGCCATCCACCACCGCACCCACGCGGTAGGGCTTGGCCGGCTTGCCATCCACTGAAATAAGCGCCGCCCCACTGTGTGCGGGGTCTGCCACTACCCCCACCAGCACATAGGGGGTCCGCGAAGACGCAACCTGTCCATCAGCTTGCGAAACCGGCGTGTTTCCGCCGCCCAGTGCGCGCGCCACCGCCTGTGGGTCCACCCCGGTAACGCCCGCACCCGCCATTGCAGCCGACACCGATACACTGTGGCCTTGCATGCTCTTAAGCACCCAGTAGGTGCCGGTGAGCGCCGCCAGCGCGGCCACTGCGAAAGTAACCATACGGACCCGCCAGATGGGAATAGCGTTTGTTTGCATTGCACGATTATGATGGAACGACCATGACCGCACGACCCACTTACCCCCTGACCGCCCGCTCCAAGCGACGCAGCCACCGCCCAACCGGCTTTACCCTCATTGAACTGATGGTGGTGCTGGTCATCATTGGTGTGCTTGCCGCGCTGATCGTGCCCAATGTGTTGGACCGCGCTGACGATGCACGTGCGACTGCCGCCAAGACCGACGTCAATAACCTGATGCAGGCGCTCAAGCTCTACAAACTCGACAACCAGCGCTACCCCACCGCCGCCCAAGGTCTGCAGGCCTTGCTTACCAAACCCACCGAAAGCCCCGTTCCGCCCAACTGGAAGCATTACCTGGACAAGTTACCCAACGACCCTTGGGGCCGCCCCTACCAGTACCTCAACCCCGGTGTGCGTGGCGAGGTGGATGTTCTCTCGTTCGGAGCAGATGGCCAGCCCGGTGGCGAGGGCAAAGATGCGGACGTCGGCAGCTGGGAATAGCGGGTTCACCCTGCTGGAACTACTGGTCGTGGTCGCCATCATGGCACTGGCCACAGCCGGTGTGGGGCTGTCGCTGCGCGACTCCTCGCAAACTCAACTGGAACGTGAGGCCCAGCGCCTGAGCGCCCTGCTCGAATCTGCACGTGCCCAATCCCGAATGACCGCCAACCCGGTTCGCTGGACCACCACGCCCACCGGTTTTCGTTTCGATGGCATCACCGACTCAGAACTTCCCACCCGGTGGCTGGGCGACGATGTCACCACCGCCCAGACCAGCACCCTGATTCTAGGTCCCGAACCTATCATCGGCCCCCAGCGCGTGCGCCTGGTTTCACGCAGCCAGCCCAGCCGCAGCCTCACACTGGCTACCGACGGCGTGGGGCCCTTCGCCATCCTGCCCGACACCGAGGCGGCCACCGCAACACCATGAAGGCGCACCGCCGACGCCCCGCGCTCATCAAGGGATTCACGCTGATCGAAGTCCTAGTGGCTCTGGGCATTGTGGCGGTGGCATTGGCAGCAGGTGTGCGATCCACCGCTTCCCTGTCCCGCAATGCCGAGCGCCAGTCCGACCTGCTACTCGCACAACTGTGTGCCGAAAACTCACTAACCGCCGTGCGCCTGTCGCGGCAAATGCCCGCCGTTGGCGATAACACCAGTGTCTGCGAACAGGCGGGGCGCAGTCTGGACGTGACCCTCTCCGCGCGCCCCACCCCCAATCCCAACTTTTTGCGGGTTGAAGCCCAGATAGCCGACCGGGCGCAGCCCCTGTTGACCCTGTCCACCGTGGTGGGACGGTACTGATGCCCCCCACGCGTAACAAGGGCTTCACCCTGATCGAATTGCTGGTCGCCATCGCAGTCATGGCGTTGATGGCGGGTTTGAGCTGGCGCGGGATTGACGGCATGGTTCGCACCCAGCACCTGTTACAGCAACGCGCGGACCAGTTGATGCGGCTGCAAGCCGGTCTGGCGCAATGGACTACCGATCTGGATGCCATGGTGCAGTTGCCCAATACCCAGGCGCTGGATTGGGATGGCCGGGCACTGCGAATTACGCGGCGCAGCAGCACTGCACCGGGTGATGGCCTGCAAGTAGTGGCCTGGACGCGGCGCACTGAGGGCGCATCTGGTCAGTGGCTACGCTGGCAATCGGCACCGGTTGCCACCCGGGCTGACCTGCAAGTCGCCTGGACCACCGCAGCCCGTTGGGCGCAGAACCCGGGCGATGCCGAAAAAGCCGCTGAAGTCCGCATCTACGCACTAGACCAGTGGCGGGTGTTCTATTACCGATCCGATGCCTGGACCAACCCGCTGTCCAGCGACGTTGCCATCCCTCCCCCCAATGGCGAGAAGGTACCTGGCCCGAACCTGACCCTGCCCGATGGCGTGCGCCTGGTGCTAACCCTGCCAGCCGACAGTGCTGTGTCCGGCACCCTGACCCGCGATTGGGTGCGCCTGACACAGAGTGGTGGCAAATCATGAGTGCAGCGCCGGTCCGCCCCCAAGCACGCGATCGCGGCGCGGCCCTGCTCACCGCCATGTTGACGGTGGCGCTGGTGGCCAGTTTGGCATCAGCCGCCCTGTGGCAGCAGTGGCGCAGCATAGAGGTGGAAGCCGCCGAGCGTGCGCGAAGCCAGTCGCTGTGGGTGCTCACTGGTGCGTTGGACTGGGCTCGACTGATCTTGCGCGAAGATGCCCGTTCCGGCGGTGCCGACCACCTGGGCGAACCTTGGGCCGTGCCACTGGAAGAGGCCCGTCTGTCCACCTTTCTGGCTGCCGACAAGGGAGCATTGGCAGACACCACCGATGCCGCCACACAGGTCTTTCTGTCCGGGCGCATCACCGACCTGCAGGGTCGCATGAACGTGATGGACCTGGTGGAAAACGGCAAGGTATCTGAACCAGCCCTGCGCGCGTTCGCCAAGCTTTTTGAACAACTCGGCCTGCCACGCTCCGAATTGGCCGGCCTGGCCGAGAATTTGCGCCTGGCCCAAAGCAATCCCGGCGAGAACAACTTTGCCGCCTTGATGCCGCAACGCCTGGAACAATTGCGCTGGTTGGGCCTGTCGGCACGCAGCCTCGCGCTGCTGGGCAACACCATCACCTTGTTGCCGGCGCGCACGCCGGTCAACCTCAATACCGCCAGTGCGGTCGTGCTGTATGCCTGCATTGCCGGGTTGGACATGGCACAGGCACAGCAACTGGCCAGCAGCCGCCAGACGACGCCCTTTCGAGCGCTGGCCGATGCCGGCAAGGTCGTGACGGCGGTGGCGGCTGAGCTCAACGACCAGCAACACAGCGTGACCTCGCAGTACTTTGAAGTCCAGGGCCGCCTGCGTATCGATCAGACCGTGGTGGAAGAGCGTTCGGTCGTGCAGCGCGAAGGCCTGACCGTCAAGACCCTTTGGCGCGACCGCGGCACCCAAGCAGCACCGACTGCCCCCCTACAATGAGCCTGCTCAAAAAAAAGCATGTCCAACCTGATCATCACCCTCCCCAACGGCCTGCCAACCACGACCGCGTCTTGCGCGGCCGTGTTGGGCGACGACATGGGTGCGGTGATTCGGCATGTGGAAGCGCCATTGGCCCTGCTGCCCGAGGCGGGCGAGAGCGAAGTTGTGGTCGTGGTGCCCGCAGAGCAGTTGTCCTGGCACCGCGTAGAACTCCCCAAGGGAACGCTGGACCGCGGCCTATTCCAGGACGGCAGTACCGCACGCCTGCGCACCGTGCTGGACGGCCTGCTGGAGGACCGTCTGCTGGACGAGCCCGAAAACCTGCACCTGGCCATCCAGCCGCAGCCCCGTGCCGGTGAACCGGTCTGGGTGGCTGCCTGCGACCGCGCTTGGTTGCGAGCCTGGCTGCAGGCGCTGGAGCAATCCGCACGCCCGGTGGCGCGCATCGTGCCCGCTCTGGAACCCGTTGCCAGTGGCACAACCGACGCCCATACCCTACACGCTGTGGGCACGCCCGAGCAGGCGCACCTAATTTGGGCCAGCCCACAGGGCGTGAGCGTGCTACCGCTCAACGCCGCCAGTGCCGCACTGCTGGCAAACGCCCGTGGTGATGTAGCCCAAAGCGATGTTGTTCCTGGCGAAATCGTCGCCGAACCCGGCGTAGCGGCGCTGACCGAACACCTGCTCCCGGGCCGCATAAGCTTGCAAACCGCTGCGCAGCGCGCCATGGCCGCCGCCCGGTCTGGCTGGGATTTGGCCCAGTTTGACTTGCTAAGCACCCGCCAAGCGCGTACCCGCAAGCAGTTGTCGTCCCTGGGAATCAGTCTCTGGCGCGCCCCACACTGGCGACCGGCCCGGTGGGCTGCGCTGGCTCTGGTAGTGGTCAATTTGGTCGGCCTGCAAGCCTGGGCCTGGAAAGAACAGTCTGCACTGCAGGCCAAGCGTGACGCCATCCGAGCCGTGCTGCTCAGCACCTTCCCCGATGTGCGCGTGGTGGTCGATGCGCCACAACAAATGGCGCGTGCGCTGGCCGACTTGCAGCGCCAAAGTGGGGCTGCCTCTAGCCTGGACCTGGAAACTATGCTGGGACTGTTTCAGACGCTAGCCCTCGAAGAATCTACACCTTCAGCTATTGAATTCATAGCGGGTGAGTTGCGACTTAAAACCCAGCCGATCTCTGACGCCCAGCTAGCGAGCCTGTCCACCCGGCTTCAGGCGCAGGGCTACGCGGCCCAAATGCGCGGCGACAGCCTGGTCATCAGCGTGGAGCGCCGTCCATGAACTCCACTCAACCCAGCCAAAACCCGCTGGCCGCTTGGCAGGCTCGCTGGACACAACTGGCACCGCGCGAAAGGCGCCTGCTAACCCTGACCGTGGTCGTGGTGCTGGCTGCGGTGCTGTGGCTGGCCGTACTGGGCCCCGCACTGCGCGTGTTGCGCACCTCCACGGCCCAGGCTGCGGCACTGGACGCCCAGCTGCAACGCATGCAGACACTCCAGGCACAAGCCAAGGCCTTGCAGCAGCAAGCACCATTGGGCTATGACGACGCTGTGCGGGCACTGAAGCAATCCACGCAGCAGACCCTGGGCACCACGGCCCAGATCAACATCAACGCCGACCGTGCCACCGTGACCTTGCAGGCCGCAGGCGCTGATGCCCTGGCCCAATGGCTGGCACAGGCCCGCCTGAACGCACGCTCTGTGCCGCTGGAAGTACGAATCAACCGCATCAGCACCCCGGCGGGCACCACCTGGTCGGGCGTGATGGTCATGGGTCTGCCCCCTCGGTGATGGCGATGGCACTCTCCCATACCCATCATTCAACAGCCGCGCCTTGGCGCTGGGCCTTTTCGGGTGCGGTTCTGGGTCTGCTGGTGGCCATCGTGGTATTTGCGCCAGCGCGCTGGCTGGCGGGAGCGGTAGAGCAGGCCAGCGGTCAGCGCGTGAGCCTGGCGGGAGCGCGTGGCAGTGTCTGGCAAGGCTCCTCACAACTGGTGCTCTCCGGTGGCATTGGAAGCGGCGCAGGGGCAGCGCTACCGGGTCAGGTCCACTGGCAGATACGCCCCAGCTGGAGCGGCCTGCGTATTGCCCTGCAGGCCGATTGTTGCGCCCAGCAGCCACTGGAGCTGAAAGCCACCGTCACGGGCTTAAGCAACCTGCGCGTGACGTTCATGGACGGTGCATCCCAATGGCCCGCCGGTCTGCTGATCGGACTGGGCACACCGTGGAACACGATCCAGTTGCAGGGCCAGCTAGAGGCCAGCACACAGGGCGTGTCCCTGGAGTTGGCCCCAGGGCGTCTGAACCTGAACGGACGCATCCAGGTGGACGCGATGCAAGTAACCTCACGTCTGTCCACCCTGTCTCCTATGGGCAGCTACCGCATCACCGTGCAGGGCGGCACAACGACCGGACTGCAACTGGCTACGCTGGACGGCGCCCTGCAGCTCAGTGGCCAAGGCGAATGGCTGGGCCAGCGCCTGCGATTCAAGGGCGTGGCCAGCGCCGCGCCAGAGCGCGTTGAAGCCTTGTCCAATCTTCTGAACATTGTGGGGCGACGCGATGGCGCCCGCTCCATCATCACCGTGGGCTAAGCCGGAGAGACCACCACATGAACACACCGATTTTTCAACGCCCCCGGTTAGCTATTGTTTCAATAGCTGCTTATGGACTATTGACGGGGGCTAGCGCTCTATTTTGCTCATCAGCACAGGCGCAAACGGCTCCAACTAGCACCGGCGTGACCAAACGCGGTGAGCCCATCACCCTGAACTTCACCAATGCCGAAATCGAAGCCGTAGCCAGAACCATGGCTACGCTAACCGGACGCAACGTGGTGGTGGATCCGCGTGTAAAAGGCACGATCACACTGACCACCGACAAGCCCGTGAGCCCGGCCCAGGCCTACAGCCAGTTCCTGGCCATGCTGCGACTGCAAGGCTACACCGTGGTGGATTCTGCTGGCCTGGACAAGATCGTACCCGAGGCCGACGCCAAGCTGCAGGGCGGTGCGGTATTTGACGGCAGCCTCGTGGCAGGCAACCAGATCGCTACGCAGATCTTCAAACTCAACTTTGAAAATGCCAACAACCTGCTGCCCATCCTGCGCCCACTGATCAGTCCTAACAACACCATCAACGTCAACCCTGGCAACAACTCCCTGGTCATCACCGACTATGGCGACAACCTGCGCCGTATCGCCCAGATCATTGCCGCCATGGACGTGTCCAACGCCACCGATGTAGAGGTGATCAACCTCCAGCACGCCATTGCGGTGGACCTGGCGCCCCTGGTGCTGCGCCTGCTCGAATCCGGCGGTGGTGTGGCCACGGCCCCAGGCACTCAAGCCGATGCTTCCTTCAAGACCACACTGCTGGCCGAGCCACGCAGCAACACCATCATCTTGCGTGCGGCCAATCCGGCACGCATGGGGCTGGCCAAGTCATTGATTGCGAAGCTGGACCAGTCCAGTTCCCAAAACCCCACCGGCAACATCTACGTGGTTTACCTGAAGAATGCCGACGCCACCAAGTTGGCCGCAACATTGCGGGCCGCCGTTTCGGGGGAGGCGCGCAGTCCGGCCACCTCCACGCCCGCCACTGGCACGGCGGCACCGGCGGGCACCACCACCAATACCAGCGCCAGCCAATCCACCACTGGCGGGCAGATCCAGGCCGATGCAGCGACCAACTCCCTCATCATCAGCGCGCCCGAACCCCAATACCGCCAATTGCGCGCAGTCATCGACAAGCTCGACGCCCGCCGTGCCCAGGTGTACGTGGAGAGTCTGATCGCCGAGGTCAATGCCGACAAGGCAGCCGAGTTTGGCATCCAGTGGCAAAGCCCACTGGGTAGCAATGGCGACGGCAGCGTGGGCCTCATGGGTACCAACTTCAGCATAGGCGGCACCAACATCGTGACGTTGGCCACCAAGGCACTTAGCGGTGGCGCTACGCTGGCCACTGGGGGCAATTTCGCAGTGGCCAACCAGGTCAACGGCGTCTACGTGCTGGGTTTTCTGGCGCGCTACCTGCAGGCCAATGGCGACGGCAACGTCCTGTCCACACCCAACCTGCTAACCCTGGACAACGAAGAGGCCAAGATCGTAATCGGCCAAAACGTGCCCTTTGTCACCGGCCAATTCACCAACACCGGTGCAACGGGTACCAGCGGAACGGTCAATCCGTTTCAAACCATCGAGCGCAAGGACGTGGGCCTGACGCTAAGGGTCAAACCACAGATCAGCGAGAACGGTACGGTCAAACTCACCATCTTCCAGGAGGTCTCCAGCATTCAGCTCTCCACCCTCAACGCACCCAACGGTCCGACCACCAACAAGCGCTCCATTGAATCCAATGTGCTGGTCAGCGACGGCTCCATCGTGGTGCTGGGTGGTCTGCTTTCGGACGAATATTCGAATAACGTCGAGAAGGTACCTGGCCTAGGCGATGTACCGCTGTTTGGCAACCTGTTCAAGAGCGAGACCCGCAGCCGCAAGAAAACCAACCTGATGGTGTTCCTGCGTCCGGTGGTGCTGCGCGATGCTAGCGCCACCGACTCTCTGACCATGGACCGCTATGAGCTGATGCGTGCTACGCAGCAGGGGGCTCAGCCAGCACCCAGCTTGTCGGTTCCGGTCAACGCCGGACCGGTCATGCCAACGGCGCCTATTCCGCGCGCGGAACAACCCACCCCCAAGCCGCAGTAGCCATGGCCCAGTCCGTGCAGTACCCCCTGCCTTACGCCTTTGCGCGCAGCCACCAGTTGCTGCTGGAGGAGGCAGACGGGCAGTTGACACTGTGGCTGCATGCGCTCGACAGTGAGCGCACCACCAGCGCCGTAGGCGAAGTCAACCGCAAATTTGGCATCACTCAGGTTCAAACCGAAGGCATTGAGGCCTTGAGCCAACGTATCAGCGCCGCTTATGCCCAAAGCGAGTCCAGCGCCGCCACCGTGATCAGCGAGGTAGAGGCCGACGTGGACCTCTCACGCATGATGCAGGCCCTACCCGCCATCGAGGATTTGCTGGAAACGTCGGACGACGCCCCCATCATCCGCATGCTCAACGCCCTGCTCACGCAGGCCGCACGTGACGGCGCCAGCGACATCCACATCGAACCCTATGAGCGCCACAGCAGCGTGCGTTTTCGCGTCGATGGCTCGCTGCGCGACGTGGTACAGCCCAACCGCGCCCTGCACGCCGCACTCATTTCGCGCCTGAAGATCATGGCCGATCTGGACATTGCCGAGAAGCGCCTGCCGCAGGACGGCCGCATATCTTTGCGCATCGGCACACGCGGGGTGGACGTGCGGGTCAGTACGCTGCCCAGTGCCCACGGCGAACGCGCCGTGCTGCGTTTGCTGGACAAGAGTGGCGGCAAGCTGAGCCTGGAATCGGTGGGCATGCAGGGTGATGTACTGCAACGCTTTGAGCACCTGGTGGCCCAGCCCCACGGCATCATTTTGGTCACTGGCCCCACCGGTTCGGGTAAGACCACCACGTTGTATGCCGCACTGCAAAAGCTCGACACCCGGCGTCAAAACATCATGACGGTGGAAGACCCTATCGAGTACGAACTTGCCGGCGTCGGGCAGACCCAGGTCAATGCCAAGATCGACCTCGACTTTGCCAAGGCCCTGCGTGCCATCCTGCGCCAGGACCCGGACGTGATCATGATCGGGGAAATCCGCGATTTCGAGACCGCGCAGATTGCCATCCAGGCCTCGCTCACCGGGCACCTGGTACTGGCCACGCTGCACACCAATGATGCGGCCAGCGCAGTGACCCGACTGACCGACATGGGGATCGAGCCATTTTTGTTGAGTTCTTCTTTACTCGGCGTATTGGCGCAACGCTTGCTCCGTAAACTCTGCACGCCCTGCAATGGCGCAGGCTGCCCCGATTGCGGACACACCGGCTACCAGGGTCGCACGGGCGTGTTCGAACTGCTGGTGACCAACGATGCCATCCGTGCGCAGATTCACCACCAGGCATCCGAAGCCGACATTCGCGCGGCAGCCCAAGCCAGTGGTATGAAACTGATGCGCGAGGATGGCGAACGCTTGGTACAGACCGGCATTACCTCGCGCGAGGAACTGGTGCGCGTGACACGCGACTGATCGCTACGGTAATTTCAATCCGCTACTCGTAGGCCGCCAGCCGAGGGCGCTCCGATTCACTGAACAAACTTTGCTGGAGTTGCACCAGCCTCGTCTGGCGCTCGGATTCCGTGGCATTGGCATCGGCCTTGAGCAACTTGGCGCGCTCATCCTGGTAGCGGGCAATCCGGCCTTTCCAGGCCGCTTCGTCGCGGTCTACCTCTGCTAGGCGCGCTGCAGCCTGCGGATCAAACTCTTTGGCGCGCATACGGTAGACGTCGTCTTCGCTGGCGCCTTTGGCTCGCAACTCCTGGGCCATCTGGTCCACACGAACCACCACAGAGCTCGCGTCACGTTCCTTGCGCAGGTTTTCAGGCATAGCCGCATCCATAGCGGCCAACTGTTGCTTTTTCTGTTGTTCACTCAGGTTCGGGTTCTGGCTGATTTCAAGGCGCGCCACGGCATCCATGTCGTAGGCATCTTCAAATCCAAACATGCCCGTCACTTCATCCGCACTGAAGTAGCGTGCACGCAGGTCCTGCATGGCCAACAGGCGTTTGCGGATGGCGGTCACGCCTTGTCCCGCCAACTCTAAACGGGATTCCAGCTCCACCAATTCACGCTTGAATGCAATGTACAGACCAAGCAGGCGCTGGGCCCTTTGCGCCTGGTCAGGTGGCAAGCGGCGTTGAAGTTCGCTCTGGATGTGGGCAGTAATGGCTTCGATGCTCTGCTCGCCCACCGTACTCAGATAGTAGTCGAACAGACGTCGGAGTTCCCCATAAGCCAGTGCGCCGGACACTGCAGTGCCGCTGGCTGTTTGCATGGATTGCAGGTCGCCATCAGGCAGCGTGTCCTGCAACGAGCGCACAAAAGGCGCAGGTTGGTGGGGCTGCGCCACGGATGGCGCAGTGAGTGCCTCAGTAGGATCGCTTTGCTGCCACCAGTAGAGCCCCATCCCGCTTAGTGCCAGGGCCAGCAGGCCCAGACCAACGCGGGTAGGGCTGAGTCGCATGGACGTTTACAGGCCCATACCCCGCAGCCGGTTGGCTTGCTGGCGGTACAGGGTGACCGGGTTGGTCTCAAAAATGTTGATCAGGCCCACGGTCTGGTTGACTTCGTCCATGTGGTTCATGGCATAGTCATCGCGGATGACGCGGCCCAGGTGGGTTGAGCAGCTTGCCACCAAACCGTCCGTCTTGGCACCGCCAAAGGCCAGCGAGGTCAGCGCCAGGGCCGGGTCCATGATGTCAAACACATTGGTGTAGGGCTTGGCGCCACTCCACGAGAAGTAAGACACACCCTTGACCGTGTAAGCACCTTCGCCGCATGCGCTGGTGGGTATGCCTTCAGGATGGGCCTGGTTGAACTTGAGGGAACCCGCCGTGCTCAGTGACTTGGCTGCCGCCAAAGCGTTTTGGCTTAAGCCAGAGCCGCCGCTGAGGAAATTGATCACCGTTGCCAATCCGTTGGTAACGGAAACGACTACGCTATTGGCCAGTGTTCCGGGAGGTGCCACGCCCAACAACACGTCCGCCACGGCCGATCCCTTGTTCACACCACCCACCGAAGTGACAGACGCCACCAGGTCCGGCCGAATAGAGGCCACGTAGCGAATAGTGGGGCCGCCATGACTGTGGCCAATGAGGTTGACCTTGGCCGCGCCCGTAGCCGCCAGGATTTGCTTGACCTGAGTGAGCAGTTGCTCGCCACGCACCTCGGTGCTGTTGGCGGCAGAGACCTGCGTCACGTATACCTTGGCCCCATCCGCACGCAAGGCAGAAGGAATGCCGTACCAGTATTCCACCGGGCCGATATTGTCAAAGCCAAACAGGCCGTGGACCAGCACGATGGGGTATTTGGTCTGGGTGTAGCCCGCCGCGAACGCGGAGGCCGGAAATAGTGTCAGGGCCAGCATGCAGGCGCCCAGCCAGGTCATTACGATTTTTTTCAAAATAATCTCCAGTTGGGCCGCAGGCCCTGGGGTTGAAAGGAATCCGTCCGATAAGGCAGTGCGACCTCTTGGGTGGGGGCGCTGTCGCAGGATGACCCGGCACCGGCCGCTGGTATCGGTCGATCCAAATCAAAAAAGCACGATCGTGCGTTTTCATTGATATTACTGGACTGTCGCCATCGTGTCATTCTGGAAAACCCGGATGACGTGAAAAATCTGGGTCGTGATCGACTTAGCGCATTCACGGAAATTCAGCGGATAACATCGAGCCATGCCCGCCTACACATTTGAAGCCCTGGACGCTGACGGCAGCACCCGCAAGGGCGTCATCGAAGCCGACACCGCCAAGAGCGCCCGCGGCCTTTTGCGGGCTCAGTCTCTGGTGCCCATGGTGGTGGAGGCTATAACTGCCGGTAACGCTGCCGGGGCGAACACGCCGGCCAGGGGCACCACGCTATGGAGCAGCCGGGTCTTTGGCTCCACCGCCCTGGCAATCTGGACACGCCAGATCGCTGGCTTGGTGGTATCGGGCCTGCCGTTGGAGCGCGCACTGACATCGCTATCCGAGGAGTCCGAAGACGAACGCCAGCGCCAACTGGTGGCAGCCCTACGCGCCGAGGTAAATGGCGGCACGGCTTTTGCCACAGCCCTGGCACAACACCCACGCGAATTCAGCCCGACCTATTGCGCCGTGGTCGGTGCCGGCGAACACAGCGGCAACCTGGGCCTGGTACTGGAACGGCTGGCCGATGATCTGGAGCAAGGTCAGGCGCTCAAGGCGCAGTTGGTGGGCGCTGCACTGTACCCCGCCATCGTGACACTGGTGGCCATTGCTATCGTGATGTTTTTGCTGGGTTACGTGGTGCCCCAAGTGGCCGAAGTGTTTGCCGGCAGCAAGCGCGCGCTACCCCTGTTGACGGTGATCATGCTGGGTCTGGGCAACTTTGTCCGCAATCAGGGTTGGTGGTTGTTATTTACTATTATTTTTATAGTTATTTGTGCACGTTTGGCGTGGGCTAGCGCCACTTTTCGTGAACGCTTCGATGCTGCATGGCTGAACCTACCGGTGTTGGGCAAGCTGTCCCGCGGCTACAACGCCGCGCGCTTTGCCAGCACCTTGGCCATGCTGGCCAGCGCCGGCGTGCCTATTCTGAAGGCCTTGCAGGCAGCGGCCGACACCGTATCCAACCGCGCCATGCGCATCGACGCGCTGGACGCGCTGGTACTGGTACGTGAGGGCGCGCCCCTGGCACAAGCCCTGGCACAGAAGAAGCGGTTTCCCGGCCTCTTGGCGATGTTTGCCCGCCTGGGGGAACAAACCGGCCAGCTCCCAGTGATGCTGGAGCGCGCATCTCGACAACTGGGCACCGAGGTGCAACGCCGAGCCCTGCAACTGGCCACGCTGCTGGAGCCGCTGCTGATCGTCGCCATGGGACTGGTGGTAATGCTGATCGTGCTGGCGGTGCTGCTGCCCATCATCCAGCTCAACCAGCTGGTGCGCTGAACTCAGGCCCGCTGGTCGACCTTGTGTACAAAGCGGTGTGCACGCAAAATCAGATGCCTTCAGCCACCCAGCGCCGTAATCGGGTCATACCACCAATTTTTGATGATTGGCTGCGACCCAAACTACTAATGCTTTCGGCCTCGGTGTCCTTTCCCGCTCGGCGCAGACTGGCAGCATGGGCCAGGTTCTTGATCGTCATACTGGGAACAGCATGGATCACATCGGTTAGAAAGCGGGGCGTTAAATAGGATGGAGCTGCCACCGATACGGTTGCAACAACGGGAAGTGGCGGCGCCCCAGTCCATTCATCGCTCGGTCGCTACTGCTACTGACTACCAGACAGCAGGGTCTGCTCCAGAAAACGTACCGTGGCATAGAACTCAAAGTCGGCATTGGCTTTGCGCCGAAATCCGTGACCCTCGTTATCAGCCAGCAGGTACCACACCGGTACGCCGTTCTTGCGTACTGCCGCCACCATTTGATGAGCCTCGGTGTAAGGCACGCGCGGGTCGTTCTTACCCTGCACCACAAACAGCGGCACGGTGATGGAGGCAGCATTGTTCAACGGCGCAATCTTCTCGTGAAAGGCACGCATTTCCGGGTCGCGCTCATCGCCATATTCGACGCGACGCAGATCACGGCGGTAGCTTTCGGTGTTGTTAAGGAACGTAACAAAGTGGCTGATGCCCACCACGTCGATAGCGCCGCGGATCAGCGGGCTGTAATCCACCGCCGTAGCCAGGCTCATATAACCGCCATAGCTGCCACCGGAGATGGCGATGCGCTTGCCGTCCAGGCGTGGGTGGCTGGACGCCCAGGTCAAAAAGGCACCGCCGTCTTTGACCGAATCCTTGCGCTTGAAGCCATTGTCCAAATCCAGATAAGTCTTGCCGTATCCCATAGAGCCGCGCACATTGGGCAGCAGCACGGCTACGCCCATTTCGTTGAGGAAGTAGTTATAACGACCCATGAAACGCACGGTCGACTGCCCCTCTGGACCACCGTGAAAGCTCACCAACAGCGGGCGCTTACCGGGAAACTTGGCCGCATCTGGCAGAAAAAGCCAGCCGCTGATGGTTAAACCATCAAAGCTCTTGATTTGCACCAACTCCGGACTGACGAACGTGTCGGGCTGCACCCCAGGCGCGGAGGCCGCCGTCGTCCAGCGCTCGGTCTTGCCGCTGGTTGCATCCAGCGTGTAAACATCGCCCGGACTTTGCGGTGAGTTGATTGAGAACGCCAGCGCGTTGCGCTGGGTTTCGTGCCACTTTCCACCACCCAATGAGCCACCTGGGATGTCGGGGCGTGCCATTTCCTTGCCGGTGATGCCGTCAAACAGGTGCAACTCATCGCGCCCGTTGACATTGGCCACGGACATCAGGCGCTGGCCGTCTGCCGACAGGCCGATATTCTCAATATCCCAGGGGATGTGATGCGACAGCATGGTGAGGGACTGATCACGCCGATCAAACACCGCCAGCTCGGAAAATTCGCCGCCCTGGTTGGTGGTAAGAAACAGGCGCTGGCCGTCAATGCTCCAGGCAAAACCGCTGTATCCGGCCGCTGGCATACCGGCTTTGGGCAGAATCTTTTCACGCGCACCGGTCTTGGCATTGATCAGGAACACGTCCGAATCATTGGGCGTACGGTACTGCTGCGCGGCAATAGTGCTGTCGTCCGGGCTGAATTCAAAGTTACCCCAGCCGCCACCGGGCAGCTCAGCTAAACGCGTGTGGCCCTCAGGTGTCAAGGGGTCCACCATTAGAAGAGTGGTGGCCACCTGGGCACGGCTGCCACTTTGGGCTGTTTTGTCCAGCGGGACGGATTCAACCAACAACCGGTCGCCTGCACGGGTCCAGGTGTAGCCGCTGCGCTCGTCCGGGTTGGAAAGCAGGGTGGACGCACGCGTGTCCAGGTCCATACGAAACACCTGGGTGGCTTCGTTGCCGCCCACATCGCGGCTGTACACAATGTACTTGCCATGCTTTGGCGCAAAGGAAGCCGATGACACGTAATCCGGGAAATCCGTGATCTTCTCCAGTTTGCCACCGGGGGTTTTGAGCCAGTAAATCTGGGCAATGCTGGCACCTTGTTCGCGGTGGCGCACCAGCATGGAGCGCTCGGCAGGGTGCCAACCCACAAAACCATAGCCACGGAACTCGGTGTACAGCGACACTTTGTCGGCGATAGCCTTGGAGATGGGCGGAATCCCGTCCGCCAGCAAATGGGTATTGGGCTGCACCACGTCCTGCGCACCCGCGCAGGCCACGGCAAGGGCAAATACGACACCAACAAACGTTTGTCTCATTCCTTCATCCTTATTGATTTTTGCAAACCTATTGTGATCGAGTCGCATCCCACCCCTGCAAATCAGCAGATCGTCACATGGGATGGGAAGTTGGTCGCAAACCTAGTGCGCCACGCGCCGCCCTTGCCTACATTACGGACCAACAACCAAACGGAGCCCACCATGACAACCCGCCGCACTCACCAAATCCTTGCCTTGATCGTGGGTAGTACCCTATCGGCTATCTGTCTGAGCACTGTGGTGGTCGGTATGCAACGCCCTGAGGCGCCCCGCCTGTACTCGATAGAATTGCCGACTGTCACCGTCGTCGCCCACCGGGCTGCGGCTCCGCAGGCTACCGCACAGGCCAACCCGGTTTTCGACAAAAACAGCTAAGCTTGCGGTTGTACATGGCCGCGATGCTAACTGGCCGGTGCCGCAGACTGGCGCCATAATCGCGACCTTGGCACTGTCACATTGACTCTGGTCAAACACTTCTTGCCCCCCAAAATCATTGATGTTCCCCACGGAAAGCTCTCTATGTTGCGACCTCTAATCCTAGTCATTGTCCTGCTTGCGAGCCTTTCAGCCTGTGACAAATTTCCGGGGAAAGGGGATAAAAAAGATGCTGCCGTCGCTCCTGCCAAGTTGGTCATCGGTGCAGAAGACATCATCACCGTGACCGCCAACGCACTGGCGTCGGGTCC
This sequence comes from Candidatus Aalborgicola defluviihabitans, assembly GCF_016705985.1. Taxonomy (NCBI): domain Bacteria; kingdom Pseudomonadati; phylum Pseudomonadota; class Betaproteobacteria; order Burkholderiales; family Comamonadaceae; genus Allorhodoferax (SeqCode); species Candidatus Aalborgicola defluviihabitans. Next base: position 635,751 of record NZ_JADJKN010000002.1, read on the forward strand.
GGTGGTAACCGGCTCTATCCAGCCCGAACGCAAGGCCGACCTGCGCGCCGAAGTGTCAGCAGTCGTGCTACAGGTACTAAAGGAAAACGGGGATGCTGTCCGCCAGGGTGATGTGCTGGTGCGTCTGGACCAAACCGCCATCCGCGACAGCCTGCACTCCGCCGAGGACAACGCCCGCAATGCCGCGCAATCGCTGGACCAGGCCGAGCGCAACCTGCAGCGTCTCAAAACTCTGCGGGCGTCGGGCATGACCTCGCTACAGGCTCTGGACGATGCTGAAGTGCGCCGCAACGGCGCCCAGAGCGAACTGTCTGCCTCCAACACCCGCTTGGTGCAGGCGCGCCAGCAACTGGAACGCACCATCGTGCGCGCACCGTTCAACGGTGTCGTGGGCGACCGCAAAGTGTCCGCCGGCGATACGGCCTCTATCGGCAAGGAACTGCTCAAGGTCATCGACCCCACCAGCATGCGCTTTGCCGGGCGCATTTCGGCCGACAAGGTGAGCCTAGTAAAGATCGGACAGACGGTTAGTTTCCGCATCAACGGCTATCCTAACCAGGAGTTTCACGGCAAGCTCACGCGCATGGACCCCAGCGCCAACGACGTGACACGCCAGGTGGAGGTGTTGGTCAGTTTCACCGACGCCAACCAGCCCCGCGTGGCCGGCTTGTTTGCCGAAGGCAACATTGCCACCGAGAAGGTCATGGCCATCACCCTGCCCGAGTCTGTGATGGTGAGAGCCGGGGACAACGTCTCGGTCTGGCGCGTCAAGGACAAGAAACTCAATAGGGTCGAACTGGCCTTGGGCGTTCGCGACGCCCGCACCGGTTTCTATGAAGTCCGCACCGGGCTGGCCGATGGCGACGTCATTCTGCGCAATCCCAGCTCCAACTTCAAAGAGGGGCAGGAAGCCGAAATGGCGACCAGGAAGCCCGCAGTCGCCGGTTCTGCTGCCGCCGCCGCACAAGGAACCTGAGCATGTTTCTCTCCGACTTCAGTATCAAGCGCCCGGTCGCCACCATTGTCCTGATCATCGCGCTCATGGCCATGGGCCTGCTGGCACTCAACAAGTTGCGGGTCAACCAAAACCCGGATGTGGAAATTCCCGGCATCCAGGTTTTCATCAACTACCCCGGAGCCTCGCCGGACTCAGTCGAACGCGAAATAGTCAACCGGCTTGAGCGCTCCTTCCAAAGCGTCTCGGGCGTCAAAAATGTGTACTCCACCAGCAAGGAAGGCAATGCCAGCTTCTGGATCGAGTTCGCCTTCAACAAGAATATGATCGAGGCGGCCGACGACGTCCGCACTGTCATTTCCAGTGTGCGCTACAAGTTGCCCACGGAAATGCGCGAACCCATCGTGCGCCATTTCGACCCGGCCGCCCAGCCCATCATGAATCTGGCCCTGTCCAGCAGCAAGCAAAGCCACGCCGAAATTTCCCGCGTCGCTGAAGACGTGCTGGCCGACAAGCTACGCGCGGTACCCGGCGTAGCCACCGTCAATGTCAATGGCTCACTCAAACGCGAACTTTCGGTGCTGTTGCGATCGGACAAATTGCGGGAGTTCAACGTCTCGGTGGGTGACGTGACAGCCGCCCTGCGCGCGCAAAACGCGAACGCTCCGGTGGGTAAGGTGCTCAGCTCCCTGGACGAGGAAAGCATCCGTCTGGTCGGACGCATTGAGTCGCCCGAAGAATTCCAGGGCATTGTAGTCAAGCGTGTGAATGGCCAGGTGGTGCGCTTGTCACAAGTAGCCACTATTCAGGACGGCTATGCCGATCTGGACGGTTTTAGCATCCGCAGTGGAAAGCCTAACGTGGGAATCTTTGTGGTGCGTGCGCGAGATGCCAGCACGGTCAGCGTGGCTGAGGATATTCGAAAAGTAGTGGAAGACGTCAATAAGGATTTCGACAAGGACGGCAATGGCACCAAGCTGGAAATCACGCGTGACGGTGGTACAGACGCCCAACGCAGCCTCAACAACGTGGTCGAATCTTTGGTGCTGGGCGCCTGTCTGACCATTTTCGTGGTGTACGCCTTTCTTAACTCCTGGCGCTCCACGCTCATTACTGCGTTAAGTCTTCCTACCTCAGTCATCGCCGCCTTCATTGCTGTCTGGCTATGCGGTTTTACGCTCAACTTCATGACGTTGCTGGGGCTCTCGCTGGCGATTGGCGTGCTGATTGACGACGCCATTGTGGTGCGGGAAAACATCGTGCGCCACATGCAACGCGGTTCTGACCGGCGCAAGGCCTCGCTGGATGGCACGGCCGAAATTGGCCTGGCGGTGGCAGCCACCACCTTCTCCATCATCGCGGTGTTTATTCCGGTGGCCTTCATGCCTGGCGTGTCCGGCGAATGGTTTCGGCCCTTTGCATTGACAGTAACCTGTTCGGTGCTGGTCAGCCTGGGCATCTCTTTTACGCTGGACCCCATGCTATCGGCCTACTGGGGCGACCCACCGGACCACCATACCGCGCCAAAGAAAGGCTTTGAGGCGGTCCTGGCACGCTTTAACACCTGGTTTGACCACCAGGCAGACCGGTACGGCAACGTGATTGCCTGGGCCCTGCACCACCGCCGCTGGATGGCCATCATTGCAGTGTCCAGCCTGCTGGTGGCCATAGTGTTGCAAGTCAAAGTCGGTGGCACCGCCTTTTTACCAACGTCGGACTCCGGCAACCTGATGATTGAGGTCCGCACCCCTCCTTCGTCTTCGCTGGAATACGCACGGCTAAAAATGGAACGCGCTGCTGAACTGGCGCGCACCATACCCGAGACCAAGGACACCAACAGCAACATTACATCGGGTGGTGGGCGCATCTATATCGACATCGGCAAGCGCAACACCCGCGCCCGTACCGCCAAGGCGATCGCCACCGATCTGCGTGAAAAAGTTCGTGGCCTGGTCGGCGCCGAATACACTGTGCTTGACGATCTGAATAATGGTGCACGCAAGCCGATCCAAATTGACTTCACCGGGCCAGACTCCCGCAAGTTGTTGGAAATTACCAGTGCCTACATGGATAAGTTGCGTCTGATTCCGGGTGCCGTCGATGTGGGCCTGTCGCAGCAAGATCCCAAGAAGGAGCTGACCATTGAACTCAACCGCAGCTTGGCTAACTCCATGGGCATCTCGGCCAACGACGCAGCACAGGCCTTGCGGGTGGCCTTTGCTGGCATCGAAGTTGGCGACTGGGTAGACCCCACCGGCGAGACCCGTGACGTTGCTGTGCGCCTGCATCCCGACGACCGGGTTAGCAAGGAAAACATCGAACGCCTGCCCATTGCCGTGAGTGGAACCAACCTGATGGTGCCACTGGACCAGATTGCCACCATCAGCATGGGCAAGGGCCCATCGGGCATTGAGCATGCCAATGGCAAACGCACCATCACCGTGTCTGCCAATGCGCAGGGCCGTTCCAACGGCGAGGTGACGGACGATGCCATGAAGCTGGCCAAGAGCTTTGACTACCCACCGGGCTATGGCCTGTCCCTCGGCGGTGCCGGCCAGGACCAAAAGGAATTGTTCACCGAAATGCTGATAGCCCTGCTGTCGGGTATTGGCCTGATGTACCTGATCTTGGTGATGCAGTTCGGCTCATTTACCGCACCGCTGGGCGTGATGCTTTCCCTGCCGCTGTCGTTGATCGGCGTGGTGCTGGCGCTCTTGATCACCCGTGGCACGCTCAACCTGATGAGCTTCATTGGCATCATCATGCTCATGGGCCTGGTGGCCAAGAACGCCATTTTGCTGCTCGATGCTGCCCGCAAGAAGGAGGCCGAGGGCGTGGACCGCGAAGATGCCCTGATGCATGCCGGACGGGTGCGCCTGCGACCCATCCTGATGACCACCTTTGCCTTGATTGCCGGCATGATGCCGGTTGCCATTGGTTTGGGTGAGGGCGGCGAGTTTTACCAGCCCCTGGCAGTGGCCATCATTGGCGGCACTATCACCTCCACCCTGCTGACCCTGCTGGTGGTGCCCACCTTCTATGACAGCATCGAAATAAGTCGCGACCGCATGGTGGCCAAGTACCAGCGACGTGCCACGCGCATGAACGGTCTATTGGCCTTTGCCCTGACCTTTGCCGAAGCGATTCTGACACTGTTGTTGTTGCGCCTGGTGTACCGGCTGCTGATGCGCCTGGTTGCCCGAATCACCGGGACTCGGCGCCTGGCACCTTCCGGATCACACTGACACCAACCGAAATCCAGCCGGCCACCACCCACACAACGGGCGCAAGGGGCGTGGCGTCTGGCCAGGGTGTGCCAAATGATGTTGTCAGGAATTGCCTGCGTGTTCATGGCATCGTCAAAAGCATTGTGCACTGAAAAACCCGGAGCGGTGGGGCACCGATCCGGGTTTTGAATTGGGAAAACGGAACTGTCTAAAAAGGAATGTCGTCATCCATGTCTTCAAAGCCACTGGCCGGGCGCGGGGGCGGTGCCTGGCGTGCGGCAGGTGCTGCGGCAGCCGGGCGCGGGGCGCTGGTGCAGGACGGCGCGGTGCGCTGTCGTAACTGCCTTCGTCACCCGACGGCTCGCCCATGCCTTCACGGCCACCCAGCATCTGCATCTCGTTGGCGATGATGTCGGTGGCGTATTTCTCGACTCCATCTTTGTCGGTGTACTTGCGGGTCTTGATGCGGCCTTCCACATAGACCGAACGTCCTTTCTTCAGGTACTGGCTCACGATCTCGGCGAGCTTACCGAAGAAAGTTACGCGGTGCCATTCGGTCTCTTCCACCATTTCGCCGCTCTTGTTTTTGTACTTGCTGCTGGTGGCAATGGTGATGTTGGCCACCGGCTCGCCGCTGGGCATGTAGCGCACTTCAGGGTCGCGCCCCAGGTTGCCGACCAGAATGACTTTATTGACTGATGCCATGGTGTTCCTAATTCTCTGAATGTGGGAAGGAGTTTAGCCGGCCTTGGGTGCGTGCGACTGGGTTAGAGATGGCGCCTCCATGGGCCAGGCTACGAACAACCAGGCCAACATGGCCAAGGCAGACACAATGAACAGAGCCTGTGGCCCATGGCTCTTGACCAGCCACCCACCCACAGCGCCACCAGCAAACAGACCCAGCGATTGCAGGCTGTTATACATCCCAAGGGCCGTGCCCCGGGCACTGGTGGGTGCCAGACGAGACGCCATACTGGGTTGACTGGCTTCCAGCACATTGAAGCCACAGAAAAAGACAAACAGCACAAAACCCAGGGCATTCACCGTGGGCGTGCCGAGCACAATGCCCAGCAGCCCGAGTTGCACCAGGCAAATCACCCCTACCGAGGACAAAAAGACGGCACGCAAATAACCCCGCCGTTCCAGCGGAAACAGGGTCGCGCCCATGACCACAAAAGAAGCCAGAACGGCCGGCAGGTAGACCCACCAATGGTGATCCTTGGGCAAACCGGCCTGAACCAGCATGGTCGGCAACGCCACCCACATGGACAGTTGCACCGCATGCAAAATGAACACGCCGAAATACAGGCGTCGCAGGCCAGGATTGTGCGCAGCAGTACGCAGGCTCGCACCCAGGCTGACCGGGGCCTGCTCGGCGTGCTTGGTGGGCTCCGGCGGAACCATCCACAGCACCACCGCAACACCAATAATTGCCAAAACGCAAGTGAGCGCAAACATGCCATTTAATCCCATGACGGCATTGAGTAGCGGCGACAGCACCAGCGACACCGCAAACATCAGACCAATACTGGCGCCGACCAGTGCCATGGCCTTGGTTCGCACCACGTCACGGGTCTGATCGGCCAACAGCGCGGTGACAGCGGCCGAAATGGCGCCGGCACCCTGCACTGCGCGTCCCGCAACCAGCCATGCCATGGTTGGTGCCAGGGCCGCTATGGCGCTGCCCAGGGCAAAGACCAGAAGCCCAATTACCATGATGCGCTTGCGACCAAATCGGTCCGAAGCCACCCCAAAGGGAATCTGTAACAGGCCCTGGGTCAGGCCGTAAATTCCCATTGCCATGCCGATAAGAGCCGGGTCATCGCCCCCTGGGTATTTGCGGGCTTCCAGAGAGAAAACTGGCAGCACCAGAAACAGGCCCAACATGCGCAGGGCAAAAATCAAGGCCAGCGACGCGCTCGAGCGTCGCTCCTGAGCGGTCATAGCCGTTGTAGTGGGTGGCGTCCCGGCGTCTGGAGACAGGGTGGTGGATGAAGACAAGACTGTAAAACCCATGGGCACCGCACGGTGCGGCAAGAAACTCCATTGTCTCCGATCCACCTTCAACCGGCCCAGGCTGGGCCGAAAATACCGCAAGTCACTATCATGGTGGGTTTCCCTTTACCGGCACCTACCTTGAATTCTTCATTTGACGACAAGCACCTCGAAGCCCAACTGGAAGGGAAGTACCTGGCCCGCGCCTTGCAGCAACAAACCATCAGCATCCGGGGTGCGCGCACGCACAACCTGAAGAACATCGACCTGGACATTCCGCGCAACCAGCTGGTGGTGATTACGGGGTTGAGTGGCTCGGGCAAGTCCAGCCTGGCCTTTGACACCCTGTACGCCGAGGGGCAGCGCCGCTATGTCGAAAGCCTGTCCACCTACGCCCGCCAGTTCCTGCAGTTGATGGACAAGCCCGACGTGGACGTGATCGAGGGCCTGTCGCCTGCCATCTCCATCGAGCAAAAGGCCACCAGCCACAACCCGCGCTCCACCGTGGGCACGGTGACCGAGATTCACGACTACCTGCGCCTTTTGTTCGCCCGTGCCGGCACGCCCTACTGCCCCGACCACGATCTTCCCCTGCAAAGCCAGACGGTGAGCCAGATGGTGGATGCCGTGCTGGCCCTGCCGGTGGACACCCGCCTGATGATTCTGGCCCCGGTTGCGCGCGAGAAGAAGGGCGAGTTTCTGGATGTGTTTGCCGAAATGCAGGCCCAGGGCTATGTGCGTTTCCGGGTCAACGGCGTGATTTATGAAGTTGACGATCTGCCCGTGCTCAAGAAGACCGAGAAGCACGATATTGACGTGGTGATCGACCGCGTCAAGGTCCGCGCAGATATGCAGCAGCGCCTGGCAGAAAGTTTCGAGGCGGCCCTGCGGGTGGCCAACGGGCGCGCCATCGCCCAGGAGATGGATACACCGGATAGCTCTGAAAATGATAGTGCCTTACGTAGATCCGACGAGGGCTACAGGCCAAAAGAGCATTTATTCAATGCGAAGTTTGCCTGCCCGGTGTGCAGCCACTCCATCTCGGAGCTGGAACCGCGGCTGTTCTCTTTCAACTCGCCCGTGGGCGCGTGCCCTGCCTGTGACGGCCTGGGGCAGCAGGAGTTTTTCGATCCGGCGCGGGTGGTGGCTTTTCCCACGCTGAGTCTGGCCAGCGGCGCCATCAAGGGCTGGGACCGGCGCAATGGCTATTACTTTTCCATGCTGGAGAGCCTTGCCAAGCACTACAAGTTTGACATCGATGCCCCGTTCGACACGCTCCCTCAAACGGTGCAAGCGGCCATCCTGCACGGCTCGGGCGAGGAGGAGATCAAATTCAGCTACGTCATGGATTCCGGGGCGTCACAAGGCAAAAAGCTCTCCAAAAAGCACGCCTTTGAAGGCATCCTCCCCAACATGCAGCGGCGCTACCGCGACACCGACTCCAGCGTGGTACGCGAAGACTTGGCCCGCTTCCGCAGCACCCAGCACTGCCCGGTTTGCGATGGTACGCGCCTGCGTCTGGAGGCACGCCACGTCAAGATTGGCGAGGGTGATCAGGCCCGGGCCATTTACGAGATCAGCCGCGCCACCCTGAAGGAAAGCTACGCCTACTTCCAGACCCTCACTATGCACGGTGCCAAAGGCGACATTGCCGCCAAGGTGGTGCGCGAGATCGGCTTGCGGCTGAAGTTCCTGAACGATGTGGGGCTCAATTACCTCAGCCTGGACCGCAGCGCCGAGACGCTCAGTGGTGGCGAAAGTCAGCGCATCCGCCTGGCCTCGCAAATTGGCTCCGGCCTGACTGGCGTAATGTATGTGCTGGACGAACCATCCATTGGCCTGCACCAGCGCGACAACGAGCGCCTGATCGACACCCTCAAGCACCTGCGCGACATTGGCAACAGCGTGTTGGTGGTGGAACACGACGAGGACATGATGCGCGCAGCGGACCACATCATCGACATGGGTCTGGGCGCGGGCATTCATGGCGGGCGTGTCATTGCCCAGGGTAATTTTGAGCAAGTCAAAGCCAACACCGAATCACTCACCGGCCAATATTTGGCCCATACGCTGCAAATTGCGGTTCCCAAACGCCGCACGCCCTGGCTGCCCACCGTGCACGGTAGCAGCTACAAAGGGCCGGACAAAAACAAGCAGCGCTTCGCGCCCAGCCCGGCTGCCGAACGCCGTGCAGCACGTGAAGCACACCACCAGGCCACGCTGGGTGACTTGCAAGCCTTGCGTGTGGTGGGCGCCACCGGCCACAACCTGAAAAATGTCAGCGTGGATTTCCCTGTGGGCCTGTTCACCTGCGTGACGGGTGTATCGGGTTCAGGCAAGTCCACCCTGGTGAACGACACGCTCTACGCGGCTGTGGCGCGCACCCTCTACCGCGCCCATGAAGAACCGGCAGCGCACGTGGCCATTGAAGGCATTGAGCATTTCGACAAGGTCATCAATGTTGACCAGAGCCCGATTGGCCGCACGCCGCGCTCGAACCCAGCCACCTACACCGGCTTGTTCACCCCCATCCGCGAGTTGATGGCCGAGGTGCCCATGGCGCGCGAACGCGGTTACGGCCCGGGGCGCTTCAGTTTCAACGTAGCCGGTGGCCGCTGCGAAGCTTGCCAGGGTGACGGAATGGTCAAGGTGGAGATGCACTTTCTGCCCGACGTGTACGTGCCCTGCGACGTATGTTTGGGTGCGCGCTACAACCGCGAAACGCTGGAGGTGCTCTACAAGGGCAAGAACATTGCGCAAATACTGCAGCTCACGGTAGAGGCCGCATACGACTTCTTGCAGGCGGTACCCACCATCGCCCGTAAGCTACAGACGCTATTGGATGTGGGGCTCTCGTACATCAAGCTCGGCCAAGCTGCCACCACCTTGTCCGGCGGGGAGGCGCAGCGCGTCAAGCTGGCACTGGAACTGAGCAAGCGCGACACTGGACGCACGCTCTACATTCTGGATGAACCCACCACGGGGCTGCACTTCGCTGACATTGCCCTGCTGTTAAACGTTTTGCACCAGCTGCGTGACGCCGGCAACACCATCGTTGTCATTGAGCACAACCTGGATGTCATCAAAACCGCCGACTGGCTGATTGATATGGGCCCCGAGGGCGGTTCGGGCGGTGGCACGGTGCTGAGCATAGGCACACCAGAAGACATTGCTGCCAACCCGGCCAGCCATACCGGGCGGTATCTGGCGCGTTTGCTGTAAGCGGTTCAACTGCGGCATGGTTCGCCAGCGAGCGTGCTATTGTTCGCCCACGCAGCCCACAACGGCTGTCGCTCTACCATTAAAGCCCACTCCGCACGCCACACAATGCAACTGTTCGAGCGCAATGTCGAAGTTGATCGTCTTCTCAGCACATTGGACGACGCCTGCCCACTGGAAGAAGCCCTGCAGAACCAATGCACAGTGGCATGGTATTTACGACAGCGGGACAATGCCCACGCCAACCAACTGGCGCAGTGCGTGCGGCAGGCCTTGGCGGCACAGCACGCCATCCCTTCACCTGCGGCCCAACGGCTGGAGGCCCGTTTAAGTCTTATCGATGCAGAAACCGCCTGGCTGATGTCCGATCTGGAGCGCGCGCTCCAGATGGCCCAGACCGCGCTGCAGGTTTTCAAGATCTTGCAAGACTCTATTGGTTGTTCAGATACGCAGGGCATTCTGACGTCCATCCACTCCAGCGCCGGCAACCTGTCATTGCGTGACGAATGCCTGGCCGCAGCCGTGCACAGTGCACAGCAAAGCGGCGACGCCCAGCGGCTGGACTTCCTGGAGGCCACCCAGGCGCGCTACGCGACCTTGCGCGATGTGCACCTGAGCCATGCGCTGTGGGGTGCGCGCTTCTCCGAAGGTGAGGAACCGGTCCACCCCTGTGCAGCTACCAGCGTCCACTCTTACTTTGCAACACGCGACTACAACTCTGGCAACTTCGCCGGTGCCCTGCAACACTTTGACCGCGCCTTTGCTGCCGCAATGGCCTCTGGCCAGGTCGTCACGGCGGTGGTCGTGGCAGTCAATACCGGAAGTGCTTATGGAGTGCTCAACGACCACGAGGCCGCACTAGAATGGCTGCAACGCGGTCTGGATCTGGCCCGCCCTAATGGCTGGGCCATCACACTGGGCCCCTGTTTGCGCCAGATGGGCGAAATTCTTCGGGTCATGGGCCGGCTGGATGCGGCGCAATCGCTGCTAGACGAGGCCATGCAGGTCTACACGCCGTTGCGCCACTCGCGCAATTTCAGCTCAGTGCTGAGCGGTCTGGGTGACCTGGCCCAAACCCGCGGCGACTACCAGCGCGCGCTGGCCCTGTTTCGCGAACAGGTCGAACGGGCCCAGCATATGGCCCAGACCGACCAGGCTATTGAAGGCCACATCGGAATTGCCAGCGCTTTGCTGCAATTGGGTGATGTTGCCGAGGCAGAACGCGAGGTGCAAGCCGCCTTGCAACTGGCACAAAACCAGGGTGCTGCGGTGCTGGAAGTCAGTTGCCTGCGGCTGATGGCGCGCATCGACACCAGCCATGGTAAACGGGCGCTCGCCCTTGAGCGCCTGGAACAGGCCCTGGTAGCTGCCCGCCAGATCGACGGTTATCTGATTCCGGGCGACCTGCTGTTCCTTTTGGCCGAAGAATATTCCCAGCAGGGACGCCATGCTGAGGCCTATCGCATGGCGGTGCAGGCCAGCGAAGCGCGCGAACGGGTATCGAGTCAAGAGGCGTCCAACCGCGCCACTGCCATGCAGGTTCGCCTGGATACCGAGCGTTCCCACGCGCAAACGGAGCACCACCGCCGCCAGGCCGAGGCTGAAGCGCGCCGAGCCGAATTGCTGCAACAAAGCAGCGACACCTTGGAACGACTGGGGACGATTGGTCAAGAAATCACCTCGCAGCTGGACAAGGAAAATGTCTTTGCTGCCATTGAACGTCACGTGCACGGCCTGTTGGACACCACCAGCTTTTCCATTTATATGATGGACGCTGATGGCCAGGGGCTGACGTCGGTGTACGACATCGAAGAAGGCGTGCGTCTGCCCAGCGACCGGGTACACATTAGCGACACACAGTCTTATTCGGTACGCTGTGTTCGGGAGCGACGAGAGTTGTTAGTGGACTTTGCCGACATGGTCACAAAACCGAACTATGTGCCCGGCACCCTGGCCACCATGAGCGCCCTGTTTGCACCGCTGGCCATTACTGATCGGGTGCTCGGTGTCATGACCATCCAGTCGACCCGTGCCCATGCCTATGCCGAAAACGAACGCCTGATCTTCCGCACCCTGTGCGCCTATACGGCCATCGCCTTGGACAACGCGGTGGCCTACTCCCACCTGCGCGATGCCAAAAACCAACTGGTGGTGCAGGAAAAACTTGCTGCTCTGGGCTCACTGGTGGCTGGTGTGGCGCACGAACTCAACACGCCCATCGGCAACAGCTTGCTGACTGCCAGCACGCTGCAGGAGAACACAGCGGTGCTGGAAGCTGCCGCCGCCGGCGGGACCATGCGTCGAAGCGCCCTGGCCGACTACATCGCTTCCACGCAAGAGGGACTGGAACTGGTGATCCGTGGGTTGCACTCTGCCGGGGAACTGGTTCAGAGCTTCAAACAGGTTGCTGTGGATCGTGCCACGGAACAGCGACGCAGCTTCGACCTGTTACGCACCAGCCAGGAAGTAGTGGCCACCCTGCAACGCGGCGTCCAGAGGGCAGGGCACAAGCTCACCATGGATATGGAACCGGACATCCTGCTCGACAGCTACCCCGGCCCTTATGGCCAAGTGCTGACCAACCTCATCAACAACGCTTTGCTGCATGCGTTCGAAGGTCGCCAGGGTGGCACTATGCACCTGCACGCCCAACGACTGCGTCCATCGCAAGTTGAAATTCGGTTCACGGACGATGGTGTGGGCATCGCGCCCGAGAACCTGAGCCGAGTTTTTGACCCGTTCTTCACCACCAAGCTGGGCAAAGGCGGTAGCGGACTGGGTATGTCCATCAGCTACAACATCGTCACCTCGCTGTTTGGCGGTGAAATGGCAGTCAGCAGTGTCCTTGGTCAGGGTAGCTGCTTTACGTTGCGGTTGCCACTGGAAGCGCCACTCAACACGGTGGACACGCTGCACGCGCCTGAACTGGAGCGTTAAGAAGCAGGGTGGCTTACTTCGCAGCAGCGCTGGGACGGTCGGCCACCCGATCACGCCAGGCCTGCAACGCCAGCATGCCCTCATGGCCGGGCTTGAACTTCATCAGCTTGGCAAACTCGATGGCACAAAACGCAGTGATGTCGGCAATGGTGAAGCGGTCACCGGCAATCCACGGCTGGCGCTCCAGCACATGGTCAAACCAGGCTGCCACCTCGCGCACCTTTTGCGCCTGGGATTGACCATACTCCGGAAATTGCGGCTGCTCCAGTGGCGCCAGACCTGGGTGGGTGTGGCGCACGACGTTGGCGATGCCACCCAACAGGTACAACTCAACCCGACGGTCCATCATTTCGATGAATGCGCGCTCCTCAAAATTCTCGCCCATCAGGTTGGGTTCGGGGTGCAGGCCTTCCAGATAGGTGCAAATGGCACGGGTTTCGGTCAGCACGCGGCCATCGTCCAGCTCCAGCGCGGGCACTTTGGCCAACGGGCTCTTGGCCCGGTAGGCCTCACCCTTGTGTTCATTGGCGTTGAGATCGACATTGACCAAGTCGATACCGGCAATGCTTTTTTCAACCATGAACATCATCACGCGCCGTGGGCTGGGCGCACCGGGCGATACATACAGTTTCATGCGAGTCTCCTGGATTTCATTACTTGCGGGATTGTCCCGTTTCCAGCATTTTGCGCGCACCTTCGGCAAACGCTTTGGCCTGTTCGGCATCGTCCGTGCGCAGGTCCAACGATGAAGGCGGCATCTGGATGCCGCGCAGCACCGCAGGGCGGGCACGAATGGCATCGAGCCAACGCTTGAGGTTCGGCAGGTCATCCATCTCTACCCCCGACCATCGGTGGGTGCGCACCCAGGCCCAGTTGGCGATGTCGGCAATGGAGTAATCACCAGCCAGGTATTCATGGTCCTTGAGGTGGCCATCCAACACGCGAAACAAACGCTTGCTTTCCCCCTGGTAGCGGTCAATCACACTCTGGATTTTTTCGGGAAAATATCGATGAAAAACATTGGCCTGGCCCATCATGGGACCGATACCACCCATCTGGAACATCAACCACTGGATCACGCGCGAGCGGCCCTTCATGTCCGTCGGCATCAGACGTCCGGTCTTCTCCGCCAAGTAGATAAGGATGGCGCCCGACTCAAACACGGCAAAGTCACCCTCATCACGGTCGACAATGGCGGGAATGCGCCCGTTGGGGTTAATGGCCAGAAACGTTGGCGTTTTCTGCTGACCCTTGGACAGGTCCAGCACCTGCAGGCTGTAGGGCAGCGCCAGTTCTTCAAGGGCTATGGATATCTTGTGCCCATTGGGCGTGGCAGCGGTATAGAGATCAATCATGGCGGCGGGGCTCCCGGCAAGTTTAGCCTTGCATTCTGCCCGCGAGCACCAAAGCGCGCTGTCACAGGGTTGCCAGGTTCTAGCCCATGAAGCCTAGATTGGTCGGGTAGTCGGGTCGCCCAGCGGCCACACCAAAGCGCCGCAGATTGGGCAGAATACCGGCAAGCTCCGGGTCAGTGACGCCGAACCAGGTGGCCAAGGTTGCTGCGTACTGATCCACCGCAGTAGATGGCAGCAGGCGCCCCTGCCCCACATGCCACTGGTCCTGCGCCGCAGCCGTGCTGCCTACGCTCACAGGAGGTGGCGTACCGTAAAAAGCAGCACCCCGTACGGCACCGCCCACAACCAAGTGGTGGCTGCCCCAGCCATGATCAGTGCCGTCGCCATTGGAGGCCAGTGTGCGGCCAAAGTCCGAGGCGGTGAAGGCGGTAACATGGTTGGCCACGCCCAACTCCACTGTGGCGTTGTAAAACGCTGTCATGGCATCACTGACCTTGCCCAGCAGTGCGGGGTGCTGGGCAATCAAGTTGTCATGCAGGTCAAAACCCCCAATGGACACCATGAAGACCTGGCGTTTGGCACCCAACGCATTGCGCGCACCAATGAGGCGCGCCACCATCTTGAGCTGGTCAGCCAGCGAGTTGCTGGCGGGAAAACCCGTACCCAGGCTCACACCGGCCAGGCCGGAGGTGATCTGCGTCTCCGCCCCAATGGCCCTAGCAGTGACGCGGTTGCATTCGTTCTCCAGAACATGGGTGCGCGGCTGCTGAACCAGGGTGGCCAAGGCGGCTTTCACTGCGCTAGAGCCATACACATTGTTCTTGACCGCGTTGATGGCCACAGCACCGCCGGGACTGACCTGGTAAGACAAGGCGCTGTCACCCGACAGAAACACCGCATTGCCCGTGACGTTGATGCAGGTGAACAGCGAATTGCCGTTGCCAGCCATGGCCAGGTCTCCGATGTTGCCGCCCCAGCCAATGGTGGAGCCTTCGGGCGAGGACGACTGCCAAATGGACTGCTGGTCATTGTGGGAGAAGAGCTTGGGCGGACGCGGATAGTTGGCACGATCAGAGCTGCTGTACTGTGCCTTGGTCAACGGCACCACTAGCGGGCCAACATTGAGCTGCACCGCCGCATGGCCTGCATTAAACAAATTGGCCATCCCGGTCATAGCCGGGTGCAGCGCGTATTGCCTGCCACCCGCCAGCGGGGCGAAAGGATTGAGCAAAGTGGGTGCCAGTGCAGACTTGGCCAGAGCAATACCACCGGCTGTCTGGCCGGCACCACCGCGTCGTATGGCGCTATACAAGTTGTAGCTTTCGTCGTCATAGGTGACGACCGTATTGGCATAGTCATTACCACCATAGAAAAACACGCAGACCAGGGCTTTGTAATCGGTGGCATCGAAGGCTGCCGCCTCGCCAATGGCAGCCAGGTTCAACGCGAACGGCAACGCAGTGCCGCTCAGAGCCAGCTGGGCGCTGCGGCGCAGGAAGGCACGGCGGCCCTGGTTGTCGGGTTGTTGGTTATGCATGGCTATTTCTGGATCAGGTATTCGCTGGATGCCATGACCAGCAGCACCGCTGCGGCCACGCGGTTGCGCTTGTTGGCGTCGGTACTGGTGGCGGTCAGCGCCGTGGCATTGAGTGCATTCACGATCAGGGTCTGGTTGGTTACCGACATTTGGCCCGCGCACAGCAACAGGTTCAGCCGCTTGACCAGCG
Source organism: Candidatus Aalborgicola defluviihabitans (assembly GCF_016705985.1). Lineage (NCBI taxonomy): Bacteria > Pseudomonadati > Pseudomonadota > Betaproteobacteria > Burkholderiales > Comamonadaceae > Allorhodoferax (SeqCode) > Candidatus Aalborgicola defluviihabitans. The sequence continues at coordinate 651,166 of NZ_JADJKN010000002.1, forward strand.
CGGTGGCGTCCAGCACCAGGGCCAGCTCAGCTGTGTAGCTGGCGGCGATGTCATACCCATTGGTGGTATTGCTGGTGCTTTGCGGCAGGTCCGGTGCATTCACGTAAATACCGTTTCGAATGACGCCCTGTATGGCGTTAAGGTAGCCGCCCACGCTGCTCTCGTTGACCAACTGAAACTCGGGGGCTGGTGTGAGCGAGGCACTCAGTGCCGTACTGGGCGGAACATAACCGGGGCGGAAATAATTGAACACACTGGGTGAGCGCAGCGGGCTTTGCCCCAGCTGCGTGGCGGGGTTGCTCTGGTCGCCAATCTTCCAGCTACCCCGCGCGGACCCAATGCCAAAGCTGCGCCCCCATTGCACAAACCGCACCATTGGTTCGCGCAGCTTGCCAAAACCATTCTGCATGAGGCCGCCGGGGCCACGCGCTTCGTCGTCCAGCAACACAGCGGACAACACCGCCTGCAGGTCGCCGCGCACGCCGGCTCCATTGTTGTTAAAAGCGCTGGCCACCCGCGCTACGTAAGCCGGACTGGGGTTGCTGGTGACCAGCCGCTGGATCATCTGCTTGCCAAAGAAGGGGCCGACGTTGGGGTGGTTGAACAGGGTGTCCAGCGCCGTGCGCAGCGCGGCCACACCGTCGGTGTCGGCCGGCACGGTGGCACCAAGAAAGGTGGCTGCCAGTGCAGAGTGGTTGTTGGGGGTTAGGCGCATGGGGATGCGCGTGAACACCGTGTTGGGAATGTTGCGACGGTTAACTGGTTCCAGCGTGTTGACGTTCTGCGTCTGGTCGAAGTCCCATCCGGTGAACACGCGGGCAATGTTGGTGATGTCGCTTTGGGAGTAAGTCTCGATTTTGTTGCCATTACCGTCGCGCTTTTCAGTTCCATCCAGGTTGAGCTGATACAGGCCGATGGTGAAGAGTTGCATCACCTCACGACCGTAGTTTTCATCCGGTGCGCGATTTGTGGCGACGTTTTCCTTGAGGTTCCCTTTGGTGTTCAGGTAGTAGCCCATGGCCGGGTGGAGGGTGACATCCTCCAGCAGCTTGCGGTAGTTGCCAAAGGCATTGGACGCCAACATGTCCCACCATGCGGCAATGGCGTAGCTGCGCCAACTGAAATCCAGTCCTGATAGCGACACCACGAAAAACTCGGACAAGGCCAAGGCCACGCGCTTGCGCACCGCATCGCTGGACGTCATGAGCTGATTCCAGACCATGTAGTCGCCGGGGTAGGTGTTGTCGTAGAAATTGGTGCTGCTGCTGATGGTGCCGTAGCCGCGCACATTGAGCCAGTCAAAACCGGTCTGGCTCGCCGGGGTAGCGAATTGCTCGCCCAGCCAGGCGGCATAACCTTTGGCACGCACGGCGGCCATCTCGGCATCGGATGCAGAAAACTGGGCCTGTAATAGAAACCGTGCGGCATCTTCGTCGTTGTTAGCGGACGGGTAATGGCGACCGACACCTTGATCTGTCGGATCGGTGGGAGGTGCGATGGCTGTGCCACTGCCTCCACCGCCACAGGCGGTGACCAGTGCAGAGAGTGCCAGAGCAGCCGCAAGGGGCGCGTTGGGGGTTTCGCTTGTGGAGCCTGGCGGTGATGCAAGCGCCGGCTCACATTCGCTGTAATCTGTGACGCGCATAGTGTTGTGACTCTCGTTCGACAAGAGTTTCAGCTTAGCGGTAATCACTCCCACGCATTGTGATAAGTGCGCCGTCAAGCGCATCAAGTGTTACGCCATGTAACGCCTGGGAGCTAGCGCGCTGCCGCCAACAGGTCGCGGGTGCGCAGGGCCTCGCGCCGCGCCGCATCGGCAAAGTTCACACTGGCGTCGGCGTACAAAATGGCACGCGATGAGTTGACAACAATGGCTCCAGCCGTGGTGCCATCCTGAACGCGCAGGCCAGCCTTGACGGTGGCAACTGCGTCACCACCCTGGGCGCCCACACCCGGGATCAACAGGGGCACGGTGGGGGCAAGGGCCCGCACGCGCTCAATCTCTGCCGGGTAGGTAGCACCGACCACCAAGCCTAGCTGGCCATTGAGGTTCCAGGGGCCTTGCACCAACCACGCAATGTGTTCGTATAGCAAGGGCTGGCCTTCCACCGAGGCCAGACGTTGCGACTGCAAATCATCCCCACCGGGGTTGGATGTACGGCACAGCAGGAAAGCCCCTTTGCCGTGGTACTGAAGATAAGGTGCTACCGAGTCAAAGCCCATAAAGGGTGACAGCGTGACGGCGTCAGCGCCATAGCGCTCAAAGGCCTCAATGGCGTACTGCTGGGCTGTGCTGCCAATGTCGCCCCGCTTGGCGTCCAGAATAACGGGCACATGGGGCGCAACGTTGCGAATGTGGGCAATGAGCCGCTCCAACTGTGCCTCGGCGCGGTGCGCGGCAAAGTAGGCGATCTGCGGTTTGAAGGCGATCACCAGGTCGGCGGTGACGTCCACAATGGCGGCGCAAAAGTCAAAAATCTTGTTGGCGTCACCCCGCCAGTGGGTAGGAAACTTGGCCGGTTCCGGGTCCAGCCCTACGCACAACAGCGATCCATTTTGCTGCTCGGCAGCGCTCAGTTGCTCAAGAAAGGTCATGAGCCCTATTGTAGGTGGGCCCCCTCCAGCACATCCAGGGCCAAACACAAATCGGCCCAGGCTTTGGCCTTGTCGGCGCTGGCGCGCAACAGCACTTTGGGGTGGTAGCTCACCACGACCGGAATACCCTGATAGTGGTATACCGTGCCGCGCTGCTTACCCAGGGGCAGGCTGGCCTGCTCAGGGTGTTCCTGTAACAACAGTTGTGTGGCAAAACGCCCCAGCGCCAATATGAGCTTGGGTTGCACCAACCCGATTTCGCGTTGCAGGTACTGCGCGCACTGTTGCAAGTCTGCCGCCTGGGGCAGGCGACCGGCAGGTGGACGGCATTTGACGACGTTGCACAGGTAGGCGCCCTGGCGTGCCTGGCCGTTGCGGCTGGCATCCACGGCTTTGAGCATGTTGTCCAGCAGCACGCCGGCTTGCTCCGCAAAAGGCTGGCCCAGGTGGTCCTCGTCTTCATCGGGCGGGTCTCCCACCACCATCCAGTCGGCTTGCACCGCGGTTGCAGGGGCGCACAGCGTGGACTGCTTGCGCCCAGCGTACAGGCCGCAGGCCTGGCAGATGGCGGCCGATTGGGCCAACGCGTCCCAGTCCATGTCTTGCAGCGCCAAAGGCTGGCCGGGTGCTGACGCGGACCTAACGGGCACAGCCACTGCCTGGGTGCGCTGGGGTTGTCCGGGTGGTGGTGCAGGGGACGCAGATTGCTCTTCAGCGAGCGTACCGGTGGCCGCCACCGGCACCCTTTCAGGCAGCCAGACGTGCACACCCATCTCTTGCAGCATGGCGCGTTGGCGGGTGTCGAGTTCTAAGACCATGGTGGATTCTCGCCGTTACAGCTTCAGGCTCATGACCACGGCATCCTCACGCTGGCCGTGGATGGACGGGTAATAGTCCCGGCGGTAACCCACGCGTCGGTAACCATGGGCTTCGTAGACCCGCATGGCCCGTTCATTGCCAACGCGCACCTCCAGCCACAGCCACTGCGCTGTGCGACCTCGCGCCCACAGGGTCAGCGCGTCCAGCATGACGCGGGACCAACCCTGGCCTCGGTATTCGGGCGCCACGGTGATGTTGAGCAGATGCACTTCCTCAAAGCCCTCCATGGCCACAAAGTAGCCCAAGAGCGCATCGTCTGCCACCAGCATCTGGGCCTGGTAGCCGGCTTGAAGCGCATCCAGGAAATGGCTACGGTTCCAGGGGTGGGCGTAGGCACGTTGTTCCACCGCCAACACGGCGTCCAGTCGCTCGGCCGTCAGGCTCTGAAATTGCGCTTGCGCCATGGCCTTGGCACTGGACATGCTCAGATCCCGGTTGCGACCAAGCTGGCCACCTTCTCGGCCATGCGTTCGGCCGTGGTCTTGGCTACCTTGTCGCGGATATAGCTGGGCAGGGCGTCTTTGGCAGCCACGGTCATGCCCGCAGCCATCAGTTGGGGGGCCAGACGCAACATTGCCATGGCGGTGGGCAGTGCGGGAAAATGCATCGCCGTGGAGGCGGCAGCATCACCAGCAGCCACGCGTTCGCCGTATACAGTAAACACATTGCCGGCCATCAGCCAGGGCGCGTTGTCTTTGCCGTTTGCCGCATGTGGACGGGTCAGGTTTTCAGGGCGCACCAGGGCGCTGGCTTGCTGTTCGGTCCATTGGCCATCGACGTTCCAGGCATAGGTAGCGGCGTACAACTCGTCCATGCGCGCGTCCAGCAGGGCCGTTACCACAGCCGTGCTTTGGCCATTCAAAGCGGTGAAACGCGCCTCTTCCGCCAGTGCCAACAGGGAGTCAACCGGCAGCACGGGCACGTTCGCGCCAAAGGCCAAGCCCTGCGCCACCGAGCAAGCGGTCCGCAGACCAGTAAACGATCCCGGCCCGCAGCCAAAGCAGATGGCATCGAGTTGATCCAACCGCAAACCGGCCTGCAGCAGCAAATCCAGGACAGCCGGAATCAGATCGGTAGACGCTTTGGCGCCGCCTGTGGCGTTGTGTTGCCAAAGGCGCACCTGGCCCTGCTCCGTGCGCGCAACGGCAACCGACATCACTTCGGTCCCGGTATCAAACGCCAGCAGATTCATGGTTTCCACATCACCTATAGCCATTTCGGCCTCTAGCCCTCGTAGATGCTACGTTAGGCGCTACTGATTTAATAGTAATTTTAGCCATGCCACGCACCCCAAACACAATGCCACAGGTCACCAAGGCCAGGCCGGCCAGCAGATTCCAGACCAGGGGCTCGCCCAGAAAGATCGCTGCAGAGATGGCCGACAGCCCTGGAACCAGGGCCGTAATCATGGTGGAACGCACCGGGCCAAAGTACTGAATCATCTTGGTAAAGGTAATGCCCGACACCACCACCGAGCCCACGCCCTGGAAGAACATCTGAAACGTCATGTCAGCAAGGGGTGCCACCAGCGCCTGACCCGGAACCAGGTGCAGAAGCAGCAGCACGGTGTAGATGGGCACATAGACGATAGAAGCCACCGCCGTGACGGCAATGGTGGCGCGCACCGCATCCAGCGCAAAGTGGCGCACCAGCACACTATAGGTGGACCAACACAGCGAGGCCAACACAAACAGCACATCGCCCCGCCAGACGCCACTACCGTCCAGCGCATGCAAGAGGCTGCTGCCGCCCACCAGCAGGTCGCCTCCCACGATCAAAACCAGGCCCAGTGCCCGGCTGGTAGAGACGCGATCTCCCAGAATCACGTAAGCCAACAGCGTGGTCCACAAGGGCAGGCTGCCCGGCATCAGCACCGAGGCGTGGGCCGCTGGCGCAAACACAAAACCGCTGTAGGCCAACATGGCGTACAGCAGGCCGCCAAAAAAACCGGTGATCAGGGTCTGGCGCAAGGGCAGCGGCGACAGACCAAACAGCGAGCCGGCCCAGGGCTGCGTGCGGCGGTCACGGCGCACCAGCCACCAGCCCCAAGGCAGCAAAATCAGGCCGGCACCAAGCAGCCGTGCATAGACGATGTCAAACACGTTGAGCACACCGCCGCGTGCCGGATCGGCCGATGCGCGCGCGATAACGATGAACGATGTCCAGATCGTGACCGTGATGACCGCCGCCAACACGCCCACCGCTTTGGGCGACAAGGCTGCAAACGGGTTCTTGAACGGGGTGGGCATCGCCAAGATTATCGGGGAAGGCGCGCCTAAGCTGGCCGTGCGCCGGATAATCCCGCAGATGCTGTTCACCTTGCGATTGCTTCTTGTCTCCCTTCTCGCCGCCTTATTGGGCTGCACGGCCCAGGCCCAGGGCCTGCCTCCCGAAATTGACGCCGCCCTGGCCCGAGCCAAAGTGCCGCGCGATGCCGTATCGGTTCTGCTGTTGGACGCGCAGGGCCAGAGCGCGCCGCGCATCAGCCACCGGGTGGACGTGCCCATGAACCCTGCCTCGGTCATGAAACTGGTTACCACCTTTGCCGCGCTGGACCTGCTGGGGCCAGCCTACACCTGGAGCACGCCGGTCTATATCGACGGCACGATGCGGGACGGCACGCTGCACGGCAACCTCATCATCCAGGGCCAGGGCGACCCGAAGCTGGTGCTGGAGCGCTTGTGGCTGCTGCTGCGCCGGGTGCAGGGCCTGGGCATCCAGACTATTTCCGGTGACATCGTGCTGGACCGCAGCGCCTTTGACATACCGCCACTCGACCCGGCCAGCTTTGACGGCGAGCCGCTGCGCCCCTACAACGCCGCGCCCGACGCGCTGCTAATCAACTTCAAATCGGTGGTGATGACCCTGGCGCCCGAACCCGGCAATACCGTGGCCCGCGTGCAATACGACCCGCCCCTGGCCGGGGTACAGATGCAGGCCACAGTGCCGTTGCTGGCGGGTGACTGCGGCGACTACCGCGCCCAGCTAAAGGCTGATTTCAGCGATCCCAACCGCATCCGCTTTGCGGGCGGTTACCCCGCAAGCTGTGGCGAAAAAGTCTGGGCTGTGGCCTATGCCGACCCTGGCAGTTACGCCGCACGCGCAGTGCAGGGCCTGTGGCAAAGCATGGGCGGCAAGCTGCAAGGCAGCGTGCGCTTGGGTGTGATTCCCAAAGCCGTCGGTGGCGCTGCACCCAAACCCTCGTTCGAGCTGCGCTCTGCCCCCTTGGCTGAAATCATCCGTGACATCAACAAGTTCAGCAACAACGTGATGGCGCAGCAGGTGTACCTCACTTTGGGCCGCGCACTACCCACTGCCACCACCGCAAGCACCAGCGGGGCGATCACCACGCCAGCGCTACCCGGCAACTATGCCGCGTCGCAGACCGTGGTACTGCATTGGTGGAAAGATCGCATCAGCCCTACCGACTTGCCCATAATGGACAACGGCTCAGGTCTGTCACGCAGCGAACGCATCAGCGCCCAGGCCCTGGGCCGACTACTGCAAACCGCCTATGCCTCACCCACCATGCCGGAGTTAATGGCGTCTCTGCCCATCACCGGCGTGGACGGCACGCTGCGCCGCGTCAAGACCCAAGCTGCGGGCTCGGCCCACCTGAAAACCGGGAGCTTGACCGACGTGGTAGCAGTGGCCGGCTATGTGCACGGGACTGGCGGCAGGCGCTGGATACTGGTGGCCCTGGTTAACCATGCAAATGCCCGCGCCGCCCGCCCAGCCATTGACGCCCTTGTCGAATGGGCAGCCAAACTGCGCTGAATACCCCCATCTGTATTTATCTTTACACAATTAAGCTGAGCCCTCCAATCCCCGTCAGTATTTACCCCATGGTCCGTGAGACTCAACCCTTTTATCATTAACAGTCCGAAAACGAACGGTCGTTCTATTTAATGGAGAGAGCAATGAAACAATGGAAATGGGCAGCGGTTGCTGCGAGCTGCGCGGTATTTTTAGCGGGATGCGGCGGAGCCAGCGACGGCTCTGACATCACGCCCAAGACCATTGCGCCTTCGGTCAAAGTCTTTGGTGACAGCATCATGGACAGCGGCACGTTTGGCTACAAGTTCACCATCCAGAGCGCCGACCCTGCAAAGCCCTTCCTGATCTTCCCGGAATTGGTAGCCGCCAACTTTGGCGTGAGCAACCTGTGCTCTTTCTTCCGTTTTAACGGAACGACCTTCATACCCAACACTGCCTGCACCAGCTTTGCAGTGGGCGGTGGCCGCGTTAACAACCTGACCAATGCATCGGCTCCCAGCAACAGCGTTCCGTTCTCTATCACTTACCAAATGGCAGTGGGCTCGGCCACACTGGCGCCCAGCGATTTGGTCATCATTGACGGTGGCGGCAACGATCTGGCGGACCTGACCGGTGCCTACCTGGGCGCCACCACACCCACTGGTGTTGGCACCTATATCGGCCTGCTAAACACCCTGCTGCCTCCAGCCACCGTATCGGCCATCATCGGCGCAACTCCCACTCCCACCAGCTTGGGTACTGCCGCTGGCGCTTATGCACAAGCCGTGGGCCAGACACTGGCGGCCTCCATCAAGGCCAATATCGTCGCCAAGGGTGTGAGCAAGGTTGTTGTCGTCAATTCGCCCGACATCACTGTTACACCACGCTTCATGGCTGTTCTCTCCGCAGTAGCCGCTGCTGGCGGTAGCGCCCAGCGCGATGCCGTGCAGGGCGCCGTGCGCGCCTGGACCGCTGCCTTCAATGGTGCTTTGGCCCAGGGTCTGGCCGGCACCAATGTGCAGTTATTTGACCTGAACACTGAAGGCGGCAAAATCAGCGCCAACCCGGCCCAGTTTGCCCTGACCAACATCACCACCCCGGCTTGCCCCAAGGTTGCTGGCGGTCTGGACACTACCACCGGTCAAGCCAGCCTGAGCTACCCTGCCACCGTGGCAGCTTGCAATTCGGCCAGCATGTCGGCCAATATCCCTGTGGGTGAGACCGCCGCCGACTGGTGGACACGTTATGCCTATTCCGACAACTTCCACCCTACGCCAGCACTGCACAAGTTGATCGGCCAATCCATCAACCTGCAACTCGCAAGAGCGGGCTGGTTGTAATTCACGGAGTCCACACATCATGAAAAACACACACATGAAATTCCTCCTGATCCCCGCCCTGCTGGCCTGCACGTTCGCTGCCCAGGCGCAATCCGCTGGCACAATGCTGATCCGCGTGGGTGCCACCAACATTACCCCCAATGTCACCAGTGACGACCTGACAGCCCCCAGCCTGGTCGGCACCAAGTCCAGCATTGGTAGCTCATCGCGTCTTTCAGGCGGCATCACCTACATGGTCGATGACCACTTTGCCATTGATCTGCCCCTGGCCATACCGTTCCAGCATGACATTTCGGGTGACGGTGCCATCCGGGGCGCGGGCAAGATTGGTGACGTGAAGGCGCTGCCGGCTACCTTGTTTGCACAGTGGCGCTTCCTGGATGCCAACGCGACAGTGCGCCCTTACGTGGGCGCCGGCATCACCTATGCCGCGTTCTATGGTGCCAGGTCCACCTCCACACTGACCGCCCTCACCGGTGGTACACCAGCCAACCCGACCACGCTGTCGGTGGACTCCAAGTGGGCCGCATCGTTCCAGTTGGGCGCTACATTCCAGATGAGCGGCGGCTGGTTCATTGATGCGAACTACGTCTACACGCCCCTGCGCACCCGCACCACGCTGTCAACCGGCCAGACACTGGATGCCACGCTGAACCCCAGCGCAGTTAGCTTGGCCGTGGGCATGAAGTTCTGACCCTCATCGGGTCCACATCCAAAAAGCAGCCTTCGGGCTGCTTTTTTTATGGCGCTACTCCTCCCTTACGCGTCATCTGCACAAGTCAATGCCAACACAACGCATGTCCCATCCGTCCCCGAGCGAATACTCATAACGGCACCCAGTGCCTTGGCGCGCGCAAGCATGCTTGCCATGCCCTTGCCTGCAGGGGAATTTGATGAATCAGGGGTGATCCCTGTACCGTTATCGCAGATTTCAATGTTGATGTTTGAAATAGGCTGCTGAACATGATGGTGGGCTGATAGGGTCACACAATTGGCCCCCGAGTGAGCGACGATGTTGGTAAATACCTCAAGGAGAATCATTTGAAGATCGTACGACTGCCGCACACCCCAGTGCTGCATAGTAGGCAGGGGGTCAACATTCCACTTCAAGCTGATACCCGCCGCTTGCAAACGCGGTGACAGCCGATAGCGTATCGCGCCAAGCAATGATGGTATGTCGCCTTCGACATCCTGCATGGCGTCGACAGTTATTTTGAGCTGGTCCACTGCCATTCGCAGTTGGGCCGTGATCTCGGCCTTGGACGCAGAAACCTGCTGTGCCATACGCAAAGCCCCAACCAAATGGCTGCCCAGCCCGTCATGCAAGTCCCGCATCAGCCTCTGCCGCTCAAGCAATGCACCTTGTTCCATGTCGCGGACTCTTTCGCGTTCGAATGCTGCTGTCAGTTCTACATCGCGGGCAGCGAGTTGATCAGCCAATGATGCATTCATCTCCGACAAAGCCTTCGTTGCCCTGCGCATCCGCTCAGCAATAATCCACGCGAATCCTATGCCGAAGCCTGTCCAGGCATAGCGGACCCAAGCGATATCCGTGTAGATGGATGGTGACATCCATCTCACAGTGACATCCCGAATTGCACAAATCAACATAATCGCTACGGCACCCGCAAGTATTTTCCGCTCGAGGTTTGAGTTTCGCGATAGTGTTGAAAAGACCACCCAAGCCATGGCCAAGACGTCAATGGCAAGCAGGCCCATCCAAAAAAAACCCAACGTGCGACCACCATAGATTCCAACAGCAGCAACAGCAGGTATTGCACCAATAATCAGGAAATTGGTCAGTTTGCTCACCCACCCTTTGTCCTGATCAATAACGATCAAAGCAAACTTGCATTGCAACGGCACACTCAGCACAAAGGCGGCCTGGATGACGTGGCCCCAGAGTGGCCACGGAAGCGGGGCAGGACTAAGCAAGTGCCGAGCCGTCAGAAAGGACCACAAAAGTTCAGCCAGCGCGTAGTAAAGGTAGGAAATGTCACGTTGGCGAACCCACCACAGCAGTCCCAGCATGCCGAGCATTACCCCAACCACAATCAGCATCAACCTCAAATTGATTTGTTCAAACTCGTCCCTCGCAAATAGTTTGTGAACCTCTTCGGGTGAGCCCGTGGTGATCGTGGAAAGGCCACCAAAGCGGCCGCCTTTCGCGGCGATGATCACCTCCAATGTGGTTTGCGGCGTCAGCCAATCTGTTGGAACGCTGAAATAGCGCGGTCGGGTTGCTGCATCGTCATAAGGCCCCGGAGGGTTGGATCCATAGCGCGCCAGCTCATGTTGGTTGATGTTGACTACAAACGAGTTTCCAACACGTGGTATGTAAATGGCCAGGGGTTCCGATATGTTGCTAACCGGAATCTGCATCACAAACCTGGCTTGTCCGTCTACCGCGCCAATGCTTCGGTCCCAGTTGAAGGACAAGTGAATAGGTTCGGTTTGACGCGTTGTGCCGGCGACTGTAATAGCCACCTCGGCCTCGTCAATAACAGCGGGTGCCGCCCATGATACTGATGGAACACTTGCAAGTGCAATAGCCAGGAGCAAGGCTGCACAGTTCATCAACCTGATCGCAATGGAGAGCATCACGTCGACTTTAGCAGTGCTATTGGCATAGGCCAAATTGGCCTTGGGTCAGTGTCATTCCAAATGGGTGGCAGTTGGGCAATCTATGATGACTGCCCCCTTTGCCGATTGGTATGCTTGAGGAACTATGTATTCGCAACACTTCGGGCTGACGCAGGACCCGTTCTCCATTGCCCCTGACCCACGCTACCTCTTCATGAGCGAGCGCCACCGGGAGGCCCTGGCGCACCTGCTGTACGGCGTGGCTGGGCCCGACCGGGCCAACAGTGGCATAGGCGGCGGTACGGGCGGGGGCTTTGTGCTGCTCACAGGTGACATTGGCACCGGCAAGACCACCATCTGCCGCTGCTTCCTTGAGCAAATCCCGCAAGGCTGCCATGTGGCCTACATCTTCAACCCCAAGCTCACCGTCACCGAACTGCTGCAGTCCATCTGCGAAGAGTTCCACATCCCGCTGGCGCCCACACCCGGCAACCCGCCCACGGTCAAGGCCTATATTGACGCACTCAACGCCTTTTTGCTGCACAGCCATGCCAATGGCCAAAGCTGCGTGCTCATCATTGACGAGGCACAAAACCTGGCACCCGACGTGCTGGAGCAGTTACGCCTCTTGACCAACCTGGAAACCAGCGAACGTAAGTTACTGCAGATCGTGCTGATAGGCCAGCCCGAACTGCGCACCATGCTGGAGCGCCCCGAACTGGAACAACTGGCCCAGCGGGTGATTGCGCGCTTCCACCTGGATGCACTGAGCCAGACCGAGACCGCAGATTACATCGCGCACCGCATGGCCGTGGCCGGCCACCACGGCGCCCTGCCCTTTGATGCGGCTGCGCTTCAACGCATCCACCAACTGGCGCGCGGTGTGCCACGGCGCATCAACCTGTTGTGCGGGCGTGCGCTGCTGGGTGCCTGGGCCAACGGATTGCACGAGGTTAGTCGAACGGTGGTGGACCAAGCGGCGACCGAAGTCTTTGGAGACGCTCACTCTAAAAAATGGAGCCTGCACCTGTCCCGTACAGGCCTGACTTGGGGCGGTGTCTGCCTGGTGTTGATGGTCGCTGTCCTGGGCATTGCACTGTGGCCGCCCGGTCAACACGCGGCCACCATTGCGCCCATCCAACCGGCCATCGGCGAGCTCAGATCTGAACAACAACTGGCCCCTTCCACACTGAAAATGATCGAACGCACCTCCCGCGAGACTGCACCGCGCCGAGCGGCCAGCGTACCCTGAACCCATGTCCTACATTCTTGATGCATTGAAAAAGGCCGAAGCCGAACGTGGGCGCGGCGGCGTGCCGGGTTTGCATGCGCGCCAGGTCACTGCGCCCCATGTTCCCGGCGCAGGTGGTAGACATGACCGCCTGTGGATCGCCCTGGTTGCATTCCTGGTGGTGGCTGGACTAGCGGCTTACCTGTGGACGGCTCAATCAGCACCATCCCCGGCTGTGACGCTGGCGACTGCACCTGTGGCCCAACCCGTGCCGACATCTGCTCCGGTGACCGTGGCTGCACCACCCATCGCATCCGCACAAGCCACGCAACCGGCAATGCCCCCACCAAAACCCGTGGCTCGCATAAAAGCATCGTCGCCGCTGCCCAACCGAGCTAGCGTTCCCGCAGTGGTCAGCACCGCCAAGGTGACACCCGCATCGAAACCCGCAGCCACATTGGTACCGCTATTGAGCGAACTGCCCGAAGACCTGCGCCGCCAGATTCCGGCGATCAAAATCACGGGTAGCGTTTATTCGGACAACCCGTCGCAGCGTTTGCTGCTGGTCAATGGGCTGGTGCTCAATCAGGGCGGCACCGTGGCAGCTGAGCTGACCGTGGTGGGCATCCAGCAAGGCCAATCAGAATTCAGCTTCAGGGGAACGCATTTCAGGTTGGTGCACTAGCGCGCTGCAATCGGTCGCGCACGCCTTCCCAGTCCTGGGTGTCGGGCGGTGTCTCCACCCAGATCAGTTTGACGCCAGTGGCGTCCAACTCGCGCAGCACAGAGAACAACTCGTGTGCGGTCGGGGCTGCATACTGGGGCATGTTACGCAGCACGATGTTGCGTGGCACGTTCTTTAACAGGGTGCGGGCGTAGACGGCAATCGAAGGGCGCGCGACCGAGTCAATAGCGCCGTCCAGCATCTTGAGCGCAGTCTGTAACGCCTTGGCGTCCATCAGGCGCACGGTGGCGTTGGGGGCGTAGTGGGATTCCAGAGTACCCGAAGCCTTTGGGGCCTCTAGCCCTCGTGTTTCCTGCTCCAATAGCTCTTCTTTTGATAGCAATTTGCGGCCGCACGCCTGCTCCACCTGGGTACGGCTGATGGAGCCTGGCCGCAGCAACACGGGCGCGCCACGCGTGCAGTCGATGATGGTGGACTCAATGCCCAGGTCACACGCACCACCGTCCAGAATCAGCAGGTCGGGGCCCAGCTCGCTGTCCACATGCAGAGCGGTGGTCGGGCTGACACGGCCAAAGCGGTTGGCGCTGGGCGCGGCCAGGCCCCACACCGGCGCCACGCCGGCTGGCGCATCGTGCAAGGCGCGCAGCACGGCCTGTGCAGCCGGGTGCGAGGGGCAGCGCAGCCCCACCGAAGCCTGGCCACCCGCAGCGGCACTGCCAACGCCTTCGCGGCGCGGCAGGATCAAGGTGAGCGGCCCCGGCCAGAAGGCAGACATGAGCTGCTGCGCAAAGGGTGGCACCTGCGCCGCAAAATGCGCCACGCCGGACATGCCGCCATCGTGGGCCGACACATGCACGATCAGCGGGTGGTCAGCCGGGCGGCCCTTGGCGGCAAAATCTGCGCCACCGCCACATCGTTGCCGGCGTCTGCTGCCAGGCCATACACCGTTTCGGTGGGCAAACCTATTAGTCCACCCGCGCGCAGGGTGTCGGCACAGGTGGCTATCGAGGCAGGATCAGAGGCGCTGAGGATCATGGCGGGCGAATGCGAAGGAACGGGCTAAAGTGACGTGCCGTGAGGTGCGGATCAAAACGCCGCAATGCCCAGCAGTGCGGCGGCCTGCAGGGCCGTAACCCGCACCTGCTCCACAGTTGCCCCGGTAACCGTCAGGTGGCCCATCTTGCGGCCCTTGCTGGCCGTGGCCTTGCCGTACAGGTGCAAATGCGTGCCCGGCAGGGCCAGCACCTGCGCCCACGGCGGGGAGCCCCCGTCGGGCCAGATGTCACCCAACAAATTGAGCATGATGCAGGGGCTGTGCTGGCGCGGTTGGGTGAGTGGCAAGCCGGTCAGGGTGCGTACCTGCAGGTCAAACTGCGACACATCGCAGGCGTCGATGCTGTAGTGGCCGCTGTTGTGCGGACGTGGCGCCATTTCGTTGACCACCAGGCCACCCAGCGTCTGCGCGGCGGGGCTGGCAGGGTCCAGTACAAAAAATTCCACGCACAACACACCGATGTAGTTCAATTCAGTTGCTATGGATTTTGCAGCGGCTACTGCACGTTCCACGAGGGCTAGAGGCAGATTTCCTTCATAAACTTCGGTCACGGCAAGGATACCGGCACGGTGCAGGTTGCGTTGCACTGGCAAGTTCACGCAGGTGCCATCTGCGCCGCGCGCCACGATGACAGAGCATTCCAATTGCAGCAGCAGCATCTTTTCCAGCACACAAGGCACGCCCTTCAGGTCGACCCAAGCGTCCGCCAGTTCGATGCGGTTGGCGACGCGGACCTGGCCTTTGCCGTCGTAGCCCATGCGAGCGGTTTTCAATATTCCCGGGAAGAAGTCAGCCCCCACGCTCGAATCATCAGCCACAGCAGCCAGTTGTTCAGCCGTTTCAATCACCGCATAGGGCGCCACTGGCACGCCACAACCGGCGAAATGCGCTTTTTCCTCCGCACGGTCCTGGGCAATGGCCACCGCGCTGGCCGCTGGTGAGACGGTGCAGCTTTTGGCCAACGCTGCCAGGGCGGGCGCGGGCACGTTCTCAAATTCGGTAGTAACCGCTACACAGAGCTGGGCCAGTTGTTGCAGACCGGCGGGGTCGGTGTAGGCAGTCTGAATATGGTGGTGGCTCACGCGACCGGCTGGGCTCAACGGGTCCGGGTCCAGCACGGCAGTGAAATAGCCCATTTGCTGCGCAGCCTGCACAAACATGCGGCCCAACTGGCCGCCACCCATCACGCCAAGTGTGATCTCTGGGCTCATAAGGCGGGGGGGACGGTCATGCCACGGGCCACCTCGGTCTGGTGCGCGCGGTAGGCTTCGAGTTGCTTGCGCAGCGTGGGGTGGTCGCCAGCCAGCATG
The DNA here is from genome assembly GCF_016705985.1 of Candidatus Aalborgicola defluviihabitans. Classification (NCBI taxonomy): domain Bacteria; kingdom Pseudomonadati; phylum Pseudomonadota; class Betaproteobacteria; order Burkholderiales; family Comamonadaceae; genus Allorhodoferax (SeqCode); species Candidatus Aalborgicola defluviihabitans. The sequence goes on from NZ_JADJKN010000002.1 coordinate 666,599, forward strand.
GCCACGGCAAACAGGGCCGCATTGGCAGCGCCAGCTGCGCCAATGGCAAAGGTCGCCACTGGTATGCCCTTGGGCATTTGCACAATACTGTGCAGCGAATCCACGCCTGAGAGGTGCTTGCTGGCCACCGGCACGCCCAGAATCGGCACCGTGGTCTTGGCCGCCAACATGCCCGGCAGGTGGGCCGCGCCGCCGGCACCGGCGATGATGGCGCGCAGGCCGCGACCCACGGCGGCTTCGGCGTAGGCGAACATGTCGTCGGGCATGCGGTGGGCAGAAACCACCCGGGCCTCATGCGCGATACCAAACTGTTGGAGAATCTGGACTGCATGTTGCATGGTGTCCCAGTCGGAACTGGAACCCATGACGACGCCGATTTGAATGTTTGTCATTCCCCGATTTTACTTTTTCAACTTGCGCTGTTTTGCCGATGGGCCTTCACCAGGTAAAACGCACCCCCTGAGAGCAGCGACCTCCGTCGCGGCACAGCGTAGTGGCACTACACTTGTCACATGATTAACGTCACCATTGAAAACTTTGAATCCGAAGTTGTTGCCGCTTCCGCTTCCATTCCTGTGCTGGTCGATTTCTGGGCCCCCTGGTGCGGGCCCTGCAAGGTTATCGGACCGATTCTGGAGAAGGTGGAAACCGAATACGAAGGCCGCTTCAAGCTGGTCAAGATCGACTCCGACGAACAACAGGAACTGGCCCAGGCCTTTGGCATTCGCAGCATCCCCACCTGCGTGCTGATGGTCGGTGGAAAGCCGGTAGACGGCTTCATGGGCGCCAAGCTCGAGAGCGAGATCAAAGCCTTTCTGGACAAGCACGTGCCCTCAAGCGAGGTGCTGGAGGCCGAATCTGATGCCGAAGACGCCCAGGCCCTGCTCGCCGCTGGCGACCCACAAGCCGCGCTGCACAAGCTGCACGAGTCACTGTCCATCAACCCCGATAACGACGATGCCCGCTACGACTACGTCAAGCTCCTGATTGAATGCAACATGCTGGACGATGCCGAGGCAGCGCTGGCAACCAAACTGACCGAGATTCCGCGCCAGCTGCGCTTTGAAGCTTTGGGCCAGTTTATAGACGCTATCAACTTTGTCACTTCTGATGCACGCGGTACGTGGACTCCCGAGCAATTTGATGCCCTGATCGCCGCCAACAAACGCGACTTCGACACCCGCTTTGCCAAGGCCCGTGTGCTGATGGTGGGCGGCAATTGGACCGAGTCCATGGACGAGCTGCTGGAAATCATCATGCGCGACAAGGCCTGGAACGACGCGCTGCCCCGCAAGACGTTTGTGGCGATTCTGGAGCTGCTGACGCCGCCCAAGCCCAAGGTTGACATATTGGCCAGCGGCAAGACGGCCGGTGGTATCGAGATTGCCGGCAAGACCGTGGGCGAAGTGGACCCACAGGCCCAACTGGTGGCCAGCTACCGGCGCAAACTGAGCATGGCGTTGAATTAGGCAGCGCAGGCGTGAAAGCAGCCAGGGCGTAAGATCGCCGTATGCCAACACCTGCAAAAAAAACGACCAAGCCTGCGGCGAAGACCAAAACCGCCACACCATCAACAACAGGCAAAAAGGCGCTGCCGTTTTTGCGCTTCTCCCACTCAGAGGCTCTGCGCACCAAGACGCTGGATGTCCTCACCACCCTGGAGCAGTCTGACGATCCCACCGCGCACCGGGACGCGCTGGCCAAGCTGGTGGTCGAGTTGAATGATGTCGGCATGAAGTTCTACTTCATGGAACCACTCAAGCTGGCAAAACCCGGTTTTCTGGTGGAGCAATCCGCAAACCTTGGAATGGCGGGCGCCATTCAAGTCATCGGGTCGGTTGTTCGTAAAATTATTGGCCGCATGGAAGCGCCACAGCTGTTGTCGGTTTGTGCATCGATTCGTCAATTGATGCGGTAATACACGGTCTTTACTATTGATTTTATAGCGCCTCACGTATATTGCCCGAGGGCTAGAGGCTTATTTGATGTGCAATTATGCCGTCAACCGCGCCGCTTCTCGCGCCGCCACGCGGCCCTCGTCGGTCGGCACCACCCACACCTCCACCGCGCTGTCGGGGGTGTGCACAGCCATGATTCCCCTGGCGATGGCCGCCTGGTTCAGGGCCGGGTCGATCTGTACGCCCAGGTAGGCTAGGCTGGTGCAGACTTCGGAGCGCAGTACTGCGTCGTGCTCGCCAATGCCACCGCTGAAGGCCAGCACATCCAGCCCACCCATGCAGGCGGTCAAAGCGCCGCTCGCGCGCACCACGCGACGCGTGAACAGGGCAATGGCCTTGCGGGCCGCATCCGAGCCGTCGGCGCGCAAGCGGCGCATGTCTGCAGAAATGCCAGACACACCCAACAGGCCACTCTGCTGATACAGCATAGTCTGCAGACGCTGATGGTCCCAGCCCTGCTCCAACAGGTACAGCAGCACGCCGGGGTCCAGCGCGCCGGTGCGGGTTCCCATCATCAGGCCATCCAGCGCCGAGAAGCCCATGGTGGTGGAGCAGCTTTTGGCGTCCGTTGCGGCGCACAGGCTGGCGCCATTGCCCAGGTGGGCCATGACCACGCGGCCCCGGGCGCGCGGGCTGTGTTCCAGCAGGTTGTCCATGATGAACTGGTAGGACAGTCCGTGAAATCCATAGCGGCGCACGCCCTGCTCGGACAGTGATTGCGGCAGCGCAAAGGCGTAATCCTCCTCGGCCAGCGTAGCGTGATAGGCCGTATCAAAGCAGGCGATCTGCGGCAACTCTGGAAACGCCAGCCGAAAGGCGCGCACACCCGCCAGATTGTGGGGTTGGTGCAGCGGCGCCAGCGAATTGAGCCTGGCCAGTTGCTCCAGAATCGCATCAGTCACGATCACACTGGCACGAAAGTTTTGGCCACCGTGCACGACGCGATGTGCAACGGCCTCTATCGCCGGCATGCCGGTTTCGCGGGTCAACAGGCTGCGCAAGGCCAGCAAGGCACGCTCAAAGGTGCTGCCGTTACCGTCTTGCAACAGCTGCTGATGCGACACACCGTTGAAAGTCCAGCCCATTTCGGGCGTTCCGTGGGGCTCCAGCCCCTGAATACTGCCCGACAGCACACTGGCCAGAATCTGGTCAGCGTGGCGCGGGTACAAAGAGAACTTGAGGCTTGACGAACCGGCGTTGACAGCAAGAATGGCCATGGATGCTTCCCGACTCAGGATTGTTTGTCTTTCCAGGCCTCGCGCGAGCGGGTCCGCCGGGCATGGTGCGCCGCCAGCAGGGCCAGCAATGCCGAGGCCACGCGGCTGGCAGGACCGTCAGCGCGGCTGGTCAGGGCAATGGGTATCCGCGCCCCCAAAACCAGGCCCGAACCCGATGCACCGGCCAGGTATTCGAGCTGCTTGGCCAGCATGTTGCCGCTTTCCAGGTCGGGCACCGCCAGAATGTCGGCGTACCCAGCCACCGGCGAGTCAATCTGCTTGATTTGGGCCGCCTGGGCGGAGATGGCGTTGTCAAAAGCCAGCGGGCCGTCGAGCACGCCACCGGTGATCTGACCGCGCTCGGCCATTTTGCACAGGGCTGCCGCATCCAGTGTGGACGGAATGCTGGGGTTAACGGTTTCGAGCGCCGACAGAATGGCAACTTTGGGCTGGTGCACACCCATCACGCGGGCAAAGTCGATGGCATTTTGTATGATGTCCATCTTCTCGGCCAGAGTCGGCTTGATGTTCAGGGCCGCATCGGTGATGAGTAGCGGCTTGTTGTACAACGGCACGTCAAAACGGAATACGTGGGACATACGCCGCCCGGTGCGCAACTCGGGGCGCGCAAGCACGGCGTGAATCAATTCGTCGGTGTGCAGGCTGCCCTTCATGATGACTTCAACCTCACCCGAGACGGCCATGTCGGCGGCCTTGTCCGCAGCAGCGTGACTATGAACCACCGAGACGACCTCTACGCCCGTCAGGTCAATGCCGCCTTCCTTGGCCAGGTGGCGAATGCGCGCCTCGGGGCCAATCAGAACCGGAATGATGAGACCATAGCGGGCGGCATCCATGGCACCGCTGAGTGAGCCAATGTCGCAAGGGTGTACCACCGCGCAACGCACGGCTTCCAGGTCTTTGCCTTGTGCCAGCAGCGCCTTGAAGCGCGCTTCGGGATCGAACAGCTGGATCTGTGGGCCGTTGTTGCGTGGCATACGCACCTTGTGCGTGGGCGCTATGACGAGGGCCGTGCCATACAGCACGCGCTCACCTTTTTGGTTGACCAGTTGGCACTCCAGCTCGACGGTCTTCTTCGCGTCATTTTTGCTGAGCACGGTGGCTGTCACAGCCAAGGTGTCGCCCACCCGCACCGGCTTGCTGAAATGCAGCGTCTGCTCCAGATAAATGGTGCCAGCACCCGGAAACTGCGTGCCCAGTAGAGCTGAGATCAGTGCGCCACCCCACATGCCGTGCGCAATGATGCCGTGGAACAGGGTGTCATTGGCGTATTCCACATTCAGGTGTGCCGGATTGGTGTCGCCCGATACAGCGGCAAAGGCCTGAATATCCACCGCCGTGAGCGTTCGCAGCATGCGTGCGCTCTGGCCAACCTGCAACTCGTCGTATGTGACGTTTTCAAACGTTTCTTCGTTCGGATTCATGTTCATAGCGTGGTCCCACATTAACTGGTCAGGCGCTGCAACGCCTCTTGGTACTTGGCAGCAGTTTTGGCAATCACCGCGTCGGGCACCCGCGGCGCAGGCGGCGTTTTACTCCAGGGTTTGCCGTCTACCAGGGCCTGCTCCAGCCAATCGCGCACAAACTGCTTGTCATAGCTGGGCGGGTTGCTGCCTTCCACGTAGCTTTCCACCGGCCAGTAGCGGGAGGAATCGGGGGTGAGCACCTCGTCCATTAGGGTCAGGGTGCCGTCGGCGTCCAGGCCAAATTCAAACTTGGTGTCGGCAATGATGATGCCCTTGGAGAGTGCAAATTCGGCTGCAGTCTTGTAAATCTGGATGCTGATGTCGCGGATGCGGGTGGCCAGGTCCAGACCAATCATCTCCACCGTTTTCTCAAAGGTGATGTTCTCATCGTGGTCGCCCGCCGCAGCCTTGGCCGCTGGCGTGTAAATGGGCTGGGGCAGCTTGGATGCGTTTTTAAGACCCGCAGGCAGCTTGACGCCGCACACCGCGCTGTTCTCCTGGTATTCCTTCCAGCCGCTACCTGCCAGGTAGCCGCGCACCACAGCTTCTATGGGAATAGGCTTCAAACGCTTGACCAGCATGGAGCGGCCTTCCACCTGAGCCACTTCATTGGGCTGCACCGCGCCCTCAGGCGCGTCGCCAGTCAGGTGGATAGGGCACAGGTTCTGTCCCTTGGGGCCAAGCTTGTCGAACCAAAACAGGGCCATTTGGGTGAGCAGCTTGCCCTTGCCCGGAATGGGCTCGCCCATGATGACGTCAAACGCGCTGAGGCGGTCGCTGGCGACCATGAGGATGCGGTCATCCCCCACGGCGTAGTTATCACGCACCTTGCCACGGGCAAGCAGCGGCAGGGACGTCAGGGCGGAGGTGTGTACGGTAGAGGTCATGGTCGGAGCAAACGAAACGGGGTGCCACAATTAAAAATGCCCGCTGAACAGCGGGCGGGCCAGAAACTATTCCCGCTGATTATCGCAAGGAATGCCGTATGCGTAGCACCTGTTTCGCCGCCGGGCCGCCCCAAGGCGAAATGCTCCCCTCTGGGGGGCAGCGCAGTACACGCAGTGACAAGCGTGGGGGCCCTTTTACCGCACCGTCTGCGCCAGTTCACCCTTGGCGTACCGGGCGGCCATGACCTGCAGGTTGTCGCCCTTGATCTTGCCACCCTGGCCTTCGCAACCAAACTGCAGGTAGCGCTGCTTGGCAATAGCCTTGGCGGCCTCGCGGGCGGGTTTGAGCCACTCGCGGGCGTCAAACTTTTCGGGGTTCTCGGCCAGGAACTTTCGTACCGCGCCGGTCATGGCCAATCGAATATCGGTGTCGATGTTGATCTTGCGCACGCCGTGCTTGATGGCTTCCTGAATTTCTTCGACCGGCACACCGTAGGTTTCCTTCATCTTGCCGCCGAACTGGTTGATGATGGCCAGCAAGTCCTGCGGAACGGAAGATGAACCATGCATCACCAGGTGGGTATTGGGGATGCGAGCGTGGATTTCCTTGACGCGGCTGATAGCCAGAATGTCGCCCGTGGGCTTGCGGCTGAACTTGTACGCGCCGTGGCTGGTGCCAATGGCAATGGCCAAAGCATCGAGTTGCGTGGCCTTGACGAAGGTGGCGGCTTCTTCCGGGTCGGTCAGCATCTGGCTGTGGTTGAGCTTGCCCACAGCGCCAATACCGTCTTCTTCACCGGCTTCGCCCGTTTCCAGGTTGCCCAGGCAGCCGAGTTCGCCTTCAACCGTTACGCCGCTCTTGTGGGCCATGTCGACCACCTTGCGCGTCACCTCAACGTTGTAGTCAAAGCTGGACGGCGTCTTGCCGTCTTCCATGAGCGAGCCGTCCATCATGACCGAGCCAAAGCCCAGGCCAATGGCACCTTCGCAAATTTTGGGGCTGGTGCCGTGGTCCTGGTGCATGACCAGCGGGATGTGGGGATACGCCTCACAAGCTGCAAGGATCAGGTGCTTGATGAAGGGTTCACCGGCGTACTTGCGGGCACCGGCACTGGCTTGCAGGATGACGGGGGCTCCTACTTCGTCAGCAGCGGCCATAACGGCCTGCACTTGTTCGAGGTTGTTGACGTTGAAGGCTGGAATGCCGTAGCCATTGGCGGCGGCGTGGTCCAGCAGCTCGCGCATAGAAACGAGTGCCATTTTCGAGATCTCCAGAGAAGTTGGTAACCGCTTGGTAACTTGTACCGCTACGGCATTTTACCTACCTCACTCCACGCGGCAGATTTTCAGCATATTGGTGCCCCCCGGCGAGCCCATAGGTTCACCACAGGTAATGGCGTAGACGTCACCGGCGTGCACGATGCCACGGGACTTGAGGTAGTTTTCGGCCTCACGCAGTGCGGTGTCACGGTCGGCGATGGTATCGGCAAACAGGGGACGCACATTGCGGTACAGCGCCATCTTGCGCTGGGTAGCCACTTTGGAGGTGAGCGCATAAATCGGCACGCGAATCAGGTGGCGGCTCATCCACAGCGGGGTGGAGCCACTGTCCGTCATGGCGACAATGGCCTTGGCGCCCAGGTGGTGTGCAGTGAACAGCGCGCCCATGGCAATGGTCTGGTCGATGCGCTGGAAAGTCTTGCCGGTGAAGTCGGCCTCCAGCTCAAAATCTTCATGGTCTTCAGCCGCGTGGCAAATTTTGGCCATTTCCACAATGGTTTCCAGTGGGTATTTTCCGGCTGCGGTTTCGGCCGACAGCATGACCGCGTCGGTGCCATCCAGCACGGCATTGGCCACGTCGCTAACCTCGGCACGCGTGGGCACGGGGTTGGTGATCATGGACTCCATCATCTGGGTGGCTGTAATCACCAAGCGGTCATGCTCTCGGGCCAGCTTGATCATGCGCTTTTGCAGGCCTGGCACCAAGGCGTTGCCTACTTCCACTGCCAGGTCGCCGCGCGCCACCATAATGCCGTCGCTAGCCAGCAAAATTTCAAGCAGTTTCGGGATGGCCTCGGCCCGTTCAATCTTGGCAATCAGTCCGGGCTTGTGGTTGTACTCGGCTGCCGCCACATTGCACAACTGGCGCGCCATTTCCATGTCAATCGCATTTTTGGGAAAACTCACGGCCACATAGTCGGCCTGAAAGCTCATGGCGGTGCGGATGTCCTCCATGTCCTTGCCCGTGAGTGCAGGAGCGGTCAGTCCGCCACCCTGCTTATTGATGCCCTTGTTGTTGGACAGTTCACCACCGACCTTGACGGTGGTGTGCACCGCCTCACCCTGCACGGAATCAACCGTGATCACGATCAGGCCGTCGTTGAGCAGCAACACATCACCGGCTTTCACCTCACGCGGCAGGGCCTTGTAGTCCAGCCCCACGGCATCGATGTGACCCAACTCCGTGCGTGCGGCGTCCAACACAAATTTCTGGCCTGGTTCCAGAAAGATCTTGCCGTCTGCAAACTTGCCGACACGGATTTTGGGGCCCTGCAGGTCGGCCATGATGGCCACTTCTCGCCCAGCGCGCTGGGCTGCTTCGCGCACCAACCCAGCGCGGGTGATATGGTCTTGCGCCGTGCCGTGGCTGAAGTTGAGGCGCACCACGTTGACACCGGCGCGAATCATCTGCTCCAGCAGGGCAGGATCGCTGGAAGCGGGTCCTAGGGTGGCAACAATCTTGGTGGCGCGACGTGACATGAATCTGACTCCTCTGGTGTGGAGGGCATTTTCTCACGGAACAATGAACAACGCGGTTATCAACTGCATAGACAACCACGTGGGTTTCGGACTTTGAATATGGTGTGGCAATGTACCACCCTGATTCAATAGATGAGTGGCGGCGAGGTGCAGACCAGCTTTGTACTACGCCAAGCACAATGCTCGAAACCAGGTGTGTAGCGAGCCCGATCTGGTGCGCCGGGGACTGCTCAAGGTAGACCTCAAGGTCGGAGACGTGGAATTGTTCTAGCCCGCAGCACGACGCGACAGCACTTCAAACGCCGGCAGGGTCTTGCCCTCCAGCACCTCCAAAAAGGCGCCGCCGCCGGTGCTGATGTACCCGATGTGTTTCTCGATACCGTACTTGGCAATGGCCGCCAAAGTGTCGCCACCGCCAGCAATGCTGAATGCGCTGGATTCAGCAATGGCCTGTGCAATCACCTTGGTGCCGTTCTCAAACGCGGCAAACTCGAACACGCCCACTGGGCCGTTCCAGACGATGGTGCCAGCCTTCTTGAGCTGTTCGGCCAGGGCCTGTGCAGTTTGTGGACCGATGTCCAAAATCAAATCATCGTCAGCTACATCCGTCGCAGCTTTGACCGTTGCTACTGCTTCAGCCGAGAAGGTCTTAGCAGTCACCACATCGGTCGGAATCGGCACTGCCGCGCCGCGTGCTTTCATGGCCTCGATCACAGCTTTGGCCTGGTCCAGCAAATCGGGTTCAGCCAGACTCTTGCCGATTTTCAGACCCGCTGCCAGCATGAACGTGTTGGCAATGCCACCACCGACGATGAGCTGGTCTACATTGGCGGCCAGGCTCTTCAAAATGGTGAGCTTGGTTGAGACCTTGGAGCCAGCCACGATGGCCACCAGTGGGCGTTTCGGGTTCAGCAAGGCTTTGCTGATGGCGTCCATCTCGGCGGCCAGCAGCGGGCCAGCGCAGGCGATGGGTGCGAATTGGGCGATGCCGTAGGTGGAGGCCTCGGCACGGTGGGCAGTGCCAAAAGCGTCGTGCACAAAGATATCGCACAGGGCGGCCATTTTTTTGGCCAGCGCTTCGTCATTTTTCTTCTCGCCCTTGTTGACGCGGCAGTTTTCCAGCAGTACCAGTTGACCGGGCGCAACCACCACGCCATCCACCCAGTTGGCCACCACGGGCACGTTACGGCCCATCAGTTCACCCATGCGTACGGCCACCGGTGCCAACGAGTCTTTTGGCTTGAATTCGCCTTCGGTGGGGCGACCCAAGTGCGACGTGACCATAACGGCAGCACCGGCCTTCAAGGCCATTTCAATGCAGGGAATGCTGGCACGGATGCGGGTGTCTTCGGTGATGGCGCCCGTGTCATCCTGGGGCACATTCAGATCAGCGCGGATGAAGACGCGCTTGCCAGCGACTTGGCCACTGGCACACAGATCGGAGAAACGGATGACGTTCATGGGGATTCCCTCAATGGAAAGTGAAAATACCGTGCACCACGCGCATGCGGCCAACCCGGGATTGTAAAAGCGTGCGGAGTGCGGCTACCAACCCAGACCAACGTGCAGCGGCAGGTACACCGCCATGCCCACCACGATCGTGCCCAGCACCACTTGGCCAGCCCCTTTGCGCCAGAAGAAGTAGGCCACCCCGGCAGCGGCGGCAAACAGGCGTGCATCCAACACGGTGTGGATCAGGGCGCCCTGCACCATCACGACCTCAGGCACGATGACAGCTGCAATTGCCGCAATGGGCGCGTACTGCAGGCCACGTTGGGCCCACTGTGGCAGCGCCCAGTCTTTCTGTGAAATGAAGAACAACGAACGCGACAGCACCGACACGCAGGCCATCGCAACGATGGTCAGCATAGTCCAGGCGTCGGTTTCACCGGTAAAAAACCCGCCCATGTTCAATGCCCTTTGCCAGCAGCGGTTGGTTGGGATACCTGCATCTTTTCCAGCAGCAGGCACACCAGCACCGAGGCGGCAATTGCCGTCAGGATGTTGAGTTTGAGCGGCAGTGCATAGGCTGCCACGGCAGCGCTGCCCGCCACAATTGCCGAGACCCAGCGCAGCCGGGTAGACGTCAGAGAGCACATCATGCCCAACAACGCCAAAATACCCGCAAAGCCCAGCCCCCATTGGGTGGGAATCGCATTGGCCAGCACCACGCCCAGCAGGCTGCAGGACGTCCAGGCAAACCAGTTAACGCCGCCATTGCCCATCAGATAGGCCATCTGACCGATGCGACCGGCATCATCGGCGGCAGGCTGGGGGTAACGATTGACGAACAGCACATAAGTCAAATCACCGGTCATGTAGCCGGCCAGCAGACGTTCACGCAACGTCAAATGCATGACATAGGGCCGCATGTGCACACTGAAGACGACAAAGCGCAGATTCACGCACATGGCCGTGGCAAGGACCACCCAGATGGGCGCCCCCGACAGGATCAGTGGGATGGATGCCAGCTGGGCACTGCCGGCAAACACGATGGCCGCCATGAACAGGGCCTCAATCGTGCTCATGCCGGACTTAACCATCGCCACGCCGGTCATCAGGCCCCAGGCCGCGATGCCGGGCGCCACACCCAGCATGTCCGACGCACCCCGGCGAAACTCGGGTGCGCGGCGGTGCGCGCTGTCCAGAATCATGGGCCGGTCATAGTTTGGGCGCGGTGGTCGCCGGGCTCAGGTCAAAGTGCATACCCACGCGCACATCAAAGCCACGCAGAAAGTCCGCCACCGCCAAACGCTTACCGCCAGGACGTTGCAATTCCGTGAGGGTTACTACTGAATTCATAGCTACAACTGTAATACCGTCGAGGGCTGCAGCCACAATTTGTCCCAGGGTTTGCTCCACAGCGGGTACTGCGGATACCTGGCCCGCGCGCGCGCCCCAAACTTTGATGATCTCGCCATTCAATGTGCCCGTGGCGCCCGGAAACGGATCAAACGCACGCACTCGTCGCGCAATAGTGGTTGCATCCAGGCGCCAATCAATGGCCGCTTCGTTCTTTTCGATCTTGTGGGCGTAGCTCACACCCTGCATCGGCTGGGGCGTGGGTTTGAGGCGGCCCGCAGCAGCCTGTTCCAACGCCAGCACAATCATCTTGCCACCCAGATCCGCCATGCGGTCGTGCAGGATGGCAGTGGTATCCGTCTCCGAGATAGGTAGGCGTTGCATTAGCAACATATCGCCAGTGTCCAGCCCCGCGTCCATCTGCATGATGGTGATGCCGGTTTCGGTGTCGCCGGCCTCGATGGCGCGGTGGATGGGCGCGGCGCCGCGCCAGCGCGGCAGCAGGGAGCCGTGGATGTTGAGGCAGCCAAATTTCTGGCCGACGGCCATGTCATCCAACACCCACTGCGGCAGGATCAGGCCGTAGGCAGCGACCACCATCACGTCAGCATGGGCGTCTGCAATAGCCTGGCGCGCACTGCTGGCGTCCTCGGGGTATTTTCCATCCAGTCGCAGGCTGCGCGGCTGGGCCAGGGGCAGTGCATGCTCTAGCGCAAACTGTTTAACTGCTGACGCCTGCAGTTTCATGCCGCGCCCGCCCGGCCGGTCGGGTTGGGTCAGTACCAGGGCAATCGTGTGGCCGGCGGCATGCAGACACTGCAGCGCTACACGGGCAAATTCCGGGGTCCCGGCAAAAATGACCCTCATGACTCTGCCCGGGTTGCGGCGAACCTCACTGCTCGTCCTCGCGCTGGGCTTTGAGCATTTTTTTCTTGATGCGGTTGCGCTTGAGCGGCGAGAGGTATTCCACGAATACCTTCCCCATCAAGTGGTCCATCTCGTGTTGAATGCACACCGCCAGTAATTCCTCGGCCTCAATCACGCGGGCCTTGCCATCCAGGTCCAGCGCGCGCACGTGTACTGCGTCAAAACGCTCCACACCGTCGTAGATGCCGGGTACCGACAGACAGCCTTCCTCGTTGAGGTGGGTGGTCGGACTGGTCCACGCCAGTTCGGGGTTGATCAGGACCAGGGGTTCATCACGCTCTTCAGATACATCAATCACGATGACCCGCTCGTGCACGTCAATTTGTGTGGCTGCCAGGCCAATGCCCTTGGCCTCGTACATGGTTTCCAGCATGTCAGCAACCAGGGTGCGAATGCGCGGGTCAACTTCGACCACTGGCTTGGCAACCTTGTGCAATTTGGGATCGGGGTAGCAGAGAATCGGGAGTAGGGCCATGGTTTTTAACGGAGGACGCGCCTGGCAGGCGAAGGCGGGTTACCCCGCAAGATTTTGGAAATGTGGCTATTTTCGCCACTTTTGCAGGTCTGCGCAGCGTCATATGGCTAAAAACGTTGCCGAATCAAGGGCTTGAGCGCAAAATCGCGCGTAACTTATCAAGTTCTTTTTTGGAACCCCCGCACGATATGACGACACATTTGATGGCCACATCCACCATAGCGCTCGGCAAGTTGGCCACGCTGACCGCCATTGCCAGTGCACTGGTGGCCGCGCCTGCGTGGGCCCAGCACTATCCCGTAACCACTGCCCAAAAGCAGACCGCCAACGTGGTCGCACAAAGTGGCGTACCCTTGAGCGAGTTGGCTGCCAACGCGCCAGAGCGCTATACCGTCAAGTCTGGCGACACCCTGTGGGCCATATCCCGCCTGTACCTCAAGAGTCCCTGGCGTTGGCCCGAGTTGTGGGGCATGAACCTCAATGACATCAAGAATCCGCATCGCATCTATCCGGGCCAGGTATTGGTGCTGGAACGCATGAACGGCATGGCCAGCCTGAGGCTCGAAGCCGAACAGAATGCCGAACCGCCTATTGTGCGCGTGTCACCCCGCACCCGGTATGAGACGCTGTCGGATTCCGCGCTGCCCACACTTCGCTCCCACATCATCGAAGCCTTCCTGGCCGAACCGATTGTGGTGGATGATGCTGGCCTGAAGGCGGCGCCTCGTATTGTGTCTGCCCTGGAAAGCCGTGTACTGATTACCCGGGGAGACCGTGCTTATGCCCGCGGATCAGACGACGCGCCGCTATTGGACGACCAAGGCAAAGACCAGTTTTTCCGCGTATTTCGTAACGCCACCCCACTGAAAGACCCCGATACCGGTGAAGTATTGGGATACGAAGCCCAATATGTGGGTAAGGCCCTGCTAGTGCGCGGCGAGGGCACTGCTGACACCGTCAATCGGGACGGCAGCCACACCGAAGAATTTGTTCCCGCCACCATCGACATCATCAGTGCCAAGGAAGAGATCCGGGTCGGTGACCGGCTGATTCCTGAGCCCGCACGCCAAATGCAAACCTATACGCCGCGCGCACCTGAGGGCAAGGTAGAGGGACGCATCGTATCCGTCTACGGTAACGCGGTACTTAACGCTGGGCAAAACCAGGTGGTCGCCATCAACCGCGGTACTGCCGATGGTATGGAACCCGGCGTTGTGTTGGCCATCCTCAAAGACGGCGCCCGCAAGGTTGACCGCACCGGGGATACCCCCATCACCATGAAACTACCCGATGAACGCAACGGTCTGATGATGGTATTCCGCACCTTCGAGCGCGTCTCCTATGCCTTGATTCTCGAAATCACCGATGGCGTCCAGGTGGGTGACCGTCTGGTCAATCCGCGCCAGTAAGACGTCCAGCGTTGGTGCATGGATCGGGAAGAACTTGGCGCGTGGTTGCGCCTCGAATTGACGCCCGGTGTCGGCAACGCGACCGCGCGCAAACTGCTGGCCGCGTTTGGGCTACCTGATCAGGTATTTTCGGCATCAAGACAAGCCTTGGAACAAGTCGTCAGCCCAGCGCTGTCCACTGCACTTCAAAGCACACCTGCCGAATTTGCAGATCGACTGGAAGCCGCCTGGCAGTGGCTGCAGACCAGCCCGCAACAACGTCGCGTATTGACATTGGGCGATTCCAGCTACCCGCAGTCACTTTTGCACTTGGAAGATCCTCCGTTGCTGCTTTACGGCATGGGGGCGGAATCGGTGTGGACCCGTGGCGACCTAAGCCACTGCATGCCACACAGTTTGGCAGTGGTCGGCAGCCGCAACCCGACCGCACAAGGTGCGGTCAACGCACGGCAATTTTCCAAAGCTCTGACCCAGGCCGGACTGACCATTGTTTCTGGCCTGGCGCTTGGGGTCGATGGTGCGGCCCATGAAGGTGCGCTGGACGGCGCATCGCCGGATCAACTGGCCACCATTGCGGTCGTCGGTACCGGCCTGGACCGCGTTTACCCCAAACAACACCGGGACTTGGCCCATCGTATTGCGCAACATGGTTTGTTGCTTAGTGAGTACCCATTGGGCACGCCACCCCTGTCAGCAAATTTTCCCAAACGCAATCGCATCATTGCAGGACTCAGCAATGGAACGCTGGTGGTGGAGGCCGCGCTACAGTCAGGCTCACTGATTACCGCCCGCCTGGCGACGGAGCAGGGCAAGGAGGTTTTCGCTATTCCCGGCTCGATCCACTCCTCCCAGGCACGAGGCTGCCACGCGCTGATTCGCTTGGGTGCCAAACTGGTGGAAAGTGCGCAGGACGTGCTGGAAGAATTGCTCCCACAAACATCCGTACCGGCCCGAGCCACGGCAGCCGACACCACTCCGACAAGTGCACCTGAAGACAGCCTGCTGGGGGCGTTGGGTTTCAACCCTGTTGGCCTGGACGCTTTATTGGCCCGCACTGGACTGGATACGCCCACCCTACAGGCCCGCCTGATGGAGTTGGAGATTCAAGGCCAATTGGCCCGGCTGCCGGGCGGTCTTTTTCAGCGCATGGCCCTGGGTTGACGTACCCTTTCAACGGTGGCGTGCTACTAACCGGGAAATAAGCGGGAAGTCCATCGCCTTGACTACACCCCAATTTTCTGCGTTATATTGGGACCATGTTTGAAGTGCTTGTCTTCGTTTACGAAAACTACTATGCCGGGGACGGCTGCCCCGATCCGGCCCATCTGGAGCGCAAACTCAATGCCGTCGGATTTGAATCGGACGAAATTAGTGATGCGCTGACCTGGCTCAATGGGCTTCATCACGCCGCCCGGGGCTCCAAGGGTTTTGCGGGCACTTCGCAACAAGTTCCGCCAGAGTCCTGGCTGCGCGAGCCCTGCACTACCAGCGTACGCATCTATCCGGTGGCAGAGCAAAACCATTTAGGGCAGCAATGCCTGGGTTTCATCAGTTTCCTGGAGTCTTCTGGCGTACTGCCTGGGTCCATGCGCGAGGTGGTGATTGACCGCGCCATGGCCGCACCGGGCGCTCCCGTATCGCTGGATGACCTGAAGATCATTATTCTGATGGTGTTCTGGAGCTTTGGGCAAGAGCCCGATGCGCTGGTGCTGGACGAGCTCTGTGACGATTCAGACGACCGCGTGGCGCACTGACCAATTGAGGACAGAGTTGGCTCGCTGCGGGTAACTGCGGCCTGTTCCGCAAAAACTCAGGCGAGCAATCGCTCTGGGTTGGCCTCGATTTTGGACAGGGCGTCGCGCGTGGCGCGCACCGTCAGCGTTTCTTCTTCTTGCGGCAACAAAAGACCAGCCTGCAAATACGCTGCCAACCGCCCACCCTGAATCAAAAAACTCTTGCCAGAAGTGGCTGCAAACAGGTTCAAATGCTTGCGTTCACTGCGCCAGGCAAATTGCACTTGGGTGATCTGGTTGTTGTGGTCCAGGGTGAACCAGGAGCCCAATTGCAGTTCCTGCGCCCAGGCCATCATGGCGGCCGTAGGTTTGGAGCCACCGTTACCCACCACCTCGATGGCCGAAGCATCAATGCCCAACATCATTTCGATGCTTTCGGCGTCCAGCGGCAGGTCACCCATGCCGTCTTCACTCACAAAATCTTCCAGATTGCCTAGGCGCTGTGCCATGGCATCAATCTTCGCCTGGGGAATGGCCTGGGTCTTGGACAGGAATGCATCCGCCAGCGTATCGCTCACAGTTTTGATGTGTGCATCCTGCTCCGACGGCGCCATAGCCAAAAGCGTCATACCCGAACGCAATCGCAGCAGCAGATTGGGCAGGTCCTGAATCACGCGCGCGCGGTCAGCGCGATTGGGCTTGGCGCTGGCGGCCCACACCAAGTCGGTAGCCGATTTTTTGAGGGTCAGGGTGTCTTTGTGTTGCGGCCCTTTGCGCACCGCAGCAACTGCGAGCACTTCGGCCCAGACCTTGAACAAGAATTCCCGGATCTCGTCGCGCACGGGCATGTCCTTGAGCATGTTGCGCATCTCGATGGTGTACTGGATGGCCAACGTTTCCTTTTGCTCTACCTGTTGTGCGACGCTGACAACCTTTTGCGTAGCACCTTTCTCGGTGAGGAACTTGGAGAGGAATTTCTGAAATTCCTCGTACACCACTTGGTACACCTTCTTGCCGGTTTCTGGATATTGCTCGATCACCTGAACAATGCGCTTGATCTCCAATTCCATTGCGTTTCCCTGCACGCCGGTGGAGTCAAAACCCATCACGCAGGAGCCCATGCGGTCGATCAGCAGGCGGGCTGGATGGGTAGTGGTGCCCAGAAAATCCGGGTCTTCCAAGGCAACGCGTAACACCGGCATCTGCAACCGTGCAAACCAGACGCGAATACCGGGCGGAATGCGATCCTCAGCCAAAATGGCCTGGAACATCAAGGCCACAATTTCAATGGTGGCCTTCTCCCCCTTGGTTTCGGCTTTCTTCTTGAGCTCAGTGGTCTTTTCACGCAAGTCCACCGCCACGCGGGCGACTCCAGCTGGGCTGTAGTCCTCGTACATGGTGCCGCCAGATGCGTAGCTGCCCGCCTGACCCGGCCGGGGTGGAGCCATCGCTGCCGCCAATGCCGGCGACGGTGTGTGGTGCTGCTGCGTGCCGACAAAATCGCCGCCACCGTGGCTGACAAAAAGCCGGCGAATCTGCCCAATCACACCTTGGGCACGGCTGCGAGCGCGCGCCATGGGCGTAGCCGCTGTCATCATGCGCGTCTCTTCGGACGCGCCGTAACCCTGACCCACGGCGTTTTGCATACCGGAAGACTGCTTCCAGAAGGGCGTGGGCGACGATGAACCCGGGCCGGACGTTTGCGCACCGTCGGGAGCACCGCCACCACCCGAAGACGTAGCGGCCGACCGGTTGCCCCAACCCAAGCGACCGCCAAAAAACCCCCCGCCCGCACGTCCTTGCCCCTCGCCACCACCGGCATGGCCTCCTGAGACACCTGGACCGCTCGCATTCCCGGTTTGATCACCCGATCCTTGGGTCGGTGCGTACCCCCCTTGGGGTTGACCGCCGCCTTGCTGGGCGTAACCGCCACCGGCTTGTCCAAAATCGCCATATCCACTGCCACCCCTTTCGGACTGCTGCTGTTGCGACGGCGGCTGATTGACGGGCGCTCCCGGCTGCGGGCGTGGTCGTGACGACGCGCCACGGGTGGGGCTCTTGACACGATCTTTGAGCTCAATGGTGGGCATAACGCCCTTCTTGATGAGTACCTCGTTAGCGTTGGCGTAGGCGGTCTTCAGACGCTCGATCAGGAGCTTTTGCACTACTTCGGTCACCATGGACCATGCGTCTCCCGGCATACCGGAATTGGCCCACTGCTCCACCATTAAAAGGACCAGAACTTCGGGGCGCAAGACATCATTTCCGGCAAGCTCTTCAGTTCCTTCCAGAAATTGCATGCGCAGCCGCAAGTCTTCCAACTGGCTGTTGACCTTATCCATCACGGCCATAACCATGCGGGACGCCAGAATTTTGTTCTCAACGACATCGGTGCCCACCAGCTGCAAGCCTACCGCTTCAAGATTCTCGGCCTTCTTTTTCTTGGGCGGCTCCAGGCAGTCTTTCCACACCTTCATGGTGCCTTCTTGCCAAAGGGGACGGCACTTCTTGTAGGCCATCCAGACGTCACGCCGCTCCTGGCTCTCCCGCGCATTGCAGGGCTCATCCATCAGCGTAGTGAGATGTTCCTGCGCCACAGCGGCGATTTCACCCATGGCCTTACCCAGCTCAGCCAGAAAACGTTCACGCACCGCCCTGGCGAATTGTTGCCGGGGCGAGAGACTAGGAGAGCCGTGCGCTGTAGCCATGGTTTAGAACAACATTAAACGGTAGCACCCGCATTCGGGTCCGCAGGGTCACCATCTTTCTTGACGGTACCCTTGACTAGGTCTTCCCGCTGAATACCCAGCCACATCGCGATGGCGGCGGCCACAAACACCGAGGAGTAAATACCAAACAAAATACCGATGGTCAGCGCCAGCGCAAAGTAATGCAGGGTAGCTCCACCAAACACCAGCATGGACAAAACCATAAGTTGCGTCGATCCGTGCGTAATGATGGTACGACTGATTGTGGATGTGATCGCGCTATCGATGATCTGCATCGTATTCATCTTGCGATAACGTCGAAAGTTCTCGCGGATTCGGTCAAAAATCACAACCGACTCATTCACCGAATAACCCAGCACCGCCAGCACCGCCGCCAGCACCGGCAGAGAGAACTCCCACTGGAAGAAGGCAAAAAAGCCCAAGATAATGATCACATCGTGCAGGTTGGCAATGATGGCAGCCACCGCGAATTTCCATTCGAAGCGGATAGCCAGATACAGCATGATGCCAACCACCACACTTGCCAGGGCTTTAAGTCCATCAGTTGCCAGTTCGTCGCCCACCTGTGGGCCAACAAACTCGGTACGGCGCAAGTTGGCACTGGCATCGGCAGCCTTTAGCGTGGCCAGCACTTTCTCGCTTTGTGCACCAGAACTGCTGCCCTTTTGCACCGGCATACGGATCAGCACATCTTGTGCGGTACCGAAGTTCTGCACCTGCACATCGTTGATGCCCAGGGCCGCTACGCTCGCACGAATGGTGTTCAGGTCTGCAGGCTGGGAGTAGCTCACCTCCATCAGCGTGCCGCCCGTGAATTCCACAGAGAGATGCAAACCGCGGGAAAATAGGAAAAAAACCGCCGCCAGAAACGTGACGAACGAGACCACGTTGAACACCAACGCATGCCGCATGAACGGAATGTCGCGGTGGATTTTGAAGAATTCCATGCCTTTTCCCTGTTAGTTTGTCGTTACCTGATTGCCGGAATCAGGCCGCCAAACCGTCCCAATGGACACGCTTTTTAGTTTCTTTTGCCGACCGTACCACAAATTTACCACTCCGCGCGAGAAGAAGACCCCCGAGAACATGCTGGTCAAAATTCCCAGGCAGTGCACCACGGCAAAACCCCTCACCGGACCTGACCCAAAGGCGAGCAAGGCCAAACCGGCAATCAGTGTTGTTACGTTGGAGTCGATGATGGTGGCCCAAGCGCGGTCGTAACCAGCATGGATGGCCGCTTGGGGCGAAGCACCGCTGCGCAACTCTTCGCGCACCCGCTCATTGATCAGCACGTTGGCGTCAATCGCCATACCCAGTACCAGCGCCATGGCCGCCATACCCGGCAGCGTCAGCGTTGCCTGCAACATGGACAGCACCGCCACCAGCAGCAACAGGTTGAAAGCCAGCGAAATACTGGAAATCATGCCGAAGAGCATGTAATACACGCACATAAATACAGCCACGGCACAGAAGCCCCAGGTTACGCTGTGGAACCCCTTGGCAATGTTTTCGGCACCCAGGCTCGGGCCGATGGTGCGCTCTTCGATGATTTCCATCGGCGCGGCCAGCGAGCCAGCGCGCAACAGCAGCGCAGTGTCGGCTGCTTCCACGGTGTTCATGCGGCCGGAGATTTGCACCCGGCCACCACCGATTTCAGAACGGATCACTGGCGCGGTAACGACTTCGCCCTTGCCCTTTTCGAACAGCAGGATCGCCATGCGCTTGCCAATGCTTTCCCGGGTAACGTCGCGGAAAATGCGGGCACCCTTGGCGTCCAGTGTCAGATGCACCGCAGCTTCCTGGGTTTGCTGGTCAAAACCGGGCTGCGCGTCGGTCAGGTTGTCGCCGGTCAGGATCACCTGTTTCTTGACGATCACGGGTGCGCCACTGCGCTCCAGGTAGCGCTCGGAGCCAAACGGCACCGGACCGGTACCTTGCTCGGCGGCACGCGCTTCGGCGCCCTCGTCAACCATGCGGATTTCCAGCGTGGCGGTACGGCCCAGAATGTCTTTGGCCTTGGCCGTGTCCTGCACGCCAGGCAGCTGTACCACAATGCGATCCAGTCCCTGCTGCTGAATCACCGGCTCGGCCACGCCCAGCTCATTGATCCGGTTGTGCAAGGTGGTGATGTTCTGCTTGATCGCCTGCTCTTGCACCTTGCGTGCCGCAACTGGCTGAATAGATGCCACCATCTTGACTTCGGTACCGTCGGCTGTCTCCATGGTGCTCAGTTCGGCGAACTGGTCCTGAATGATGCGTCGTGCGGCTTCTGCAGTGGCAGCGTCCTTGAAACGGATCTCGATGGTCTGGCCATTGCGGTTGATGCCGCTGTGACGCACATTCTTTTCACGCAAGGTGGTACGAATATCACCGGCCAGCGACTCCGCGCGCTTGGACAGTGCGGCCTGCATGTCCACCTGGAGCATGAAGTGCACACCACCACGCAGATCCAGACCCAGGTACATGGGTGAGGCGTGCAGCGCGGTCAGCCAGGCTGGTGAACGCGACAGCAGGTTCAGCGCAACCACATAGCTGCCTTCAGCACCTTCGGGGTTGAGTGCCTTCTGGATGGCGTCCTTGGCCTTGAGCTGCACATCGGTGCTGGCAAAACGCGCCTTAATGGAAGTCCCATCCAGTGTCACCGCATCAGCGGTGATATCTGCGGCCTTGAGCGCGTCTTGCACGCGACCCAGGGTTGCGTCATCGAGCTTGAGCGAGGACTTGGCCACCGAGACCTGAACGGCCGGCGACTCACCAAAAAAGTTCGGCAGGGCGTACAACGCACCTACTACCAGTGCGATCAGGATGATCGCGTATTTCCACGCCGGGTAACGGTTCATGATCGCACTTCAGACTGGGGAGACAGTTTAAATAGAATTACTTGATGCTGCCTTTGGGCAACACCTGAACCACAGCACTGCGCTGGATTTGAAGTTCCACGCCATTGGCCACTTCCAGACCCAGGTAGTTGTCGCCCAGTTTGCTGATCTTGCCCAGCACACCACCGGCCGTCACCACCTCGTCACCCTTGGCAACGGCGTCGATCATGGACTTGTGATCTTTCTGCTTTTTCATCTGGGGGCGGATCATCACAAAGTACAGCACCACAAACATCAAAATCAACGGCAACATACTCATCAGGGAAGACTGCATGTCACCCCCGGCAGCGGCGACAGGGGCAGTTTGGGCAAAGGCAGATGAAATAAACACAGGCTAGAACTCCACAAAACGAGGGAAACAAACAAGTGCTTCACCACCACTAGGGGCGGAGCACACCCAATCGGGCAACCCTTGATTGTAATCGGGCAGCCCTTCTTGCCGCTCTCAGAATACGTTTTTGTGGACTTTGTTGCTTGAAGGGAACTCAGGCTGGACGATGAAACTGCTCCAGCAAGGTTCCCCATTGCTTGCGCGCCGCAGCCAGATGGCGGGCTTTGACATGCCCAAACCCACGAATTTGCTCCGGCAATTTGGCGAATGCCAGTGCGGCATCGCGGTTTTGCCCATTCAGCATTGGCAACATAGTTTCCAGTTCGGCGCGGTATTCCTGCACCAGTGCGCGCTCTTCCCGGCGTTCGGCGGTGTAGCCAAAGATATCGAACGGGCCGCCACGCAATACTTTCAGGGGTGCCAGCCCACGAAATGCGGTTTGCATCCAGGGGCCATAACTGCGTTTTTGCAATTCGCCCGCCGCATTGCGTTTTGCGGAGATCGGAGGTGCAAGATGGTAGTGCAGCTTGAATTTGCCCTCAAACTGGGCTGCAACCTTGGACAAAAAGGCGCCATCGGTGTGCAGGCGTGCAACCTCGTACTCGTCTTTATAGGCCATGAGTTTGAACAGGTACCGGGCCACCGCTTGGGTCAAAGGAAGAGCGGTTGCTTTGCCCGTCGGCAGGTCGGCATCGGCGATTGCCACTTCGGCACGGCGCACGGTTTCGACAAAACCGGCATAGCGGGCGGCGTAGCCTGCGTTCTGGTAACCAGTCAAATACTCCACCCGCTTGGCCACCATGGCGTCCAACGACTCTTTGACCGGCAGCGTGAACTGCACCACCTGGCCCGGGTTCAGCAGATTCTGAACAGCAGGCCAATCCAGCGCCGCTTTGCGGCCCCAGGCAAACGCCGACTTGTTGGCGGCCACAGCCACGGCATTGAGTTCTATGGCGCGCTCCAGGGATGCCAGTTGCAGCGGAATCCAGCCCTTTTGCCATGCATAGCCCAGCATGACAGGGTTCGTAAAAATACTGTCGCCCAAAAACTGCACCGCTATGGCATCGGCATCAAAGGCGCCCACACCCTCTGCGCCCACCACTTGGATGATGTCCGCCAGGCATTGCTGGGCCGGGTTGATCCAATTGGGGTTGGACACGAACGCCGCAGTGGGAGCACTGTGGGAATTCAACGCCACATGGGTGCGACCCTGGCGCATGCGCAGCGTGGTTTCTTTGCCGGCCACCACAATGGGGTCGCAGCCAATCACCAGATCGGCCGAAGCCATGCTGACCCGGGTGGTGCGGATTTCGTCCTGGTTCGAGGCAATGAGGACATGGCTCCAGGTGGCACCGCCCTTTTGCGCCAAACCGCCTGCGTCTTGGGTGACAATGCCCTTGCTTTCCAGGTGTGCTGCCACACCCAGCAACTGACCGATGGTGATAACACCGGTCCCCCCCACGCCGGCCACGATGATGCCCCAGGCCCCACCATCCAGTGATGGCAAGTTGGGTTCAGGCAAGGCACTTGTATCACCCGTGGCAGCAACAGCGCCCTTGGCCTTTTTGCGCAACTGACCGCCTTCCACCGTAACAAAACTGGGGCAAAAACCATTCACGCAACTAAAGTCCTTGTTACACGTACTTTGGTTGATCTGGCGCTTGCGGCCAAACTCGGTCTCCAGCGGCTCCACGCTCACGCAATTGCTCTGCACGCTGCAGTCGCCGCAGCCTTCGCACACCAGCTCGTTGATGACCACGCGCTTGGCCGGGTCCACCAGGGTGCCGCGCTTGCGGCGGCGGCGTTTTTCAGTGGCGCAGGTCTGGTCATAAATGATGACAGTGGTGCCCTTGGTCTCCCGGAACTGCTTCTGAATGGTGTCGAGTTCGTCGCGGTGGTGCACAGTCACACCCTGCGCCAGTTCCACTTCGGCGTATTTCTCGGGCTCGTCCGTCACCACCACAATCTGGGCGGCGCCCTCGGCCCGCATACTCTGGGCGATCTGCACCACGGAATGGCCTTCCGGGCGCTCACCGATCTGCTGGCCGCCCGTCATTGCCACGGCGTCGTTGTACAAAATTTTGTAGGTGATGTTGACCCCGGCAGCAATGCTCTGGCGCACGGCCAGCAAGCCACTGTGGAAGTAAGTGCCGTCGCCCAGGTTGGCAAACACGTGTTGCTCGTTGCTGAACGGCTGCTGCCCGACCCAGGGCACGCCCTCGCCACCCATTTGCGTAAAGCCCACGGTGGCACGGTCCATCCACACGGTCATGAAATGGCAACCAATGCCGGCCATGGCGCGCGAGCCCTCGGGCACCTTGGTACTGGTGTTGTGCGGACAACCGGAGCAGAACCAGGGCTGGCGGTCGCCCGACTTGATCTCGGCCTGGGCACGGCTGATGTCCAGTGCCTGCATGGCACTTTCCTTGGCCGCCAAAATGGCCAACTGCGTGTCCAGGCGCGCGGCAATGTCGGCGTCCACGCCCAGATTTTTGAGGCGTGCGGCAATGGCGCGGGCGATGATGGCGGGCGACAGATCGGCATTGGCGCGCAACAGCGTGTTGTCGCTGGGGTTGGGCATGCCCCATTCGCCGCCGCTGCCAAAGCCCGATCCGTCGGTCTCCATCTCATTGAACTTGCCCAACACGCGCGGACGTACGTCGGCGCGCCAGTTGTACAGGCCTTCCTTGAGTTGGTACTCGATGAGCTGGCGCTTTTCTTCCACTACCAAAATCTCTTGCAGGCCAGTGGCAAATTCGCGGGTCAGTTGCGCCTCCAGCGGCCAGACCACACCCACCTTGTGCAGGCGGATGCCCACGCGTCGGCAGGTGGCGTCGTCCAGCCCCAGGTCCAACAGGGCCTGGCGGGTGTCGTTGTAGGCCTTGCCACTGGAGATCAAGCCCAAACGGTCACTCGGACCTTCGATCACGTTGTAGTTCAGGCGGTTGGCGCGGATGTAAGCCAGGGCCGCGTACCACTTGTAATCAAACAGGCGGGCTTCCTGCTCCAGCGCGGCGTCGGGCCAGCGGATATGTACTCCGCCGGGTGGCATGACAAAGTCGGTCGGAATCTTGATCTGCACCCGATCCGGGTCAATCATGGCCGTCGCGCTGGACTCCACGATCTCCTGGATGGTCTTCATGCCCGCCCACACACCCGAGAAGCGGCTCAAGGCAAAGGCGTGGATTCCCAGGTCCAGAATTTCCTGCACGTTGGCCGGAAAAAACACCGGGGTTCCGCAGGCCTTGAAGATGTGGTCGCTTTGGTGTGCCGCTGTCGAGCTTTTCGAGATGTGGTCATCCCCGGCCACTGCGATCACACCGCCCCAAGGGGTGGTGCCAGCCATATTGGCGTGCTTGAATACGTCGGAGCAGCGGTCCACGCCGGGGCCCTTGCCGTACCAGATGCCGAACACACCGTCGTACTTGTTGCTGCCCTTGGGCGCAAAGCCCAGTTGCTGGGTGCCCCACATGGCGGTGGCGGCCAGCTCCTCGTTCACTCCGGGCTGGAATACGACGTGGTGGGCCTTGAGGTACTTCTCGGCTTTTTGCAAGGACTGGTCGTAGCTTCCCAGGGGCGAACCACGATATCCGCTGATAAAACCGGCCGTATTCTTGCCGACGCGTTGGTCGCGCACACGCTGCAACATGGGCAGCTTCACCAGGGCCTGAACGCCGCTCATGAAGGCATGGCCATAGTCCAGCGTATATTTATCGTCCAGCGAGACAGTTTGCAGCGCTTTGAGAATGTGGTCGGGCAAGGGTGCGTTCATGGGCGGTGTCTCCAGGGCTGGCCTCGGGGGCCGTTGTTCTGGAGTCAGTGTAGGGCGGTCTGGCTGATATGTCTTTGCGTTCTATCGCCCCTGTACCCTGGCAAAAGAAAGGATATTGCTTCAAAATGCCTGTAAATGGAACATCTAGACAAATTTGACCTTGCCATACTCCAAGAGCTTCAAAAAGACGGCCGCCTGAGCAACACCGAACTGGCGTCGCGGGTTGGACTTTCCACCGCGCCTTGCTGGCGGCGTGTGCGCGCACTGGAGGAGTCGGGTGTCATCAAGGGCTACCGTGCCGAGCTGGACCGCAAGAAAATCGGCCTGGGCGTGCTGGCCTTTGTTCGGCTGGACGCCGAACGCAATACCGGCGACTCCACGCGCGCGCTGGAAGAAGCTATTCACAAGTTGCCCGAAGTGGTGTCTTGCCACTACATCAGTGGCACAGGCACCTTTGAGTTGCAGGTCATCACCCAGGACCTGGACAGCTTTTCCCGCTTGGCACGCGAAAGCTTGATCAACCTGCCCCACGTCAAGGACTTGCACACCAGCTTTTCTCTGGGTGAAGTGAAAACCAGCAGCGCGCTACCGCTGGGCCACCTGCAGAGCCGCTAGGCCACACCCTTCTGGAGCGCGCACCATGAACACCCCACAACCCGCTTCCGCCGGCCATAGCAACTGGCGCCGCCAACTGACGGGTTTCTTGATGCTATTTTCGCTTCTAGCCCTCGTCGCCATTGCACAACCCACTATTAATTCAATAGTGTTAGAAAGCCAACTACCGCTGCGCAATATCCAGATTGAGGTGCGTCAGGTGCAAAGCGGTACCCAGGAAACCCACAACCGGCAAAGCCAGCGCAACAGCACCAGCAGCACCGTGCTGGTACCACTGGGTGAATGGGTCAGGGTGGCAGAGTCCGACATAGACAGCCGCACTAACCGTGCCGGTTGGGGCGGCCCGGGCGTAGAAGGCACCCAGCAAGCCAGCGAATTGCAGGTGCGCCTAAGCGTGCGATAGGGCTTCGCTGAAACATCGGGTATTGCGTGGTGACGTTATCTGGCCTGTTTGGGCCACAACGCCCATAACTGCAGTGGCTGGCGCAAGCGGCCTGCCAATTCACCTGCCTCGGCGCCCCAGCCCACGAAATAGTCCGCCCGCACAGCACCGGTAATGGCACTGCCCGTGTCCTGGGCCAGCACCAGTTTCTGCAGGCTCATCTGGGGACCACTGGATGCCAGCCACACCGGCGTACCAAAGGGAATGGACGCTGGGTCCACCGCAATGGAGCGCCCAGGCGTCAGTGCCACGCCCTGGGCGCCACGCGGGCCTTCGCTGGAGTCGCGGTCGCTGATGGCTTCTTCGCGGAAGAACACTACGCGCGGATTGCTCCACAACAGTTCTTGCTGGCGCTGCGGGTTCTGCGCCAGCCAGCTTTTGATACCGGGCCAGGAGGCATCTTTGACCAGGCCCTGGTCCAGCAACCAACGGCCCACGCTGCGGTAGGGCTGGTCGTTGGTGCCGGCATAGGCCAAGCGGACCCAACGCTGGCTACCATCGGGCTGGGAGATGCGCAGACGCCCGGAGCCCTGAATCTGCAGCATCAGGGCGTCTACCGGGTCGGCCATATAAGCGATAGCACGCCCCTGCAAGGCGGCCTGGGCCTCGGGCAGAGTGTCGATCTCCTGGCGCGAGTACCAGGGCTTGCGCTGGGCTAGCCCCGCTGGTGGTCCGTACAGGGGCACGCCAAAACCATTAGCGGGCAAGCGGCTGGCTTGCATCATTGGCTCGTAATAGGCTGTCAGCAAACCTGTGGTTTCACCCTGCGGTGATTCCACGCGGTACGGTTGCAGGCGCTCCTGCATCCAGGCACGCTGCTCGTCCGCGCTACCAATGCTCAGTCGGCGGATATCGCCGCACAGGGGTGCAAACGGGCCACCGGGGCGCTCACACCCCTTGAGCCATGCGTTCCAGGCATCAAACAGGGCGTCGTCGGCCAAGCCGGGCAAATCAGACCAGGCAGCGGGCACCCAGCGACTCTTGGTCCGGTAGAGCGTTCCGGGCACCGATCCCACCCCTTGCGACGGCGGCGTGCGCACATCCTCACCCGGCGTCGGGACACTGATCGGCGCACTGCCGCAGGCCACCAGAGTTCCTACAATCAGCGCCATTGCCCCATAAGCCAGGAGCCGTTTCATGTCATTGTTATTTCTGGAAGCCCTGGGCGCGGGGCTGATACTGGTTGGAATCATCTGGTGGACCATGTTCTCGGGTCGTAAAAATGGCGAACTGCCGGATATCGATGCCGCTGAGTCTTCTCCCGATTCTTCAGATAAAAAAACACACTAGCCCTCGTCGGATATGCGTATACAGCTATCAATTCAATAGTAAATTAAAACTACCACCGCCACACCTGTCAGAGCACACGGTGCTGCAGCGCTGGCAGTTGCGATCGGCATTGCGCCAGACGCGCAGAGTCCAGCTCGCCGCAAACCACACCGGGCTCTTGTGCCTGCTGCGCCAGCACCTGCCCCCAGGGATCAATCAACACCGACTGCCCCCAAGTGCGCCGACCGTTAGGGTGGGTTCCGCCCTGGGCGGCGGCGGCCACAAAAGCCAGGTTCTCAATCGCACGGGCACGCAACAGCACCTCCCAGTGGGCCTGGCCGGTGGTGTGGGTGAAGGCGCTGGGTACCAAAATCAAGTCAACACCATCCTGCGCATAGCTCCGATACAACTCCGCAAAGCGCAGGTCGTAGCACACGCTTAAGCCCACCTGCCAAGTGTGGCCGTCACGCGAGGGCAGGGCAAACCGGGTCGGCTGTGAGCCGCGTTGCAATACCCTGGATTCGTCGTAGGACTCGACTCCATTGTCAAAACGGAACAGGTGAATTTTGTCGTAGCGCGCCACGCACACGCCCTGCTGGTTGAAAGCCAGTGAACTGTTGAAAACCCGGTCCGGCTGCGACGCACAGAGCGGCAAGGTACCGCCCACCAGCCACAGGCCCAGCCGGCGCGCCGTATCCGACAAAAACTCTTGAATGGGTCCGCTGCCATACGCCTCCTGTATGGCCAGCTTGTCACTGTCGTGCTGTCCGATCAGACAAAAGTACTCCGGCAGGATGGCCAGTTCGGCGCCCATCTGTGCCGCCTGCTCCAACAGACTTTGGGCCTGCACCAGGTTCTCGGACAGAATGCCAGTGGACACCATCTGGATAGCTGCAACCTTCATTTGGATGACTCCTGGGTTTGGCTCGCTGGGAGAGCAGGTGCGGCAGGGGGAGCCGAAGCCGACTTGCGATTAAGTTTGGTCACCCGGGGATCGGTCCAGGTGCCGTCGAGCATAAATTCCTGCGTGGCCGCCTCCATCAACGGGCGGCGCAGGATGAGTTGGGCCAGAAAGGTGCTCAGCCCCACCACCGGGTTGATGGCGGACGCCAGCAACGAGGCACCGCCGACATTGATATCCGGCACCACAACCACCTTGATGGCCTGCGTCTCGTGGGCGATGTCGGCCTGCCCCTCCATCAACACGGCGGCGTTGATGCCCTTCATCTGCAGGTTGTTGGTGCGGGCAATACCCTGGGTAATGGACACATCGCCGCGAAAAAAATCAAAGGCAAAGCCTTCGCTGAACACATCGCGAAAATCCAGTGTCAGGCGCCGTGGCAGCGACTGCAGGCTGAGCACGCCGAGCAGTTTGCTGATGCCAGGGTCGGTCTTGAGGAACTGCCCGTTTTCCACATTGATGTTGAAGTTCCCGCCCAGGCTGGGGTAGTCCAGCGTGATGGGCGAACCCAGCCAGGCAACCTGACCTTCCACCAGGCCCCGCCCCTTGCGCACCACGCCCTTCATGCCGAAACGGTTGAGCAGTTCGCCCGAGTCCGCAATGTCGAGCTTGAAGTTCATCACCGTGCGCCGGCGTTCCTTGATGCTGCGCGGCGCGGGTGCACCGGCGCCTGGGTTGAGGTCGGTCCAGTTGCCGCTGGCAGTCAGCACGGCTTCGGGGGTGGAGATGTTGAAGCGGTTGAGGCGCCATTCACGTGGCACATCCCGTGCGGCGGCGCTGGCCGAGGCACCCAGATTGACAGCGTCGATCTCGATTCGGCCCAGCTTCTTGCCCCGCAGTTCCAGGTCGTCCACCACAATGTCCAGCGCGGGGATGCTGGCGGGTTGTTCGTCGAGCACGCTTTCCACATCCTGTGCGGCGCTGGGTGCGATCACCAGCCGGGCCAGGCGACCGTACAGACGCCCGGCGTTGGCGCCCGACGGCTGGCGGTACTCGACGTAACCATTGAGCTCGGAGGCATCCATATTGGCCCGCCACAGCGTACCGTCGCGGCCACCACCAATCACCAAGTTGTTGAGCTTGTGCCCGCCCACGGTCAGCTCCCGTGCGCGCACTGCCAGGCTGGTGGGCAGGTAGCCGATGCTCACCTGATTGGCGGGACTGGTGATGTTGGCGGGCGACAGGTCGGCCCCGGCGGCGCGGGACAGGACGCTGGACCAGGCATCCATGTCCAGACTGGCCAGGTTGATGTTGGCCACCACACCTTCAGTTGGCAAAGGGGCAGATTCGTCGGCGGCCAGCCCCACACCAATGGCGCCGCGCAGCACCCGGGCATCGGCACCGGACACGTCGCGCACATAAATCAGGTTGAGCAGTTTTCCTACGTCCAGTAGCAACTGGTCTTGCTGGCGCGCCGTGCCCTCGCTGCCGGCGATGGGGCGCACCGCTGCAATATCGAGCCGCACTGGCAGGGTTGCCTCCGCCGATTTGGCAAAGGGTGCGGGCAGGGTCAAGGCCATGCCCACCAAGTTGCTGTTGATCTGCAATTCCGGAACTTTGCCGCGCAACCCGAGTGTGGCTGTGTACGCAGCCGAGCCGTTAGCGTACTGCGCCAGCCGCGCCGCAAACCCCAACTCTTTGGCCTGGCGCAAACCGTCGGAAGTTGCAGTGCCTTGCAAACGCAGCACCGGGGGTGCAGACGATTTGTTTCCTGCGGGCGCGCTGCCAGAGAGCGCGGTCAGCCCACCGTCAATGCGCACATCACCCCCCAAGGCGCGAGCCTGCACACCGGCTACGGAAAACCCGGTTTCCGAAAACGCAATATTGCCACGCATGCGCGCAAGGTGCGGCGTATCCGGAGTAACCTGCAATTCGTTCCCCGCCAGGGCAATAGTGCCTCGCACGGTGGCCCGGTCCACCGCCGCAATCGGAAAGGCCAACTTGAAACGGTAGTCCGCCGCCCCTGCGGCACTGGCATGGTCCAGCGCCTTGCCCATCAAGCCGCCCAACGGAGAACCATTGACCACGCCGAGTATGTCGGTCAGCGGCCCCTGGGCCGCAGCGGTGACGGTAACCGTGGCGCCACCGTACAGGCTGTCCACCACACCGTCGACCTTGGTAACGCGCAGGCCCGCAGTATTGGCTACATTGCCGTGCGCACCCTTGACCTGCAGCACGGCGCGGTCAATCACCAGTTCGCCCGAGAGTTGGGTCAGTGCCGGCCACTGCAGACTGCCCTTGTCCAGCAGGAAAGACGGCACATAGGCAAAGGTAGCGTCGTGCATGTCGGCCGATATGCGGAAGTCCCCCTGCTTTGGCGTGGTGTAGGGAAAGTCATGCAGATTGCCCTTGACCTTGAATTTGACGCCCGTTGCCGTACCTGCTGTTACCGCTTCACGCACGTAGTCACGCACGTCTTTGGGCAGGCCCAATGGCAAATAGCGGTGGACCCTGGTGCCATCGGCCCGGCTCAGGCTCCCCTGCAAGTCCAGCAATCCTGGAAAACGCTTGGCGCTTGCGGCACCATCCACCGTCTGCCATTTGACTTGGGCCTCGCCCTGGGCGTCGGCATTGCCGAAACGCAGATTGGGCAGGGTCAGGCTGATCTGGGTGCCGTCCAGCTTCCATTGCACATCGGTGCTGAGTTGGTCAAAGGGCAGCAGCGGGTCTTCAAACACACCTGGCAAATCCATGCTGCCGTCCTTGACCGCCACTGTGGCCCGGCCACCGCTCTGGTTCAGGTCGAAGTCAATGTCCGCCCCTTTGAAGCCGGGTCTGGTCTCACCCGCTGTTGCCCGTGCGGCAAGTTCCAGTTGGGTCACGCGGCCCTTGGCGGTGTAGCGGCTGGGCTGCTCCATGGTTCCCTGCCAGGTGGCCTGCAAATGCTCTACCAGCCCCTTGGGCGCGAGTTGCTGCAAGGCGGTGCGGACCTTCTCTGCCAGTGGCAACCGCTGGGCAATTTGCGACAGGGCAGCCAGGTCCAGGCGGTCGGCCACCAGTTCGCCACGCGCGGGTTTGCGCAGGTCTGCATCGAACACCGATAGCCGCACGTTGCCGCCGGGCCAGTGCAAGCCATCCGCAGTCTCAAACTGCAAGGCCTGGGTAGAAACTTCGCCACCACCATCCAGCCGACGGGCACCCAGACGGCCGGTAACTCCACGCAGTGCCAGAGGCTCCAGTTTGGGGCTGAGTGTGACCATGACGTCATCCAACGCCAAGTCGGCAGTGGCGCCTGTCACGACGCCGCGGCTCACATCCACCCAGGCACGCACTGAACCAGCGCCCTGGGCCAGATCCACCCCCAGGTCGGCGTAGCGACGCAACTCGGCCAGATCGACCTGTGCAAATGTTGCAAATAACTGCCCTTGCCATTCACGCCACCGACTAGCACTGCGTGACAGCAATGGCTGACGGAAAATGCCGGCCACGCTCAGACGTCCACCCCAGTGTGCAGGCGGGTTGGCGTCCAGGCGCATGGAGTGGGACCGGTGCTGATTGCGCAGAACCCAGTCCACATCAGTCAGCGCGATAGTGGGCTCATTGCGCAATTCATCCGTCCATGTGACGGTACCGTGGCGAATCACCAGCTCGGGCTGTGAGAACACCCAATCAGCAGCTGTGCTGTCCGCATTATCCGTACTGGATACAGGGATACCCGCCACCCAGATACGCCCATCCACAGAGCGGCGAACGGCCAGCTCTGGGTGGTCTACAGTGATCTGCTCGATTCCCATTCCCATAATGGATCGGGCCGAGAGCGCCGCCAACACCTGCGGCAGCCTGAGGGTTTCGCGCCCCTGTGCATCCAACAACCGGACATCGTTGAGTTCGAGCGAAGGGATCAGACCGTTGGAGCGGGCGACGATGTCCCCCACCCGCACGGTCACGCCCAACGCACGGGACACTTGCTGCTCCAGCGTCGGACGGAATTCTGCGATTCGCGGCACAATCACGAAATGCAGTGCGCCCCAGACCATGATTAACACTATCCAGACGGATGCCACCAACCAAAAAGCTGCGCGCACAGCGAATGCGCCGACCCTGAGCAAGGGAGAGGGGTTGGGAGTCAATTCAGTCATCGCAATCGGAACACCATGTCAGGAATTATGACCCGCAATGGACACCAGGATCTGAGCGATGGTTCCCGCTTCAGCCAACGTATTCGCCGACGCTACGCCCAGCAATTAACCCTACTCCCGGCGGGCACACCCACACGGGCCAGCATGCAGGCGCTGTACGAAGGCTTGCTGGCCAATGGCAACGATGTGGGCAGTGGTCTGCGCACTGTGCGCCAACTGGTCGTTGAGCGGCTCATCCACCTGGATTGCAACGAAGGTGCCTCCCTGTCCGCCGTAACCGGTGTCATGACCGACTTGGCCGAATTTGCCCTGGATACGGCTTACCACGAGAGCTGCAAAACACTGGACGCACAACATGGCGCACCACATACGCCACAGGGCATGCGAGCCGAGTTGTGTATTGTCGGCATGGGCAAGCTTGGTGCACGTGAACTCAATGTATCCAGCGACATTGATCTCATCTATATCTACGACCAGGATGGCGAGACCGGCGGCAATGCCGAAGGCAGAAACCGCGTATCCAACCAGGAATACTTCGGCAAGCAAGTCAAGGCCATTTATGCGCTGGTAGGCGACACCACGGAGCATGGCTTTGTCTTTCGGGTTGACTTGGCGCTGCGCCCCAACGGTAACTCTGGACCTCCCGTGGTTTCGTTGGGGGCGTTGGAAGAGTATTTTCACGTTCAGGGGCGCGAGTGGGAGCGTTTTGCCTGGCTCAAGAGCCGGGTGGTGGCCCCCACGCAGTCGATTGGATCGGCCTGCGCGCTAAGCCTGCGCAGCGTGGTGATGCCTTTTGTGTTCCGGCGCTACCTGGACTACAACGTCTTTGATGCCCTGCGCGTGCTGCACCGCCAGATCCGCGACCACGCCACCAAGCGCAGCGCCGGCAAGCCCGAGCGCAACAACGACGTCAAACTCTCGCGCGGCGGTATCCGCGAGATCGAATTCACCGTACAACTGCTGCAGGTGGTGCGAGGTGGCCAGTTCCCCGAGTTGCGCACCCGTCCCACGCAGAGCGCTCTGAAGCGATTGGCCCAGGCTGGCCTGATGCCGCAGGCCACGGCCGAAGCATTGGCCCAGGCGTATGTATTTTTGCGCCAGGTGGAGCACCGCATCCAGTACCTGGACGACCAGCAGACCCACCTGCTGCCCACGGCTGATCCTGAGCTGGAATGGATTGCCCACACGCTGGGCTTTGAAGGAACTTGCGCCTTTCTGGGTGAGCTTGACCGCCACCGTGAACTGGTCGCCCAGGAGTTTGACGCCCTGCTCGGTGGTGCCCCGAAAGAATGCAAAGGCTGTGGTGGTGCGGCAGCGGCTTCACCAGGCACTAACGACTTCGACGCCCTACTGGCCCCACTCACTGGGCGTTTCCATGAGCGGGTGGCGAGCTGGCGTCACCACCCCCGCGTCTTGGCCCTGCGCGAAGAATCCCGCGCACGCTTGGCCCGGCTGGTACTACGCACAGCGCAATGGTTGGCCGAGGGCCGTGTCAGTGAAGACGCCGCAGTGCGGCTGGCCGACTGGATTGAACCCCTGCTGCGGCGCGAGAGTTATCTGGCTTTGCTACTGGAGCGCCCTGTTGTGCATGAGCGCCTTCTGCACATGCTGGGCGCTGCTCGCTGGCCTGCGCGCTACCTGCTCAAACACCCCGGCGTCATCGACGAACTGGCAGGCAACGCCCTGTTCGAGGAACGGTTTGACCCCGCTGATTTCGAGCAGGAACTGGAACGACGACGCAGTGCCTTGCAAAGCAGCGGCGAAGATGACGATGAGGCCCTGCTTGACTTGCTACGCCGCGCCCACCATGCGGATGTGTTCCGCATTCTGGCGCGCGACGTGGAAGGACGCCTAACAGTAGAACAGGTTGCGGATGACCTCAGCGCCCTGGCCGAAGTGGTATTGCGCGTTACCACCCGCTGGTGCTGGGAACGGCTGAAGAACCGCCACCAGCCGGAATGCTGCTTTGGCATCATTGCCTACGGAAAACTTGGTGGCAAGGAGTTGGGCTATGGCAGTGATCTGGACATTGTGTTTGTCTACGACGACCCGGATGACCGAGCCGGCGAAGTCTACGCAGCCCTGGTGCGCAAGCTGATCAACTGGCTCACCGTCAAGACCGGCGAAGGGGACTTGTACGAAATCGACACGGCCTTGCGCCCCAACGGCAATTCAGGGCTCTTGGTCACCAGTTTCGATGCCTATTCGAATTATCAACAGCAGCGTGGCAGCAATACGGCATGGACTTGGGAACACCAGGCCATGACCCGGGCCCGCTGTGTACTGGGCGATGCCGCGCTGCAGGCCCGCTTTGATGCGATGCGCGAAGCCGTGATCAGCGCCGAGCGGAATAACCAGGGGTTGCTCGCAGAAATTGACAACATGCGCGACAAAGTGCGCAGTGCTCACCCGGTGCGCGGGGCGCTGTTCGACATCAAACACAGTCCCGGCGGCATGGTGGACATCGAGTTTGCGGTTCAGTTTCTGGTGCTATCCCAAGGCTACCGCCATCCTGAACTGCTGGCTAATGCCGGCAATATTGCTCTGCTGCAACGTGCCCAAGCCTGCGGGCTGCTGCCAGCACCGGTAGGCGATGAAGCCGCACAGGCCTACCGCAGCCTGCGCCAAATCCAGCACCGTGCCCGCCTCAATGAAGAAACCACCCAGATTGAGGCGGCTTCGGTCGCCCACGAACGCGCTGCTGGGCTGGCCTTGTGGGAGGTGGTTTTTGCTGCCGCATCCGCGCCACAGGCCGCCTAGTTGCTTGCACGGATGCGCTGCAGTAGGCGGGTGGTTGAATAGCCTTCAACAAAAGGCAGCGCTTGGGCGCGTCCGCCCCAGGTATGCATCAGCGCGGTTTCCGGTAGCACATCCATGTCGTAGTCACCGCCTTTGACCAGAATGTCCGGTCGTATCTCCGCAATGATCTGGACCGGGGTGTCCTCATCAAACCAAGTAACCAAGTCAACGCACTGCTGGCTGGCCATGACAATGGCCCGGTCCATCTCCTGGTTCAGCGGGCGATCTTCGCCTTTGCCCAGCCGGCGCACCGAGGCGTCGGTGTTGAGCGCCACGATCAGGCTGCCACCCAGCGACCGGGCCTGCGCCAGGTACATGACATGGCCTCTGTGCAGCACGTCAAAAACACCATTGGTAAACACCCAGGGGCGTGGCAGGCCGGATAGGTGTGTCAACAGGTCGCTGCGAATGCAGATTTTGGACAAAAAGGCGGGGGTTGGGTCGTGGGCGTGCATGATGACAATGCTAGCAGGCACCTTGCGGACGCAAGAGTGGCACCTCTGTGGCGATCTGCCGATGCGAAATCCCGAACCCACCCACTCACTCCACCTGCCCCTTCGTTTTCCTCTGATGGAAAAGCGCCACTTCCCGATTGATTCCCATGAAGACCTTGCAGCTATAGTGCGACGCGGAGGCGGTTTGTACGTTGAAGTGGTCGATTCCGAGTACAGCCGTCATCCCGCGGGGCCTGATAAGCACTAACCGGGAAAGCTGCTGGACTGAAAATCGAGCTGGCGCCGGGGTTCCCACCAGGCACGCAGCGATGCAAATATGTTGCGGCAACCCGTACAACGGTATTCGCCCGTCGCCTGCAAAACACCATTGGGCGCGCGGTCAACTACCCGCTGATAGCTGGTTGCCCCGCATTCGCGGCATTTGTAAACAGTCTTGAACGTGGTCGCCATGAGCCATGCACTTTAGTACCAAGTGCACCGCTTGGGAAGTTCAAAAATGTAAAGTGGTGTGAGAAATGCAAGTAATGTTGCACCTGCGCGGCGCGGGAAAACCCGCTGTATCAGCTCGGAATCGTTTCTGCGAAGCTGACGCGTTGTATCAGCTTGTCGTGCAAACGGACCAGATTGGGGTATTCGGTGCGCCAGTCGATCTGTGGAAAACGGAAATCCAGGTAGCCCAATGCACAGCCCACGGCCACATCAGCCAGACTGAAATGAACGCCACCGCAAAAGGACTTGTCTCCCAGGCCATGACTCATGGCCTTGACCGTCGCGTTGACCTTGACAAGCTGACGGTCAATCCAGGCCTGGCTGCGTTGCGCCTTGGTGCGCCCGATCCAGGTGGCTTCCAGGCGCGCCAATATGGCAGCGTCCATCAGGCCGTCGGCCAGGGCTTCCCAGGTCTTGATCTCGGCACGCTCGCGGCCTACGGGTGGAATCAACTTGCCCACCGGTGATAGGGTGTCCAGGTACTCCACAATGACGCGCGAATCGAATAGGGCCTCCGCCCCTTCCATGATCAGGCACGGTACCTTGCCCAAAGGATTGGACTCGGAAATGGTTGTGTCGGCACTCCACACATCTTCAGACACGAAGGTGTAGTCCAGCTTTTTCTCCGCCATGACAACGCGCACTTTGCGGACATAGGGGCTGGAGGTGGATCCGAGTAATTTCATGGGCGCTCTGTTGTTTCAGGGAGCTTCATTCTAGCTATTGAGGGAGCAAACCCGCACTTTGGAGGCCAATGGTGGCGTACAACCTACAATTCGGACATGAGTTTTTCCTCCATTTCCGCCCTATCCCCCCTGGATGGCCGCTACGCCGCCAAGTTGGCCTCACTGCGTCCCTTGATGAGCGAGCAAGGCTATATGCACCGCCGTGTTCAGGTTGAAGTAGCCTGGTTCATTGCCTTGAGTGACGCCGGCTTTAAGGAATTCAAGCCGTTGACACCGGGAGCACGTACTTACTTGCTTGGTTTGATCAAAAACTTCTCGGAAGCGGATGGCGAGGCCATCAAAACGATCGAGAAGACCACCAACCACGACGTGAAGGCAGTGGAATACTGGATCAAATCCAGGTTTGAAGCCCGCCCAGAGCTGCTGGCAACCCAGGAATTTGTGCACTTTGCCTGCACCAGCGAGGACATCAACAACACCAGTCACGCCCTGCAAATCAAGGGCGCACGCGACTTGGTACTGCTACCGGCGCTGGACGCGGTCATCGCCAAGCTGCGCGGCATGGCCCACGCGTTTGCCGAGGTGCCCATGCTCAG
The DNA here is from genome assembly GCF_016705985.1 of Candidatus Aalborgicola defluviihabitans. NCBI lineage: Bacteria > Pseudomonadati > Pseudomonadota > Betaproteobacteria > Burkholderiales > Comamonadaceae > Allorhodoferax (SeqCode) > Candidatus Aalborgicola defluviihabitans. The sequence goes on from NZ_JADJKN010000002.1 coordinate 704,356, forward strand.
CCGCACCCACGGCCAGACTGCCAGCCCGACCACGGTGGGTAAGGAAATTGCCAACGTGGTAGTGCGTCTCGCGGCCGCGCGCGAAAAGATTGCCGCTATCAAGATCATGGGCAAGATGAATGGCGCTGTGGGCAATTACAACGCCCACCTGTCAGCCTGGCCGGACTTTGACTGGGAGGCCTTTGCCCGCAAGGTCATCGAAACACCCGAGCCCCTGGGCTTGGGCCTGACCTTCCAGCCCTACAGCATCCAGATCGAGCCGCATGACTACATGGCCGAGCTGTTCGATGCCATTGCCCGTGCCGACACCATCCTGATTGACTGGTCGCGTGACGTCTGGGGCTATGTGAGCCTGGGGTACTTCAAACAAAAGCTCAAGGATGGCGAAGTGGGCTCCAGCACCATGCCGCACAAAGTCAACCCGATTGACTTTGAAAATGCCGAAGGCAACCTAGGTCTGGCCAACGCCTTACTCAAGCACCTGAGCGAAAAGTTGCCCATCAGCCGCTGGCAGCGCGACCTGACCGACTCCACCGTACTGCGCAACATGGGTGTGGCGGTAGGCTACGCTGTGCTGGCTTACCAGTCACTGTTAACCGGTTTGAACAAGCTGGAGATCAACGAGGCAGCCATTGCCAAAGATCTGGACACTTCATGGGAAGTGTTGGCCGAGCCCATCCAGACCGTGATGCGCCGATTTGGCCTACCCCAACCCTACGAGCAATTGAAGAAGTTCACCCGGGGCGCCGCCATGACGCGGGAACTGATGCAGGGCTTTATCGACGGCCTGGAGCTGCCGCAATCCGAGAAAGACCGCCTGCTGGCCATGACGCCAGCCAGCTACACCGGCAAGGCAGCTGAACTCGCACGCCGAGTCTGATCGCCTGAGCCATGGCCCTTAAATCCACTATCTTCAAGGTCAATCTGCAAATTGCAGACATTGACCACGGCTATTACGCCGACCACGCGCTGATGCTGGCACGACACCCCAGCGAGACCGATGAGCGCATGATGATCCGCTTGGCCGCGTTGGCCCTGCACGCCCATGCCTTACAGGACGTGTGCAACGGCGACGGCACCCTGGCGTTTGGCGCGGGCTTGTCAGACCCCGAAGATCCGGACGTTTCCCTGACCGACTATACCGGCCGCAAACGCCTGTGGATCGAGGTCGGCCAACCCGAAGACAAACCGCTGAACAAAGCCTGCCAGAAAGCCGACCAGGTAGTGGTGTACTGTTTTGCCCATGCGGCCGAAGTCTGGTGGAAAGGCATTGAGAACAAACTCACCCGCATGGACCGCCTGCAGGTCTGGCGGGTGCCCACGGAATCATCCCAGTCACTGGCCAAGTTGGCGCAGCGCAGTATGCAATTGCAAGCCACTATCCAGGAAAGCGTGCTGACACTGGGAGATGAAAAAACTACGGTAGACCTGGAACCCATACGCTGGAAATAGGTGCTAGCCCTCGTCAAATAAGCCTAACCAGCTATTGATTTGATAGTGCACCAAACCCTTCAACGGCCCGCTCGGCATATTTGTTGAAGCGCCAGGCCGTCCCCTCGTCCGTAATGCGTCGCCAGGCGGCTCGCTTTTCCACCGGAGTCATTTGCGGCCAAAGCTGTACCTCCTCAAACGTGCGCCCGCAGCCCTTGCACACGGCATCACCCTGGCTGGTGGAACAAATAGCAATGCAAGGGGTGTCGGGGGTGGTGGCGTACCAAAGGCGCCATGCTGATAACGCCGCTTCGGGCACATATTTCTCGTCAACACGCGTTACCCGTGAATAAACCATATGGGCGTAAATTTCTGCCAGTACGCGGGTATGACCCGGCAGCGAAATGCCATCAACCGAAGGTTCGTGCTGGCGCCAGTAGTTGATGGCCAGCTCCAGATCGGTGATGTGGATGTACGCCATCTAGGGTGGCGGCAAATCCAGCAGCGCGCGTTGTCTTGCGGTGGGTTCTGTCTTGAATGCCAGCGCATGAACCGCCAGTTCCACGCCTTCGGCCAAGAAGATATGCCGAAAACCACCTTGCGACAAAAACTTCATCAGCGACTTATTAGTAAAACCCGTTTTGTGTGCATAGAAATCTTGTCCGCTGCTGACAATTTCTGACTGAAGCCCGTACATCACATCGTGTGCCGATATCGGACCAGCCGGACTCACATACAAAACGTCATCCAGATCGAGCTGCCGCTCTTGCACGGCTGCGATGACTTTGGCAATGTCGGGCACACGAATTTCGGCAAATCCATCATCTTTCAATATATGCACAAAACCCTGCAACACTTTTAACCCTTCGTGGCGATAGTAATGTTCCAGGTTGTGCGAGCAATACACCGCGTCATATTGACCCGGCTCCAACGACATAAGCTCCCTGGCATCGCAAACCAGGTCCGGATTGCCGCGATCATCAATATCCAAAAGGTCATGTTGCCACCCATCGAAATAGGCAGGGATCGGTATCAACTTGCTGTTCCCGCCAACGTTGAGAACCTTGTCTGACGAAGGCAAGTTTGTAGCTTCGGTCACGACCGGAAGCTGCTCAGCCCGTCGACGAGTAAAAATACCGTTGATGGTTTCAATCAAGATTCCCAAAACGAATCACTCCTGCAAGTATTTGAAAACGCTATGAAGAGCGGCAACACACATTCTATATACGCACAAAGCCCCAACGATTAAGCATCCCTCAACATGAGGTCCATAGCCGCTTAGAATGAACTGTTCCCCCATGTCGGGGAGTGTGATGTCAAACTGGAAATTCACATGTTTAATTGGTTGAGCGCAAAAAATGCTGAAGCATTTGGTTCGGAACTGGCCAAGTTGGTCACTGAGTTTGTGCCCAATGACCCCAAGCTGGGTGACACCAAACGTCAGTCTAAGGTCAACTATGCCAAAGAGAAGATGCTTAAGCGAATTAAGCAATTCAAACAAGAAGAGATATTGAACTTCTACAAAACCGCTAAGCTTCTGAATGCTTTCAAATGGGACTTGAAGGATGCGGGTTACGACCAAAAGCTGGCAGATACGTTGGCGTCCTGGATTCTGATTAACCTTCGTGCCCAGTAGCAAACCCATGCTTGATCGATTTCGCCAAGCCTTGCAGCGTCGGCTGGATACGCTGACTGGTCAAAATACGCCACAGCCAGCACCCGTAATCAACCTGGAATACGTGGACAGCTTGAGAACCAAAGGTAACGCATTTCTGGCAGACGAAAAGTTGGATGCAGCAGAAGCCTGTTTTCGTGAGGCTCTGGACCATAAAAAGGACGACACGCGGACTTTGATTTGCCTTGGATATGTTTTAAAAGAACAGGGCAGACTAGCTGAAGCCCGCATCGTATTAAAGCGCGCCACAAATCCAGTCAACACCGACCCGGAAGTATTCGAAGCGTTCTATTTACTGGGTGAGATCTGTGAAACACAAACCGACCTTGAAGGCGCGAAGAAGCATTTCAAATCCACCCTGGGTTTGAAACCGGATTTCACAAGAGCCTGCGAAGACGTCGTACGAATACTGCGGCAACAAGGGCGGCCGAAAGAAGCCAAGGAGTTTTTGGAAGAGCAAGTGCGCCTTTGCCCAGACAATACCGACTACCGTCTCATGCTTGCCAAAGCATGTACCGATGTTTTTGACTTTCAAGGCATGGTGGACCATCTCATGGTGGCAGTTGCACGGGGCGTCAAAGACGCGTCGATCAACATGTTGCTTGGGGCCGCACTGTGCCGACTCGAACGCGAAGATGAGGCCCGTCCCTATTTTGAAATGGCGCAGGCAGCGGATCCATCGGTGTCCCACGAAGTCGATTACCACCGAGGCTACTTTTACACGCGAAATGGAAATGCGCGCGCAGCAGTAGAACTATTGGATCAGTCAATCAAGCACAAGCCGGACTACCTCCCTGCGCACTCGTTGCTGCTGCTTAACTTGAGCCATACCGCGATAGAACTGAACCGGTCGTATAAAGAAGCGGCTCAACAATTCGCCCGTGTGGCCGAAAGCACCTATCTACCACTACCAACCCTGCCAGCGGAGGTTGTTGACATTGACACCAAGGTTCTGCGTGTTGGTTTTGTCTCTGGAGAGTTTAGAGAACACCCGGTGTACCACTTTCTTGTCGGCATCTTGGAGCAAATTGACAAAACCCGATTCCATTTGGTCGCTTTTTCCAATAACCAGTTGGATGACGCACCAACCGCAACATTCAGGACACTGTTTTCTGAATGGCACGATGTACAACATCTGAACCACGCCGCTGTCGCGGACCTGGTGCGGGAACAAAGAATCGATGTACTCTTTGATTTGAGCGGACATACAGGTGATGCAAGATTGCCGGTTTTTGCGCGCAAACCTGCCCTGGTGCAAGTCGCCTGGCTGGGCTACTTCGCCAGTACCGGCCTGACAACGATGGACTACATCATTGCAGACGCTGCATGCGTACCCAAAGACTCGGATGAGTGGTTCAGCGAAAAAGTTATTCGCCTACCCAGTACGCGGCTATGCATGACAACTCCACGCACAACACGCCCAATCCCCGTAACACCAACTCCATGCAAATCCAAAAACTATATGACCTTCGGGTCCTTTCAACAGGCTGCCAAGATCAATAGCCAAGTGCTGCGGGTGTGGGCCAACGTCTTGGAATCCGTTCCACAATCCCGCTTACGGATTCAAAACAAGGCCCTGGACAGTGCCACCATTGCCAACAAGCTCTGCGCAGACATGACGCGGGCGGGCATCGACTTGACCCGCGTGGATTTGTTTGGGGCAATGGGTTGGGAAGAATACCTTGAAGCCCACCGTGAAATCGATATCCTGCTCGATACTTTCCCGTATCCTGGCGGCACAACCACGGCATTTGCGCTGTGGATGGGCGTGCCAACCATTACGCTTCGTGGCGCAACCATGCTCTCACTGCAAGGTGTGTCCATGTTGGAATGTGTCCGTTTGACCGAGTGGATTGCCAACAGCGAGGCGGAGTACGTGAACATTGCCAAGCGGTTTGCCTGCGACACAGATGCGCTTGACCTGCTCCGTCACCAGTTAAGAGCCATCGCTGAAAGCTCCCCACTCTTTGACTGCAAACTTTTCGCCACCGATCTGGAATGTGCAATCCGCGTCATGTACCAGGAAAAACTGTCAACCCTGGCGGCCCCACAAACCCACAGTGATACGCATACCCCATGAAACTCATTACCAAATGGCTGCTAAGCGCGGCATCCCTGCTGCTGGTCGCCTATCTGTACAGCGGCGTGGAAATCAAAAGTTACTCGGCAGCACTGATTGCTGCGCTGGTGATCGGGCTGTTCAACACGGTTTTGCGGCCTATTCTGGTAATCCTGACTCTGCCGGTAACGGTGGTGACGCTGGGGTTGTTCCTGTTTGTGATCAACGCCCTGATGTTCTGGTCAGCGGCCGGCATTCTGGACGGCTTCACCGTGGCGGGATTTGGCGCGGCGCTGATTGGCTCCCTGCTTTATTCCGTGCTGGGCATCGTTATTGACTCAGCGCTCCAGCGCCTGTTCCCGAACTAATTGCTCCACCTGTCGGGTGCGGGTGTCAATGATGGACGCCTCGAAGTGGTCCACGGCCGTACCTTGTTTGCGAACCCAGTCCTGGGCCGTTTTGAAGCGCGCCAACGCTGCCGGGTAGTCCAGCTGCGCCACATTGATCTCGGCCTGCGCCCGTATGGAACTGAGCGTGCGGCCCTGTGCGGCGTAGATACTGGCCAACAACTGCCATGCCTGGGCGTCTTTGGGGTGTTCGGCCACCCAGGTTTGCAGGGTTTGACTTACGGCTAACAAATCGCGAACCGGTAATGAATCTGGCGGGGCGCCCGTGGCCGAGGTCGCAGCCTTCAGCCGGGTTTGCGCCGCGAGGAACAGCTCTGCACGACTGGTCGGAATTCCGGTAGCAGCACTACCCTGGGACAGCAGGCGCGATGCGCGCGCAGTGTCATCCATGGCCAGCGCCAACTCCACTCCCAACAACCGTGCCAAACGCGCAGCTGCTGTGTCGTTACGAGTCACCTCGGTCAAACGCAGCCAGAAACCCTGTGCAGCCGAATGGTCACGCAGTTTGATGGCAGCCAGTGTCGCCCCATACAGCGTGGCGGCCTGCTGCGCCGCAGTGGTCTTGCTGAGCAGCGTGGGTTCGGCCTGTAATGACCAGGTTCGCAAGGCATCCACGGTCGGGTTGGACAACACACCCGCCCGTGCGGACATCATGGCCTGATCAGCCTCCTGCACGTTCTGACGTACCCCAGGCTGCGTGACCGGAGCAACCCCGGTCGGCGCGATGCGGGACTGCATGTCCGACATGCGTTCGGTACTCAATGGGTGGCTGCGCAGGTACGGAAAATTACCAGAGTCGTTCAACCGGGAAGCCTGCTGCAGTTTGGCAAACATGCTCACAAAACCCTGTGGAGCAAAACCGGCCTGGGTAGCGACACCAAAGCCCACCCGATCGGCCTCGCGCTCCATATCGCGCGAGAAATTGAGCTGGCTCTGCACGCCGACCGCCTGACCGCCCACAATCATGGCATTGGCGGCATCGGGGCTCTTGCCCGCAGCCAATATGCCCAGAATCATGGCGCCCAACAACCAGGGTGCCTGCTGACTTTGGCGCGTCATCATGCGCGCAATGTGGCGCTGCGTGACGTGGCTGAGTTCATGGGCAAGTACCGACGCCAATTCGTCGCGACTGGTCACAACAGCAATCAGCCCCAAATGCAGCCCCATATAGGCCCCTGGCAAAGCAAAGGCGTTTACAGTGCGGTCCCGCCCCAGAATGACCTCCCATGCATAGGTTTCATCCTGTTCGGGCGTGATCTCGCCGCGCTGGCGCGCCGCAGCGAGCAAAGGTTGCCAGATGCTTTGCACGTATTCCGTGAGGATTGCATCATCCACGTAGTCTGGGTCGCGGTACAGCTCGCGCGCAATGCGGTCGCCCAGCCGGCGTTCGGCGCTGGGGGTCATGTCGGTGCCATCACCGAGATTGGGCAAAGTGGCAGCCGAGGCGCCTGCCGGGCGACCACTGGTGACTTGGGCGGTTGCCACCGTCACACCACCGATTGCTACAACAAGCATAGCTGCTTGTGTAGCAGCGACGAGGGCTAGCACTCGATTTTTCTTATAACTCACAGTCAAAATGAATCCAGTGGCATGGTGGCTAGGATTTGCGCCGTGGAGGGGTCCAGGAAGACAGTCCAAAAGGCCTTACGCCCAACCAGGGGCAAGTACACCACGCTTTCAGCGCGGCGTCCGGCGCTGGCCAACACGCTGTCGATGTCGGCGGCCTGGGTGGGAAACCGCCTCTTCAACTGGCTGACGGGCTTGGCCGCCTTCACCACATCGGGTACTGCTTGCGCATAAGACTCCCACAGGTCTGGTCGCGCACCCAAGGGAACGCCTTGTATGGCGGCCATGGTGGCATCCATGCTTTCCTGGCTGCTCTTAAAGGGCCGCACCGCCAACAGGGTCGGCCCCAGCAAAGGCAATGCCTCTATACCTGCGGGTGTTTTATCCAGCAGCTCCGGCGGCACTTCCACAGCATGCACCACTCGAAACCGGTCAATCTCAAACACCATGTGCACCGGGCGGGCCATGCTGACGGTCCACAAACCATAGGCCAGCGCTCCCAGCTGAAGCAGCACAACCACCGCAAGGTCCCGCGTCAACTCCCTGCGAGGCTTGGCGCGGTTGAAAACTGCCAGTGTGATCAACGGGCCAAGGATGACATCCACGCTGACCACGAGCAGAAACAACTCCCGTCCGCCCGAAATTTCGCGATAGGGATAGGGGTACCAAACACCAAACACCAGTGCGCCCGCAAAAGCGGCAATGAGCAAACTGGCACCAAAATGGACACCACTGGCCGTTAGGCGGTCACGCCAGAACTGGGGTGCGTTTGTCAACATGTTGTATATCGTCCGCCAAATGGGTACAAGTAGAACACTGGGGGTATAAAGCACAGGTAAAGTTCCCTGATTTTCATACCAAATCCATCCATGCCCACACTAACCCATTTTGACACCCAAGGACAAGCCCACATGGTTGATGTCGCCGGGAAACCTGCCACCCGCCGAATTGCCATTGCCACCGGGTGCATTGAAATGCAGCCTGCCACGCTGGCGTTGATCGAATCAGGCAACGCCAAAAAAGGCGATGTGTTGGGCATTGCCCGCATCGCTGGCATCCAGGGCGCCAAGCAGACCAGCACTTTGATCCCGCTGTGCCACCCCATCGCACTGACGCGCGTTGCCATGGACTTTGTTGTAGCGCCCGCCAGCGCCACGCAGGCCGCACTGGTTACCTGCACGGCCACAGCAGAAACGGTAGGCCCAACGGGGGTGGAAATGGAGGCACTGACCGCCGTTCAGGTTGCCCTGCTCACCATTTACGACATGTGCAAGGCGGTGGATCGCGGCATGACCATCAACGGTGTGCGCTTGGTGGAGAAACACGGCGGCAAGTCAGGGAGCTTTGTGGCCAGCTGAGGCCGCAGCCCACCGCGCATAGGCGTCAGGGAACGCTGCCTTGTATCGTTGCAAATAGTAGGCGGCATCGTCATTCCGTCCCAATAGTGTGGCGCTTTCAATCAACTTTTCTATTACCCGCGGCTCGGACGAAAAATGCAGCAATTGCAAAGCTTGTTCGTAAATTTGTTCGGCGCTATCTGCGGTCAGGTTTGTGGTGGTTAGTTCCGCGAACTGCACCTGACTCTCAAATAGCCACGATTTGCGGAGCTTGTCCATCGTGTTGTCCCGGTAGTAGCTAGACCGCTCGTCAACCGGCAGGTAGATCTGGCTGATGCGCCAATAGTCCCATGCTGCATAGGCACAACCCGCCAACATGAGTGCAGCCACCCACGCAATCCGGGGTGGTGCCTTGGGTGACCTCAAGAGCAGCCAAGCACACAACCCCACTGCGATCTGAAACGGTCCGTACCACAATGGATATTCCAGCAAACTGTGCAAACCAATGAGCGCAAGGATTGTCCATGCCATTTGCCGTGTTGGGTCCTTTTCGCGCCACGGTTTGGCCCGTATCACGACCCAGAGCCCGGCGCCGCACAGTGCGGCTGCAATCGGCGCCCCCAACTCAACGGCCAGATGCAGTGGCAGATTGTGGGCATTGTCCAAAATGTCACAAAATCGCGGACCGGGATACAAGGTAACAAATTGGGCATGGCCCAACTCGCCCCAACCCCATCCGAGCCACGGTTTTTGGGTGATGAGATGCAGCACGTTGGACCATAGCGTCAAGCGACCCATGCAGGCCGCGTCACCTGCACGCAACCGTGCCCAGGCACCGCTGTTCATTGGGTCCAGCCCGGCCAGCCACGGCAGGCCTACGGTGGCAACCGCATAGACCAGTGCAGAGATCAGCAACACGCGCCGCACAGTCGATTGACGGTTCCCGCCGCACTGCGTAGCAACTGCTATGCACAACAACCACTGCAAAAGACCGGTTCGCGATGACGACGCAACGCTGCCCATTGCCAACAGCACAGCGGCTGCAACGGCCAGCCGCCAGGAAGCGCCTTGCATCACCCACCACACTAGCGCCGCCAAACCCATTGCCATGAGCGTGGCAAACTGGTTGCGCTGACGCAAATTCCCATACGCTTCACCCAACTCGGTGCCATTCACCCAAGGGGTCAGGGCGGCGCTGTCGCCAAAATACTGCACTAATCCAATAGCAGCACTAATCAGGGCGGCTATCACCCAAGCACCAGCTATGGCGCGCACCCACGTCTGCCTGTCCATGCCAGGCGCAGTTGTCGCTGTGATCACCCCAACAATCCCCAGCACTGTCCCGGCACATGCCATGGAGAAAAGCCAGGGAACCACGGCTGGTGTTGGCCCAAAGGTAAAGGGATTGAGCCATGGCAGCGTGAGCAAGCAGAAAGCACCGAATAGGAACATGAGACGATTCACTGCAAAGAAAGAGCCGCTTCGACCCGCTAGTCAAACGGGTATTTTCACCGCAATACCTTTACCATCAGGCGTATGCCAAGCCAGTTGCCTGATGTTCGCAAGAAGATACTGATCGCTTCAACCAACGCGGATTGGGCTGGTGCGCCCATCCACGTCCTGACACTGGTCACTGCATTGCAGACGAGCTTTGATGTATTTGTGGTTTTTGGAGAAGACGGGCCGGTTCGGCAAGCGCTTCTGGCAAAAGGAGTCCCAAGCACGGTTTTGCCCACACTCAGAAGCAGCATCAACCCAATTCGGGATTTTCGCTGTCTTATGGCTTTCCTGAGAATTGTTCGATCGGAACGCCCTGACCTGCTGCATGCCCATAGCAGCAAGGCAGGCATGATTGCCCGTATGGCTGGGTATCTCCAGCGCTTGCCTTGCCTCTATACGGTCCACGGCTGGGGTTTTGGGGAGGGTCGTACAGCACTTCAGAGCACGCTGGTGTACTGGGTGGAACGGGCTTTTTCACACATTGCGGGTACGGCCTACCTATTTGTTTCCAACGCTGACCAGCAGGTTGGAATAGATAGACTGAAAATTCGGCCAGATCGGTGCCTGACTGTCCACAACGGTATGCCGGATCACGGGTGCCGTGCGAAGGTTGAGAGTAGTACAACAGTCATCATGGCGGCACGTGCCAGTCACCAAAAGATCATGATCTGCTGCTGAAGTCATTTGAAGAATGCCGGATGCCATTTAGGCTAGTGCTGGTTGGCGAAGGAACTGACTCACCCGAATTTCATGCTCGAGTGCTGGCTGGAGCGCCAACCAAGCACGCACAAGTCGGCTGTCTTGGCTTGAGCGACCAAGTGCCGCAACTGCTGGCACAAGCTGGCATATTTGTGCTGTGTTCCCGATACGAGGGCCTGCCGCTTTCTATCATCGAGGCGATGTGTGCTGGTCTGCCCATTATTGCTACCGACGTGGGTGGCGTGCGCGAGTTGGTTGAAGATGGTGTGAACGGATTCCTGGTACCAGCGTGCAGTCAAGCCGCTCTCTCTAATAGCCTTGACCGTTTGCAAAGCGACACGGCACTCAGAATCCGCATGGGGCATGCAAGCCGGGAACGCTATCTGTCAAGCTTTGGTGACAAGCAAATGGTGATAGCTGTGGCACAGCGGTATCGTGCCATGCTTGGTACAGTCTAAAGGATGACAATAACCTATGTACACGGCATCCACCCCAAGACCTACGCGCACTGATCGCGGCACGCTGGCCTCGTCCATTGCACGGCGACAAAACGCCCAGCTGGGATGGTCTTTTGCGGGCTGCATCACGTTGGTGCTGAGCTACACCATTGCCCGGGGGCTGATGTGGCTGGAATGGGCGACACCTCAATTTGCGCAAACAGTGCTGTGGTGCACATTGCCCTACCTACTGTGCGCGCACTGGATCTACCGCGGGGCAAGCCTGCCGGCTGCCGAGCGCACCAGCATGCTGGTGGTGACCACGGTGATGCCCTTTCTATTGCTGATGTTGGGGTTTGCGCTGTTTCAAGAGCCCTATTCACGCGGAGCTGTATTGCTGGTCTATGTTTTGAGCACCAGCTGGTTTGTGCTGGGAGATCGGTTGCGCAAACGCGGCCGCGCACAACGGCTAGTTTGCCTGGACCCTGGCATTGCCGAACAACTAAGTGTGTGGTGTGGTAAAGGCAACCTTAGCAGCCGTGACATTGAACTAGCTCCGTTGCCCACAGATCCCCCGGAGGACTTGACGCTTCAGGGCTTTGACGGCGTCGTGCTGGACCGTCGGGTTGCGGCCAACCCCGAGCGCAGCCGATTGCTAGGCAGGCTCAAACTCAGCCACATGCGGCTGTACAGCGTAGAGGCAGTTGCAGAACTGCTTAGCGGTCGCAAAATGCTGCCTAGCGAGCAAGATGAACTTTGGGAGCTGGACGGCAACCCCGCCTACGACGTAGCCAAGCGCGCAATGGATGTACTGATAGTGCTGGCCACCGCACCCGTGTGGCTTGGGATTTGTCTTTTGGTGGGCATAGCCGTGCGCCTTAATTCCGCAGGACCTGCGCTGTACTCCCAAATGCGGGTTGGGCAAAATGGTCACCCTTTTCGGCTCTGGAAATTTCGCAGCATGCGCCACCAAGCCCAGGAGTCTGCAGCCCAGTTTGCACAGACGAATGACGCACGCATCACAGGTGTAGGTCGCTTCATACGGCGCTGGCGCTTGGACGAGTTGCCGCAGTTGTACAACGTGCTTGCAGGCCATATGAGCCTGATTGGTCCACGCCCCGAACAATTGACGTTTGTGGACGCCTTTGCTACCCGCATTCCGGCCTATACGTACCGCCACTTGGTGCGTCCTGGTTTGACTGGGCTCAGATACAGCAGGGGTACGCCGACAGCGAAGAAGGCGCGGCTGTTAAGCTCAGCTATGACTTGTATTACGTTGCCCACTACTCCATGGCGCTGGACTTGCTGATTTTCTACAAGACCGTTCGGATCGTATTAAGTGGGTTTGGGGCGCGATGAGAGACAGGCGAATCTCATCATGTTGATTCATTTCGTACATACTGGGAATGCATACCTCCCAGAATTGCACGCCTATGTGGAATTTATTCAATCTACTGGAAATCACGCACGGGTGTACCGCGAGTTAGATGCAGTACCCAACGACGCGGAAGTAGTTTGGTGGATGTGTGGTCTTGTCACTTTCCAAGCCCAGCGTAGGTTCCCTAAAGCCTTTCATATTCACGAATACGCTTCCGCGTCTATCGGCAGGCTATGCCATTTCAAAGATATTTACAAACGCTGGCTTCAAGCCACGCCTGACTACCGAGTCTTCCAGAACGAGTGGGTTTGCGCGAGACTGGGTTTTAGAGACACCGTGCCATTTGAATATCGCGACATGGGCGTCACCCCCCAATTTTTTCCAAAAGAAACTCTAAGTAGAGTCCGCGATTTTGATTGCGTTTACTCGGGAGAAATGCGAAGACTGAAGTATTTTTTGCCAGTTTTTGAAGGCCTCGCTCGGTCTGGAAGAACGGTTCTATTGATTGGCCAACTGCCTGACGTGATAAAGGACTACTTTGATACCCAATCCAATGTGACCGCAGTCGGTCGAGTGTCGTATACAGAAGTTCCACAACTATTAATACGCGCAAGTTATGGTTTGAATTTGGTTCCGAGCCAGCTACCCTATACCCAGCAGACATCTACCAAGCTAATTGAGTACTGCGCCGCCGGCCTCAAGATCGTGTCCTCCGACTATCCTTGGGTGAGAAGGTTTGAGCAACAAAACGAGGCATCCTTCTATTTCATTCCCTATTTGAACAGCGCTAAGACCTATTCCGAAATTTTTGGGGATGCCCTCGATCTTCAACCTTACCGAACACCGAAGCTACACAACTTAACATGGCCGTTGATACTCAATCGCATGCGCGTGTGGCAGGCGATTGGAATACGAGATTGACTTTTCATGAACTTTACCGCCAAGAGAGTACCTACCATACATATCTTCATACATTGAGCCGCCCGATGTGTGAGAGGTCGTCACAAACATCAGCATTTGCGGTGTGGGACTCGCACTGCGGCCCCACAACATTCCAGCCCGAAACACCTGAGACGTAGAGCCAATTCTGCACCGTCAAGAGTCTGTTTACGTTGTCCTCACGCATTAATCGCTTGGCTAAAGAGAGTAGTTGGATCATCGCCGGACAAGTCTTTTCTGTCGTGGGCTCTTTGATATTGATTCGCATACTGACGGAGTATCTTCAGCCCGCACAATATGGCGAGCTTGCGCTTGGCTTAACGCTGGCTGGACTGGTAAATCAGGTTCTGATGGGTGGAGTGATCGCCAGCGCAGGTCGCTTTTATTCGATTGCCGCAGAAAAATCTGACTTGCCCAGTTACTTTGCGGCGACGAAATCTCTTGTCGCTGATGCAACACTCGCATTGGCGGGCATGACGCTGTTGCTAATATTTGGCATGTACTGGTATGGCTACACTCATTGGTTGACCTTCACGATAGTGGTTCTGGTATTCGCAGCGTCAACTGGCAATAGCGCCCTTTTAAACAGCATACAAACTGCTGCCCGTCTACGTGCGCTCGTCGCTTCACATAGTTGCCTAGATCCATGGCTGAAGTTAGTTTTTGCTATTGGATTCATGCTTTGGCTCGGAAATACAAGCACCGCGGTGGTATCGGGCTATGCAGTTTCATCCATTCTGCTATCAGGATCGCAGTGGTATTTTCTCGGGCGAGCGATTCCTAAATCACGTAACCCACCACTTCTGACGACAAATGCTTGGCGACAGCCAATGCGAATATATGCGTGGCCGTTTTCGGTTTGAAGTTTTCACCTGGGTACAGCAGGCATCTGATCGTTGGTTCTGCAACATTTCGTGGGTGAATCAGGTGTAGGAATGTACACAGTGGTATTTCAACTTAGTTTTGTTCCCATTGGGTTGATTTACGACAATGGCAATTACAACTAATTGGTCCAATCTTGTATCTGCGCGTGGGCGGCACCAAGACACGATCCGTAATAATTCTGGGCACCGATTGGCTTGGGTCATGACCTGGCTCAGTCTTGCCGCCACAGGGTTAGCATTTTTTGTAGCACTTTTACTGCACAAGTGGCTCTTTAAACTGTTTGTCGCAGAGAACTATTCCACAGCCTCATATCTCTTGCCTTGGGTTATTTTGGCTGGCGGGCTTTTTTCGGCAGGACAAATTTTGGCATTAAAGCTCATGTCGGAAATGCGTCCTGAGTCGATGACAGTGGTAAAGGTCACAACGGCCATTGGTGGCGTTGGCCTGAATATTTGGTGTGCGTCATATTTTGGTATCGCGGGAGTAGTGGCCTCGCTTGTAATCTTTTCCTTTGTCTATTGCATATGGATGGCTTGGCTCGCCAGGCATTCAGCGGTTCTTGACGCACTGCAAGTTGAATCGCCTCACCTAGATTGACGTTTACATGAGAAAAATTGGTTTCCCCAGACTGCGCTGGCTGCTAACAGGGCAGTTTGGTTTCGCCCCCCGTGTAATGTGGAACTCGTTGCGAGAACTTCCGCGCTATGTGTCAAATTGGTATCGATTTCGTAGACACTACATCGGACCAATGCGGTTTGCGCCTTGCTTACACGATCGAAACGAAGAAGGTGGCTCCACCAAGAGTGAATACTTCTGGCAAGATTTATTAGTTGCTCGTTGGATTTTCGCCGCAAACCCTACGCGCCATGTGGACATAGGCTCCCGTGTCGACGGATTCGTTGCTCATGTTGCGAGCTTTCGCAACATCGAGGTATTTGACATTCGACCCACTGACTACGCCGGACCGGGTATTGTTTTCATGCAAGCCGACGTGATGCAAAGCGAGGCGTTAATGAAAATACCACCAGACTATTGCGATTCCTATCCTGCCTGCACGCGCTGGAGCATTTTGGGTTGGGACGGTATGGTGATCCCATTGATCCGTTGGGTTACCAAAAGGGTTTGTCCAATATGATTGCATTCTTGAAGCAAGGTGGCACCTTCTATCTGTCAATCCCAATCGGACAAGAGCGAGTGGAATTCAATGCCTTCAGAGTTTTTGATCCATTTGAAATTATTCAACTCACAAAGGCGCAGGGACTAATTTGCAATCTCTTGACAGTGATCTCCCCAAAATGCTGCAGTCGAGCATGGTCCGATTTCGCCGGAGAGACTGAAGATACTTTCAAATTCTGAGTACAACTTGGGTATATTTGTTTTCACCAAACTACTAGAAGATCTTTGAAATGAAAATCTTTAAGGATATTAATGAGACAGCTCGCAAGGATTGGCTGGAAAAGACCCTTTCTGCGTTGCCTGGCGGACTGAGATTATTAGATGCTGGTGCTGGAGAACTCCAAAATCGCAAGTACTGCAACCATCTGTCATATGTATCGCAGGATTTCTGCCAGTACCATGGGGTCGCTGGTGGTCTACAAGAGGGCCTTCAAACTCTGGCATGGGACACCACAAACATTGATATTGTTAGTGACATTACTTCGATTCCCCTTCCTGACGTCAGCTTTGATGTGATCCTCTGCAGTGAAGTACTGGAGCACCTGCCCGAGCCTACCCATGCTCTTGATGAATTTACCCGGCTCCTAAAGCCGGGTGGCGTAATAATTCTTACGGCACCCTATAGTTCAAATGTGCACATGGCACCGTATCACTATTGCTCTGGTTTCTCTAAGTATTGGTATCAGCATCACTTGACCCAGCGTGGCTACGCTATTAGACAACTCATTGCGAATGGGGATTGGTACGCCCTACTTCGGCAAGAGATATCCCGTCTGGGAGGACTTGAGCGCCGTTTAGGCAACTGGTCTTGGCCATTCGCATACGCATACGTTTTGCTCGGCATGCTCTACTTTAAGCTTCGCGCCAACAAGCCAGCAGTCGATCTAGCTTGTTTTGGCTGGCATTGTGTCGCGGTAAAAATATGATCATTGTGCGCATGTTCGGCGGACTAGGAAACCAAATGTTTCAACACGCCGCCGGTATTGCTTTCGCGCACCACCATAAGTGCGAATTGCTTTGGGATCTTTCTGCCTTTGGACACGTGAGATCGCAACGTAGTTTTGAGTTGCAGCAGGTGTTCGACTTGATACTACACACGCCGACGAATCTACGTTGCGTTTTGTACTTGGATGGCGAGGACACCATGCAATGAGAGTTGCAATTGGGAATGATCGTTTAAGCAGGCTCCGTCCTAAGACTTATATTCAGGAGCCACATTTTCAGTACTGGTCAGGTTTTTTCAGTACCAAAAACGCCTACCTAGATGGATATTGGCAAGGCGAGAAGTATTTTGAGAGAATCAGTGGCGTAATTCGTGATGCATTCACTTTCTCGGTACCCATGTCAGACCGCAACCAAGCACTAGCGGATGAAATCGATACCTGCAATTCAGTAAGTGTTCATGTTCGACGCGGCGACTACATAACCAACCCTGAGCCAGTCAATTTCATTCTTGCTGTACTCTTGAGTATTACATGATGGCAATGCAGAAAATGCTTGATCGCGTTGGCAATGCACATTTCTTTATTTTTTCGGACGATCCAGAGTGGGTTAAAACCAATCTCGTATTAGCCGCACCGTGCACTTACATTCAACATAATCAAGGGACTGCCAGTTACCGCGACATGCAGCTAATGTCTCTATGTCACAACCATATTATTGCCAACAGTTCGTTTAGTTGGTGGGGGGCTTGGTTGAGCGTAGTGCCTGGGAAGATGGTGATCGCCCCTAAGCAATGGTTTAAAAAAAGTATCATCGACACTAGCGATCTGTATTGTTCTGAATGGATCCAACTGTGATCGGAAATTTGCGATTACCTCCGGTGCTTTCGGTAATTCTTCCGGTATATAACGCCAAACATTTCGTTGAACATGCTGTCGTGTCGATCTTGCAACAGAGCTACTCAAATTTTGAGTTGATTATTATTGATGATGGATCCTTCGACGGCACAACCGATATCCTCAAACGTCTCTCCAGCCAAAACGCTCGAATAGTTTTACTCATTCGGGAGAATCGCGGCCTGGTTGCGAGTCTCAATGAGGGTATTCGCATGGCACGCGGCGAGTTTATCGCTCGCATGGATGCCGACGACGTCGCGTTAACACAACGTTTTACTGACCAGATCGCGTATCTACATCGTACAGGGTATGACCTATGTGGCACGGCAATACAGTGCTTTGGGAAAAGTGAGCTAGTTTGGCGCTATCCATCAACTCCAGCAGAAGTAGAAGTTCAATTACTGTTTGACTCGCCGTACGCACATCCATCGACCATGTGCAAAGCATCACTTTACAAAACGCTGGGGTACCGTAACGTTTTTGCAGGTGCCGAAGATTACGACTTTATGGCAGCGTGCCTGGCAATTGGGAGCAAAGGGCGCTAATCTCCCAGAAGTACTTTTACGTTATAGGGTTCATGATGCGCAAATATCCAACGCGCAGAAAGTTCATCAACGCCTTTTAGCAGACGAAGTAAGACAGAGGCATTGGCATTCGATCGCTGGCCGCGGCGTTGAGTTGGGAGTACTTTTCAGTAGCCAGAGTCGTCCAAGCCGCTTTAATCTTTGCATAGGCCTTAGCACCGTGCTGTGCACGCATTACCCGGAGTTGGCGGGTTGCCTCTGCCGGATTGCCATTCAGTGCCAACGCCAATGCGTAACGATTTTGTGTAGCAGGCCAAGGGTAGCGTAACGCAACCATCTTTACCAATTCAATTTCCTGCTCAGGCATGCCTGGTCGTGGGGTGACTCGGCCGCCATAAAGCAAGGCATCGAGCTGCGATAGCAGATGAACGGTTGGTCTCTCGTAATCCTGTGGCGTTTGGCCGACGCGCAACGCCTCAAAACGAACAACCCGAAAGTCCTCCTCTACCGCCTGGTATTCGCATGCGGACCAAACCAACATGGTCGTTCCGATGGCGAGCCCGATCGCTACCGGTTTGATGCCCCACTTTTGGGAGGGTTGGAAGCCTAAATGTGCATCCAGTGCGCCCAATGCGAACATAACTGGCACCAAGAAATACGCGTATGCGAACGGAAATTCCACCATCGAATGGACGGCTACGGGAATCACCACTGCCAGACAATACCAAGACACCATGTCTGCACTTGCTCGGAGACGGCGCCACAACCACGCCCCCGTCATAAGCACAATCAATATGGTCAATGGCAGTCCAATGCCCAGCGCAAGATCCAGCACAATATTGTGCGCATAGGTGTAGGCCTCGCTTGCACTGTATGCATCAACCACTGCATTGTGCGCAGTTGACACTTGCCCAACGCCCCAGCCCAGCCATGGGTGTAACAGTACGGCCTGCAGAAGTTGCGGCCAAATAATCCAACGGTTATAAGCCACTGCGTTTGTCCGCACCAAACCGTCCGGCAGTTGATAGAACTCGCCCATCAAAACTGGCCAATACCAATAGAGACCTAAATACGTTGCACCAACCAGTACGACTACCCAAGGTTTCAGTTGGGCTGCAATAGATTTGTGCTTCGCAAACCACCAGACGTTCAAAACCAGAAAGCCCAGTACACCTGCACGCGATTCTGTGGCTGCCAAACTGATAACCAAAACGAGCGCCATCAGGAACGCAGGAATGGCTCCGAGCTTCTTGGATTCCAGCAAGAAGAGCAGACTGGCGATGCCCATCAAAAGCAATGTAGCCAATTGATTGGGCTGCCCCAGATTTGCGCCGGGCCGCCGCACATCCGGCATGCTGTTGATCCAGGCAAATTCGCTGGATAGTTCCAGCGCTTGCAGCAACGCGATAACCGCTGAAACCAATGCACCTGCCAATAGCGCAGTTGCCATTCCTACAACCAAGGCAGATTTGTCTCGACTACTCTGATACCCCCAAACTAGGCATGCTATGCACAATAGCAAATAGGCCCAGTCAACAAGCACATCCCCGATAAACGGAATCAACCCAATGCCCCACTGCACGCCAATCAGCAAGCACAGCCAGAGCAAAGGCCTTGCAGCAACCGGGAGTGAAACGGTAGAAGTTGCCCTTTTTCTTGCCTGGGAGAAAACCAACGCCCAAGCAAAGCACAACGCAGCCAAAAACGCCAGCACTTCACTGTGCCAACTGACCCAAGGCAATATGTGAAGTGGCTGCATCCAGCTGGCAAACAGCAGCAAAAAGCCTGACAAGTACATAAGCAATTGAGCAAAAAAAACGCCCCAAATGGGGCGTTCAAAAACCATTGAATGGCTTAGTTGCCGCGGCAAGAACCAGGCAAGTATTTTGGTGTAATGCCATTAGTGGCACCTGGTCCGCAGATCCATTTGTAAACAGTAAGGCTAACATCCGAGCTAGCGAATGCAGCACCGGTGGAGTCTTTGGACGGGGTCAGTTCTACTTGGCCACCTGTGGTTACAGGGTTTCCGGTGTTTTTAATATTTTGGCTGACAACCGTGATTTTTCCTGCACCATCAGTGGCAATAGACTTTACATACTGCGAAGTAGGAACAGACGACTCGCAACCCCAAGCATTAGCACCTGGCAAGGAAACGGATGACGACTGGATAGTCTCTGTGATGGAGGTGCGGCAACCGGAGGCCGCCAGAATGACTTCCGAGTTTTTGGCACGGATAGTGTAGTCCTGGTACGCAGGCAAAGCCACCGCAGCCAAAATACCGATGATCGCGACAACGATCATCAATTCGATCAGGGTAAAACCCTTTTGCATAGAACGCTTCATTTGAAACTCCTTGGTTGAAAAAAATAACAAGAACAATGGAGCATGTTTCGTGCCAAGCATTTTAGGCATCAACTTGCTGGCTAGCGACGGCAATTTCGACAGAAATGGATGAAGTAAAGGCAATTTTTGGCGCAAAGCATTTTGTTTTGACATTTTTGTCAAAATAACGCCGCCTATTTGATACAAACCTGCCGCACCATCTTCAAGTCCGTCAGCCCCATCATGATCTTCTCCATGCCGTCCATTTTTAAGGTTCGCATGCCACCCTCTACCGCAGACGCAAACAACTCTGACACGCGTGCGCGCTCCTGAATGAGTTTTTTGACACCATCATCCGCCACCAGCAATTCGTGCAGTCCAACCCGGCCTTTGTAGCCTGTCTTTCCACATTTCTCACAGCCGACTGCCTTGTAGAGCTTGATGTGCCCATCCTCACCATAGGTTTTTAGCCAGCTCTCCACAAGTTTCTTTCGTTCGCCCTCAGGGTCGGTTTGCCAGGCTTTGGAATGGCGTAGCTCTTCGGAATACTCTGTCACGAAAAGACGAAATTCGTCAGCGTCGGGCACGTAGGCAACCTTGCAGTCGCACAATTTCTTGGCAAGCCGCTGAGCCAGGATGCCCAACAGGGCATCGGCAAAATTGAAAGGGTCCATGCCCATGTCCATCAACCGCGTGATGGACTCCGGTGCCGAATTGGTGTGCAAGGTAGAGAAGACCAGGTGGCCAGTCAACGATGCCTCGACGCCCATGGACACCGTTTCTTTATCGCGCGACTCACCCACCATGATGATGTCGGGGTCGGCCCGCAAGAAGGCACGCATGATGAGTGCGAAGTCAATTCCCGCTTTTTTGTTGACCTGAACCTGTCGCAACCCCTTCTGGGTGATTTCGACCGGGTCCTCAGCTGTCCAGATTTTGGTATCTGGCGTGTTGAGAAACTTGAGAATGGAATGCAGTGTGGTGGTTTTGCCGGAGCCAGTTGGGCCGCATACATAAAACAGACCGTAGGGTTTGCTGACCGTAGCCTCCAGCCGCGCCTTGTTGTGCGGAGTAAGCCCCAGCTTTTCCAACGGAATGGGCTCGCCGGCGGCCAGAATCCGCATGACCACGTCTTCCACGCCGCCTGCAGAAGGAATGGTGGCTACACGCAGTTCAATGTCCAACGGGCCGTATTTCTTGAACTTGATCTTTCCGTCTTGCGGTTTGCGGCGCTCGGAAATGTCCAGGTCACACATGATCTTCAAGCGCGTGACCATGGCTTGGCGGAAGTGCGCAGGCACTTCGACATACGGCACCAAGCTGCCATCAATGCGAAACCGAATACCGGTCTTGAACTTGCCAGGCATGGGCTCAATATGAATGTCAGAGGCCTTTTGGTTGTAGGCATCGATAATCACTTTATTGACAAATTTGACCAGTTCATTGTCAGCGGCAGCGGACTCCAATGAGTCGTCATTGAAGCCGTCGTCAACCGGCCCGCCGTCCATGCCAGCGAGCAGTTCGTCAACCGTGGTTCCGTCTGCTATGGCGCCAAACAGCTGCGCCAGCGTTTCTTGAAATTCGGTCTGCGTGGTGACCCGGTACGCAAATTTTGAAATACGGGGATAGACCTGCGGCACAACCCGCGAGCCACGTACCGCCTCAGGGTCCATGCACATGATTACCAGCCCCTCGGGCGACTCCTCCAGTGGAATCCAGCCCTGCTCAACCATGAATTCCCGCTTGAGCGCACCGTGCAACATTTCGGAGCGTATGCGACTCGGATTGAACGCTTCATAGGGAACACCAAAAAACTTGCCCAGCGAAGGGCCAATTTGCAGCGGCTTGATTTTGTACTGCGCCATGAGCAGGTGTTCTACGGACTGTCCTTCTGCCCGTGCGTTCTGAATACATTGGCTGAGCTCATCGTCGGTCAAAAGTCCATCCGCAACCAGTGAATCGTATTTTGTTGCCTTCTTGCGCGGGGCAGATCCCACGCCATTGGCCCGTTGACGGATGGCAGTGGCCAGTGTCTTGCAAAGCTCTGCTACACCATCGACTTCCAAATCGCCAAAGGGCTCATCACTTTTGTTGTTGATAACCTGCAGCACGCCATGCAGGGTGCTTCCCTCCAAAATAGGTGCTACCAGCATTTGCTTGGTGCGGTAGCCCGATCGTTTGTCCACCACTTTCAAAAAGGTTAGCGCAGGATGGACCTGCTTGAGGGCGTCATCATCATAGACATCGGTCAAATTTAGCAACTTGCGGCTGAATGCAACATAACCGGCAATGCTCTGAGGAGAAATGGGCAGCTTAAGGTCGCTGCTGCTATTGAGCCCTGTTTTTATCTTGGAAACAATGGACGATTGGTCTTCATTGACGGCATACAAGGTCAATCGATCCGCATTAAGCAACTTGCAAATATCCTGGCTGGCCTCAAGCATGATTTGCTCCAGGTTTTCCGTGTCATGAATGCGCGCAGTCACATGGTGCAGTTGCCTGTAAAACAGGGCTTCAAAAGTCATGCCCCGCTTTTTCGACGGCAGCTTTTGTGATTCAAAGAAGGCCTGCTCCGATGCTTTCTCGGATGTTCCTGCCGGTACGACGGTACTCATATTTCAAACTCCTGCCCGGCACGCAACCTGCGGATGTCATGCGTCACGTTGGGGCCACAGGGTTCGGTTTGGTCAAACCGCTGAATTTCGGCCATGATGAGTTCCGTTTCTGCGGGCTTGGTATGGGTGATGTATATGGGGTAGTTCTTCCCCTTGGCAATGCAATCCAACTCATTTGCTAAAACCGTAGGCGACAAGTGCAGGCTGCGGCGCGCGAGGTCTTTCTCTCGGTTACTGAAGGCCGTTTCAATCACCAGCATAGCCACATTCAACTGGTTAACCCGATCCCAAAACGCCTGGTTGCGTTCGGTGTCGCCGGTAAATACCCAACACCCACTTCCGGCCGTGATGGCGAACCCTGCGGCCGGTACGGTGTGAACGGCTGGCAAGACTTCAATGTACTTGCTGCATAGCTCAATGGTCTGTCCAACCTGTATTTCGTGAAAACTGATAAAGGGCGCCTCAGGTGATGGGATGCGTGAGAAATCAGGCCAGATAACGTTGTTAAAAATGTGTGCGCGCAGGGCCTGAATGGTTCCGGCCAAAGCATATATTTTCAGGGGTTCTTTGCGCTGAGCAGCGATGGCATCCACCATCAAGGGCAGTGCTGCCACATGGTCCAGGTGGGAGTGGCTGAGCAACACGTGGTCAATGCATCGCATTTCATCCAAAGTCAGATCTCCAACTCCCGTGCCGGCGTCCACCAGGATCTCACCATCAATGAGAAACGAAGTCGTCCTGCAGTCTTTGGCTATGGCGCCTGAGCAACCTAGTACACGTACTTTCACGACAAGAACCTCACTTGCTTTCGAAATTGGTTGCACCATCCCATTCGGGGTCGAATGGGAGCAGACGCATCGAGGCTACTCGGTCTGCATACAGTTGGTAAAGGAATTTTTTTGCATTCATTCGCATTAAGTTGATCAACAACACGTCCGCCTGATCCCAATTCTGCGCTCGATAGGCTTTGATGAAGGCATTCCAGGTTTTAAGCTCTGTTGCAGACGACTCGTTGAGTTTTGTCACGAGAGCCATGGGCCAGAAAATGGCTACGGCCTGTTCTTTGCCCTTGACCCGAACTCGATCCAACTCCTGCCAGGCGAATTCAGGCGCCAACTTTTTGGTTGTTTCACTGACCACAATATCCACACCGTAGGCCTTGCACAAACCTTCCAGGCGTGAACCCAGATTAACCGCGTCGCCAATCACTGTATAGGCGCGGCGGATATTGGAACCCATGTCACCCACGCACATGGTTCCGGTATTGAGGCCAATACCAATCCCAATATCCGGCAAACCCCGTTCCCGGTGGTCTTGATTGATATCGCCTACTGCAAGGACCATTTCCATTGCCGACTTGACTGCTAAATGCGCATGTTCAGGTGTCTCCACAGGCGCACCCCAGAACGCCATCACACAGTCACCCATATATTTGTCAATCGTGCCGCGATTCGCCCTGATGGTGCTGGTCAGCTTGCTAAAAACCCCCGTCAACAATTCCTGCAACTGGGTAGGCTCCATGTGCTCGGACATTTTGGTAAAACCCCGCATATCACAGAACATGACCGTCAGCTCCCGGCTAGACGCCTTCATGCTGTAGCTGTCAGGGTCCTTGACCATCTCGTCCACTAATTCCGGAGGAACATAGGTACCAAACAGATTTGCCAGTTCTCGCTTGGATCGGGTTTCAACAAAATAGCCGTAGCTCATGTTCAACGCAAATGCGGTCAACGTCATAACGCATGCAGCCGCCAATGGCATGACCAGTCCATACGACAAATAGAGCCAAGAATTGATCGCGGTGATACCTAGCAATACCCCCATACTCAAAATCACTGCCCGCAACGCCGAAAGCAAAGGCAATCCAACCGCAAGCAACAAACCCGCCCCTGTCAGCAGCACTATGTCGTAGCCCATGGCGTAATCCGGCTTGAGCGTGACCTTGCCATCAAGCCACCCTGACAACAGGTTTGCGTGCGACTCAACACCTGGATAGACCTCACCAACGGGCGTGGCCCGCAAATCCTTCAATCCTGGCGCTGTTGTTCCTACAAGAATAATTTTGCCTTTTAGACTCTCAGGTGGCAGACGCCCCGCCAACACATCGGCGGCCGAAACGTACCGAAAAGAGCCGCCTCGTGGGCCGCCGACGCCCCGATAGGGGACCAGTGTTGCAATACTTTCGTTAACAGGTATTGCAAGCGAGGATTTGCCTGATTTCAGCAATACGCGGTCTAGGCCCTGGTAACGTTTGGATAACCATTGCTCGTCAGAAAACCCCAACTCGACCGGCGGCGAGCCTACCAGTCGCCGGAACATGGCAAGTGCCAGCGATTCGTAGTATTGGCCTTGGTATTCCATCAGCAAGGGCAAAGAGCGAATGACGCCATCAGTATCAGCAACGGGGTTGAAATGCCCAGCCAATGGCGCAGCATTGGCCAGCACTTCAATGTTTGCACCATAGCCAGTCCACGAAAACGCGGCAACCTGTCGACCCTTCACGGCGTCTCTCAGTATGACGGGAGCAGGCAAATGACCGGTGGTGCGTCCGTCCTCATCGCCAGTAAAGTAATAGCCCAACACAACGGGGCGCTTCTCCAGCGATTTGGCAAATACGCCGTCATAGTCCAGTTCAGGGCCAAGTTGACGCACACGGTCTGCAAAACCGGCCTGGTCCTTGAATTCGTTTCGCGCCAACTCGTTCAGACGACTAAGCCCGGAACTGTCGTCTGCCTCGGCAAACACAATATCAAACCCCAGCAAGGCAATCTTCTGCTGGTCAAACAGAATGTCGACTAAATGCCCAAGCTTGTTGCGCCCCCATGGGAATCGACCGACTTCCGCCAGACTTTTCTCGTCTATGTCAACAATAACGACGCGCTCGTCCAGCGTCTTAGGCATAGTCGCACGTAAACGAGCATCGTAGATGATGTCATCCAGCCGCTGCAGCACCCCAATAGGGAGAATTCCAATGGCATGCAGGAGAGCGAAGACCAACGGAATGAGCGTTACCGCAATCCGTTGCCAGTGCCTAGCTAGTGTTTTCATGCAGTATTACCTTGAAAACTGGCACGCAACGGACTCTGCCGTAACACCACAAACCGTCAGGTTTGCACGAACTGCATCTGCGTACCCGCGAGTTCGATCACATCCCCATTCTTCAAAGCCACCGGTTCAGCCTTGATAGGTGAACCATTCAACGTGGGGTTGCCGGCACCCTCTACATGGTGGACAACAAAGCCCTGATGACGTCGGGTTATTGCCGCCACTGCAACGCCGGGTTTACCAATGGTTGTCACCACCTTGGTGAGCGGGACTTCCCGCCCAGCAGCGGCTCCCGACAGGACCTTAATGGAAGCTTGGAACGCACCAAAACCTACAGAGTCGCCACCAACGCTAGCTGGCGCGGCCGCCCGCGTAGGCACCGACTGTGGCGAGGAGGCTGGACGAGCCTTGACGACCATGGTCTTGTCAAAGTTGTCGGCCTCACCGTCGCCTACAAATTTAATTTTGTATTTGCCAATTTCAATGCTGTCGCCATTTTGCAATTGCTGCTTTTTAACAGCCTTGCCGTTCAGATAGGTACCATTGGTGCTATTGAGGTCTTCCAAAAACACCTCACCGCCGGTCATCTGCAACACCGCATGTTCACCGCTCACCGCCAAATTGTCGATAACGATGTCGTTGTACGGTCTGCGCCCCAAGGTAGTCTTGTCCTTGGTGAGTTGCACTTCTTTGATCACGACCTCATCGATCGAAACGATCATTTTCGGCATGATCGACTCCTTTTCCTGTAATGTGTTTCTGGAAAACTTTGCTGCATCTTACTTCCCTAACCAACGGGCGATTAAACCGCGCTTTTCCGCTGCTGGATGAACTTCTACCATCAGCACCGAAATATTGTCTCTTCCGCCATTTTCGTTGGCGGAATCAATGAGTTGCGTCGCCTTTTGCTCCAGTGGCGAATCTTCCATAATAATTTTAGCGATAGCGGCATCGTCGATCATGTCAGAAAGCCCGTCGGAACACATGAGATAGACGTCCCCAACCTGAACCGCAAATTCGCTGACGTCCATAAGCACGGAGTCATCCACGCCCAATGCCCGGGTGACCAGATTTTTGATGGTGGACGTAGCTGCCTGTTCAACGGTAATCAGCCCAGCGTCAATCTGCTCCTGTAACAGCGAGTGGTCCTTGGTAATTTGATCCAGCAAACCCGCACGCATCCGGTAACACCGCGAATCGCCAATATGCCCCAATACCAGCGTGTCTTCGCGAAACACCCCAACCACCAGTGTGGTGCCCATGCCAGCGTAGTTAGTATTGGAGTTGGCGGAATTGAATATGGACCGGTTGGCATTGTCAACGCAAATCTCCATGGCCCGACGCACTTCCGCAGCCTTGGCCGTATCGCCAGCCTCCATCAACCAACGGCTAAGCTCCGACTTGATGAAAGCCGTAGCCATTCCGCTGGCAATTTCACCCGCGTTATAGCCACCCATGCCATCGGCCAATACTGCGGTCAGCGTTGCTTCATCGTAGGCGACCGAATCTTCGTTGTTATCGCGTGCCCTGCCAGGGTCTGACTTTGCACAAAAATGGTACATCATGGTTTCTTATCTCTTTGGGCCTGATCCGGTATCAGACCCCGCGTTTCCAGGCGCTGTGGGCTTTTGGATCACGGTCTTTTCAAAAATGTCGAGGCCTGCGGGAACCGTTTGCGTAAAATCGGCTTTACTTGGCGCTACCGCACCCATGGCGGGAACCGTTGCAGCAAATGCAACTGTCTTTTCGCTGGATTGAACGCGCACATCCAGCTTGCTCGTATTTACTGATGGTGCCACTTCACCCGTGAGTTGGCCCATGACACCACGCAAATCCGCTGCAAACTGGTCCCCGGTCTGAAACCGGGTTTCGGGCCGCTTGCTCAGCGAAAGCGCCACCACATCTGCAAGTGCCTGTGGCAATTCGGGCCGGATGACACGAATATCCGGCGCCTCTTCATTGGCAATCTTAAACATTAACTCCGACATGGAGTCGCCGCGAAACGGCAAGACACCCGCCAGCATCTGGAACAGCATGACCCCCAGCGAGTAAAGGTCCGAACGACCATCAACCTTCTTGCCCGCAAGTTGTTCAGGTGACATGAAACTCGGGGTTCCCAAAACCAAGCCGGTTTTGGTTTTACTCGAATCGGTGATGCGGGCAATGCCAAAATCGGTCACCTTGACCGTGTCGCTTTCGGCCTCGTACATGATGTTGGCCGGCTTGATATCGCGGTGCACCACGTGCTGCTTGTGTGCGTAGGCCAATGCCTCCGCCACCCGGGCCACGATGCTGAGCACTACCGGCACCGGCAATAACTGATCGCCCTTGCAATGGTCTGCCAGATCCTTGCCTTTGAGGAACTCCATGGCGATGTAGGCCAGGTCATGCTCTTCACCCGCATCGAAGATGGTTACGATGTTCTGGTGTTGCAGGCGCCCCGCTGTCTCGGCCTCACGGAAAAAACGCTCGCGGGCATCAACCAGTTCATCACCCGCAAACTCCTGGCTCAGGGCCATGGTTTTAATGGCGACAACACGGCCAATTTTGGGGTCTTTACCCAGGTACACAACACCCATGGCACCCTTACCCAGCTCTTTATCCACCTGGTAACGGCCCAACATGGGTTTTTCTACAGCTCCGCCATCAAGCAACATGGTTCCACCGGGATGGCTGCCGCCACCCCCCAACATGACGGTCTCTGACAGGTTCTTGGCGCGGTTGAGCTTGGCCTGAAGATCCTTGTAGCCCTTGTCAAAGGCGGCCATGTGGTTGTAAACCGCTTCGGCCTTGTTGAATTGGCGCTTGCGTTCGAAATCCATTGCCAGGTTGTACAGATTGTCCATGACGGCTGCATTCACCGGCACCCTGCGGAACCGGTCAAAGGCCATGTCCAACTGGCCCTGGCCCTGCAGCGCCAGTCCCATCATGCGATTGGTCTCGGCCGACTCTTCATCCGCCTGCACTTTACCAGCCTCGGTGACCAGGAAACGCTTGGTCGTCAACGCCAGATGCCCCAGAATCAGCACAACAGCCGGGAACACCAGCTTGAGCCACATCGCTGCAGAAGACAGCAATCCGAATTCAACCGCCAGCAAACCAAAGAACAAAATAGCGGTCGCGCTCGCTGCCATTCCTGCCGACAACCGCGGCAATGCCCCCAGAATGTATGCCACTACCACCAGGAAAATCCCAAAGCTCGCCCAGATACCCCAGACGGGCTGGACAATGAAGTGTTCGCTCAGAATGCTGGACGTGATGTGGGCAATGATTTGCGCCGGTGAAAGTGACGCGTTACCAGGCACAGTAAACTGAACGCCAACACCCGCGGCGGTGGCACCAATGATGACAATTTTGTTGGCGTACTTGGAAGCTGGAATCTTGCCACTCAGCACGTCATAAAACGAATCTACCGGGAACGCCGGCTTGCCATCGCGCTCCTTATAGAACTGCGGAAGCATCAACGCCGTTTCATCCGTTTTGACCCGCAGCTTGCCGATCTGCACGGACTGCCCCGCGTTGAGGTGCACATCCGAGGCTGACAGATTCAGGCTCTTGGCCGCCGCCAGCAAGGCCAATGATGGCACCGCTCTGCCGTAGTAGTTGACGAGCAGGGGTTCTTGTCTTACCGCACCATCAATGTCCTGAAATTGGTTCAAATGCCCAATGCCGGCGGCGGCAGCCCCGATGCTGGCTATTGGCTGTTGTCCGCGCACTGCGGAGATGGAAAACCCGTTAGGGTCATCCAGCGTGCTGGCAAGTGCGTAGGGTGGCAAGGGATTGTCGGGCTTGCCTTGCTGGTCACCCAACACGTAAACCGATGGCAGCAATACATTGCCAGCATTTTTGATACTGGCTGCCAGCACCGCATCGGTGTCCAGCGCAACTTCAGCCTCCGCAATCAGCTGGTTCAGTTGCTCATTGGTTGCCGAGATATCCTGGGCGCCTCCCAAAGCCGATTTCATCTTGCGGATGAACGCCAGGCCCGCGTCCACCTGGGGCTCAAAGAAGTATGCGGTGTAAACGATGGTTTTGGCTTTGGCCGCCCCCAATTGGTCAATCAGCTTGGCGTGGATATCCCGTGGCCAGGGCCAGCGCCCCAGATTGGCAATGCTCTGGTCGTCAATGGCAATGACTGCGATGCGATCAGACGGTTGGCGCGACGTACTGGTGCTGGCGAAATCATAAAAGCGCCGCTCCATCGTGCCAATGACGTCGGTTGTGGCGTGCAACGCAACGGCCGCGACCACAATGGCAACGCCGGCAAACCAGTCGGCCTTCCAGAAAGGCCCCGATTTCGATGAAAGAGATTTCGCCAATTGCCAGCCCTGCCCCTAAATGCTGCCGCTTTCAAATAGCAGCGCTCACACCACAACGCCCGACCCATAGGACGAAACTGATGCCGACGTTAGCAGATGCCGCCCATTCCGACAAGGGACTTATGCACGCACTCCCACTCTTTTTTGATAGCGCAAACCCTACTGCGAGTGCCGCCTCTGCAGTTTTTTCCCCAAGAGGATGACCAAAGCGGCACCTGCTACCGCACCGAGGTAATGCAGGCTGGGGTATGTCCTAGCAATACTTTGCAGCGCGGTATCGCCGACAATGGTCTCACCCCCCACCCAACCGATCAGGGCTGCTCCCAGCAGGATGATGATGGGAAAGCGCTCCATCAGCTTGATCATCAAGGTACTGCCAAAGACTACCAGCGGAATGCTGATGGCCAGACCCAGAATCAACAGAACCATGTTGCCCTTGGCCGCTGCCGCAACGGCGATCACATTGTCCAGGCTCATGACGAGATCGGCAATCAGGATGGTACGAACCGCCGCCATCAATCCGCCGCTGCCCTTGGACTCAGTGTCCTCGTGCTCCTCCTCGCTGAGCAATTGCACGCCAATCCACAGCAACAGCAAGCCGCCAACGATTTGAAGGAAGGATAGTTCAAGCAGCTTGGCCGCCACCACCGTCAGGGCAATGCGCAAAACAACGGCCGCGCCGGAGCCAAAGAAAATGGCCTTCTTTTGCTGTCCCGCTGGCAGAGAACGCGCCGCCAGAGCAATGACCACCGCATTGTCCCCGGACAAAATGATATTGATCCAGACTATCTTGAGCAGACCGATCCAGAAGTCCGCGCTGCCCTGCCATTCCATCGTTCCGACTCCCGCTCGTCAATGCAAAAGCGCCCCAAACATGCCGCTTGGAGCGCTTCCATGGTGTGGTGCACAGTGTAGCGGCCTGGCCGCAACTGTCGCCGTTATGTGTTACAGCATGGCCTTGAGCAGCTTTGCCATTTCGGACGGATTGCGTGTGACCTTGAAACCACACTCTTCCATCACCGCCAGTTTGGCATCGGCTGTGTCAGCACCGCCAGAGATCAACGCACCGGCATGGCCCATGCGTTTGCCAGCCGGTGCCGTGACACCTGCGATGAAACCAACGATCGGCTTCTTCATGTTGAGCTTGCACCAGCGGGCGGCTTCGGCTTCGTCGGGTCCACCAATTTCGCCAATCATGATGACGGCGTCGGTATCGGGATCGTCGTTGAAAGCGCGCATCACGTCGATGTGCTTCAAACCGTTGATGGGGTCGCCACCAATGCCCACTGCAGTAGACTGGCCCAGACCGATTTCAGTCAACTGCGCCACGGCCTCATAGGTCAGCGTTCCGGAACGTGACACCACACCGATACGACCCTTGCGGTGGATGTGTCCGGGCATGATGCCAATCTTGATTTCATCCGGCGTAATCAACCCAGGGCAATTGGGGCCAAGCAACAAAGTCTTCTTGCCGCCAGCGGCCTCCTTGGCCTTCATGCGATTACGCACTTCCAGCATGTCACGAACCGGGATGCCTTCGGTAATACAAATGGCCAGATCCAGATTGGCTTCGACGGCTTCCCAGATGGCCGCAGCAGCGCCAGCCGGTGGCACATAAATCACCGACACCGTGGCGCCAGTTTCCAATGCGGCTTCTTTAACCGAAGCATAAATCGGGATATTGAAGATGGACTCGCCAGCCTTTTTGGGGTTCACACCCGCCACAAAGCAGTTCTTGCCGTTGGCGTATTCCTGGCACTTTTCGGTGTGGAACTGACCGGTCTTGCCGGTGATACCCTGGGTGATGACCTTGGTGTCTTTATTGATGTAAATTGACATGAAATTCTCCTAATCAGTTGAGGACAGAGCTGGCTCGCTTTGCGAACTGCGGTCTGTCCCGCAAGGTCTCACGCATTCACCGCTTTAACGGCTGCCTGCGCAGCTTCTGCCATGGTGTCCACGGAAATGATGGGCAGACCGCTGTCCTTGAGCATCTGCTTGCCCAACACCTCATTGGTACCCTTCATGCGCACAACCAGCGGCACATTCAGGTTGGTGGCCTTGCACGCGGTGATCACGCCGGTGGCAATGGTGTCGCACTTCATGATGCCGCCAAAGATGTTGACCAAAATGGCCTTGACCTTGGGGTTTTTCAGCATGATCTTGAAGGCTTCGGTGACCTTCTCGGGGGTGGCACCGCCGCCCACGTCCAGGAAGTTGGCTGGCTCTGCGCCAAACAGCTTGATGGTGTCCATGGTGGCCATGGCCAGGCCGGCGCCGTTGACCAGGCAGCCGATGTTGCCGTCCAGGCTGATGTAGGCCAAGTCGAACTTGGATGCTTCGACTTCGGCCGGATCTTCTTCGTCCAGATCGCGGTAGGCCACGATTTCGGGGTGGCGGAACAGGGCGTTGGGGTCAAAGTTGAACTTGGCGTCCAAGGCCATCACGTTGCCCTTGCTGTCGCGGTTCAGCGGGTTGATTTCCACCAAGGACGCGTCGGTGTCCATGTAGCACTTGTAGAGCTTCTGGAAAATGTCCACGGCCTGTGCCGTAGACCCTGCGGGCATGCCGATGGCATCGGCAATCTTCTTGGCTTGCGCCTCACTCAGACCCGTCAGGGGGTCGATGAATTCGGTGATGATCTTCTCGGGCGTGGAGTGCGCCACCTCTTCAATGTCCATGCCGCCTTCACTGGAGGCGATGAAGGCCAGTTTCTGCGACGCACGGTCGGTCACGATGGACACGTAGTATTCCTTTTGGATGTCGGCACCGTCCTCGATATAGAGGCGACGCACCTTTTGGCCGTCGGGGCCAGTCTGGTGGGTCTTGAGCTGCATGCCCAGAATTTCTCCGGCGATGCGCTTGACGTCCTCAATCGTCTTGGCGACCTTGACGCCGCCGCCCTTGCCGCGGCCTCCGGCGTGAATCTGCGCTTTGACGACCCAGACCGGGCCACCCAGCTTTTGTGCGGCTTCAACAGCCTCTTGTACGGTAAAGGCGGGGATGCCGCGGGGCACCGGCACACCGAATTGGCGCAAAATTTCTTTGCCTTGGTATTCGTGAATTTTCATGACGTCTCTTTGGGGGCTGGACAATCTTCACCAGTTTGCAGCGAACATGGCTGCGAATCTGGCACTGGACACATCTAATACGAAATGTATCATGTTGCAACGCACCAAACTTGTGGCTGGCTTACAGCCCGGTTTGGCTCCGAACCCTTTTTCCCCTTTGGAGCCGCTTGTGCGGCAGTGGCATGAAAAAAATATTTATCGATGGCGAAGCCGGCACCACCGGCCTGCAAATCCGGGAACGGCTGCAAACTTTGTCCGGTGTGGAACTCATCAGCATTGATCCGGCTTTGCGCAAGGACGCCACTGCCAAACAGGCCCTGATGGCCCAGGCAGATCTGGTGATTCTGTGCCTGCACGACGATGCTGCTATTGAATCCGTAGCGATGATTGACGATTTGACGCGGGCTAACAATGGAATTGGCCCAAAAATTATTGATGCATCCACCGCCCACCGCACGGCACCGGGCTGGGTCTATGGGTTCCCCGAGCTGGCCGCAGGCCAACGCGACGCCGTGGCGCGGTCCAGCCGCGTGGCCAACCCCGGCTGCTATGCCACTGGTGCCATTGCGCTGATTCGCCCACTGGTGGATGCTGGCCTGTTACCGGCCGACTTTGCGCTGTGCCTGCCCTCTATCAGCGGCTATTCCGGCGGCGGACGCACCATGATTGAAGCCTACGAGGCCGGCACCGCGCCTGCCATGGAACTCTATGGGTTGGGGCTCAAGCACAAGCACATTCCCGAAATCATGCGCTACACGGGTTTGACCCGGCGTCCGCTGTTTGTGCCGTCGGTCGGTAATTTCAAACAGGGCATGCTGGTGCAACTGCCCCTGCATCTGGATACCTTGCCGGGTCAGCCCAGCGCACATGACCTGCACCAAGCACTCGCCCGGCACTATGCCGGCAGCGAATGGGTCACGGTTGAGGCGGCCACGCCCGACCAGAAGCTTGATGCCGTGGCGCTGGCTGACACCAACCAGATGGAATTGCGGGTGTTTGCCAATGATGCCAAGGCGGATGGATTCGCCCACGCGGTGCTGATTGCTCGGTTGGACAACCTGGGAAAAGGCGCTTCGGGTGCTGCTGTGCAGAACCTCAAGCTGATGCTCGGGTTGTAAACCCTGGCGACTGCTCCGCTCGTACGCGGCAAGGGACCCGCCGGGCGGCTCATGCTGCCAAATGCGCAGAAATCGCCGCCCGGCGTGCCCCTTGCCGCTGGATGGGTGCCAATTTCGTTATTCATCTTCACTGCTGGTTACCACGCGCCGGATGGCCTCGCCGCCAAAGCCGCGACTGGCCAGAAAGCGCATCTGCTTGGCGCGGCCTGAGGCATCGGTAGCGGGCTCACCGAATTTTTTGCGCCAGACTTCCCGCGCACGCTCCACTTCGGTTGCCCGCAGCTGCTCCATAGCGCCCAACACTGCCTCCGGTGCCAGCCCCTTGCTTTGCAGCTCCTGGCGTATGCGTGCCGTGCCCAGCTTGGCAGAGCGGCGGTTCAGCACCGATTCGAGCACGCGCTGTTCGTTG
Source organism: Candidatus Aalborgicola defluviihabitans (assembly GCF_016705985.1). Classification (NCBI taxonomy): domain Bacteria; kingdom Pseudomonadati; phylum Pseudomonadota; class Betaproteobacteria; order Burkholderiales; family Comamonadaceae; genus Allorhodoferax (SeqCode); species Candidatus Aalborgicola defluviihabitans. Next base: position 739,106 of record NZ_JADJKN010000002.1, read on the forward strand.
ATGAAGCCCTTGGCCTGCAGGTCGTCCAGCGCTTTGGCCAAAGCTCCCGGCTCTTCCTCAAACTGGGCCAGTTTGCGCTCCAGCTCGGCACGGGAATGCTCCCGTGCGCTGAGCAAGCGCAAGGCCCTGCCTTTGAGAGACAGCGGTGTCGTGGTGGCCATGGTGGACGTAAAGGCGGGAGTAGCTACAACTGCTATTGTTTTTATAGCTACTTACGTATATTTCACGAGGGCTGGTCGGCCTTTTTGCTTGAAGTTTTGGTTTTGATTTCGGGCTCTGGCGCGCCGGGCAGCAGAGGGATGCCCAGTGATTCGCGCACCCGGTTCTCGATTTCCATGGAAAGCGCTTTGTTTTCGCGCAGGAACTCGCGGGCGTTGTCGCGGCCCTGGCCGATTTTCTCGCCTTTGTAGGCATACCAGGCACCGGATTTTTCCAGGATGTTGGCGTTCACGCCCATGTCGATGATTTCGCCGTGGCGGCTGATGCCTTCGCCAAACAGAATGTCGAACTCGGCCGTCTTGAACGGAGGCGCCACCTTGTTCTTGACCACCTTGACCTTGGTTTCGTTGCCAATGGCTTCGTCACCCTTCTTGATGGTGCCGGTGCGGCGAATGTCCAGGCGCACCGAGGCGTAGAACTTCAGCGCATTGCCGCCGGTGGTGGTCTCGGGGCTGCCGAACATCACGCCGATCTTCATGCGGATCTGGTTGATGAAGATGACCATGCAGTTGGTCTTCTTGATGTGGGCGGTGAGCTTGCGCAGGGCCTGGCTCATCAAACGGGCTTGCAGGCCGGGCAGGCTGTCGCCCATTTCGCCTTCCAGCTCGGCCTTGGGGGTCAGTGCCGCCACCGAGTCCACCACGATCAAATCGACCGCGCCAGAGCGCACCAGACTGTCCACAATTTCGAGCGCCTGCTCGCCGGTGTCGGGCTGGCTGATCAGCAGGTCTTGCAGGTTGACGCCCAGCTTTTGCGCGTACTGGATGTCCAGCGCGTGTTCGGCGTCCACAAAAGCACACTGGCCGCCTTGTTTTTGCATCTCGGCAATCACCTGCAGGGTCAGCGTGGTTTTACCGCTTGATTCTGGTCCGTAGATTTCGACCACCCGGCCGCGCGGTAGGCCGCCCACACCCAGGGCAATGTCCAGCCCCAGTGAGCCGGTGGAAACCACCTGGATGTCTTCAATCACCTCGCCTTCGCCCAGACGCATGATGGTGCCTTTGCCGAATTGCTTTTCGATCTGGGCCAGTGCTACTTGCAGTGCCTTGGCTTTTTCGGCGTTGGCGCCATTGGTGTTGTTGGGGTTCTTGACGGGTGCGTCCATGGAAATCTCCTTAAAAATCAATGAGGTGGTGCATCACAGTACTTGTGATTAATTACAGGCTGTATGCGTAAACAGTAGTTTAACGGTGTTTATTGAAATTCGTATACACATTTTTTAGTCAGTTTGCATTACTATTTGCAATATGCCTTCCACACCTGTTTCAGAGTCCACTACTTGGCGCCAAACCCACATCGGCCACTGGCTGCGCCACGCGCTGGCGCAGTTCGACGCACGGGTCATGGAACTGATGGCCCGCCATCCAGCCGTACCCCTGGGCTTGAGCAACCTGGCTGCGCGCGGCCAGGTGGGCGCCGCCCACATTCACATCACCCGCCACCTCGCACCCGAAGGCGCACGTCTGACCGCGCTGGCACAAGCCGCCGGCATGAGCAAACAGGCCATGGGCACATTGGTGGACCAATGCGAAGCCTGGGGGATGGTTGTGCGTGAAAACGATCCCCTGGACGCGCGGGCGCGCCGGGTGTGCTTCACTGCCACGGGGCTGGCCTGGCTGGGTGCCTACCACGATGCTGTGGCCCAAGCCGAGGACGAGTTGCGCCATGCCGTAGGCACCGAAGTGGCTACCGTAGTCACACTGGGCCTGGAAGCCTATTGCGGCCGATGAATACCCCGCACCAACCCACACCTCAGGCAAGCCTAGAATGGCAAAAAAACCCGTGCTGTGGCCGGTTGGGCGCCACTGCACACATAACCAGGAGCACACATGCGGATTTTGATTGCCGAAGATGACCAGGTATTGGCTGACGGTCTGCTGCGAGCCCTGCGCAGTGCCGGTGCCGCCGTGGACCACGTGGCCAGCGGCTCTGAGGCCGATGCAGCGTTGATGACCAACACCGAATTCGATCTGCTGATTCTGGACCTGGGTTTGCCCAAGATGCATGGGCTGGAAGTGTTGAAGAAATTGCGCGGTCGTGGCTCTTCGTTGCCGGTTCTGATCCTCACGGCAGCCGACGCGGTGGACGAGCGCGTCAAGGGTCTGGACTACGGCGCCGATGACTACATGGCCAAACCCTTTTCCTGCAAGAGCTTGAAGCCCGCGTGCGCGCTCTGGTACGCCGCGGCATGGGCGCCACCAGCAGCAGCATCAAGCACGGCCCGCTGGTGTATGACCAGGCCGGTCGGGTGGCCACCATCGACGGCAAGATGGTCGAACTCTCGGCACGCGAACTCGGTCTGCTGGAAGTTCTGCTGCAGCGAGCTGGCCGTTTGGTCAGCAAGGACCAGCTCGTGGAGCGCTTGTGCGAGTGGGGCGAAGAGGTCAGCAACAACGCCATCGAGGTGTACATCCACCGCCTGCGCAAGAAGATCGAAAAAGGCCCGATCCGCATTGCCACCGTGCGCGGGCTGGGCTATTGTCTGGAAAAAATTCCAAATTGAAGATATTCCAACGCGAGCAACGCAGCCTGTTCGGGGAGATCCTGGACTGGATGCTGACGCCGCTGCTGCTGCTGTGGCCGGTGAGCCTGGTGCTGACCTGGCTGGTAGCGCAGGGCATTGCTGGCAAACCCTTTGACCGGGCGCTGGAATACAACGTGGGCGCCCTGGCCCAGTTGGTCACGGTCAAGCACAACAAGGCACAGTTCGTGTTGCCCCTGCCTGCCCGCGAACTGTTGCGCGCCGACGATTCCGACACCGTGTACTACCAGGTCATGGGTTCCAATGGGGAGTACCTCAGCGGCGAAAAAAATCTGCCCATGCCACCCGAGGATGAAAAGCTTCTTCCCGGCGAGGTGCGCCTAAGGGACGCTGAGTTCCGTGGCATGGGTATCAAGGTAGCCTATACGTGGGTCAAACTGGACTTGCCGGACAGCAAGCCGGCCCTGGTCCAGGTTGCAGAGACAATGGACAAGCGCTCAGTGCTGGCCACCGAAATCGTCAAGGGCGTGATGCTGCCGCAATTCGTCATTTTGCCGTTGGCGGTGCTGTTGGTATGGTTGGCGCTGGTGCAGGCCATCAAACCGCTCAACCATCTGGAAGAACGCATCCGTGCCCGTAGCCCAGACGATTTGAGCCCACTGGATGCGCAGGCCGTTCCGTTGGAGGTAGCGCCTCTGGTGTCGTCCGTCAATGGCCTGCTGGAACGCCTGAAAGATTCAATTGCTACGCAAAAGCGCTTTCTGGCCGATGCCGCACACCAGCTCAAGACCCCGCTGGCGGGATTGCGCATGCAGGCCGACCTGGCCCAGCGCGAGGGGGCCAACGCTGAAGACTTGAAACAGTCGCTGCGACAGATCGGGCGCTCCAGCATCCGGGCCACCCACACCGTCAACCAGCTGCTGGCACTGGCGCGCGCCGAGAGCAGCGGTACGGTCATGACCCAGCAACCTTGTGACTTGGTGCGCCTGACCATGGATGTGATCCACGACAGCCTGCCACGCGCCATGGACAAATACATCGACCTGGGCTACGAAGGCGAACAACCCGGCGGTGAGGAAGTAAACCTCCAGGGCAATCCGACGCTACTAAAGGAAATGGTGCGCAACCTGGTGGACAACGCCATCAACTACACCCCCTCCACCGCTGATAAACCCGGCGTCATTACCGTGCGCATTCTGCGCGATCCGTTCAGCAAAATTTTGGTGCTGCAGGTGGAGGATTCCGGCCCCGGCATTCCCGCCGCCGAGCGTGAATTGGTGTTCCAACCCTTTTACCGCGTGCTGGGCACCGAGGCTGACGGCTCTGGCTTGGGCCTGCCCATCGTGCTGGAAATTACCCGCCAGCATCATGCCAGCATCACCATAGAAGACAGCCACCCGGGCCACTCTCCTCCCGGCACCTGTTTTACCGTCCGGTTTACGCAGTTTGATTGAAGCCTAGGCCTGTTTCCAGGGCCAACAGTCCATTCAACCGCAGGGCTTGAGGGTACGCCCGGCAAGAGCCGGCTTGATATCGTTCAAACGGTTCTTCTGTTCGGCCGTGAGCGCTGGCAGCTTGAGCTGGTTTTGATCGCCTTGGGCACGTTCCCGCACCACCTTGGCGGTGCGAATCCCGCGCTGGCTCGTCAAGCGCGACAACTCGGCGGCAGCGGCGGCTTGCGTATCAAAGCCACCCAACGAAAAACCCGGCTCCAGATCGGGGTTGGTCAGCGGTTGCGCCACCAGATTCATGACCGCCAGTTCAGCACGCTTCTTGACCATGGCATCGGCATTGGCGAACTTGCCCATGTAGACAATCCAGCGCTCGGATATGTGGACTGAATCAAACTGCCAACTGCCCTGCGCCAGAGCAGACTCCAGCGCACGGCGAGCCACGGCCATCTGGGCATCATCAAACGGACCGGCCTGCAGGCACTCCTTGGGCGCTGAATCGGCCTGCGCTTGGCTCTTAACCCGATTGAACTCGGCTGGGCTCATTACGTGCAACGATTCGGGGCGTATCTGTTGCGCTGCGCGTTGGGGCTCACTTTGCGGGGCTGGTCCATAACCGTAGGCGCGCAGCAGGCCGTCACTCCAGGCAAAGTACAGGCCGTTGGCCAATATCAGGATCAATATAAGGAAACGCAACATGGGTTCAGAAACGGGATTCGCACGCACCAGCCAGCGGCCGCACACTGACCTCTGCACTGGTAATCTTTTTGACACCGCCATCAGTATGCACCAAGAGTGCACCGCTGGCGTCCACGCCTTGGGCGGTACCAGCCACCCCGTCCGTACACACCACGCCACGCCCGTACAAGATGTCACGCGCATTGAAGGCCGCTACCAGCGGAGCAAAACCTTGCGCCGCAAACCGCTGAAGTGCCCGCACTAGGGGCACTACAACGTGCTCCAGCACATCTGGCGCCAGAACGTCGGGCAATACATCCCGCAAACCGGCCGGCGGCGTGCGCAGTCCGGCCGCGTCCGGGGCCACGATGTTGATGCCGATGCCGATGACCACAAAGCGGTCCTGACCCACGCTGGCGGTCTCTATCAGAATGCCGGCCAACTTGCGGTCACCCAACCACACGTCGTTGGGCCACTTCAACTGCAACCGGGGGTGCAGGGACTGCACGATCGACAAACCCACCGCCAAGGACAGGCCCGACCAGTCTAGGGGCGTCAGCAGCAAGCCTAAGGAAAACGTCAATGTGCGCCCCAGCGACTGGGTATCGCTACTCCAGTCACGGCCCAGCCGTCCCCGCCCAGCGGTCTGGCACTCGGCCACCAGCAGTATCGGCTCCAGCCGTCCAGCACGAGCGCGGCGCATCAGCTCCGTATTGGTGGAATCAATCTCCGGGAGAATTTCTACCGTGAAGCCCGGCAAGAACGGCTCCACCGCCTCCCAAATTGCCTCCGCCGGCCAAATCATCAATTATCTCTTGCCGCGCTTGGGGGCCAGCAGGGTACCCCGGCAGGTCTTGGTGCCACACCAGCAGGGGTATTCGGCCTTGAGTTTGGGGGTATAGCGCTCGTCGATGATCAAACCATAGTCGTAGTTGAGCTCTTCACCGGCATGAATGTTGCGCAGGGCCTTGATGAAGATACGGCCATCCACTTCGTCTGCCTCGCAGTTGGCATCGCAGGCGTGGTTGATCCAGCGCGAGGAATTGCCACCAAACAAGGCATCGATTACATGGTCTTCGTCGATATGGAAGTAAAACGTGTGGTTGGGGTCCTGGGGATCATGCGGGTGACGGCGCTGGGCCTCCGCCCAGCTGATGACCTCGCCCACGTACTCGATGATGACTTCGCCCTCGGCGATATCCTGCACCGCAAAGACACCCTTGCCATGCACGCCCGAGCGACGGGTCTGAATACGACGGTTTGAAGCAACGAGGTGCCCCCAGGGCGCTAGCCGGGCTTTGGGCCCACGGCGTTTTTCAAGCAAAAGCCCAAAATTTTGGTATGGTGAATCGTATGGGCGCGCATGTGTGTGCGTGCCCGCGTGTGTGTGAGCGCGCCCACGTGTGTACGTGCGTGCGCGAGAACCGGATTGTAGTCAGATGAATAAAACATTGGTCATTGCAGAAAAACCGTCGGTCGCCCAAGACATCGTGCGGGCGCTTACGCCCACCGCAGGCAAGTTTGAAAAGCACGACGAATATTTTGAGAGCGACTCCTATGTCGTCTCGAGCGCCGTGGGCCACCTGGTCGAGATTCAAGCGCCCGAAGAGTTTGATGTGAAACGTGGCAAATGGAGCTTTGCCAACCTGCCGGTGATCCCGCCTCACTTTGACTTGAAACCAGTGGACAAGACCAAAACCCGGTTAAATGCCGTGGTCCGGCTTGCCAAGCGCAAGGACGTGGACAAGATCGTTAACGCCTGCGACGCGGGCCGCGAGGGGGAACTGATCTTTCGCCTGATCGAGCAGTACGCTGGTGGTGCAAAACCCCTGGGCAAGCCGGTAAGCCGCCTGTGGCTACAGTCCATGACACCACAAGCGATTCGGGACGGCTTCGACAATCTGCGTACCAACGCACAGATGCAACCGCTGGCCGATGCAGCCCGTTGCCGTTCTGAGGCCGATTGGCTGGTGGGTATTAACGGCACGCGTGCCATGACCGGCCTGCGACGGTTTCTGAGGAAAGCAAACCCACCACGCAAGCCAGTCCCTTGCTGTTCGACCTGACCAGTCTGCAACGCGAGGCCAATGGCAAATTTGGCTACAGCGCCAAGACCACGCTACAAATTGCCCAAAGCCTGTACGAGCGCCACAAAGCGCTGACCTATCCGCGTACCGATTCCCGCAACCTGCCGGAAGACTATGTACCGGTCGTCAAAGACACGCTGGCCATGCTTGCGGACAGCAGTATGAAACACCTGGCGCCGTTTGCGGCGCAGGCGGTCAAGGGCGGCTATGTCAAACCTACTAAGCGCGTGTTTGACAACGCCAAGGTAAGCGACCACTTTGCCATTATTCCTACGCTACAAGCTCCCCATGGTTTGAGTGAGGCAGAGCAGAAGATTTACGATCTGGTGGTGCGCCGCTTCATGGCCATCTTTTTCCCCAGCGCCGAATACCAGGTCACCACCCGTATCACCACTGCAGTGGGCCACTCCTTCAAGACCGAAGGCAAGGTACTGGTCAAGCCGGGCTGGCTGGCCATTTACGGCAAAGAAGCCGCCGACGAAGTGGCCGACGCCAAAGAAGGTGATAAGGGTCAAAACCTGGTGCCGGTACAACCCAATGAGAAGGTGAAGGGCGACCCGGTCGACCCCAAAGGCCTCAAAACCAAGCCCCCAGCGCGCTACTCAGAAGCTACTCTTTTGGGTGCCATGGAAAACGCCGGAAAAACGGTGGACGACGACGAGCTGCGCGAAGCCATGGGCGAAAAAGGTCTGGGCACGCCTGCGACCCGCGCTGCCACCATTGAAGGCTTGATTACCGAAAAATACATGCTGCGCGAAGGCCGCGAGCTGATACCCACCGCCAAAGCCTTCCAGCTGATGACCCTCTTGCGTGGCCTGGGCGTGGAAGAACTCTCCAAAGCCGAACTGACCGGCGAATGGGAATACAAGCTGGCCCAGATGGAGCACGGCAAGCTAAAGCGCGAAACGTTCATGGCCGAGATTGCCGCCATGACCGAGCGCATGGTCAAAAAGGCCAAGGAATACGACCGCGACACCATTCCCGGCGACTACGCCACGCTAGCCGCACCCTGCCCCAATTGCGGCGGCATCGTCAAAGAAAACTACCGCCGCTACACCTGCACCGGCAAATCCGGCGACACCGAGGGCTGCGGCTTCTCCTTCGGTAAAACCCCCGCCGGACGCACCTTTGAGGTGGCGGAAGTGGAGCAATTTTTGCGTGACAAGAAGATCGGCCCCCTGGAAGGGTTTCGCTCCAAAGCCGGCTGGCCGTTCACGGCCGAGATGGTCATCAAGTTTGACGACGAGACCAAGAACTACAAGCTCGAATTCGACTTTGGCGACGACAAAAAGGGTGAAGAGAGTGGCGAGATCATCGACTTCTCGGCGCAAGAATCCCTGGGCAAGTGCCCCAAGTGCGGCGGTGCGGTCTATGAACATGGCAAGAACTACGTCTGCGCCAAATCCGTGCCTACGCTAGAACAACCCACACCGAGCTGCGACTTCAAAACCGGTCAGATCATCCTGCAGCAACCCATTGAGCGCACGCAAATGGTCAAGCTGCTGGAAACCGGCAAGACCGATTTGCTGGACAAGTTTGTTTCCATGCGCACCCGACGCGCCTTCAAAGCCATGCTGGCCTGGGACGCTGAGGCCGGCAAGGTAAATTTTGAGTTTGCGCCGAGCAAATTCCCACCCCGCAAGACGGCAGCGGGTAGAACTTCAGCTACAAAGACAGGAGCTGCTCGCGCAGATTCCACGAGGGCTCCAGCCAAAAAAGCACCTGCAAAAAAGGCCGCCACCAAATCTGCAGCCACCAAGGTCGCCAAGCCGAAAGTCCCGCGCAAAACCACCGCCGCCAGCGGCAAATTGCCCAGCACTGAGTTGGCTGCCGTCATTGGTACTGATCCGGTCGCCCGCACCGAGGTCATCAAAAAGATCTGGGACTACATCAAGGCCAACGGTCTGCAAGACGCCACCAACAAGCGCGCCATCAATGCCGACGCCAAGCTGTTACCGGTGTTTGGCAAGCCGCAAATCACCATGTTTGAGCTGGCCGGCATTGTGGGCAAACACCTGTCTTGAAGCCGCGGCCTCCTTGTGAGGCTTGCGTTACACCCCAATCAGCTCGTCTGCCCGTCGATGTACAGCCAGCGCCCGTCCTGGCGGACAAAGCGGCTGGTCTCTTCCATGCGCTCGGCACGGCCACCCACCTTGCAGCGCGCCACAAACTCCACCACGCCAGCGTCGCCGGTCATCTCGGCGTGGCGCACTTCCAGGCCCAGCCATTTGACTGGCTGCAGTTCCAGATCACCCGGCGCGGTGCTGGGGTGCCAGGTTGCTAACAGGTAGTCGATCAGGCCGAGCACGTAGGCGCTGTAGCGCGATCGCATCAAGGCCTCGGGTGTGGGTGCGTGTTGGCCCAGTGCCAGGCCGGTGTGCCATTGGCCACAGCAATCGGCCAACTCCCGTTCCGAGCCGCAAGGACATTCATGTTTCTTCAAGGGTAGTCCTCGTTCAGGGGTGGGGGAGTGAATGCAGCGACAATCATCCTAGCAGCAAGCCCCCATCGCGCCCAACCCATGCACCACACCATTTTCGACACGCCGGTTGTCAACACCATACTGCGGGCTCTGTCGATTCTCTTTCTCACGTTAGCCGGTTGGAAAGTGAAAGGTGCTCTTCCACCCAATGGCCACAAGTGTGTGTTCATTGCTGCGCCGCACACCAGCAACTGGGACCTGCCTTACACCTTGATGGTGGCCTTTGCGCTTAGGCTGAACATTTACTGGATGGGCAAGGAATCGCTCTTCAAGCCCCCGTTTCGCAGCATCATGATGTGGCTGGGGGGCATACCCGTGCGGCGCGAGTCGTCCAACAATCTGGTGACGGCGTCGGTGCAGGCCATTCTTGAAGCGAAGGGTCCCCTGCAGCTGATTGTTCCGCCGGAGGGTACACGCAACAAAACGCGTTACTGGAAAACCGGCTTTTACTACATCGCATTGGGTGCCAAGGTGCCCATCGTGCTGGCCTACATGGATTATTCCCGCAAGGTCAGCGGCCTGGGACCGGTGTTTGAGCCAACTGGCAACATTGAGGCGGATATGCTGGCCATCAAGGCGTTCTACGCACCTTTCAAGGGCAAGAACGCCGACCAGTTTCACGCCGACTAAGCGCTCTGGCCACACGCATCGAAACCATTTCCCAAGGCATAGACATGCAACGCCACGGATTAGAAAAAGTCTTTCGAAGCAGGCACTTCAAGGGTCTGGTCTACGGCGTTGCCTTGCTGCTGGTGATAACCGCCATGGGTACACTGGGCTACCACTATATTGGGCGCCCATCCGCCACCTGGATCGACAGCTTCTACATGACCTTCATCACCATCGCCACCATTGGCTTTGGTGAGACGGTGGACCTCAGCGCCCACCCGATGGGGCGGCTGTTCACCGTGTTCATTGCCATTATTGGCATTGGCACCCTGAGCTACCTGTTCTCGACCCTGGTGGCCCTTTTGATCGACTCCGACCTCAACGCAGAGCTAAGGAAAAAGCGCATGGAAAAACAGATTGCCCAGATGAAGGGTCATTACATCGTGTGTGGCATCGGGCGCGTGGGCTCCAACGTGGCCCATGAACTGGCCAAGACCCGACGCAGCCTTGTCGTCATTGAACGGGACCGCGCGGTTCTGGATACGTGGCTCGAACACCACCCCCATGCCCTTTACCTCCATGACGATGCGGCTGATGACGACGCTTTGCACCGCGCTGGCCTCTCCAATGCGACCGGCGTGTTTGCAGTGACCGGCGATGACAGTCACAACCTGATGGTGGCGCTATCAGTCAAACTGCTCAGTCCCAAGGTGCGGGTAGTGGTGCGCTTGCATGACATCCGCAACACCAACAAGGCCCGCCGTGCCGGTGCTGATGAGATCGTATCGCCCGACTTTACCGGCGGCATGCGTATCGCCTCGGCCATGGTTCGCCCCCATGTGGTCAACTTCATGGACCAGATGCTGCACAGCGATGAGGGCCAGCGAGTGGAGCAGGTGGTAGTCCCCGACGGATTTGACAGCAAGCCATTGGCAGAACTGGTGCCCAAATCCAAGGACTACTTGCTGATGGCCCTCCACGAGCATGGCAACTGGGTATTCAACCCCAGCGATGACCACATGGTCAACGCCGGCACTGCCCTGGTATTGATGACCAGCCCCGAAGGACGAATGCGCGTGGAAAAGCTGTTCACGGTCTGAGAGACGGCGCCCGACGAGCATGGCGCCAGCCTTCTGCCGTGTACAACGCCAGCGCGATCCAAATCAACACAAAGCCCATCACACGCGGTCCAGCAAATGGCTCGTCATACAGCCACACACCCAGCAGCACCAGGATACTGGGCGAAATGTATTGCAACACGCCCATCATGGACAGCGGAATGCGCCGTGCGCCGGCGGCAAACAGCAACAACGGCAGCGCTGTTACCGGGCCAGACAACATGAGCCACGCAAGAGACGTATGGTCTTGCGCCACCAGCGCGCCCTGTCCATGCCAGGCCATCCAGCCCATTGCAACCAGTGCCGCCGGGGCCAGCACCAGGGTTTCCAGTGTCAACCCTTCCAGGGCGCCTAGCGGCGCCACCTTGCGCAGCAGGCCGTACAAGGCGAACGTAATCGCCAGGGTTAGCGCCACCCAGGGCACGCGACCGCCCTGCCAAGAGAGCCACAGCACACCCGCACAAGCCACCGCAAAGGCCATCCACTGGCCAGCGCGCGGACGCTCATGCAAAAAAACATACCCCAACGCCACATTCATCAGCGGCAAGATGAAGTAGCCCAGGCTGGCGTCCAGCACGTGGTCGTTATTCACCGCCCAGATATAAACCAGCCAGTTGCTCGCCAACAGCGTGGCGGACAGCGCAAAGATGCCCACCACACGGGGTTTGCGCACCGCCCGCAACCAAGCCCAGCGCCGCCGCACCAGCAAGACCAGCACCACAAACACCAGCGACCACACGGTGCGGTGCATCACCACCTCCAGCGGCCCCACGGCCGCGAGGCGCTTGAAGAACAGCGGAAATAGTCCCCACAGCGTGTAAGCCAGAGCAGCGAAGACAGCACCAATTTGCATGGACGATCAGCTTAAACAGTGATGAGGGAGGTCGATTAGACACCGCGGGACAAACCCCCCCCGGGCGGGGGGGTGATTTCCCCGGGCGGGGGAGAGCACAGGCGCAACAGGTGCCGGCCCAACACCGCAACGGTTTCTTGATCGCCAAACAAAGCCTGGCGACGATCGCGCATTTGCGTCTTCACACGCGCACGCAATCCGCTGTCACTTGCCAGCTGCTCCACCAGGGCAATATATTGCGCCACTGATCCTGCCACCCATTCATCCAGCCCCATCTGCCGCAGGATGGCGCTGGCAAAACGGCCCCGCATGAATTCCCCCTCAAAGGCAACTATGGGTGTTGCGCATTCGACGGCCTGCATAACCGTGTTGAACCCGGAAAATCCCATGCTATCGAGGTACACATCGGTCCGGTCCAACAGCGCAAAAAAAGCTGCCTGGGACTGCCAGGGAACAAACGCCACAGTTGCATCGAAATCCACGTCAGCGGCATCGAAGGCCAACCGCAGGCGCTGCTCCAGTCGTTGCGATAGCGTTTGCGATTCGCTATGAAAAAACACCAGCTTGCAGGGCTGGCATCGCCTTGCAATCTCCACCAGCGCCACATCGTACTGCGGCGCGTATTTGAAAGACGTCCCGGCGCACAGCAACACCCGATCAGCAGGTTGAATGCCCCATGCGGAACAATCGATTCGACCAGGTGCGGTGCCAAAGGCCTGGTAACAGCAACCCAGCCTGGGCAGGGTCAACAGATTTTCGCTGTAGTGCTTGGCGGCCTGCGGTGGCTCCAACGCCTCGGCACCAATATAGCCATCCATCGTCGGCAACCCGGTAGTCATGGGATGCCCCCAGGACGCCAGTTGCACCCGTGCCAGCCGCAAGGCAGACAGGCGGATGGTGGTCGCATCCATGCCGATCTCGGGATAAATCAGCACGTCCAGTTGCGCATCCGATACTGCCTTAGCCCAGTTTGTCCAGTCTCCCAATCCGTGGTGGAGTTGATGCACGCGGCGTTGCGCCCATTCGGTCTGTGCGTCGCGCAACTGCCCAGTGTGAAAGATCTGGATCTCGAACACCGCAGGGTCCAAATGTTCTATCCAACCCCGAACCAAAGCATGCCATACCGAGTGGCTGTGGATGTGAGCGGAGACTATTCCCAAACGGCATTTGCCGGAATGATTTCCAGCAGGTGCGGGCACGCCCACCTTCTTGCTCCAAATCGCCATGAGCTTGGTGCACAGATCGCCGTAAAGCGATAGCACAGCTTTGTGGTTAGTCGCGATATAGGCCAAAAAATAAGGCTGCTGTGCACCTACGGCCAAATACCCGTTGGGAGAATGCGTCCCTAACAGCTTCACACGCAGCTTGTCGAGCTCACGGGCGAAAGCATCACACGCTTGGGTTTGTTCATCTTCTGTCTGTGCAATAGCGGGCAACTGCGCCATCACAAGGCCCCAACGGGCCTGAACGTAGGATGGATTCAAGCGCACGGCCGCTGCATAGGCTTTTCGTGCACCAGCACCATCTCCCGTACCGGTCAGGGCGTTGCCCAGCCAGTAGTACGCATTGGCTTCATTGGGAGATAGCTGCAACAGCCACTGCAGGAGGTCAGCGGCCTCCAACCAGCGCGCCTGATCGATGCGCATCATGGCCAGATTGAAATAGGCTGGGCCAAGCTGCGGATTCAACGCAAGGGCCAGCGTCAGCCACTGGTCTGCTTCGGGCAATGCACCACGGTCTTTGAGGAGGCTGCCGAGATTTGCAGACGCCTCCGCGAACGCAGGATGGATAGCCAAGGCGCGGCGGTAATGCCGTTCCGCAGCTTCCCAATGGAGGCTTTCCCGCTGCTGATTGCCCTGCGCGAACTCGTCCTGTGCCAGACCTTTATCTTGGGTCGATAGCTGGCTGGCCTGCCGTACGGCAGCAGCCACATCAATACTGGCGTACTGCGTTGAAGCAGCACCCTTGAGCCTGGATCGGAGCCAGTCAAACACGGCATTCACCGCATGGCTAGAACTGGCCGCGCTCTTCGCTTACTTGGCCACCACCCGCACCATTTCCAGGCACTTGTTGGAGTAACCCCACTCGTTGTCGTACCAGGCGACGATCTTGACGAAGGTGCTGTCCAGGGCAATGCCGGCGTCGGCGTCGAACACGCTGGTGCAGGTTTCGCCACGGAAGTCGGTGGCAACCACCTTGTCTTTGGTGTAACCCAGCACACCCTTCAAGGCACCTTCGCTTTGCGCCTTCATTTCAGCGCAGATGTCGGCGTAGCTGGCTTCCTTGTTCAACTCCACCGTCAGGTCGACCACAGACACGTCACTGGTTGGCACGCGGAAAGACATACCGGTGAGCTTCTTGTTCAACGCAGGAATCACAATGCCCACGGCCTTGGCGGCGCCAGTGCTGGATGGGATGATGTTTTCCAGAATGCCGCGCCCGCCGCGCCAGTCTTTGTTGGAAGGGCCGTCCACGGTCTTTTGGGTGGCGGTGGCCGCGTGAACGGTCGTCATCAAGCCGCGCTTGATGCCCCATTTGTCGTTAAGCACCTTAGCCACAGGCGCCAGGCAGTTGGTGGTGCACGATGCGTTGGAGATGATGGCCTGACCTGCGTAGGTGTCGGAATTCACGCCGAACACGAACATGGGCGTGTCGTCCTTGGACGGCGCGGACATGATGACCTTCTTGGCACCAGCATCCAGGTGTTTCTGGGCGGTAACCTTATCCAGGAACAAGCCGGTGGACTCGATCACGATGTCGGCACCGACTTCGTTCCACTTCAGGTTGGCGGGGTCGCGCTCTTGCGTCAGGCGGATCTTCTTGCCGTTGACCACCAGGGTGTTGCCGTCAACCGAAACTTCGCCCTTGAAGCGGCCGTGCACGCTGTCGTACTTGAGCATGTAAGCCAGGTAGTGCGGCTCCAGCAGGTCGTTGATGCCAACGACTTCAATGTCGCTGAAGTTTTGCAAGGCTGAGCGCAACACGTTGCGTCCGATGCGGCCAAAGCCGTTGATGCCAATTTTGATCGTCATGATTACTTCCTGTTAAATAAAACGAAAACACTCACTTCTTTGCCAGCACGGACTGCACCGTATCGGCCACATTCTCAGGCGTAAAGCCAAAGTGCTTGAACAGCACCGGGGCCGGGGCCGACTCGCCGAAGCAGTCGATGCCCACCACGGCGGACACACCGTATTTCCACCAGCCACCGGTAGCACCCATTTCAACCGCCACACGGGGCAGGCCGGCAGGCAGCACGGACGATTTGTACGCGGCACTTTGCAGGTCAAACGTGGTTGTGGACGGCATGGAGACCACGCGCACGGCAATCTTGCGTTCGGCTAGCAGCTTCTGGGCATGCAAGGCCAGTTGCACTTCAGAGCCGGTGGCGATGATCACAGCCTGGGTCTTCTTCTTCAGACCCACTTCGGTTGGCTCTGCCAGCACGTAGGCACCCTTGTTGATGGCGTCCAGGCCGCAGGCATCCGGTGCCAATGCGGAATCGGCCTTGGGTGCGTAACTGATGTTCTGGCGGCTCAAGAGCAGCGCGGTGGGCTTGGTCTTGTTTTGCAAAGCAACGGTCCAGGCCACGGCGGTTTCGGCCGTATCACCGGGACGCCACACATCCAGGTTGGGAATCAGGCGCAAGGACGCGGCGTGTTCGATGGACTGGTGCGTGGGGCCATCTTCGCCCAATCCAATGGAGTCGTGCGTGAATACATGGATCACACGCTGCTTCATCAACGCAGCCATGCGGATGGCGTTGCGGCTGTAGTCACTGAATGTGAGAAATGTGCCACCGTAAGGAATAAAGCCACCGTGCAGGGTCACACCGTTCATGATGGCGGCCATGCCGAACTCGCGCACGCCGTAGTTGATGTGGCGCCCACCCTCGCCCGCTTCATTTTTGATCACGGCGCCGGTCAGCGAGTCAAAGCGCAAACTGGGTGTGGATTGGGTGTTGGTCAGGTTCGAGCCGGTCAGGTCGGCACTGCCACCCAACAATTCAGGCAGGGCTGCGGTAAAGGATTCCAGCGCCAATTGGCTGGCCTTGCGGCTGGCCACGGTTTCGGCCTTTTGGTGGGCGGCAATGACGGTGTCTACGGCGGTCTGTACAAAATTCTTGGGCAAATCGCCCTTCATGCGGCGCACCAACTCTTTGGCCAACGCGGGGTGGGCAGCCTGGTAGGCGGCAAATTGCTCTTTCCACGCGGCCTCAGCGGCCTTGCCGGCGGTCTTGGCGTCCCAGTCGGCATAAACCTCTTTGGGGATAACAAAGGGTGCGTAATTCCAGCCAATCGACTCGCGCGTGAGCTTGATCTCTTCCGCACCCAAGGGCTCGCCGTGGGCCTTGGCAGTGTCGGCTCGGTTGGGTGAGCCAAAACCGATGTGCGTCTTGCAGATGATGAGCGTGGGGCGGTCCGCAGAATTTTTGGCCTCTGCAATCGCGGTGGACACCGCAGCGGCATCCTGACCGTCGATGGGGCCGATCACGTTCCAGCCATAGGCCACAAAACGCAGAGCGGTGTTGTCGGCAAACCAGGGCGTGACCTGACCGTCAATGGAGATGCCGTTGTCGTCGTACAGGGCGATCAACTTGTTGAGCTTCCATGCGCCAGCAAGCGACGCCGCTTCGTGGCTGATGCCTTCCATCAGGCAGCCGTCGCCCATGAAGACATAGGTGTGGTGGTCGACAATCGCGTGGTCTTCACGGTTGAACTCACTTGCCAACAGCTTTTCAGCCAAGGCCATGCCGACCGCATTGGTCAGGCCCTGGCCCAGCGGGCCGGTGGTGGTTTCCACGCCGGGCGTGACACCGACTTCGGGGTGGCCAGCAGTCTTGCTGTGCAACTGGCGAAAGTTCTTCAACTCAGCCATAGGCAACTTGTAGCCGGTGAGGTGCAACAGCGCATAGATCAACATGGATGCGTGGCCGTTGGAGAGCACAAAACGGTCGCGGTTGATCCAGTGCGGGTTGGTGGGGTTGTGGCGCAGATGGCCAGACTGTGGTCCCCACAGGGCCACGGCCATGTCGGCCATGCCCATGGGCGCACCGGGGTGGCCGGAGTTGGCGGCCTGAACGGCATCCATGGCAAGAGCGCGAATGGCATTGGCCATCTGTTGGGAATTTTGCGTGGTGGCCATGGGCTGGGCGACTCCGGGTAAGGTGGGGGACTGGGGAAAACCCGCTATTTTAACAATGCCCCCACGGTCGCTCACTTCGTGTAGCTCACTGCCCCCCGAGGGGGCGCATTTTTGCCTTGAAAATCATCTACAGTCGCGGGTATGCATGGCCTGCACCTCACCGCCGATCTCAGCCACTGCCAGTGCGACGCTGGTTGGCTCACAGACGCGCCGCGCCTATTGGCGCGCTGCACGCGTGAAGTGGCTGGCGCCGGCTTGCAAGTGGTCAACCAACTGGCCCACACTTTCCCCGCCACAGACCACGGCCCCGGCGGTGTGACCGCTACCGTGCTGTTAGCCGAATCGCACCTGTGCGTGCACACCTGGCCCGAGCAAAGCGGGGTCACGGTGGATGTGTATGTTTGCAACTTTGGCGGCGACCATTCAGCCAAAGCACACGCGCTGATGGACGCCATGGTGGCTTTGTTTGAGCCGCAGCAGGTACTGCGCCAAGTCCTGCAGCGCGGCGCCGTTGCGGACGTCAAATGCTATTAAATTAATAGTGATTTACGTATAACCGACGAGGGCTAGCGCCATTTTTAATCGATTAGTCCATGCGTACACGTTCAACCACCCACAAAGACATTGACGAATTGCTGCGCTTGCAAAAGGCCGTCTACCCGACGATTGCACCATGGCGGCGCGACCAACTCGCCCAGCAACTAGAGGTGTTCCCCCAGGGACAACTGGTGGCCATCGTGGACGACCGCATTGTGGGTTGCGCCAGCTCCCTGGTGATTCTGTGGGATGAATGGGCTGACGAACACACCTGGAAGGAGATTACCTCAGCGGGTACCTTCGATAACCACAACCCGAACGGCTTCACCCTCTACGGTGCCGAGGTTTTTGTGGACCCCCGCGTGACGGGGCGGGGCATAGGCCATGCACTATACGATGGTCGGCGGGCACTGTGCCGCCAGATGAATTTGCGCCGCATCATCGCCTGTGGTCGGCTGCCGGGCTACCACAAGGTGGCGGCCCAGATGCCCGTTGAGCTCTATGCAAAAAAGGTGCTGTGGGGCGATTTGACCGACCCTGTGCTGAGCTTTCAACTCCGTGAGGGATTTCGCTACTGCGGCATCATGTACGGCTACATCCCGGAAGATGCCGAATCCTGTAGCCATGCCGCACTCATTGTTTGGCTCAACCCAAACCACAATCCTGGTAAACCGACCACCTTGCAAGAGGCGTATGACAAAGAACAGGACATAGAGCTATGACCACGGTCCCTGACCTCAAGAGTGCGCCCGAACACAAGCCCAAAGCCACGGTCGTGCGTATCGCAGCGGTCCAGTACTTGCTGCGTTCCATTGCCGACTGGGATGGTTTTGAAAACCAGGTGCGCTTCGTGATGAAAACAGCTGCCGAATACAAGCCCCAGTTTGTGCTGTTCCCGGAGATCTTCACGACCCAACTCTTGTCGTTTCTGGATACGACAGACCTGTACGCAGCAGTGCGCGGCCTCAATGACTTTACCGAGCGGTATGTGGCCTTGTTCGTTGAGCTGGCCCAGCACCGCAAAGTGCACATCATTGGTGGCAGTCACCCCACCATCACCAATGGCCACATGTACAACACGGCTTATCTGTTTACACCCGAGGGCAAGGTCTTCACCCAAGACAAAATCCACCTGACACGGTGGGAGAAAGAAAAGTGGAAGGGTGATCCCGGCAACATGCTGCGGGTCTTTGACACACCGCACGGCCGTATCGCCATCCTGATTTGCTACGACATTGAGTTTCCGGAACTGGCCCGCAAGGTAAGCGAACAGGGCGCTGACATCATTTTTGTGCCGTCTTGCACTGACGATAAACAAGGCTTTTTGCGGGTGCGGTATTGCTGCCACGCACGAGCCATCGAGAACCAGGTTTACGTCGCCGTCACCGGCACGGTGGGCAACTTGCCGGTCGAAGGCCTTGGCCAACACTTTGGCCAAGCCGCCATCATCACACCGTCTGACTTTGCGTTTGCACGCGACGGCATTGCCGCCGAAGGTGTGCCCAACATGGAACAGGTCGTCGTGGCAGACGTCGACTTGGGCAAACTGGTGAACAACCGCCTCCACGGCACCACCATTCCGCTGTATGACCTGCGCCATGATGTGTATGGCACCACGGCAGAGGTCATCTCGACGACCTAGTGTGCCGTCGTGCCAGCGACAGAACAGTCCGTCGCCGCACCGCGACGTACGCCCCAGCGCGGCGTACCAAGCTGGGTGAATTGAAAATGCCTATCAACAACTTTGCCTAAAGCCCATTGCCCTATTCCTCTGGGTGACCTATCGTGCACCCTTGTAGAGCGTTTCCGTAGATTCACTTCAGGAGGTTTTTCATGAGCACCAAACCCGTTTGTCCCTTCTTGACCACGACTGGCGGCGCGCCGGTTGTCGATAACCAGAACGTCCTCACCGCCGGCCCGCGCGGCCCGCAGTTGTTGCAAGACGTGTGGTTTTTGGAGAAGCTGGCCCACTTCGACCGCGAGGTGATTCCCGAGCGCCGCATGCACGCCAAGGGCTCGGGCGCATATGGCACCTTCACCGTCACCCACGACATCACCCAATACACCCGCGCCAAGCTGTTTTCGCAGATTGGCAAGAAGACCGAGTTGTTCAGCCGCATGTCCACCGTGGCCGGCGAGCGCGGTGCGGCCGATGCGGAGCGCGACATCCGTGGCTTTGCGCTCAAGTTCTACACCGAGGAAGGCAACTGGGATCTGGTGGGCAACAACACGCCGGTGTTCTTCCTGCGCGACCCGCTGAAGTTCCCCGACCTCAACCACGCGGTCAAGCGCGACCCGCGCACCAACCTGCGCAGTGCCAAAAACAACTGGGACTTCTGGACCTTGCTGCCCGAGGCGTTGCACCAAATCACCATCGTCATGAGCGATCGTGGCATTCCGGCCAGCTACCGCCACATGCATGGCTTTGGCTCGCACACCTTCAGCTTCATCAATGCCAAAAACGAGCGCCATTGGGTCAAGTTCCACTGGCGCACGCAGCAGGGCATCAAGAACATGACCGATGCCGAGGCCGCCGCTGCGGTAGCCGACGACCGCGAAACGCACCAGCGCGATCTGTACAACGCCATCGAGCGTGGCGACTGTCCCAAGTGGACGCTTTTCGTGCAGGTCATGCCCGAGAAAGACGCCGAGAAGGTGCCTTACCACCCGTTTGACCTGTCCAAGGTCTGGCCACACGCAGACTACCCGCTGATCGAAGTGGGTGAGATCGAGTTCAACCGCAACCCCGAGAATTACTTTGCCGAGGTGGAGCAGGCTGCGTTCAACCCCGGCGCGGTGGTGCCTGGCATCAGTTTTTCACCCGACAAGATGCTGCAAGGCCGCCTGTTTAGCTATGGCGACGCACAGCGCTACCGCCTGGGCGTGAACCACGCACACATTCCGGTGAACAGCCCGCGCTGCCCGGTGCACAGCTACCACCGTGACGGCGCCATGCGGGTGGACGGCAACTTTGGCAGCACCCTGGGTTACGAGCCCAACAGCGAAAAAGTGTGGCAGGAGCAACCCGACTTCCGTGAGCCTCCGTTGGCCATCAATGGCGCGGCTGACCACTGGAACTTCCGCGAGGACGATGAAGATTACTACGCGCAACCCCGCGCCTTGTTTCGCCTCATGACACCGGCCCAGCAGCAGGTGCTGTTTGACAACACGGCCCGTGGCATGGGTGACGCGCCGGTGGCCATCAAGGAACGGCACATCGCCAACTGCAGCAAGGCCGACCCGGCTTATGGTGCCGGTGTGCGCAAAGCGTTGGGGCTGTAGCGCCTTTTAAGCCAGCGCGTCGTGCAGAGCCACAAACTCCTGCGTGAGTGTATGGCCGGGGTCCAGAAAAATCATCGGCAGCGATTGCTCATGTGATTCGCGGATGCGCACCGATGAGCGCAGGTAGGGCTGCAACACGGGCAGGCCCTCGTCGATCAGCTCTTGCACCATGCGCTGGGGCAGGTTGGCGCGGGCCTGAAACTGGTTGACGATGATGCCTTCAACCTTGAGATCGGCATTGTGGTCAGCCTGGATTTCCTGCACATTTTCCAACAGGGTGTAGAGGGCGCGGCGCGAAAAATCGTCGCAGTCAAATGGAATCAGGCAACCCTGCGCGGCTATCAGCGCGCAGCGGGTATAGAAGTTCAGCGCTGGGGGCGTGTCGATATAGATCTGGTCGTAGTCTTCGGCCAGCAGTTCCAGTGCATCGCGCAGCTTGTAGATTTTGTGGCGCGATTCCAGCTTGCTGTGCAGTTCGTCCAGCAACGGGCTGGATGGCATCACATCCAGGCCTTCCCACTGGGTGTGCACGATGAATTCCTTGGCGCCTTTGTCGCGGATGGTGAACTTCAGGCTTTGCTCAAAAAACTCGGCCACGTTGGGCATGTCTTCGGGCATGTCCGCACCCAGCAGGTAGCGTGTGGAGTTGCCTTGCGAGTCCAGGTCAATCACCAAGGTGCGCAGGCCTTGCCACGCGCTGATGGCCGCCAGGTTACAGGTGATGGTGGACTTGCCTACGCCACCTTTTTGGTTGAACACGACATGCTGCATGGGTTGGGCCTTGGGATGAAATATGAAAAGAGAAAGGCACAAAATGTGCCCGTAAACGAGTGTAGCCGCCGCTCAGCCCGCCACCAGGGCGCAATAGGCCTGGCGTGTAGCGGGCGCTACCGAATCCAGTACCTTGGCATAGGGCGTCTGGTGGCGCAGCACAAGCCGGGCCGAGGCCACGCCTTTGGATTTGCAGTACCAGTGGCAGGTGTGCTGCATCAAAAACATCTCGGCCAACAAGGTGAAGGCTTTGTCTTTGGGGGCGTGGTGTTCGGCATTGGCCACGGCGGCGTTGATGCCGTGGGCATGTACTGCCAGCGCCTTGCGCAAATCAAATGTGTTGCCCGGCAGCAGTTTGCCGGTGTAGAAGATGGACAGTGGCAACGTGCTGACCCGGGTGGCATCGGCGTCAGCGCGTGCAAAATCGGCAACCAAGCGGGTAAATTGTTCGCTCAGGGTCTTCTCGGCCGTGTCCAGCATGCTCCAGATTTGGGACTGACGTTCGGTGTCGGGCTGGCTCAGCGCGCGCATGTAACCGTCGGTCAGCGTTTCCATGAGTTTTTCGATCTGGTAGTGGCCCAGGTGCTGGCTCAACAAGGCCATGCGGCGGCGTTCGTCGCGGCCTTGAAAGTGACGCGCCACAAATACCAGCATCAGCATGAAAAACACGAATTCCATTGCACACCAAAAGACCCTGTTGAACAGGGCTCCAGTGTAGTCATAGGAAACACATAAAAAAACCCGCCACGGGGGCGGGTTTTTGCTGGGGATGCGGCAATTAGCTCAGTTCGCCCATGCGGGGCAAGGTACCCGATTTTTGTGCTTGTTGCAGATCAGCCTTGACTGCGGCACGGCTGAGCACGCTGGGTGCCGACTGGGCGAAGTAGGAGCTGGTTTCCTTGGCGTTCATATGGGCTCGGGCTTGCTGGGTGTTGATGACTTCAGCCTTGACTACGGCGCGGCTGAGCACGCTGGGTGCCGACTGGGCGAAGTAGGAGCTGGTTTGCACGCTGTTCAAACGGGCGCGGGGTGAACTGTCAGCGGCAAAGCTGGCACCGGCGGTCAGGCCCAAAGCGAGGATGAGAGCGGTAGTAGTGGTTGCGTTTTTCATGATGACATTTCCTTCAAAAGTTGATTGACATTTCCGGGCAGGTCTGGGGCCTTTCGTACCCCGGCTTGTCCAGCCTCGGTGAGTCGTCAAAGTAGTTTCGGCTCATCGATGGGTTGAACTGTAGGCCGATTGAACTCAATTAAAAACCACGTAGTCAGTAATTCATCATTCCTCAAAATGGAATAATCAAAACAAAATTACTTTATTCATTGCGTATATGGACCGTCTTTTATCGATGCGGGTGTTTCAAAAAGTGGTGGACGAGGGCGGTTTTGCCGCCGCTGCCCGGGCGCTGGATATGTCACCAGCCGCCGTCACGCGCCTTTTTGGTGACCTGGAACACCACCTGGGCGCGCGCCTGATGCAACGCACCACGCGCAAGCTGGCCCTGACCGAGGCCGGTGAGATGTACCTGCTGCGGGTGCGCGGTATTCTGGGCGAAATCGCCGATGCTGAAGCGGCCGTAGGACACAGCACCCAGGAGCTGCAAGGCACCGTGCACATCCTGGCGTCACCGGTGCTGGCCGCCTATGTTCTTGCACCGCAGGTTGCCAAGTGGCGCCAGCGCTACCCCAAGGTGGCGCTGGAGATTTCGGTGGACCCCTTTCCACACAACCGGGTGGATGAATTTGATGTCACCTTCATGGCCGTGGACGAGGGCTACGACGCCAACGTGGTGGCGCGCCCGCTGGCCACCTCCGATTGGGTTTTATGCGCCGCACCGGCCTACCTGCAACGGGCTGGCACGCCCCTGCAGCCACATGATTTGTCCAGCCACGATTACCTGAAATTTCCCTGGCAGCAAGCGGGCGGCACCACCAACCGGCGCCTGCGCCTGCACCCTGCCAACGGCAAGGGCGAACCGGTGGAGGTGGACGTTCCCGTGGCCCTGCAATCGGTGAGCTTTGACGTGCTGTACCGTGCCGCACTGGATGGTGCCGGCGTGGCCGTGCTGTCGCGTCTGATGGTGGAAAAGCACCTGGCACGGGGCGATCTGGTGCACCTGCTGCCCGACTGGGTTTTTGGCCGACTGACCGTGTTTGCCGCAGTGCCCTCCCGCAAGCTGTTGCCAGCGCGCACCCGTGCCTTCCTGGACTTTCTGAACGATGGCTTGCCCGCCCAAAACAGAGCCTTTGCACCCGGCGCTGGCTGAGCGCTGCCGCCCTCAACTCCCCGCCGCGTGCCCGGCGGTAAACGCTTCCTCAAACACCGAATAACCCGCCCAATCCGCGTGGGCAAAGCGCAACCGCTCCCAGGCCAAAACCGGCCGCGGTGGGTATCGCTCTGATTTCGATAGCGCATTACGTATATTTGACGAGGGCCAGTGGCCTATTTGACCATTCGCTTGTGGCTGAGGAATGGCCATGGCGTGGCCATAGCGGGTAATGTCCATGCGGGTGGCCTTGGCAGCCAAATCCGGGTGGGCAGTCGACAGTTCGGCCACGATGGTGTCGCGCCAGGCCGCCCAGGGCCGATCCAGCAACAAGCGCCGCCCGGCAGTTCCCACCGCAGCGTCGGCAGGGCCCCCAAGCACATCCCCCAGCGCACGGTAGTGGCTGAGCACGGTAGGACCGGGCATGGTCTGCAGACTTTGGTGGGTGGCGTCCACATAGCCCAGGCCATTGCCGTTGCCCGCGCCATAGAGCACGTTGTCCCAGCTTGGGGCCGCGCCGGGGCGGTCGTGCAAGGGCTGGTCGATGTGGATATTGGCCACCAGCCAGGGCGCGTAGGCCAGCTTCTGTGCCACTTGACGCAGAAAATCCGGCGGGTTTTGCACCACGCGCGCGGCCACAAACACGGGCAACGCCACGACCGCCTGCGCGGCGTTCCAGCGCTCCATGCTTTGGGTCGCGGTGTTGTAGGCATCCACTTCCACACCGCTGCGGGTGCTGGCCATGCGCAGCACCACGCGCCCGGTGTGCAGGCGCTCGCCCAGCGGCGCGGCCAAGCGGCGGGCCAACCAGGCGTTGCCTTCGGGCCAAGTGAGCAGGCCTTCGCGCTCGGCGCTCTCGGCACCCGGTGCGTGAAAGCCGTGGCGGCTGGCAAAGTAGTGGATGCCGGCCCAGGCCGAAACGGCGGCCATGCCGGCGCCATAGTCGTCGCGGCAGCAGTAGTCCAGGTACCAGCGCAGGTAGGTGTCGTCAAGACCGTTTTGGTCCAGATACGCTACAAATGTCATAGCTGCCAGTGCAGTCTGCACGAGGGCTACCCGGCCATTTTGCACTGGCATATTCCAGTGCGCCGCATGGCGTGCCTGCTCCACCAGAGCGGCAAAACGGCGATACTGCGCCAGGGTGGATTCACCCACGCCGTGTACCGGCAGCAAACCATCTTGCCATTCACCGTTGAAGTACAGGCGCTCTTGCGGGCTGTGGCACAGGGTGCGCTCGTCATACTGCCAACGGCCTGCCACGCGCGTGCGCAGGCCCAGTTCTTCCAGCAGGTCTTGCACCTCGGGGGCGTCGTCGCCGGGCAGGGGCAGGTAGTGCGCGCCCTGCGGGCAGGCCAGGCCAGTAATCGAACCGGCGCGGCTGTTGCCACCGGCGGTGTCTTCCAGTTCCAGCAGGGCAAAGTCGTCCACGCCGCGCAGGCGCAGCGCGCGCGCGGCGGCCAAGCCGGCCACGCCGCCACCGGCAATCAGCACCTGGGTGGTGAAGGTGCGCGCAGGTGCCGGCCACGCCCGCCCGCTCTTCAAGTTGTCGCGCATCCAGTGGCCGCGCTCAACCTGGATGCCGGTAAAGCCGCCCGTGATGTGGGCGGTATCCCCATCCGCCCGGCACCCACCCAACGTTGCTGCTGCGCCCGCACCGGCAAGACAGAATTGGCGGCGGTCCAGCATGGCGGGGCTTGCTTACAACATTGTCGCGTGCAGCAACACGGCGTCAGCGATTGCGCGGGTGTTGGCCAGATCCAAGCGCAGCGGCGCAGTCTGACCCGCTGGGGGTTCTGGCCACGCATCGGCCGCCTCTGAAGCAATTCCCACGATGCCTGGCCACAGCGGCCACAGCGTGGCACGGCCCACCTCAGAGCGCCACACCTCGATCTTGGGGAAGTTGCCGTCCTTGAAGCCCTCAATCAACACCAGGTCGCAGGGCTGCAGGCGGCCCAACAGATAGTCCAGCGAGGGCTCGGGCGCGCCACGCAGCTCATGCATCAGGGCCCAACGTTCGTGGCCCAGCAAGACCACCTCGCTGCAACCCGCTTCGCGCAGGCGGAATGAGTCTTTGCCAGGGCGGTCAATGTCAATGGCCTTGTGGCTGTGTTTGATGAGCGATACGCTCAGCCCGCGTGATGTCAATTCAGGCACCAGCCGCTCCAGCAGCGTAGTCTTGCCCATGCCGGAGTGACCGGCGATTCCAAAAACTTTCATAGCCGGGGGGGGGGGGGCGGGCGGCGCCCGATTGTTGCCTACTGCGCCACCCGGCCCCACTCTTGCTCGTAGGTGGTGACCAGAACCTGGTTGGAGAGGCGATTCACCTCGGCGGGTACGCGAGCCATATCGATGGGGAAGTCGAACAGCAACGGCAGCGTCTGCAGATTCAAATAGCGCAGGCCAGGTGGCAAGGTGGTAGGCAGATGCCAGGGGCGGTGGCTGGCAATGATGTAGCCCCACTCGCCAAAACTGGGCACGTTCGTGTGGTAGGGCGTGGCGCGCAGCCCAACCGATTCGATGGTGGTCGCCACAGTCCAGAAACTTTGGCGCGCCACCAGGGGCGATGTGGTCTGAATGACCGCATAGCCGCTGGCAGAGAGGCGTTGTGCCAGCAGGGAATAAAAGGAGTTGGTGTAGAGCTTGCCAATCGAGAAATTGGTGGGGTCGGGGAAGTCCACCACAATGACATCAAAAGTATCGAATGCCCCCACGCTCCCCGCTTTGCGTGGTTCGCTGCCCCGAGGGGTCCTTCGCTCCTTGGGGCGGCCCGTCGGAGCTCATGTCCTCGCCGTTTTGCAACCACTGAAAGGCATCGGTGTTGACGATGTGCAGTTTGGGCGAGCGCAAGGACCCGGCGTTGAGCCGCGACATGGCCGGGTCATTGGAAAACAGGCCGGTCATGTTGGGGTCCAGCTCCACCAGAGTTACGCTTTCCACACTGGGGTATTTGAGGATTTCACGCACCGCCATGCCATCGCCACCGCCCAGCACAGCGACCCGGCGCGGCGCGCCAAAGGCCGACATGGCGGGGTGCACCAACGCCTCGTGGTAACGGTATTCATCGCGTTCGGCAAACTGCAGGTTGCCGTTCAGAAACAGCTTGTGGCCCGTGTGGCCGTTGGTGACAACGATGCGCTGGTAGGGCGAGGTGGCCGCCAGCACGATGCGGTCATGGTAGAACTTGTCTTCGGCCAGCGTGGTGATTTGCTCGGCCACCGCAAAGCCGCCAGCCAGCACCGCGGCGGTCAACACGCAGGCCCAGGTGTGGGCAGCCAATTGGCGCAGCTCATGGCGAAACACCCACAGCGTCCAGAACGCCACCGCAGCATTCAGCAAACCAAACAGCAGCCCGGTGCGAATCAGCCCCAGCTGTGGCACCAGCAACAGCGGAAAAGCCACCGAGACGGCCAGTGCGCCTAGGTAGTCAAAGGTCAGCACCTGCGACACCAGTTCTTTGAGCACCACTTCGCGCTTAAGGATACGCATCACCAAGGGAATTTCCAGCCCCACCAGCGTGCCCACCACGCCCACCAAGGCATAGAGCAAGAAGCGAAACGCACCCGGCGTGTACGCATTGGCCAGAAACAACAAGGCGGGCAAAAAACCACCAGCCAACGCCACCAGCAACTCAATGCGCAAAAAATGCGCCGGCAACTGCCGGTCAAAAAAGCGCGACAACCACGAGCCCACGCCCATGGCGAACAGGTAGCAACCAATCACCGTGGAGAACTGCAGGATCGAGTCGCCCAGCACATAGGACGCCAGTGCGCCGGCCGCCAATTCGTAGACCAGGCCACAGGCGGCTACTACGAAGACGCTGGCGAGGAGGGTGACTTCGAGTGGGCGCGGCGCGCGGGTTTTCATCGGTTGTCCGGCCTGCGTGGGCCGTCTGAAAATTCAATTCTCGGGATGCAGAGCAAGGCGCACGGAACGCGGCCAGCCTGTGCATGAAGACGCGCAGCCGCATGCGCCCGAGGATTTGCAGATGTGCCCACTAATGGATTGCAGCTGCCACGATGATGCAGATGCCCAGGCTCATGGCCGCCACCACCAGGGCCAGCGCAACGTTTTGCTTCTCCACAATCTCGCCCCACAGGTCGTAGGGCGTAATCTTGTCGATGATGATGAAGCACAGCCAGAACACCACAATGCCCAGCAGCGCAAACACCAGTGAGGCGACGATAGCGCCGGGTTTCAACATGTCAAAGTCCATTTCATTCTCCTCTAATTGAATCCGTCACTTATGACCACCACCACCTGAAAATCCGCCAAACGAACCACCCGAACTACGCGAACTCGATGACGAAGAACAGTTCTCGACCCGGGGGTCGCAACTGGAGCAGCGGCTCAGCATGGACAACAGAATCAGTATGATGACGAGCACTACAAACATGGTGCCAAAGCCGATGCTCTTGGCGGGGCTGAAGGGCGCTGCATCGTCGCGTTTGAGCAGGTCTTTTTTGTCTTCCAGACCAAACGCCTTGGCCACCACGTCAAAGGCAATCTGGTCGCCACTGGACCACACCAGCTCACTGGGGGTTTTCTCCATCGAAAGCAGACGTTTGCCACTGGCAAAGTCCTTGTTGGACGTTTTTTGTCCGCGCTGCACCACCCAGTAGAACTCGCCGCAGACGTAGTTGGTTTCGGCCTCGTAGCTGTACTTGAGGTCGTAGGTGGTGCCCATATAACTGGCACTGCGCGCGGTGGAGCTGGTCATGGTGGGCGCGCCGGTAGTGGGACGCACCAGGCTCCAACCCTCTTCAGAATCCACCAAAAAGCTAAAACCCCGCTTCTGGTTGTAGAGCAGGTATTCGCTCCAGCCAAATTGCTCGTCGTCGCCAGGCGCCACGCCCGTACGGTGCTGAAAGCCCACCACCTGCCACTGCACGCCCTGAAGCTGGCCCAATGAACCCAGAGGGATCAAGGGCTGCACCGGCTCGTCCTGCGTGGCGGACTTGAGCTCGCCACCGATTCCCTGGCTCAGGTCAATCACGCTGTTGCAACTGCCGCAGGTGATGCTCTTGCTGGTGGCCAGCGCCACCGTAACAGGCGCACCGCAATGCGGGCAGTTGAACTGGCGGCCCTTTTCTTCTTTGGTCGATGCGTCTTTCAGGCCCTTGAGCGCCAGGTCGTCCAGCAGCACCGCCGTGCCCTGCGAAACCGAGGGTGGTGTGCCGGTGTAGTCGATGCTGATGACTTCGCCACTGGCGCTACGCAGCTCCACCACATCAAACGCTTGCCCCAGCGGCGGCAGCTTGGGCAGTTCGCCCTGGGCACTGATGAGCTGTGCCGATACATTGCTGGCTACGGTATAGGGCTTGCCACTGACACTGACCGAACGCCCCACCACGTAGCGGTCGGCCGGTGGCATGTTCATCGACTGGGTATCAGGCTGGGTGAAGACGTAGGCACCGTTGTCCTCAGCCAGCCAGCCGTTGGTGCCGTCGTCAAAGAAAGCGTTCCACTCGGCCCAGGTACCGTCTGTAGTCTTGTATTGCAGTCGCCCGATCAGCGTGAAGGGGCGCTTGTTATAGGTGCCGGTGGCAAAAAGCTGCAACGGGCTGTGGTCGTCAAACAGCTCGGCCATCTTGCCGATACGCGACAGCACATCACCCTGGCGTACCACGGTGCTCTGGCAAAATCCGCACACCGCATGGGTGGATTGCGCCGAACGAAACTCCACCGGCGCGCCGCAACCGGGGCATGGCGCCGTGTAGGAGCGTTGGGCTGCAGAATTCTCGTGAGCCACAGAGGTAGGGGCGTTAGGGGTTTATGCGCAGGTAAAGGAGGAGCCCGAAGGGCGGGGGACACGGAGCATAAGCCCCTGACGCCCCGGACTGCGCCTACGCCAGCTTCTTTAGTAGCTCGGCCTTTTTGGCCGCAAACTCCTCATCGGTGAGGATGCCCTTGGCCTTGAGTTCACCCAGCTTTTCCAGCGTGGCCAGCACATCATCGGGCTTGAGCGTGGCTGCCGCTTGCACAGCCGCCGCCTGGGCCGACGCCGCAGCATTGCCTTGCAAGCCCGAGGCCAGGTTTTGCGCCAGCACCTGGCCCAGTGCCACACCGGCGCCAAGCCCCATGGCGTCACCCGCAATGCCGCCTCCGCCACCACCGCCTTCGGCAAATTTGGGAATGGCCTGCGCGGTTTGGTACTGCATGAACTTGCCCATGTCGTTGCCAACCATGCCCATGCCGATCTTCTGGTCCAAAATTTTCTGTAGCTCTTCGGGCAAGGACACGCTTTGCACCGTCATGCTTTCCAACTTGATGCCCAGTTTGGCCATCTCGGGTTCCAGCTGGGTGGTAAGGGCCTTGGCAAACTCGATCTGGTTGGACGCCAGGTCCAGAAAGGGAATGCCGCTGGCCGCAATGGCGTTGCTGATGTTCTGCAATACCAGGCCGCGCAGCTGGCCGTCCAGATCGGCCGCCGGGTACACATCGCGCGTGCCCGAGATTTCGGTGTGGAACAGCTTGGGGTCGGCAATGCGGTAGGCGTAGTTGCCAAAGGCGCGCAGGCGCACGGCGCCAAAGTCCTTGTCGCGGATGGTGATGGGCTGGGGCGTGCCCCACTTCTGGTCGATTTGTTGGCGTGTGCTGAAGAAGTACACATCGCTCTTGAAGGGGGACTCGAACAGCTTGTCCCAGTTCTTCAGGTAGGTCAGAACCGGCAGGGTCTGGGTGGTGAGCTTGTGGGTGCCGGGGCCAAAGACGTCGGCCACCTTGCCTTCGTTGACGAACACCGCCATTTGCGATTCGCGTACCACCAGTTGGCCGCCGTTCTGGATTTCCATGTCGGCCATGGGAAAACGCCAGGCCAGGGTACCGTCGCCAGCTTCGGTCCACTGGATAATGTCTATGAACTGTTTACGAATGAAATCCATCAGGGCCATGGTGTGAGTCTCCTCAAGTGGGTTGGCAGGAACCGACGGCAATGATACACAGCACAGGAGTCGTTGTGTCAGCCCATTTCATGCCTGAGTCTGTGGGACGATTGCACTGAGAAGGCACAATGTGTTTCCATGCCGCCTGCCACTCCGCCCAGCGATTTTTCCGCCACCGTGCCGGCCATGTTGCTGGCCGCCGGGCGCGGCGAGCGCATGCGCCCACTGACCGACACCACCCCCAAACCCTTGCTTGCCGTGCACGGCAAGCCGCTCATGCAGTGGCCTCTGGAGGCGCTGGCACGTGCCGGCTGCCCGCAGACAGTGATCAACACCGCCTGGCTGGGGGATCAGATCTCCGAAATGTTTGGTCATGTTTTCGGGCTCCAGCCCTCGTCAAACATACACAAGTCACTATCAAAAGAGGAGCAATCAGGTATTGCAATGGCCTTGCGCTACTCCCACGAAGGGCGGGATTTTGGCGATGCGCTGGAGACCGCCGGCGGCATTGTGCGGGCGCTGCCCCATTTGGGTCCGGTTTTTTGGGTGCTCGCTGGCGATGTGTTTGCGCCCGACTTTGTTTTCAGCGCCCAAGCCGTTCACGACTTTGTGGCGGGCAATCGTCTGGCCCATCTGTGGCTGGTTCCCAACCCGGGGCATAACCCGCGTGGCGACTTCGGCCTCGAATCGGGTCTGGCGCTAAACCTGCCCGCCAGCGACCCACGGCCACGCTACACCTACAGCACGCTGGGCTTGTACCGCCGGGAGCTTTTTGTTGCCCCCTGGTGCGACATCCCCAGCGGTAATCCGCAGGGCGTCAAAGCCGCCCTGGCGCCCCTGCTGCGCGCGGCCATGGACCAGGGGCGCGTCAGTGCCGAGCTCTACACGGGCCGCTGGACGGATGTGGGTACGCCTGAGCGCCTGGCACAGATCAACGCACTGGACTAACGCGGTTCACCAAGCCGTATGGCCACCGCCCCCATTGCCCCGCATTCCGACGGACCCCAATCCGGGCGCAGCGCATTCTGGGGGCGCTGGTTGTGGGTGGCACCGTTATTGTTGTCGGTCGCTTTCACGGCGTTGGTCGTGCTTTGGGCGCAAGACAACGACAAACTGGAACGCGAGGTAGCACGGCGCAGCATGGTGGCCGACACGCTGAGCCTGGACGCCCAACTCACGGGACGCATGGAGACCGAAGCCACGCGCCTGCGCTCGGCCGCCGTGCATTTGCCGCCTGCCGGCCCGGACGCGGACCGCCAGTTGGCCAACCTGCCCGAAATTGCCGCAGGGTTGGACCGGCGCTGGCTTAGTGTGCTTTGGCTGGATGTCAACAACCGGATCGTGGGCGAGGCCCGACGCGACCAGCGTCCCGGTGGCTTGCGTTTGGCATCAGGAGAGGGCATCACCCTGCACTTGGTGGCGCCGACCAGTGACGCGCGTCGGCCCCAGACAGGGCAACTGATTGCACGTTACGACCCGGCCGACCTGATCAAGAGCAAGGACTTTTGGTGGCTGGCCGCCCAATACGAGGTGCAATTGCTCGGCAGTCAAGATCAGGTCATTGTCTCCACCGAGAGCGCGGGTCGCCCGGCACTTGGCGAGAGTTACGAAATGGCATTCATCGCCATCCCCGACACACGTCTGCGCCTAACGTTGCGCGCGCGCCAACCGCCCTGGTTTACTACGCTGCCGGTGGTCCTGATGGTGGGATTTTTGGCGCTGATCACCGCGGCCACGCTGCTGCTGCGCCGTCAGATCAACCAGGTAGCCCGCGCCGAATCGGCTTGGCGCACCGAAGCCGCCTGGCGCCAATCATTGGAAGAGTCCGCGCTGGTGGGTTTGCGTGCCCGCGATCTTGACGGACACCTGCTATTTGCCAACCGCACCTTTTGCGACATGGTCGGTTACACCCTGGAGGAACTGATCGCACAAGGCCCCGCCATCAACACGCCAGTGCCGAACCAGTCAGGCATCGCAGTGCAACGTGCCAAACGCGAGGGTTTTGAGACCCGCTGGCGCCACCGTGATGGGCATTTCTTCGATGTCATGGTGTTCGAGTCACCCCTGGTGGATGGGTTGGGGCAACAGGTCGGCTGGATGGCTTCGATTGTGGATGTGACAGAACGCAAGCGTCTGGAAGAACTGGAACGGCGCCAGCGCGAGGTGCTGGCCAACCACGCCCGCCTGAGCACCCTGGGCGAGGTGGCATCCACCCTGGCCCACGAATTGAACCAACCGCTAACCAGCATCGTGAGTTACAGCGCCGGCATTGCACGGGCGTTGCAGCGCCGCCCCGACGCCGACCCCGATCTGGTGGCTGCCGCCCAAGCGCTGTCGCGCCATGCCACGCAAGCCGGTGGCATCGTGCACCGCATCCGCGCGCGCCTGGCCCGCCGCGAACTGGTGCTGGAGGCCTGTGACATCAACCCCCTGGTGGCCGCTGCCGTGACCCTGTTGCAACGCGAAATTCGCCGGGCCGGTGTGGAGGTAACCCTGGAACTGACACCAGGCCTGCCTGCGGTGCGTGTGGACCGCATTGGCATTGAACAGGTGATTTCCAATCTGCTGCGCAATGCCTGTGATGTCATGACCGGACCCAACCCCGGCAAGAAGCTGCTGGTGCGTACCGGCCTGTGCGTGGAGCCCCCGTTAGACAGCGTGCTGGGCTGGATTGCAGTAGACATTTCTGACCAGGGACCAGGCCTGGGTGGGCGCGACATGGAGACCCTCACCGAACCCTTCTTTTCAACCAAGCAGGAAGGTACTGGCCTGGGGTTGGCCATCTGCCGCTCCATCCTGGAGTCCCATGGCGGAGTCCTGCATGCGCAAGATGTGCCGGGCGGCGGCGCCCGGTTCAGCTTCTTTCTGCCCACCGAACGGCCCACACCGGAGGCCCGCATGCCATGACGACACCCACCATTTACCTGTGTGACGATGACGAGGGAGTGCGCTCGTCCATTGCCTTTCTGCTGCGCCAGCACGATCTGAATGTGCTCACCTACGCCAGCGGCCCGGAGCTGTTGGCAGCGCTGGATGCATGGACCACACCCCAGCGCGGCATCTTTGTGCTGGATGTGCGTATGGAACCCCTGTCGGGCCTGCAGGTGCACGACGCGCTGATCAGCCGAGGCCTGGGCACCCGTATGCCGGTGTTGTTTCTGAGCGGCCACGGAGATATCCCCATGGCCGTGGCCGCCATGGCCAAGGGGGCCTTCCATTTTGTCGAAAAGCCCTATGCCGACGACGCGCTGGTCCAACTCATGGAGCGCGCCCTGGAACAGGAAGTGCAGTGGCATGCCCGTATGGCCCGCCATGACGCCATGCTGCAGTTAATAGCCGGTCTGTCGCGCCAGCAAGTGCGCCTGATGCCACTGGTTGCCGCTGGCGAGTTGAACAAGACCATCGCCTGGAAGATGGAACTCAGCGTGCGCACGGTGGAAGAACACCGGCGCAAAATCTTCGAACGGCTGAACGTGCACTCGGCCGCCGAACTGGCCACCCTGCTGGCCGAGGCGCGCGCAGCAGGCATTGACATCCCGCAGGGAACACCTCCAGCGACTTGAAGGAACGCTACTGCCCCGCGCCCGACAGAACAAAGTCGATAAAGCCGCGTAGCACATTGGTATCCACCAGCTGAACCCGCACCAATTGGCCCACGGCCAGCTCCCCCACTCCGGCCACCAACCGCCCTTCTGCAGGCGGTGTGAAGGTGCGTACCCAGATACCACTCCCGGTGTTGCCGGTGATGATGGCATCGAAGTGCTGACCAATCATGGATCCCAGCAACAAGGCGGCTTCCGACTTGCGCACCTGACGTTCCACCTTCTTTGCGGCATCTTCCTGGTGCGTGCAGTGCACCGCAAGCGCCTCTAACTCGGGCCCGGTGTAGGGAGCTGGCTCACCTCGCAGCAAGCCCTTGAGCAGACGCAGGGTGATCAGGTCTGGGTAGCGGCGGTTGGGCGCAGTGGAATGGGTGTAGTCGCGCAGCGCCAGACCAAAATGCCCTATTGGTGCGCCGTGGGGCAGTTCGACCACGTATTCGCCTGAACCCATGAGCTTGACGATGACCAGGGACAGATCGGGAAATCGCAGGGGATCGGCCTTGCGCTGGCGCGCCAGAAACGCCTCCAGCGCGGGGGCATCGGGCTGCGGCGGCAAGGTTTCACCGTATTTGGCGGCCTCGGCAACGATTTGCAGCCAGCGTTCAGGCGAGCGAACCACCCGGCGCAGCGAGGCGCCGCCGTGGCTCATGAGGAAGTGGGCGGTGCAGACGTTGGTCGCGATCATCAGCTCTTCAATCAGCTGGCGCGCCCGGTTGTGCGCCTGTTCGTCGATGGCAACCACCCGCTCGCCCTCAAACACGGCATGGGGCTGAAAGGTCTCGAATTCCAGCGAGCCTTGGGCATGCCTGCGCGCGCGCAGGCGCTGGGCCACTGCATCCTGCACACGGATTTGTACGTCCATGCCGGGCACCGCCTGGGCCGCTTGGGGCAAGTCGCCTTGGCCATCAATCCAGGCTGCCACTGCGTCGTAAGCCAGCTTGGCCTTGTTGCGCACCTGTGCGCGAACAACGGTGGAATGCTCCACCGCACCATCGGCTGCGATGAGCATTTCGCTGACAATGGCCAAACGGGTCTGATCGGGGTTGAGTGAGGTCAAATCCGTACTCAACTGTTCAGGCAGCATGGGGAATATGCGCGCCGATGTGTACACCGAGGTGGTGTTGATGCGTGCGTGCGCGTCAATGGGTGAGTCCTTTCGGACCAGGACATCCACATCGGCTATGGCTACATAGATTCGTACACGCCCACCGTCCAATACCTCGCAAGCTGTCAGCTGGTCCAGATCGCGCGAGTCATCGTTGTCTATGGAGCACCACGGCAGCGCCGTGCGGTCCTGTATCTGCGGGTCACTGTCCTGGCCAGGGCCGGTCAGTCCGGCGAGCTGACGCACAACTTCAGATGGAAAGTCCGGTTCCAGCCCGCGCTCGCGCATGGCTTCACTGGCAATGCGTGCCAGATCAGTTCGGGTCATGTTGGGCGTGGTGCTCATGGCTTTCCGTTTCGAAGGTGTTGAAAGGGCATTGTGTCGCTCACTGAGTCTACTGGCCATGACTGCAATAACTGGCGACCACCGTCATAATCATTTGTATACACCACCGCCCATGATGTCACCAAGCGAACCGTTTGTGCCCGTACGCCCCAGCGAGCTGCACCGCCGCCGCATGCGCTTGATGCTGTGGATCGGGTCGGCCCTGCTGATCGTGGTAGGGCTGGGTTGGGGCGCCTACTTTACCGCGCTCGGCCGCTGGGCCATCGTCGCCATGGACCTGGTCATCCTGTCAATAGGCATTGTGATTGCGCTATTGACCCGCCAGCAGCACATCCGCCGTGCCTTCTTTTTGTTGGCTGTGAGCATGTTCGCAATCATTTGTGCGGTATCACTGCTGCTGGACGTGCCCACGGCACAGGCACCGCGATCTACCCACCACTTTTTGCTGGTGCTGGCGGTGGCATCGCTTTTGTTCCTGCGGGATGACCGCGCACTACTGCGCTATGGAGTCACGGGCGCTTGCTTCTGTGCGTTTGTCGCAATGGCCAGCGCCCAATTGGGTGTCACCACCGCCTACAACCTGCCCGATAGCTTGCGCATCTGGGGCACGTGGGTGAACAACGGGCTATCCGCGCTGGGCGTATTTTTGTTGATCCATGTGATGGTGTCGGACATTGCCGAGCATTCGGCCCTGGAAGTCGACCTGCGCAAAGGCCTGATGCGCGGCGAGTTTTTTTTGGTCTACCAACCGCAAGTTACCACCCAGGGCCAAGTGACCGGTGCCGAGGCGCTCTTGCGTTGGCGTCACCCCAAACTCGGGCTGGTGCCGCCCGAAGAGTTCATTCCCCTGGCCGAGCAGTCCGGATTGATTCTGCCACTGGGCTCCTGGGTGCTGGGTACGGCCTGCGCCCAGCTGGTCGCCTGGTCCCATCAGCCGGGCCTGAATGCGCTGACGTTGGCGGTGAATGTGAGCGCGCACCAGTTCCGTCAGGCCGATTTTGTGGGCCAGGTGCAGTCCGTCATGGAGCGCACGGGCGTGAAGCCCCACCGACTCAAACTGGAACTGACCGAGAGCTCTCTGGCGCACGACATGGAAGACATCATTCAGAAAATGGTGCAGCTTAAAGCCCAGGGCGTGGGTTTTTCATTGGACGACTTTGGAACGGGTTACTCGTCACTGAACTACCTCAAACGCCTGCCGCTGGACCAACTCAAGATCGACCAGTCTTTTGTGCGGGATGTGCTGACAGACCCCAACGATGCAGCCATCGCACGCATGGTGATTGGCTTGGGCGAAAGCCTGCATTTTGCCGTCATTGCCGAGGGTGTGGAAACCCGTGGACAACAGGAATTTTTGATGCAGAACGGCTGCCGCCTGTTTCAAGGATATCTGTTCAGCAAACCCATTTCTGCCGAGGCTTTTGAACATTTTGTATTGGCGGCCTCATCTGGCACAGCGGGGTAGGCGTCCTTCCAGGTGCCTTCGGCGCACAAACGCTGCACCAGTGCCACGGTCAAGCGCGCCACCGCTGCAGCTGCGCCAGACAGTGGGATGTGGCGAGAAGCACACAACGCTATGTCCCGCGTCAGCACCGGTGACATCACGGCGCGGGCCTGCAAGCGGCCCGCATCCAGATCGGCCTGCATGGGCATGACCGGCAACAGAGTCTGTCCCATGCCTGCCAACAAGGCCGTGCGCAAAATGCTGATGGAACTGATGTCCGCCACCACTGCGGGCGGTGCATAGCCCTTTTGGCGGGCGGCGGCCTCAATGATGGGGCGCACACCGTGCGGGGCTGCCGGCAAAATGAGGGGTTGTTCCAGCGCCTTTTTGAACGTGATGCTGGCGGGTGTCCGCGGTCCATCGGGTTTTGCCAACGCAATCAAACTCAGACGCTCGGTCAACACCCGCTGGTGCAGAAATTCGGCCAGGTGGCCGTCGTCAAACAGCACCGCCAGGTTCAACAGGCCGGTGCGCAGCTGGGCGATGAGATTGCCGGTTAATTCCTCGGTGAGTTCCAGTTCTACCTGGGGCAACTGCTGGCGCACCGCCTGCAACAGCGGCAAGGCCAAGGCGTTGGAAACACTGTGGGGTATGCCAAACACGACTTTACCCGTGGGCTCACCACCGGTGCTGTGCACGCTGGCACGCGCATCTTCAACCTGTCGCAGGATTGCCTGGGCGTGCGCCAAAAAAGCCTTGCCCGGCTCGGTCAGCTCCACCCCGCGTCGGGTACGCAAAAAGAGCGATACGCCCAACTCGGCTTCCAGCTGGGCCAGCTGAAAGCTCAAGGCCGACTGGGCGACAAAGACCTGGCTTGCCGCCTTGGACAGGGCGCCATGCTCGGCGATTGCCACCACATAACGCAATTGGCGAAGCTCCATGGCTGCATTTTAGCGTACCTATCTAAAAACCAGATGGCATTAACTGAAATTTGTATTTGTCAGATAGACAAGACAGGGCTGTAATACGCAGGCCCCAGACAAACATCCTGTGCGACTTACCGGCCGCACAGCATGAGCAAACCCAGCTTGCGATGCTGTCTGTGGCACCTTCTTACCAGAAGGTGTTGTCAGTGGTTCGACGACAGCGGCAGGCCCGGAACCTCTGGCTCCAATGGCACCAGAATCCACATCAGCACGTACACCAGCAAACCGGTGCCCGCCATAATCACCAGTAGCGTAAACGCCAGGCGCCACAGCCAGGCGTCCACACCTGAGAAGCGGGCGAGCCCCCCGCACACGCCACCCAACCAACGATCCACGTTGGAGCGGCGCAACCCGTTAAGACTGCTGGCATTGGGCCGGGGTGTCTCCGGCTGTTGCAGCAAGCGCGCCTTGGCCTGCGAATACTCCGTCTCGCTCAGGGCGCCACGGTTGCGCAGTTGTTCCAGGTTTTCCAGATCGTTTGCCAGGCTCATTGCATACTCCAGTTGCTTCAACATTCCCGCCCATTCAAACTGGCCAGGCCAGCCCAACGAAACGGTGGCGGGTGAATCGGTCTCGATGGCGTAAGAATAGTGACCCGTCAGTCAGCCGTCCAGCGCGCTGCGACGAATGGCAGTTTGGCAAGGACACACAGGCGTCATTGCGTCATGAACTGTGAAAGAAAGCCAAGTGCGTTGTGCGCACGTGCCACGGTCAGCATGAAAGCAAAGCACAGAAGGGACGCCAAAAAGAACAGCAGTTTGGCCCGCGCAGTGCGTGCCCGCTTCAACGCAAAACTTCCCAGCACGATGTAGAGTAGCAGCAGCGCAATCTTGGTGCTCAGCCAGCCCACGGTAAAGGGGTTGAGATCCAGAATGTAGAGCATCAGCAGGGCGGCACCCAACAGCGCTGTGTCCAAAAGGTAACTAAAGCGTCGCACCGTTGGCGTCATGCCCCACTGCGAGCCCAACAATACACCCGCACCACGTGCGGCAAACAAAGTGCCGCTGGCCAGCACACAACTGATGTGGGTCCAACGGATCAGGGGATAGAGTTCAGACACTGTCATGGTCGGCGCACTATAGCAACAGTCAACCGCCGGATCGCTTTGCCCGCAGTTAAAGCAATATTTGATCTAGTTGTTTTAATCTGAATGAGATACACTCTCATCTACAACCCGCACACCTTGCGGCGCAAATCCTCTTAACCCATCATGCTATTGACTCAGCTTCCCACCGGCGCCCACGCCACCGTGGCACGCGTCAGCGCGCAATCCGTTCACGCTGGCAACAGCACTTTGGAGCGGCTCGGTGAGTTGGGCTTTATCCCCGGTGAGCCGGTGCAATTGCTGCAACGCGGCCCCGGTGGGCGCGAGCCGTTGGCCGTGGTCGTGGGTGAGACCATGTTTGCCTTGCGCTGGCTGGAAGCCGAGTGCATTGAAGTAACACCCGTATGACTGCCGATACCACCGCACTACCGTCCAGCCCCTGGAACGTGGCGCTGGTGGGTAACCCGAACTGTGGCAAGACCGCCCTGTTCAACCTGCTGACCGGTGCCCGCCAAAAGGTTGCCAACTACGCTGGCGTCACCGTCGAGCGCAAGATTGGCTTGCTGCGCCTGCCATCGGGACGCAGTGTTTCCATCATCGATCTACCCGGCGTGTACAGCCTGCACCCAGCGACGCCTGATGAAGAGGTCACGCTGGAAGTGATTGAAGGCCGACGCGCCGGCGAAGCTGCGATTGATGCCATCGTGGCCGTGGTGGACGCCACCAACCTGCGCATGAACCTGCGCCTGGTACTGGAACTCATGCGCCTGGGCCACCCCGTCATCGTGGCGCTGAACATGACCGATGTAGCCCGTGCGCGCGGTCTGGCCATTGACGTGGCCAAGCTGTCTGACGAACTGGCCTGCCCGGTGGTGGAGACCGTGGCCATTCAGCACAATGGGCACAGCCGCCTACTGGCCCAACTGGACCATGAATTGGCCCGCCCGCTAGCCCGAGTCGCAGCAGCCGTGCGCCACACACCCCGCAACAGCACCGAGATCCAGCACGAGGTGCGGCGCATTCTGGCCATTGCCGCGCCCCAGGCCGGAAAATTCCAGCGCTTTCACTTCCGGGTGGACGCCTGGGCAATGCACCCGGTGTGGGGGCTGGTGATATTGGCGGCGATCCTGTTTCTAGTATTCCAGGCCGTGTTCTCCTGGGCCAATATGCCCATGGATGCCATCAAATCGGCTATGGCGTTTCTGGCCGAGTGGACCAGCGCCCACATGGATGCGGGCCCACTGCGCAGCCTGCTGGTAGACGGTGTGATTGCCGGCGCGGGCGGCGTGCTGGTGTTTTTGCCGCAGATTCTGATTCTGTTCTTCTTTATTTTGGTGCTGGAAGACTCTGGCTACCTGCCGCGTGCGGCGTTTTTGCTCGACACCCTGATGGGCAAGGTGGGCCTTTCGGGCCGTGCTTTCATTCCGCTGTTGTCGAGCTTTGCCTGTGCGGTGCCCGGCATCATGGCCACCCGCACCATTGCCAATTGGCAGGATCGCCTGGCCACCATCATGGTGGCGCCGCTCATGACCTGCTCGGCCCGGCTGCCCGTGTATGCCCTCTTGATTGGTGCCTTTGTGCCGGACCGCACTATCGGCATCTTCAACCTGCGCGGGTTGACACTGTTTGTGCTGTATGTGGCCGGTGTCTTGTCGGCCATGGGTGTGGCCTGGGTGTTCAAGCGCATCTGGATGAAAAGCCGCTACCAGCCGCTGATGCTGGAACTGCCCCCCTACCGCCTGCCCAGCCTGCGCAACCTGACGCTGGGGCTGTGGGAGCGGGCCCGTATTTTTGTGCGCCGCGTGGGCACCATCATCTTCGCCCTGATGGTGGTGTTGTGGTTCCTCTCCACCTACCCCGGCCCACCCGACGGAGCCACTGGTCCCGCCATTCAGTACAGCCTGGCGGGCATGATGGGGCACGCACTGGAGCCGTTGTTTGCACCCATTGGTTTCAACTGGCAAATCTCGGTGGCACTGGTACCGGGTCTGGCAGCGCGGGAAGTGGCCGTGGGCGCGCTAGGTACCGTTTACTCGCTATCGGCCGCCGGTGACGCAGTGGCCAGTGAACTCGCTCCCGTCATTGCCAAAGGCTGGTCGCTTGCCACTGCTTTTTCTTTGCTGGCCTGGTACGTGTTTGCGCCCCAGTGCATATCCACCCTGGCGGTGGTCAAACGCGAAACCAATTCGTGGCGCTACCCGCTATTGATGACGGCCTACATGTTCGCCCTGGCCTATCTGGCCTCTTTTATCACGTACCGCGTGACGCTTTGGTGGGGAGGTTGACGCCATGACTGCACAAAACCTGATTGTCTCTGCCATCGTTGTGGCCTGCAGTGTGTATGCGCTGTGGGCGCTGATGCCGTCCTCGGCACGCCGTTTTCTGGCGGTGCGGCTGGTTCACTTGCCCTTGGGCTCCAAATTGCAATCCGTGTTCCAGCGCGCTGCCAAACCGAGCGCGGGCTGCGATTGCAGTGGCTGTGACGCTGTGGTGGACAAGCGCGGGCCATCCAACAAACATTGACGCTAAACGCCAGGGAACAGACGCACAGTCACCCGGCGCAACACGCCAATCCAAATCAAGAACGACACCAGCAGCGCCACCACCAGCGCCACGGACTCGACCCCAGGAACCGCCATCCCCAACAGTTCGCGTAACCAATTAACGCCGAGCATCGCAGTCAGTAACAAGGCGATGCCAATGGCCATGCGCCACAGCCAGGGATTGGAAGCATGCGAGTGCGACCAGACCGGGCGTGACGGATGACGATTGGCCAGAATCAGCAGCATCACGCCCAACACCAGGGCGCTGAATCCCACCGTACGCGCCTGCACCATGCTCCAGCCTTGCGACAACATTGCAGCGTGACCCAGCAGCAACAGGGCCGCGATGCCGGCCCCCTGCAGCGCCGCCGGCAACCACTGCGCCAAGGCAAAAGGCGAATCCACGCGGGGCCGTGGCGGGCGCTGCATGAGATCGTCTTCTTCGGGCTCGGCTTCAAACACGACAGAGCAGGCCGGGTCAATCAACAGCTCCAGCAACACAATGTGCAGCGGCAACAACAAGGGCGACCAGTGCAGCAAGGTGGGCACCAAGGTCAGGGCGATGATGGGCACGTGCACCGCAAAAACAAACCGCGTGGCCTTGCGAATGTTGTCGTAAATACGCCGCCCCTGGCGAATCGCCTCCACGATGCGGGCAAAACTGTCGTCCAGCAGCACCAGCGCGGCCGCCTCACGCGCCACATCGGTGCCCCGTTCACCCATGGCAATGCCCACATCGGCAGCCTTGAGGGCTGCAGCGTCGTTGACCCCATCGCCCGTCATGGCAACCACCTCACCCGACGCTCGCAACAGGTGCACCAAGCGCAACTTGTGCTCAGGGCGCAGGCGAGCGCAGATATCAACGTGGTGCAGGCGTTGCAACAACGTTGCATCATCCAGCGCATCCATTTCAGGCCCGGTGATGGCATCAGGGCGCTCCGACAACCCGACACCCTGGGCGATAGCCCGGGCCGTAACCGGGTGGTCACCCGTCAACATAATGACCCGCACCCCCGCCTGGCGGCACTCTGCCAGGGCGGCTGGCACATCGGGGCGGGGTGGATCGGCCAGCGCCACCAAACCCAAAAATTCAAAATCAAAATCGTGCTGGCTTGCGGGCCATGATCCGCTCGCCGCCTCGGCGTTGCTGCCTTGCTGCCAGCGCCCGCAGGCCACACCCAATACGCGCAAGCCCCGCTCGGCCATGGCCTCGACCTGGTGCCGGATGGCATCGCGCTGGGCGGTGG
This sequence comes from Candidatus Aalborgicola defluviihabitans, assembly GCF_016705985.1. Classification (NCBI taxonomy): domain Bacteria; kingdom Pseudomonadati; phylum Pseudomonadota; class Betaproteobacteria; order Burkholderiales; family Comamonadaceae; genus Allorhodoferax (SeqCode); species Candidatus Aalborgicola defluviihabitans. The sequence goes on from NZ_JADJKN010000002.1 coordinate 782,282, forward strand.
CCAGGTGGCAAAGGTCGGCCACCGCCTCGGGTGCGCCCTTGGTGGCCAGCAGGTGCTGGCGCACACCGGTGCTGGGAAACACGCGTGTCATGGCCAGGATGTCGTTTGACAGCGGGTACTCAAACACCGGCTCAAAACCGTCGTGCACATGCTCGGTGCCCGCCAGCCAGCGGTGGCCAAACGCCTGAATGGCCTTCTCCATCGGATCAAACGGATCGCCCGGTGTGGCCAGCATGGCAAATTCCACCAAACGGTGAAAATCCTCGGGCATATCGTGCGCGCCCTCGGGCGGAAATACATCCTTGACGGTCGACACCTCCACCACCGCCATGCGGTTTTGTGTGAGCGTTCCGGTTTTGTCCACGGCCAGCACCGTAATGGCGCCCAGCGCCTCCACGGCGGTAACCCGGCGCGTGAGCACCTGCCGCTTGGAAATGCGCCAGGCGCCCAGCGCCAGGAACACGGTCAGGATCACCGGAATTTCTTCGGGCAAGATCGCCATGGCCAGCGCAATGCCCGACAACAGGCTGTCCAGAATGGGCCGGCCACTCCACCACCATGACAGCCCCACTTGGGCTGCAGCCACCACCACGGCACCCACGCCCAGCCAGCGCACCAGCGCGCGCGACTGCTGTTGCAGCGTAGAAGGCGGCTCCACCGTGGCCGCCAGATCGGCACCAATGCGGCCCACGGCAGTGCGGGCACCCGTAGCGGTTACCTCTGCCAGCGCCACACCGCGGGTAACCACGGTGCTGGCAAAAACGCTGGCATGTTCCGTAGCGTCGGCTGCGTTGCCTGCCGGTACCCGTTTGGACACCGGAACCGATTCACCCGTCAACAACGACTCGTCAACATCCAACTCGCCTTCCAGTAGCCGGGCGTCGGCCGCAACACGGTCACCCTCATGCAATACCAGCAGGTCACCCAGCACCACATCGTGGCCGGCAATGCGCAGCTCCTGCCCATCGCGCACCACCAGGGCACGCGGCGCCGACAGCTCGCGCAAGGACTCCAGCGCCCGCTGGGTGCGCCGCTCCTGGACCAGGGTGATCCCAATCACCACCAACACAAAGCTCAGCAAGAAGAGCGCCTCTGCCCGGTCACCCAGCGCCAAATAGATGCCACCCGCCGTCAGCAACATCAGGAACATCGGCTCGGTCACCACCTCACGCACGATGGCCAGCGTGGTCTTGGGGGCGCTGCCGGGCAACAGATTGGGGCCGTCATCCAGCAGGCGCTGGGCCGCTTGGGCCGCAGTCAGGCCACTGCGCGACGCGGCACCGTCAGGACGCTGTGACTGAAGGGGTTGTGCAGGGTGTGCCATGGTCAGCCTTCAGGGTGGTGTGGAGACACCCGCCTGCCCATGGTCCAGGTCGGGCCGCCGCCAGGGGTCCACATGGGTCATCAGGTTGAGCACCCGGTGGCGCTGCAAGACCCGCTGGCGGGCCAGCACCGCGATGTCGTGGCCGGCTTCCACGGTGATGTTGGCGTCCACCTCGATGTGGGCATCGACCACAATCATGTCGCCCATCTTGCGGGTGCGCACATCGTGCACATCGCTCACACCGGGTGTCTCGACCAGGGTTTTCCGGATGGCGGCCACTTCCTGCTCGTCCACCGCACGGTCCATCAGGTCATGCATGGCGCTCCAGCCAAAACTCCAACCCATTTTGGCCACCATAAAGCCCACAATCAAGGCGGCAATCGGGTCCAGAATGGGGTAGCCGGCCAGGTTGCCGATGATGCCAATGCCCACCACCAGTGACGATGCCGCGTCTGATCGCGCATGCCAGGCATTGGCCACCAACATGCTGGACTTCACCCGCTTGGCCACCGCCAGCATGTAGCGGAACAGCAGCTCTTTGGACACCAGCGCGCCGCCTGCGACCCACAGCGCAACCACGTGCACCTGGGGCACCAATTCGGGCGCTTCGAGCTTGCGAAAAGCCGACCACAGCATGCCCACGCCCACCGCCAGCAATATCAGGCCCAGTGCCAGTGAGGCAGCAGTCTCAAAGCGGTGGTGGCCATAGGGGTGGTCTTCGTCCGCGTCTTTCTTGCTGTGGTGGTTGGCGAACAGCACCACAAAGTCGGACACCAGATCCGACAGCGAATGGATACCGTCGGCAATCAAGCCTTGGGATTTGGAAAAAATCCCCACCGATATTTGCGCGGCGGTCAAAACCACGTTGACACCGACGCTGACCCAGGTGCTGCGCGATGCGGCGACGGCACGCTCGGCCACGGTGTGGCTGGCGTGTTCGTTGTCGTCGTTGATGTCAGGGAAGTTCATGGGGCTCATGGGCAAATGCGCTCTGTCGTACAGGTCTCAAGCTTAGCGGGTTCGACATAAGTCGAATAATCTGGAGATACATGGGTTAGTATTTAGAATCAGTCCCATGGCTGGCAATCCTTGCGTCCACCGATAATCGGAGGTGTTGTGTTTTGGCAGAATAGCAGCGTTCTCTGCTTCGCACTGCTGGGTGTCCTACTGGGACCTGTTGCCCCGGCGGGTGCCGACACGCTGAAGGTGCTCACCGAAGAATACCCTCCATATAACTACACCGACGACGGGCAAATCACCGGTTTTAGCACCGCTGTCGTCCGGGCGGTTTTGCAGGAAGCCAATCTGCAAGGTGATTTTCAATCGATGCCGTGGGCACGCGCCTACGAGACGGCGCAAACCAGCGACAGCGTACTGATCTACTCGATTGGCCGCAACCCGCAGCGTGAAAAGCTGTTCAAGTGGGTGGGCGTCATCGCGCCGACCCAGTATTACCTGTTTTCACTGCCACAGCGCAAACTCAAGTTCGAGCGACTGGAACAGGCCCAAGCGTTGCAGGTGGCCACGGTTAACGAAGATGTTGGTGAACAGTTTCTGATCAACAAGGGATTCGTCAAAGGGCAGAACCTGCAGTCCAGCATCAAGTACGAACTCAACTACGAAAAACTCAAACGGGGCCGTGTCGATTTGTGGATCATGTCCGAGCTGGTAGCCGTCTACTTGGCACGCCAAGCCGGCGATGTGCCCACCCAAACGCTGGCACGCAGTTACGCCATTACCGAACTGGGCAGTGACGGCTACTACATGGCCTTTGGCGCCAGCACGCCGGATGCGCTGGTGGAACGTCTGGCCAAGGCCTTGGCCACTATCAAGGGCAACGGTACCTACGATGCTCTCAAAAAGAAGTGGCTGTAGGGACCAATATGCAAACCCGCAATCCCGCAAGCCGCCAGCACTCCCTGGGTACCCGCCTGGTACTGGCTACCTTGGGGTTTTGCTTTGTCTTTACCCTGTTCGCCGTCGGGGCACGCACCCTGTCTGCCTGGAATGAGGCCTGGGCCGCCATGAACGCCGACCTCACTTTGCTGGAACGCGTCTATCAACAAACCCTGAGTAAAGCCATTTGGGATATGGACCGCGATGCCCTGCACACCCAGGTAGAGAGCACCGCCCAGGTTGCGTCAGTTGGACGCATCGTGGTCAAGCTAAAGTCCGGCAACCGCACACCCGAACTGATTGAGCGCCAGGCCGACGGTTGGCAGCCCTCAACCCTGGCGCCCACACGCCATCTGGACTTGGTGTATGCCCCGTTCCCAGGCGGGTCCGAGACGGTAGGTGAACTCACATTAGCGGGCGATGAGCGCGTGCTGTGGGCCCGCCTGCGCGATGAGGTGAAAGGCATCATCCTGACCCAATTGCTGCAGTCGCTGCTGCTGGCGGGCCTGATCATGCTGCTGTTCAACCGAGCGGTCACAGTCCATGTGCGGCGTATTGCCCAGCACTTGGGCCAGTTGACTCCACAGAACATGGGCCAGACCCTGCGTTTGGATCGCAACCCGCAGCACGGCGACGAACTGAGCCTGCTGGAGACCGGCGTAAACCAATTGCAAGGCAAGCTGACCGACCACTTGGCCCAGCTCCAGCACTACGAAGACGAACTGGGCGCGCATCGCGACCACCTGGCAGAACTGGTTCGTGCGCGCACGGCCGAGCTGGAGTCATTGGGCCAAGCGCAGCAACTGGTACTGGGCCTGTCGAACCGGCTTATTCATGCGCCGCCAGATTCATTTGACGTTTGCCAGCAAGAATGCCTGGATGAGGTAGCACGACGATTGGGTGCCAACCATGCACTGTGGCTGGTGCCAGTGCCGGGCCAGGCCGCTTTTCGCGTGTTCACCGAATGGCAGTCCGCCGACTTACCGCAGGCACCCGTGGCGTTGCCTCTGGCGGGCCTGACCCAGGTACCCACCCGGCTGGCCCACGAAGAACTGCTTTTTTTCTACAGCCAGGCTGAAATGGGGCGCAGCTTGAGCCCACCCGAAACTGCCGTCTTCACGACCCAACCGGTAGGGGCCTGTGCGTTGGGGCTGCTGCGCAGCGATGGGGAAGACTACGGCATGTTGTTTGTCGGCAAACCGCTGGGCCAGGGCGAATGGCCCCCCGAGGACCGCGCGCTGCTGGCCATGACGACGCAGCTGTTGCTGCACAGCGTGCGCCACAAGACGCAACTCATCGCTATTCTGGCAACCCAGGATGCTCTGCGCAACGCCAATCGTCAACTGGAAGTTTTGTCACGCCACGACTCGTTAACTGGCCTTTTTAACCGGCGCCATTTTGACCAGACAAAGGTAGACGAGTTCCAACGCGCCCTGCGCAACAACCAGCACCTGAGCCTTTTGATCTGCGACATCGATGATTTCAAATCCTTCAATGATCTTTACGGCCATGCGTGCGGTGATCAGTGTCTGCGCGATGTAGCCGGCGCCATGAATGCAGTCATCAATCGCAGCGGCGACGCGCTGGCCCGCATCGGAGGTGAAGAATTTGCCATTTTGCTGCCTGTCACCACGGCGGCTGCGGCTTGGCAGGTGGCCGAGCGGGTGCGCCAGGCGGTGGTCGATTTGCACATTCCTCACGTCGCGTCGCGCGTTGGCCCCTACGTCACCGTCAGCATCGGTCTGGCCGAGCTGGATTTGGAACTTACGCCAGATTTCGACGCCCTATTTGAGGCCGCCGATCAGGCCCTCTACCGCGCCAAGGAATGCGGTCGCAACCGCATCGAATTCACCGCACCATGACGACAGCACCCTCCCGCCTGATGAAACCTGTAATGCTTGGCCTGCTACTGGCAGGTGCATGGGTAGCGCCTTTGGTGCAAGGCCAGACCGTGCGTGCGGTGACCGAGACCACGCCCTACACCTACCAAAAGGGGGGCCGGGTCGTGGGCACAGCCACCGAGGTCTTGGAGACGACGATGCAGGCCGCTGGAATATCCGACTACCAAATTCGACTCTACCCCTGGGCACGCGCCTACGACATGGCGCTCAAAGAACCCTACGTCCTGATTTTCCTGATCGCCCGCACGCCTGCGCGTGAAACCCACTTCAAATGGGCCGGCGAGATCATGAAGATCCAGTACCACCTCTACCGGCTTAAGGAGCGCAGTGAGATTTCCGTCAAAACGCTGATGGATGCCAAGAACTACACCATCGGCGTAATGCGCGACGACGTACGCCAGCAATACCTGCAGACCAAAGGCTTTACGCGGTTAGCAATTTCCGCCCAGTGGAGCGAAAACTTCGCCAAGTTGATCCAACGCCAAGTGGACCTGGTACCACTAACCGAAGATGATGCCAGTAGCCTGTGCGTGGAGGCCCATTTCGACTGCGCTGGCCTGGAACGCGTCTTGACCCTTGATGAGGCCTCCACCGGCCTGTACATGGCCTACAGCCTGGCCACTCCGGACGCCACCGTACACAAGACCCGCAACGCCTTTGACAAACTCAAGGCCGACGGCACGGTGAAACGCATCATGGACAGAAAGTCGTGAACGTCTGCTTGAGCTTCATAATGCTACATATAGTATAGCAATCAATGTAGCTTCTACGAGGGCCAGAACCTGATTTCACTTCGAACTATTGGCTGAAAGCAAACAGACCACGCGCCTCCTGCTCGCCGAAGACGACGCCCTGCTGGGGGATGGCCTGCGGGCCGAGTTGCGTCAGCTGGGCTTTCAGGTGGATTGGGTGCGTGACGGCGAGGCTGCTGAGCGCGAGCTGCGTGCCGGTGATTACAAAACGCCGCCGTGCGCGGGCGGAAATTGCTGGTTCGGCGCTCTGCATCCCTGGGCGGGTTGGCAGTGACAGTGGAAAAAATAGCACCTGTATAAAGCCATGTTGAATCTGCATCAACGTGTGGTAACTACGGGCTGCCACTTCGGCTGGCCAGTAGGGCCGAGGTCTACAATGCACAACCCATAACAGGGCACCGGGCCATGCGCCTTTGCATCGGCCCCGCGCCACAGAGGATGCACGATGCCCCATCAAAAGCCCCTTTCCCCCAAGGCCCCGGTCTCCAATTCGGCAGAAAAAGCCGCCCAATTGCGCCAGGCCGCCCTGGAATACCACGAGTTCCCGACGCCTGGAAAAATCGCCGTAAGCGCCACCAAGCAGCTGGTCAACCAGCACGATCTGGCCTTGGCCTATTCGCCCGGTGTCGCTGCCCCCTGTGAGGAAATCGTCAAGGACCCCAACAACGCCTTCAAGTACACCAGTCGGGGCAACCTGGTGGCAGTCATCACCAACGGCACGGCCGTGCTGGGCCTGGGCGACATCGGCCCGCTGGCATCCAAGCCCGTGATGGAAGGCAAGGCTGTGCTGTTCAAAAAGTTCGCGGGCATCGACGTGTTCGACCTGGAGATCAACGAAAAGCACGACCTGGACAAGCTGGTCGACATCATCGCTTCGCTGGAACCGACCTTTGGTGGCATCAACCTGGAAGATATCAAAGCGCCCGATTGCTTTTACGTCGAGCGCAAGCTGCGCGAGCGCATGAACATTCCGGTCTTCCACGATGACCAGCACGGAACCGCCATTTGCGTCGGTGCCGCCATGCTCAATGGCATCAAGGTGGTCGGCAAGGACATCAAACAAGTCAAGTTGGTGACCTCCGGTGCGGGCGCGGCGGCATTGGCCTGCCTTGGCCTGTTGGTCAAGCTGGGCATGCCCCGCGAGAACATCTGGGTCACAGACCTGGCTGGCCTGGTCTATGAAGGCCGCACGGAGCTGATGGACGAAGACAAGGCGCAGTTCGCCCAGAAAACCGAACAGCGCACCCTGCGCGAAGCGATTGTCGGTGCTGACATTTTCCTGGGTCTGTCCGCCGGTGGCGTGCTGAAGGCCGATATGGTGAAGTCCATGGCCACCAAGCCCCTGGTGTTTGCGCTGGCCAATCCGACGCCCGAAATCCGGCCCGAGGAAGCGCATGCCGTGCGCGACGACGTCATCATGGCCACTGGTCGCACCGATTATCCCAACCAGGTCAACAATGTCCTGTGTTTCCCCTATATCTTCCGCGGCGCACTGGATGCAGGCGCCTCCACCATCACGGTGGAGATGGAGATCGCCGCCGTGCATGCCATTGCCGAGCTGGCCCAGGCCGAGCAAAGCGAGGTAGTGGCCGCTGCCTACGTGGGCGAGCAACTCGCCTTTGGCCCCGAGTACCTGATCCCCAAGCCGTTTGACCCACGCCTGATGATGAAGATCGCGCCGGCGGTGGCCCAGGCTGCGGCTGACAGCGGCGTAGCCTTGCGCCCCATTGCCGACATGGATGCCTACCGCGACAAGCTGCAGACCTTTGTCTACGCTTCTGGTACCACCATGAAGCCCATCTTTACGGCGGCCAAGAACGCGCTGAAAAAACGCGTGGCCTACGCCGAGGGTGAAGAAGAGCGCGTTTTGCGCGCCGCCCAGATCGTGGTGGACGAACGCCTGGCCCTGCCTACCCTGATCGGGCGGCCAAAGGTAATTGCCGAGCGGATCGAAAAATTCGGCCTGCGCCTGCGTGAGGGGGTGGACTACAACGTGGTCAACGTCGAGCACGACCACCGCTACCGCGACTTCTGGCAGACCTACCACCGCATGACCGAACGCAAAGGCATTACGGTGCAGGTCGCCAAGATCGAAATGCGACGGCGCCTGACCCTGATTGGTGCCATGTTGCTGCAAAAGGGCGATGTAGACGGCCTGATTTGCGGTACCTGGGGCACCACTGCCTTGCACCTGCAATACCTGGACCAGGTCATTGGCAAGCGCGCACCCACCACGCCCGGTGACGACGTACAAATCTACGCCTGCATGAATGGACTGATGCTGCCGGACCGGCAGATTTTTCTGGTGGACACCCACGTCAACTACGACCCCACGGCACGGGAACTGGCCAAAATCACCATCATGGCGGCCGAAGAAATGCGCCGATTTGGTGTCATGCCCAAGGCAGCGCTGCTCTCCCACTCCAGTTTTGGCAGCAGCAACGAGCCCAGCGCCGTCAAGATGCGCCAGACCCTGGCCCTGCTGCAACAGCAGGCGCCTTGGCTGGAAGTGGACGGGGAGATGCACGGAGACGTCGCCCTGGACGGCGCCGCCCGTGCCGCCCTGATGCCCAATAGCACGCTGCACGGTAACGCCAACCTGCTAGTACTGCCGAACATCGATGCCGCCAATATTGCCTACAACCTGCTTAAAACAGCAGCGGGTGGCAACATTGCCATAGGCCCGGTCTTGCTGGGTGCCGCCAAACCGGTGCATGTACTCACCGCCAGCACCACCGTGCGGCGCATTGTGAATATGACGGCACTGACTGTTGCTGACGCAAATGTTAATCGATAAGACTTTACAGAACAGTTAGCACAAACTCACATATATTTATAGAGTAAAGGCCTTGCCTAAATTTTGGGCAAGGCCTTGCTTTTTGGAGTGAAATACGCGAAACTGCACGACTTGGGTTTTTCGGGTTTACCCGGGGTTGTTTACGAGGAGTTATGGTGCGCAGTGGGGTTGTTAAGTTAGTGCTTACCTGCTTTTTGTTGGCGCTGACCATGACGTTTGGCGCAGTGCAGGCCAAGGAGCCAATGGCCTTCGTAACAACGGTGGCATTGAACCAATTGCCTCCGCAAGGGATCGAAACCTACCAGTTGATACACCAAGGCGGCCCATTTCCATTTGGAAAGGACGGCGTGGTTTTTGGCAATCGGGAACGCGTGCTGCCCACTCAAAAGCGCGGGTATTACCGCGAGTACACCGTTAAAACGCCCCGGTCACGTGATCGGGGTGCCCGTCGAATTGTGTGCGGTGGACCGACCACGGCACCGAATGCGTGTTACTACTCTGCCGATCATTACGCGAGCTTTCGCCGGATCGTGCCCTAAACGGAATTTGTTTATTTTTTTGAAAGTGAAGCGGGGATGGATATGCCACTTCGAACAGTCAGAACCAACATCGTTCAATCGATACGGGCGTTTCGCGTGCCTGATTTACAGTCAGCCGCGCAGACGCTGGGTCACCACTTCCTCTACGCCAATCTGGCGGATGCACAGACCAAGCAAGACGTACTGGACTTGATCGGCCAGCAGTTCAAGTTGCCCACACATGTGGGCAAGAATTTTGACGCCCTCTACGACAGCATGACGGACCCGGTGCACAAGTCGGGGCCGCAGCCTGGTTTCATTGCCGTGCTGGAACACATTCCGGCCAACACCAAGTTCGACAAGGAAGCCCGAGAGCAGTTGCTCGACATCTTCCGGGATACGGCCGATTACTGGGGAGACCGGAAGATACCGTTCCGATGCTTCTATTCTTTTCTGTAGCCCGTTCTGCACACACCAGCCAAGCAGAACGGGCTAACGAGGCTAACGCAACCGCCACCCAGACTCCCGCCATTGCCGGAATCGAAATGACCACCGAAGCGGGCGAGAGGATGCCAACCGACAAACTGTTGGACGTATCACCCCTGGCGCTGCGCATGAGCAGCCCCTTCAACTCCGGATACTGGCTGGCAGCAGCTTAAAGTCCCCTGTGGCATTCGCGCCGCCGACTTCCCGTTACGTGCGAGTCCAGCCAGTCTCCAAAGCCCATCTGCGTGATGGGCTTTTTTCCGCCTGCGCTGTACTATCACCCCTCAACCACTACGACACGCCTGCGCCAATGGGACTAATGGCTAAGCTGCTACCGTCAGCGATCACACGATGGCTCTTGAGGTCCCTGGGCGGGAGCAACAATGACCGCTATGCACGGGTTTTTCAGGCCAGCCCCGACTGGATTGTGGTCACCCGCATGCGCGATGGTCTGATTGTTGATGCCAACCGGGGGTTTGAGATTATTAGTGGCCACCGGGCAACCGATGTACTGGGCCATAGCATCGCGGAATTTAATGTTTGGGTGCACCCCGAGCAACGGGACCGATTGGTCCAGGAACTCGAGAAACACGGTGTGGCACGCGACACCCTGGTACAACTGTGCCGACGTGATGGCACCGTACGCGACTGTATGGTCAATGCGGCAGTGATCGCGCTGAGGGGCGAGACTGACCCCCACGCCGTATGGATTGCCCGCGACGTGACCGACCAGAACGCCATCCATGAACAATTCAAGGCCGCATTCCAGTTGACGCCGGACTTCATGTCTATTTCACGACTGAGCGATGGGACCTATGTCGAAGTCAATGCCGCCTTTGAACGCATCACCGGTCTGACCCGCGAGAACACCCTGGGACGAACCTCTCTGGAATTGGGCGTGTGGCACGACCCCAAAGCCCGCGAGGCACTGGTTGAGGCCTTTCAATCCTGCGGCTCGCTACACGAGTATTTCATCCTCATCAATGGTCGCGACGAAAAGGTGCGCGAGGCATTGGTCAATGCTGCCACCTTTGAGGCACGCGGGGATCGTTACATGATTGCCCTGCTGCGCGATGTGACCGATGACCGCGCAGCTGCCCGCGCGCTGCAGGAAAGCGAGGCACGCTTTTCGCGCCTGTTCGAGCAATCGCCCTTGCCCATGTGCTACTCCAGCGACAGCGATGGGTTTACCACTACACAGTGGAACCACGCCTGGTTTGTAGCGTTCGGTTTTAATCCTGCCACCGCCCAGGGAAAATCCGGCAATACCTTGGGCATCTGGGTGAACCCCGATGAACGCAAAAAAATACTGGACCAATCCATCCAGGGAGGCGACCTGTCAGATGTGGAAGTGGCCATGCAGCGTGCCAATGGCGAACTTCGCTGGATTTCGATTTCTACCCGTACCTTCAAAGAACCTCTGCGCACCCTGATTCTGTTTTCCTACTTTGATACCACCGAGCGCCGCCGTGCGCAGGACGAAATCCAGAGCCTCAACGCCGAACTCGAAGGCCGGGTAGCACGACGCACAGCCGACCTCGAACAGGCCAACCAGGAACTATCCCAAACCTTGGCTACCCTGAAAACGGCCAAAGACCAATTGGTGCAGTCGGAAAAACTGGCTGCACTGGGCGCCTTGGTGGCGGGCGTAGCCCACGAACTGAACACACCCATCGGCAACGGTCTGACGGTAGCCAGTTCCCTACAGTTCCGTGTAGAAGAACTCGCCACGTTACTGGACAAAGGCATGAAGCGATCCGACCTGTCGGAATTCCTGGAAGATACTCGCATGGCCACCGATATCCTGACGCGCAACCTGGCCAGAGCCGGCGCCCTGGTGGCCAGTTTCAAACAAGTGGCAGTGGACCAGACCAGCTCCCAGCGACGCCGGTTTTTGCTCTCGGATCTGGTGTCTGAAATTCTGCTCACGCTCAACCCCACCATTCGCTCGGCGGGCTGCCACATGCAAGTGGATGTTGCCGACACCCTGCAAATGGACAGCTTCCCGGGGCCACTGGGCCAGGTTCTCAACAACCTCATCAACAACGCCATCGTGCACGGATTTCAGCAGCAGGCAAGCGGCACCATTTCCATTGTGGCCAGGGCACTGGGCGATGCGCAATTGACGCTCCTGGTTCAAGACGACGGCTGCGGCATCCCCGAGGCAGACATGGTGCACGTTTTCGAGCCTTTTTTCACCACCCGCATGGGGCATGGCGGTTCCGGCTTGGGCCTGCACATCGTGCACAACCTGGTCACGGGAGTATTGGGCGGAACGATTGAAGCCCAGAGTGAGGTGGGACGCGGTGCGCTCTTTACACTCACCCTGCCCATGTCCGCACCCATCCTCGACAGCACGCACCAGGACAGCCTGCCCACCGTCTAACACCCGTTCATCATCATCAGGACCCCGCAATGACACTCCCCACACCCGACATGGAACTATCGGAAGAACTGGTCCGCAAATTTGACAAGTTGGGCCCGCGCTACACCTCTTACCCAACGGCCGACCGCTTTCACGCTGGCTTTACCGAGCAGGACTACCGGGGCTACCTCGACCAGCGCGCCGCACGCAGCGACAACCCGCCGCTGTCCATCTACTTCCACCTGCCGTTTTGCGAATCGCTGTGCTATTTCTGCGCCTGCAACAAAATCATCACCAAGGACCATGAGCGCGTGGGTGAATACCTGCGCTACCTGGACAAGGAAATGGCCCTGGTAGCCTCGCGACTGGGGCCCGACCGCAGGACCGTGCAGCTGCACCTGGGCGGCGGCACACCTACCTTCTTCAATGCCGACGAGCTGCGCCAGCTCATGGCCATGGTGCGAGCGCACTTTCAATTCACACCGGACGCCGAGTTGGGCGTTGAAATCGATCCCCGCACCGTGCAGGGCGGGACCCTGGCCATGTTGGCCGAATTGGGTTTCAACCGCAACAGCTTTGGCGTGCAGGATTTCGACCCCGCCGTGCAACAGGCGGTCAACCGTATCCAGCCGCTGGAAATGGTGGAGGCGGCAGTAGTGGAAAGCCGCAAGCATGGCTTTGAGTCCGTCAATGCCGACCTGATTTACGGTTTGCCCAAGCAGACTCTGGAGAGTTTTGGTCGCACATTGGACAACCTGATCCGTGTCTCGCCCGACCGCATTGCGCTGTACAACTACGCCCATCTGCCCCAGCGCTTCAAGGCCCAACGCCTCATCGAGCCCAGCGACCTGCCGTCGGCCGAGGCCCGGTTGCAGATTTTCCTGATGTCAATGCGCCGCCTGCTCGACGCCGGCTATGTCTACATCGGACTGGACCACTTTTCCAAACCCGATGACGAACTGAACAAGGCGCGCCTGGACAAGAGTCTGCACCGCAACTTCCAGGGCTATACGACCCGCGCCGAGTGCGACTTGATTGGTTTTGGCGTCTCGGCCATCAGCAAGGTGGGCAACTCCTACAGCCAGGCAGTGCGCACGGTCAGCGCCTATTACCAGCACCTGGACGCGGGAGAACTTCCGATTGAAAAGGGGTTTGAACTCAGCCAGGACGACGTGTTGCGCCGCGACATCATCATGACCCTGATGTGCAGCGCACCGGTGGAAGTGGACGGCGTTAACCGCAAATACGGCATCGACTTCAATACCTATTTCGCACCGGAGCTGCAGCGGCTTCTGCCTTACGAGGAAGCAGGTCTGATCACGATCACGCCCGACGCGATTCGTGTGACACCCAAGGGGCGCCTGTTTGTGCGTGCCAGCGGGATGGTGTTTGACAAGTTCCTGGGCCAGCCCACCACGTCCACCTACTCCAAGCTCATCTGACCAGCGGCATCTTGCTGAAGAACCGAACCGTTTGTTGGGCCGTGGCAGCCGAATCAGGGTGCGCGGCGGTTTTGCGCACCAGATGGTCCAGGGTCACCCCATCGAGCACCTTCAGGTAGGCCGCCGTGGCCTCGCCCAGCACATCTTCGAGTACGCAGGCCGAGGCATAAACACAGCGGTTGCTTTCGCGGTTGAAACACTCGGCCATGTTGAAGTCGGTTTCAGTCTGGCGCACCACTGAACCGATATTGATGTCTGCTGGTTCACGGCCCAGCTTGAGCCCACCATTGCGTCCCCGAACAGTGGTCAGCAAGCCGAGTTGGCCCAGGTGGTGCACAACCTTGGTCAAATGGTTTTTGGAAATGCTGTGCAGGCTGGCAATGTCCTGAATCGTAACCAGACGTTCCCGATTGACGGCCAGATACATCAGCGTGCGCAGGGCGTAGTCGGTGTATGTGGTCAGTTTCATGGTGTGTCAGCGGTAATCTGCAAGCTTACCGCAATGTGGCTTGGGCCACATGCCGAGTGCGCCCCGCCCCCACTCAGGTAGCGGTCGGCATCTGTTGAGCCAGGGCCACGTAGTCAGCGACCGCAACTTCTTCGGCACGGCGCTGTACATCGAAGTGACCACCAAAGCCCTTGTCCGCCAGCCATCGCCCCAGGGTATGCCGCAGCAGCTTGCGGCGCTGGCTAAAAGCCACCTGCACCAACTCGCTCAGAAGCGCTACGTCCAGCAGCGGCGGTTGGGACAACGGCAGCATGCGCACCACGGCGCTGTCCACCCGTGGCGGCGGATCAAAACTCTGAGGTGGGACAAACAGCACGTTCTCCATGGCATACCGCCATTGCAACATCACGCTCAGGCGGCCATACGCTGATGTGGAGGGCTCTGCCACCATGCGGTCGATCACTTCCTTTTGCAGCATGAAGTGCTGGTCTTCTATCACGTCCACCGCCGCCAACAAATGAAAGAGGATGGGGGTGGAAATGTTGTAAGGCAGGTTACCCACCACGCGCAACTTGGCCTGCGGCACTGAACCAGCGCCTGCATTTGCTATTGAATTAGTAGCTGACCACGTAGCGTTGACGAGGGCAAAGTCCACGTTCAGTACATCGGATTCGATGACTGTGAGTTGACCATGACCGCGCAGACGCTGGGCCAGATCACGGTCCAGCTCAATCACCGTCAGGTGACCCAGACGCTCCACCAACGGTTGGGTCAGTGCTGCCAGACCCGGACCAATCTCCACCATGCGCTGACCCGGGCGTGGATCAATCGCACGGACAATGGCATCAATGATGCCGCCGTCGATCAGGAAGTGTTGGCCAAAACGTTTACGGGCAATGTGCTTCACTGGGGCGGCTCGCGGAACTCCACAAAGGCGTTGTTGCGGATTTCCTGCGCCCACGCGGTAAACGCGGCTTCGTAGCGGCTCGCGCGCAACTGGGCGCGAATGGATTCGCGCACTTCGCGGGGGCTGAGCTCGGTGCGGCGACGCTCCAGGGCCTGAATCAGGTGCACACCAAAGCGTGACACAACGGGCGCACTGATCTGTCCGTCCGCCAGGCGGTTCATGGGTTCTTCAAACTCCGGCACAAACGTGCCAGGCGATGCCCAACCCAAGTCACCGCCTTGCGTGGCGCTGCCATCTTGCGAGTTTTCACGGGCCAGTGCCTGAAAGGTGGTACTGCCGGACTCAATGCGCTTCTTGAAATCGGTAAGGCGGGCCATGGCGGCGGCCTGTGTCAACTGAGGACCCAGACGCAGCAGGATGTGGCGGGCATGGGTTTGCACAACGGTTCGGGTCGGGGCCGACGGCGCACGGCGTTCAATCACTTTGAGAATGTGAAAGCCCGCACCCGAACGCACCAGATCCGACACTTCACCCACGGCCAGCTTCTGTGTGGCGTTGACAAAGGAAGGCGGATAACGGTCGGCCCGGCGCAGCCCCATCTGGCCACCATTGCTGTGGTCCGCCGACGACAACTCCTGTACCAGAGCAGCGAAGTCTTCGCCGGCGCGTGCACGGGTCAAAGCTGTTTGGGCTTTCTGCTGCAACGCAGCCACCTGTTCGGTGGTGGCCTTTTCGGGCACGGCCACTAGCAGGTTTGCGAGGTTAATCTCCTGGGCCATGGCGTCGGCGTCGCTGCCCTGTTGTTCAGCGATGAAACGGTCAATATCGGCATCGGTTACACGCAGTTTGCCTTCGACTTCGCGCTCGTGCAGGCGTTGCAGCGTAATCTGGTCGCGCAATTGGCTGCGGTACTGCTTCAGGTCAACGCCGTCGCGAACAATGCGGCGGTGCAACTCTTGCACGTCAATCTGGTTCTGCCGTGCGATAGCCTGCTCAGCTTGCTCGACTGCGGACTCCTCAACACGAATTCCTTTTTCGCTGGCTTCCTGCAACTGGGCGCGTTCGTTGATCAGACGCTCCAGCACCTGACGGCGCAACTCGGCCTCTGGTGGCAGCGCCACCCGCTGCTGGGTGAGTTCACGCGTCAGCCGCTGCTGGGCGACACGCAATTCGCCATTGGTGATGGGCTCGGAATTGACCACGGCCACGATGTAATCCGCTGGTTGTGCACTCTGGGCGTGCAGACACGGGACAAAGAGGCTGCAAAGGAGGCCTATGGCGGGCGCCAAAATTCGAAAATTCATGGTCATTCAATCGTAGTTGCTAAAGCGGCTGGAACTCCCGCCCGATTCACGCAAATTCTGGTAACGCGAAATATTTTGGGTCAGGGACTGCAGTGGACTCACGCCCAGCCGGGTCAATCCCACCAACTCCAGTTGGAACATCAGGCGTCCGGTTGCAGTGGAGGTGCTGGTCTGCACCCGCTCCAGCACAACCCGGGCCAGCCAGCAGCCCGCATCGTACTCGACGCCCAGAATCGTGTCGACCAGGCGCCGCTCGTCGAAGCTATAGTTTAGACGCCCCACGCCGTAGTAGCGTCCCGGTCCCTGGCCGCGCCCGGCGCCCAGATCTGTACCGGTATCACCCCACAGATTGTTGAGCGGCCACTGCCAACTCACATCCATTTGTTCGCTGGAGTCGCGCTGGAAACGGTAGGCCGCGTTGATAACCTGGTAATGTCCCGGGGTGTAACGAACCCCAAAAGTTGAGCGGATGGACCGGTCAGTCTTGGCGTTGTACTGCACGGTGGTGTCCAGCGCCCAGCTGTCTTGCACGTTAACCGAGGCACCCAGCAACACATCGCTAAAACCCGCCTGTGCGGCAGGCGTTGCCGCGTTCAATGCGACGCGTTGGTCTTCAAACCGCAACCGCTGGGCCACACCAAAACTGGCAAGCTGTGCGCCGCTTTCGGCATCCAGAAAGCGCGTGCTCACGCCCAGGGTCAACAAGTTGTTGTCGGAAATCTTGTCGTGTCCGACAAAGGCGTTCTCGGTGTAAATAGTGGCAAAGTTGAAGTCATTGGCTGCCGTGTCGTAGTTGGGTAGCAGGCCTTGGTTGCGGTAAGGTGTGTATACATAGAAGGCGCGGGGCTCTAGCGTCTGGATCAGGTTGTGCCCGAAAAGCCGGGTATCGCGTTCAAACACCAGTCCACTGTCCAAGCTGAAGGTTGGCACCACGCTGTCGGCCGCACGCGAACCATCGGCCAGGGCCGCATCAAACTGGTAACTGGTGGCATGCCACTGCAGTTTGGGCGTGATGAAGCCCTCTGGAGCCAACCACGGGCGGCTGATCTGCAGAAGGCCCATGCCACGGCGCGCATTGGGTTGCAGGGTGAGACTGCGGTCGGCCTCGAATTGGGTGAAATCACCGTCGAACGACCAGTCGAACCCCCGCACGTTGGTCAGCGCGTAGCGACCGGTCAGTTGCGGTGCACGGTCATACGGCGGAATGATGGGCGCTGTCACATCTTGCAGCGTCTGCCACTTGAGCACGCGTGCCGTACCAAAAAAAGCTCCCAGGCCCCAAGCAGCAATCAGGTCGGTGGGCAGAAGGCGCTGGGTGATGGCCGCAGGCTCAAGGTAGCGGAACTCACCGCCCAAGTCGATGCCGCGATGGGTCATCAGCTTGGGTGTAAAAGTGGCATCGCGGTTGGGGGCAATGTTCCAATAGTAGGGCAGGGCCACCTCCACCCCGTTGTCGGTGCCCACACCAATGGTGGGCGGCAACAGGCCGGACTTGCGCTTGTCCGTCAGCGGAAAGCTGAGGGCAGGAATGGGCAGGATCGGCACACCCTTGAAGCTGACTACCGCGTCATGGGCGATGCCCACGTCTTCGTCGTTGTCCAGCTCGATGCGGCTGGCCCGCAATATCCAGTCGGGCAGCCAGTCGGGGCCCGGCTTGCGCTGGCAGGTGGTGTAAGTGGCGTTGTGGATGATGGTGTGGCTCTCGTCCAAAATTCGGCTTTCTCAGCCTCACCATGGCCGTCGCTCTTGAGAAAATGGTAGCTGGGCGCTGTGAAGAAGCCTTCAAAGGCATCCACCTTGAGGTCCAGCAGTGGGCCTTCGAACACATCACCTTTACGGTTGATGTGTACGTTGCCGCTGGCTATAACCTGATCGGTGGGCTGGGAGTATTCAATGCGGTCGGCACGGATCACGGTCCCGGCCTTGCGCAGCTCCACATTTCCTTCAATCACGGTATCCAGATCGGGGCGGCCCTTTAGACGGTCTCCCACCACAAAGACGGGCAACTTATCGCCCTGGGTGGAGGGCAATTGCTCGTCCAGCAGACCGGTGGATTTGAGCGTCAAACCCGCATCGGTCTCCTGGGCGTGCACCGAAACGCCAGACACCGCCAGCGCCGCAAGCACAGCCATGCCGGGCAACAGGCAGCGCAGTGCTGGCCGGCGCACACTCAGATCTGGCTGGGTAACAGGCATGGGCGAAAGGACGGGATCGTCAAGACGGCGACTCGGGGCTAAGGGGCGTAGCAGCAATGTGGAATGGGCTTTGTAGAATGGATTATCCATGAGCCCCACTGCCAGCCCCACCACGCCCCCCGCCCCCCTGTCCACCCTGTGGAGCGATCCCCAGCGCCAGGCCTTGCTCGCCACCTGGCTGGCCGGTCTGCAATCCGCCCACGGGTTGGTCCTGAACTCCGTTCGCCTGGCCTCTGCGGACGCCAGCTTTCGTCGCTACCTGAGGGTGGAGCGCGTACCACCATCCGGTGGCGGCAGCCTGGTAATCATGGACGCCCCGCCCGACAAAGAAAACTGCCAACCCTTTGTGCACGTAGCCGGGTTAATGGCCGAGGCCGGCCTCAAAGCTCCCCAGGTACTGGCCTGGGATGAGGCCAACGGTTTCATGCTGCTCACTGACCTTGGGACGCAGACCATGATGCAGGTGATCAATCCCACTGCGGCACCGCCGCTGACCCTGTATCTGGATGCCGTGGAAACCCTGGTGCAGTGGCAAAAAGCCTCGCGTGAAGGCGTGCTGCCACCCTATGACCGCCCCCTGCTGTTGCGCGAGCTGGAGCTATTCCCACAGTGGTACATCGCCCAGCACCGCCAGTTCACTCTGGACGCTGCCCAGCGCAAGACTCTGGACGACGCGTTCGAGAAAATCATCACCGCCAACCTGTCCTGGCCCAGCGTTTTTGTGCACCGCGACTTTATGCCCAGAAACCTGATGGTCCAGGATGTGACCCCGATGCGTAGCTCGCTGCCGCTCACTCCGGGGCTCCCCACTGCCACCCGTCTAGGGGTACTGGACTTTCAGGATGCCGTGTATGGCCCCATCACCTATGACATCGCCAGCCTGATGCGCGACGCCTTCCTTAGCTGGGATGAAGACTTCTGCCTGGACGTCACCATCCGCTACTGGGAAAAGGCGCGCAAGGCCGGCCTGCCGGTGGGCGACGACTTTGGCGAGTTTTACAAGGGCGTGGAATGGATGGGGCTGCAGCGCCATCTGAAAGTGGCCGGCATTTTTGCCCGCCTGACCCTGCGCGACGGCAAGCCGCAGTATTTGGCCGACACCCCGCGTTTTATTGACTACATTCGCGCCACCTGCAGCCGCTATATGGAACTCAAACCCCTGCTGCGCCTGGTGGAGCGTATCGAAGGCATCGCCGTTCCAAACGCCTATTCATTCGGACGATCATGAGTCAAATAACACTCCAGCCCTCGTCGAATATACGTAACAAGCTCCTATATTCATAGCATTTATCCATATGCCCCGCTTCTACTGCCCCGCACCCCTGGCCAGCGGCGCCCCGCTGGAACTGCCGGCTGGCGCAGCGCGTCACGTGCAGGTGCTGCGCCTGCAGCCGGGTGACAGCATCACCCTGTTCAACGGTAGTGGCGACCCCACGGCGGCTTGGCATGGCGCCGCACCCAGCGGTGGCGAATTTGAAGCCACAATCACCCACATGGGTCGCAGCGACGTGCAGGTCTTGGTGGGTGCCCACCATGCAGTCGAGCGCGAAGCCCACCACGCCGTGCACCTGGCCGTGGGCATGCCAGCCAACGAGCGCATGGACTGGTTGGTAGAAAAAGCCACTGAACTGGGTGTGGCCAGCATCCAGCCCTTGATGACCGAGCGCAGCGTGTTGCGCCTCTCGGGTGAACGCGCCGAGAAAAAAGTAGCCCACTGGCAAAGCGTGGCCATTGCGGCCTGTGAACAGTGCGGCGGCAACCGCGTGCCGCTGGTGAAGCCGGTAAAGACCCTGCAAGCCTGGCTGCAAGCCCTGGCACCCAAGGGCGACGATGCCCGCTGGCTGCTGTCCCTGTGCGACGGCTCCAGCCCCTTGCGCCAACACCTGGCCCACGGCACTGCGCCGCACACCACGTTTCTCTCTGGGCCTGAAGGTGGCCTGAGCGCCGGCGAAGAAGTCGCAGCAGTGGCCAGTGGCTTCACGCCGGTCACGCTGGGCCCTCGCGTGCTGCGGGCCGAGACAGCTGCACTCACGGCCCTGGCGCGCTTGCTTTCTTAGCCCCCACGCTCGCTCACTGTGCGCGTGCCCTGCCATCAGGGTTTGTCCGCGTCTAGGTTGGCGCCCCAACTCTTGTAGGTATGGGCATACTACAGTGCCATCTTTGTCCAAATGCCAGGAGCTATCTCGTGATTTCCGAATCCATGCGCAACACCGTCCGCGCCAAGGGACTGGGGGCTTTGATGAAGGGTGCGGGGCTGATAACCCGCTTCATTCCCATTCCACAACCCACGCTGCTGGTCGGCCCCGGCTCCAGCGCCCGCCTGGGCCAGGCCGTTGCCGGCTTTGGCCACCGAAAAATCCTGATCGTCACTGACAGCATCATCTCCAAGTTGGGCCTGCTCAAGGACCTGACCGATGCGTTGAATGCTGGCGGCGCACAGTTCGTGGTGTTTGACGAAATCACACCCGACGCCCCCATTCCACTAATCCAGAAGGGCATCGATTTCTTCCACGAGCATGACTGCGATGCCATCGTCGCCTTTGGCGGCGGCTCCAGCATGGATGCCTCCAAGGCCATTGCCGTGGCGGTATCCAACCCCAAGCCACTCAATCAGTTGGCCGGCTACCTCAAGGGCCTGCGCGCGCCGGTCAAGATCTACGCGGTACCCACCACGGCCGGAACCGGCTCTGAAGTGACGGTGGCGGCCGTGATCTCTGACCCCGTCACACACAAAAAACTGGTCATCGTCGACCCCCGCATGGTGCCAAAAATGGCCGCGCTGGACCCGACCCTGATGACCGGGCTGCCGCCCCACATCACGGCGGCCACCGGTATCGACGCCCTGACCCACGCCATTGAGGCGTTTGTCGGCAACTGGACCACGTCGTACTCGGATGGCATGGCGCTGTCGGCGGTGAGCCTGATTTTCGAGAACCTGCGCACCGCCTACACCGATGGCCAGAACCTGGCCGCGCGCGAAAAAATGTCGCTGGCTTCCACCTACGCCGGCTTTGCCTTCACCCGCGCGAACGTGGGCTATGTGCACGCCATCGCCCACCAGTTTGGCGGCCTGTACCACACGCCGCATGGTCTGGCCAACGCCATCATGCTGCCCTATGTGCTGAAATATTCGCACCCGGCCATCGTGGACCGGCTGGCCCTGTTGGCGGTTGCTGCCAAGGTTGGAACGGAAAATGAAGACACCGACACCTTGGCACAAAAATTTCTGGATGCGGTCGACCAGCTCAACCGTGACTTGGGCATTCCCACCACACTGGCGGCGCTGCGCGAGGCCGACATCCCCAAGCTGGCAGTCGCAGCCTGCCACGAGGCACACACCGGATATCCGGTGCCCCGCTATATGTCGCAGCAGCAGTGTGAAGACCTGATACGCAAGGCACTGCCGCCCAAGGAACCATCTAGCACCAAGGCGGATAAAGCCGCTGCAAGTGCGCCCAAGCGCACCAGTGCCAAGAAGTCACAAAAGCCGGCCAAAAACTAATGTGCGTGCACGGGTTTTGACGGTTGGGTTAAAAAGCAATACGAGGAGCAAACAATGAAAAAAGTAGTCACAGTCACCTTGGGTTCGTCCAAGCAGGATTTCGAATTCAAAACCGATTTCCTGGGGCAGTCGTTTTCCGTGCGCCGCATGGGTGCCGATCAAGACACAGGCAAGGCCTGGGAACTGATGCGCCGCCAGCAGGCCACGGTAGACGCCATCGGCCTGGGTGAAATCCCTGACCACTACCAGGTTGGCTTGCGCACCGTCATCAACAAAGAAACCCAGCGCCTGCTGAACGTCGTGACCCGTGTGCCGGTGACCACCGGCGCTACGCTGCGCCGCTTGCTGCAAGTGCGCGCCGTGCGCCACGTGCAAAAAGAACTGGGCCACTATTTCAACAACAACCTGGTGCTGTTTCTCTCCGGCATGCGCAACTACGACATGGCGGTTGCCATGTCCGACTACACCAAGAACCTGAGCTTTGCCGATGCGCTGTTCCAGACTGGCGCACCCACGATGCTGGGCTCGCTGGACCAACTGGAGCTGTATGCCAAGGGTAGCAAGTACATGCTGCAGGGTAAGTCCGGCCAGATGCTGGAAGCCGCACTATCGGGTTTCAAAAATAAAATGGTGGCCGATGTAGTGGCCAAATCGCACGTCATCGTGGGCACCTTTGCCGAACTCAAGGCCGTCAGCAATGCCTCCAACCTGGAAGGCAAGACCATCATCACGTCGGCGGTTGACGACCAGCGCCTGGCCTTTTTCACCAAGTGCAAGGTCAACTTGGTCATCGACGTGTCGCCCAAGCTGTTTCCCGAGGTGGTGGGCATCAACACCATTGAGGCCATGATTCTGGCCGCGTTGGAGAAGCCGCAAGAAGAAGTGTCGGACGACGACTTCGAAGAGATTTTGAACGAGCTGGACATCAAACCACGCTTGTTGCACCCCACTGGCAAGTTCCGCAACATCCGCCGCTTTGCGTTTGTGATCCACCCCTTAAGCCAGAACTACATCAAGAACGCCTTCCCCATCCCCAAAGCCACGCCGAAGTTTGTCATGGACAAAGTAGAGACCCTGGCCGCGCACATGCCCCCCATGGTTTATTGCAAGATGAGCAACATCGTGTCCCCCACGGGCGCAGAGGCTGAAGGTTGGCTGATCAGCGTGGGCGGCACGCCCAAGGAAATGCTGTCGCGCAGCCCCGAGTTCACCTACCGCCGTCTGCTGCAGGCCTCCAAGATGGCCGAGAAGATGGGTGCGCAAATCATGGGTCTGGGTGCCTTTACCAAAGTCGTGGGCGATGCCGGTGTGACCGTGGCACGCCGCTCCAGCTTGCCGATTACCACAGGCAATAGCTACAGCGCCTCGGGCGCGTTGTGGGCTGCGGCAGACGCCATGCGAAGAATGGGACTGGTGCACATCAACAAGCACAACAAGAAGGTGGCCGCCAAGACCATGGTGATCGGGGCGTCTGGCTCCATCGGTTCTGTCAGCGCACGGCTGCTGGCCATGTCGTTCGACGAGGTCTACCTGGCCGGGCGCACGTTGAGCAAACTTGATGAACTCAAGGCCTCCATACTGAAGGAAACACCAGACGCGAAAGTCTTCACCACCATCGACTACAACGAGTTGCTGGCCGATATGGACATGATCGTCACATCCACCTCGGGTGCCGGCAAAGAGATTCTGGACATCATGCGGGTCAAGCCTGGTTGCGTTATCACCGACGTAGCACGCCCTCTGGACCTGCCAGCTAGCGACGTGGCCAAGCGCCCCGACGTGCTGGTAATCGAGTCGGGAGAGATTGACCTGCCGACCAAGGTCAAGGGTATGAAGAGCATTTCTTTGCCGCCCAACGTGATCTATGCCTGCCTGGCAGAAACCATCGTGCTGGCACTCGAAGGCCGCTTCGAAGTGTTCACCGTCGGGCGCGATACCGAGTGGGAAAAGGTCAAAGAGATCTACAAGCTGGGCCTCAAGCATGGCATGAAGCTGGCGGCCATCTCGGGCGTCAACGGTGTGTTTACCGACGAAGCCATTGCCAAAGTTGTCACGCTGGCCAAAAAAGCCCGCCTGACTTGGACCGGCTCCAGCACCGCTGCACCGGTCAAACCCAAAGCAGCGGCCAGAACGAAGGTAGCACTAGCTCCAGCGGCCAAGCCAAAGGCAGCAAAAGTTACAAAGGCGGCGGCAAAGGCTGTAACCAAGAAATCCAATGGCAAGGCGTCGGCCAAGAAAGTGGTTGCAGTCAAAGCAACACCAGTTAAGGTTGGAACAACCAAAGCGGCTTCCAAGAAAGCTCCCGCAAAAAAGGCACCCGCCCGCACAGTCACCAAGGCAAGTTAAAACGGGCTACCTGACACCATATTGCATTTCTATTTCATCAATGAAGTTAATAGTGCAGCCACGATGCAGGGCAACCACACGATTGAGCCAAGTGAGCTGGGGTTGTCTTCCAGAGTTTTCAATGCTGCCAGCAGGTGTCCTCCAACGCGTCAAGGCTCTTAAACACCCGGTTGTGGAAGTACTTCTCGCTTAGCGCATCCCAGACGCCTTGAACAACCGGGCCGAGAATTCGCATTAGCCAAAGCGAGTGCGGGAGAAGGTCTTGCGCCGATTTCAAATCGACACGCCAACTACAGCAATTCGTATCCGTTCATCCTCAGGAGGTTGACAGTACCTTCCGGAGCGACCTTTTTCGGACCCCAGCCGGAATTTTCCCTTCCGCCACCCAGCGATCAAAGATGGCCAATGCGGCGTCGACAAAGGAATCATCGTTGATGTGCACGTCCAAATCGTGCAACTCAATTGGATCTTGAACACAGCGCCTGAACTCGTCCATGTAAGCGGCGTGGGCCTGCGGGGCATGCAATGGCTGGTCGGGGCGGTCCCACTCGTGCACACCGTGACGCGGTAGTAGCAGCGCGGTCGGTCCTTTGGAGGTGGCCAACTTGGCCGCAATCGTGCGCGCCAGTTCGCGACGCTCGTCCTCTGTCGTGATGACAGACCCAATCAATCGATTGTGTGCGTGATAGGGGCGCACTGCGTACCGGGGTGGCAGTGGCAACCAGCTTTGTACATCGATCATGTCGCTTGCGCCCGGTGCCACCAATTGCGGCACGCCGCGCCGACCAGCCCCTTCCAGGCGGCTAGGGCCAGCACTGACGACCGAGCCATTCAGATGATTGGTGACCTCGCCCAACGCAAAGTCAAACACGGCGACAAATTGATCCTGCTCGATCAGCGTCTCCATGGCCCGCCCACCAATCCCGGTGCAATGGAAAACAACCGGCTCATACCCCCGCGCGGTCAACCCCTCGGTCAACCGCACCATGTACGACAAGCAAGATTTCCCTAGCGAACCGATGGCCACCCGGGGCTGATTGGGCACGCTGACAACAACCGTGCTGCAGGCACCCAAAACAGCGCCTGCGGCCTGGCTAAGAATCGACTGACAGATGGTGTTTAGACCATAGAGTCCTCCGGCCCACAGAATCATCATCAAGTCAGGAGCCAGACGCTCCGGCGCAATCAAGTGCGAGTAAGCCACTGTGGTGACAATGAGCTTGGGCATACCCAACGGCAATGCAGCCATCACGTCTAAAGCCAAATCGGTGCCCATGGTGCCGCCCAACGCCAGCACACCATGAACCTGTCCTGCACGATAGAGATCAAGCGTCAACTTGACCGCGCCTTGGGCCATCTGGGTCATCGCCGCGTTCTCGTCGCCGAGCGCCGCGATAGCCGCCAGCGTGGTGCCGGCTGCCACCGCCACGCTGCCATTGGTGTACTCGGGTTGAAAACTTGGCACACCCAGCACGCCCACATCCATGATGGCTGCCGAGGCACCTTGCGCCTCAATACAGCGTTTCATGAATTGAAGCTCATCGGCTTTGGTGTCGGCCGTGCCGACAATCAGAATTCTCAGACCTTGTTTCATGGTGTTGTGTACCCTTACACGCTTGAACTACTGACTTGCACCGTGCGTCACCGGTGTAGTTGGTTCGAACAAACCCTTGCGCATCACGCCCTTGACCCAGATCGCACCCACCACGGCGAACAAGGCCAACACGATGCCGGTGTACTGCACTATTTGTTGCGTCATTTCGGGCGCTGGTGAACTGTTGATGACAACGTACGTCATACCGCCGATGGCCAATAGTGGCAGCCACGGCGCACCAGGCATGCGGAAGGGCCGCGCCATCTCCGGGTGGCGCCAACGCAGCACCAGCAGCGACACCTGCGCCATGATGTAAGCCAGCAACCACGCGACTGACGCAGCAATCGTCAACGGCAGGATGGCCATAGCGTCGCCGCCCGACCAGGCCAGCCCGATCAAAGGTAGCGCCGCCACAAACAGAATCGCCACCACCGGTGTACCAAATCGCGAATGCATCCGCTTGAAGACCGGAAACACCTGGCCATTCTCAGCCATGCCGCTAAGCATACGCGGCACGGCCGCCAGCACGGTGTTGAGCAAACTGGCCGATGCCAATAACGCCAGTACGGCGAACCAAACGCGCGCGTTCGGACCGAACACCGCCACCGCATAGTCGAGGTGGGGCGTGGCAGAGGCAGCCAGTTTGTCGCGCGGGATCAGCGCTGCAGCACCCACCGCAAACAGCAGTTCGGCCAGAAAAATCAGAATCAACCCACCGATCATGGCGCGCGGCAAATCACGCTTTGCATTGCTGGCATCAGGCACCAGCGGCGTAACAAACTCAGACCCCACGAATACCCAAAACGCCAGCGCCACAACACCCATCGTCACGGTGTCTTTACCCATGGCAGCGAACGCCAGCGTAGAACCACCCACCATTGGTGTGGCCGCCTGCCCTGACAATGCCAGCAGACCGGTCACCACCAAAAACAGCAGCACGGTAAAGCTCAACGTGGTCTGCACCTTGGCAAACACATCGGTTCCCAGAATGTTCAGGCCAGCAAACACCACCACCAGCATCACCGGCCAGGCAAACGGCGGCAAATGCAGGGGGATCGCCTGGGTCAAAATCTGGTCCGCCAATATCAACTCAGCCGGCAGGCCAAAGAGGGCCGGCGTCACATAGCCGGCGAAGACCAGCAAGATGGCCGGGAAGTTGCCAATCGCAGCCTCGGCATAGCTGCTCAAGCTCCCGGCGCTGGGCATCATCAAGGCCATCTCGGCGTACGCCATGGCGTTGGCCAGCGCAATCGCAAACGCCACCACCATTGCGACAAAAAAGCCCCAGCCACCGATGCCGACGCCTTGCATGACCGCGACCATACCGATTTGCGCCACGATGACGCCGATGGAGGCGGCCAGCAGCGCGCCAAAGCCCAGTCCGGCTCGGGGCTTGGGTAGGCTTGATATGGCCGGGGTGGACAATGAATTCATAGCAATAGCTCCTGCGTGAGGGTTTGTAGCTTTAGCGTTCTACGGCGGCGAAAGATTCGTCCAGCGCATCGCACAGAAGGTCGATTTGCTCTCCGCTGATGGTCAGGGCGGGCGACAAGATGATGTTGGCGCCCGAAGTTCGTACCATGGCGCCTCGCTCGTAGGCGCCACGTGCCACCATCGCTACCTCTTTGGCACCACGGCCAAAAGCGGCCTTGGTGGACTTGTCTGCCACCATCTCCAGACATGCCATCAAGCCGACACCGCGCACGTCACCAATGAGGCGCGAACGCTTGCCCAGGGCTTGCAACCGGGACATCAAGCGATCGCTTTGCTGCTTCACGTTGCCCAGAATGTCTTCACGTTCCAGGATGTCGAGTGTTGCCAACGCCGCCGCGGCTGCAACCGGGTGCGCACTGTAGGTGTAGCCGTGAGCCACCGATGCCAGCGCGGGATCGCCCTGGCTAAACACATCGGCAACTTTTGTAGAAATCGCAGTGGCGCCCAGTGGTACGTAGCCTGAAGAGATACCTTTGGCCAAGCACCACATGTCAGCCTGTACGCCCCACATCCGGGTACCAAACAGATGACCGGTGCGGCCAAAGCCGGTCACCACTTCATCAGCAATCAGGAGCACGCCGTATTTGTCGCACACCTTACGGATCAGTGGCCAGTAATTGGACGGCGGCACAATAACACCGCCAGCACCCTGCACCGGCTCGGCGATAAAAGCGGCCACGGTATCGGGTCCCTGAAACACAATCTCGCGTTCGAGCATCTCGGCGCAGATCTTTCCAAGTAGCTCCAGGTCCTGGGTAAATGGGTTGCGGTACAGCCAAGGCGTATCGACATGAAAGCAGCCTGGCAGCAGTGGCTCGTAGGCACGCCGAAAATTGGTGTTCCCATTGACGCTCATGCCGCCGAAGTGCACCCCGTGGTAGCCCTGCTTGAGGGAGATGTATTTGATGCGATCAGACTGACCCTGAATCTTCCAGTACTGGCGCGCGAGCTTGAGGGCACTCTCGACCGCGTCGGACCCGCCGTTGCTGAAGAACACGGCGCTGACGCCGTCAGGCTGCATCAGGTTGACCACCCGCTCCGATAGCTCGATGGCGCGGGCATGGGTGGTACCGCGAAAGATGTTATAGAACGGCAGCTCGTCCATCTGCGCTACTACTGCGTCACGAATTTCGCGCCGCCCAAAACCAAGGTTGGCACTCCACAAGCCGCCGACGCCATCAACCATGCGGTGTCCGTCCACGTCCCAGATCCAACTGCCGTCGCCACGCACAATGATGTCAGGCGGCGTGTCCTGCATCGCCTTTGGGTGCGCCATGGGATGCCACAGGCTGCGAGCGTTGGCCTGCTTCAATTCGGTCGGGGTCATGCGTGTCATGGGGTTACCTGTAAAGTAAGTTGGAGACGCGCGGCGATGGCAGCCAGGTTGCCCTCCACGTCGCGCAAATCAAAGAATTGAGTTTGCAAACCGGCCTTGTCGGCACCCACAATGTTGCGAAACTGGTCGTCCACAAACAGCACCTCGCCGGGCTTCACGCCCAAACCCGAAACCGCCTCCGCATAAGCGCGAGGGTCGGGTTTGAGAATGCCAGTGTGCGTGGCGTCAATGATGACGGACATGTCAGCCAGAACGTCCATTCGACTCAGAAATTCACTGCCGTAAAACAGCTCGAGCTCATTGGAGAGGATGCCCACCACAATGCCGTCGGCCTTGGCGGCGCGAATCAGCCGCTTGATCTCGGGGCGCACGATGGAGTTGGGATCAGTCTGGCGTACCCGCATCAGCATGGTGTGCACATCCCAGCTACCTTCCCCCATCCGCTCGCCCAACTCTTTGGCCCGGGCGGACCAGTAGCCGCGTTCGGTAATCTCATCGCGCTGCATCGCCAACCACAGCGGATCGGTGTCAGGCGCAATCGGGCCAAGCCAGGTCAACGTGCCAGCGGGAAGCCCCAAAATGCGCTCGGTGTCGCGGTGGCGTTCAAACACCGAGACGCTCATCACCGAGCCAAAATCAAGCAACAATGCCTTCGGTGGCGGGACCGTGGTGGCTTGCGGGTTGCAGTCTGCAATCATGCTGCGACGCTCACAAATTTCACTTCGGTGTAGGCCAACAAGCCCTCCAGACCTCCTTCGGATCCGAAGCCGCTGTCCTTGAGTCCGCCAAATGGCGTCTCAGGCTGGGACACGCCAAAATGATTGATGCCCACCATCCCTGCATGCAACCCACGGCTCAGCCGGTCCGCACCAACCAGATCCCGCGTAAAGGCGTAGGCGGCCAGACCGTACGGTAAAGCATTGGCACTCGCGATGGCGTCGTCCAGATCATCAAACGGGTCCAGCAGGCCGATCGGCCCGAATGGCTCTTGCTGCTGCACGCGGCACATTAGCGGCGCGCCCTCAATCAAGGTCGGCTCAAAGAAATAGCCCGGTCTGTTGATGCGTTGACCACCACACAGCAGCTTCGCCCCGCACTCCAACGCATCGGCCACCAGGGCTTCCATTTCGAGCACGCGTCGTTGCGCTACCAGCGGGCCCATCTGCACACCGGGCTCAAGCCCGGAGCCAACTTTCAGGGCCTGCGCACCAGCCACGAATGCATCGCGAAACTCGGCAAAGAGCGAGTGGTGCACCAAGAAGCGGATGGGGGATGCACACACTTGCCCGGCACCCCTGAACTTGGCCGCGACGGCCAGCTTGGCTACCGCAACAGGGTCGGCGTCGGCGCAAACGATCACTGGCGCGTGGCCCCCCAATTCGGCTGTGTAGCGCTTGAGGTAATGGGCCGACTTCTCAGCCAACACACGTCCGACGGGGGTCGAACCTGTAAACGAGATCTTGGCAATTTCGGTACTGGCTATCAAATGATCAGAGATTTCCGCCGGGTGCCCAAGGACCATGTTGAGCACACCAGGCGGTAGTCCGGCATCTTGAAACACCCGCACCAGTTCCATGCAACTGGCGGGAGTTTCCTCGGCCGGCTTGATGATGACGCTGCAACCAGCTGCCAGTGCACCGCCGAGCTTGCGCGCGGGCAAGTTGACTGGAAAGTTCCATGGCGTGAAAGCCGCCACTGGCCCAACCGGCACACGCAGCACGGTTTGACTGAGCACGTTGGCGACCCGCGGTGGAACACCGCGCCCGCCCAAGCGACGGCCTTCCTCGGCCAGAAAGTCAATGATGTCGGCCGAGAGTTGAACTTCACGCAATGACTCAGCCAGCGGCTTGCCTTGCTCCAGGGTTACGATCTTCGCAATGGCGGGCGCGCGTTCTCGCAGCAGCTCAGTGGCCCGCGTGATAATGCGCCAGCGCTCATAGGGCGATGTGTTGGACCAAGTCAGGAAGCCACGACGGGCCGCCGCCAGCGCCGCGTGTAGTTCTGGCTCGCCGGCCACTGGGAAGTGGCCCAAGACTGATCCGTCAGCTGGGTTAAAAACCGGCAACTGACCGCATGCGGTTGCCGCCACCCACGCACCGTCGATATGGAGTTTGAGGTCAGGATAGGTCATGGTTCAACGCAATACAAAAAAATGGCAGCCTTATCAGATTCAACTTGGCAAGCGGGGTGTTCAAGGCTTGACCACGCCCTGTTTGGAGAACAACTGCATTGACCCCTTGTCGCCCAACAGCACCGCCGTCAGCGGCAAGCGATCATCACGTGCGGTGGCTTTAAAACTGGCGCCAGCGTCGACGCTTTGTAAAACCAAGCCGTCAAGCCCGGCCGCCGTGACATTCGATCCCGCCGCAACGATGTCGGTAATGGAGCTCTGAGTGCCTGATTTAACCGCTTGCCACAATGCACCATGGTTTGTGCTGCGGTAAAGACTACCGCGCAATCCACCGACCAGCAAACTGCCGTCATCCAGCGCCGCGCCTGCCCACAGCGAGCCCTTGTAGCCAGTTGTCAGATAGGACCACGTCGCTCCGTGATCGGTAGAGCGCAGCACGCTGCCACGCTCGGCGGCCACGTACAGCGCCCCAGCAGGATCCGCAAAAACCTTAAAAAGATTACGGTCGGCCTTGCCGCCATCCGGAGGCGCGGGCAGCTTGACCTCGGTCCACGAAGTGCCACCATCGGCGGTCACCAATACCAGGGACCACAGGCCCACCGCAACGCCATGTTTGGCGTCACTGAAATACACCGAGAACAGCGGTCGGTCGGCTGCCGCGTCGAAACGCTGCAAGACCCAAGTTTGCCCACCATCCGTGCTGGCGATGATGGCGCCATTTTGCCCAACCGCCCAAGCGCGCCCATCAGCATTCAGATAAACCGCACTCAAGGTTACCCTGACCGGCACGGCCTTGGCCTGCTGCCACGTACCACCGGCGTCATCTGACACCAGCACCATGCCGCGCGCTCCAACGGCGATCATTCGCTCGCCGCTGCGTGCAGCACCCAGCAAGGGCGTTCCGGCAGGTACGCTGTTGACCCACGCCGGGGCGCGACGTAGCGCGACGCCATCAGCCAGGTTCACTCCTTGGGTCCATGCCGAGGGTGCGAACGGCATAAGCAACGCGGCGGCGATCAGAGAGTAAATAGGTTTCATGGGAACCGGTCTGTCAGTGGCTCAAAATGCCTGGTGCACGCACCGGATGGCGTCGCGGAAACAGGCGCTCCAGCCACACCGCCAGCGCCGGTAGCGTGGTCATCGCCATCACCAGGTTGACCAGGAACATGAAGGCCAATAGCTTGCCCATGTCCGCTTGGAACTTTAGCTCGGAGAATGACCAGGTGGCTACGCCCACGGCCAGCGTGATGGCGGTAAAGATGGTGGCCATGCCAACTTCGAGAATCGAATGCTCCAGCGCCTTGACGATGTTCTGCCCCGCCGCGAGGTGCATTTGCAAGCGGTTGTAGATATAGAAGGCGTAGTCGACACCGATGCCAACTGCAAGCACCATCACCGGTAGCGTGGCAACCGTCAAACCGATCTGTAGCTCCTTCATGAACCAGTAGCCGATGAAGGTGCCCACCGTCAGTGGCAGGCAACAGGCAATGACTGCCCGAAAATCACGGTAGACCAACAGAACCAGTAGGATGATGGCACCATAGACGTAGCCCATCATGGGTAGCTCGCTGCGTTCAACCACCTCGTTGGTGGCGGCCAATACGCCGGCATTGCCAGCAGCCAAGCGAATCGTTACACCGGCCAGCGGGTGGTTGTCGCGAAAGCGTTTCACTGCGGCAATCACGCCGTTGATGGTGCTGGCCTTGTGATCTGTCAGAAATAGGTGCACCGCTGTCATGCTGCAATCCTTGCGCATGTAGCCACGAATTCGGCCGATTTCTACCCCCAACCCTGCATAGTTGGCTGGATCGGACGGGACCACCGCCATCTTGGGGTTACCCTCGTTATAGCCTTCGTTATAGACCTTGAGCAGGTCGGAAAAAGAGGAAACCGCGTGGACTCCGGGTGTGTTCCCCATGGCTTCGCCAAACTGGTCTTGATAGTCAGCAATGGCGATGTTCTCGCAGGATCCTGGCGGTGCCTCAAACATGACGCTCAGCCAGTCCAGTCCAGTGTCGTAATTGGTGGCGATCGACGTGGCATCCATGTTGTAGCGCGAGGTGGCACGCAGTTCGGGTGCTCCCGGCTGGAGCGAGCCGACGACCCGGTCACGGCTTTGCCATACGGCGGTGACAAACACCGCAGCGCTGCACACCAACACGATCAAGGCGTTGCGCGGCACCGCCACGCGCGCCAGCAGACGCAGGGCCTTGGCGCGGCTCTCCTGTCGCTGCATCGCCAGGCGCGCATAGGTGACGTCGAATGAAAACAACGACGCTGCCAGCGGCAGCATCACCAGATTGGTGACGATTTTGAAGCCAACACCAATCGAGGCAGTAATCGCCAACTCGCGCACCATCGGAATGGGAACCATAACCAGCGTAATGAACGACACGAAAGCCGTCACCAGCGCCAGGGTGCCTGGGATTAACAGGCCACTGAAGCTGGCACGTGCGGCGGCCTCGGTGCTTTTGCCATGTGAGATCTCGCGCACGATGTAGTTGATTTGCTGCACGCCATGCGAGACGCCAATGGCAAACACCAGGAATGGCACCAACACTGCTAACGGGTCAAGGCCGAAACCGGCCAAGCGCAAGGTTCCGAATTGCCACACCAATGAGGCCAGTGAGCAGGCCACAGGCAACAGCGTGAGCGCAACCGAATGGCAGTACCAGTAGACTGCGGCAGCCGTCAGCAGCAGCGCAATGCCACAAAACACCAGCACCCCGCGTGCACCTTCGGCAATATCTCCAATTTGCTTGGCAAAGCCAATAATCTGAATTTCAAACTGAGGGTCCTCAAACTTGGCACGCAGGGCTTCGAGCTGTGCGTTGTACGCGACATAGTCCAGCGGCGTTCCATCCACGCTTACCTCGTTGAGCTCGACGATTACCATGGCACTGGTCTGGTCGCGGGACACCAGTGTGCCGACAAAACCGCCCTGACCAGTGGCACGGGCAATTTTGTCGATGACATCCTGATTCAAGGACTCAGGCACGATGCTGCCGTCGATCAACGGATCGGCCCTGAAGCCGTCTTCAGTGATCTCATTGACAAAGCTGTTCGGTGTCCACAACGATTGCACACCCAGACGCTCGGCGTTGGGTAAGAAGCTCACCGCCTGTGTGACCTGGAACAACCGCGTCAGCGCGGGAGCTGTCCAGATCGTACCGTGGCGAGCCCGCACCACGATATTGAGCCGGTTAGCCCCCAACATATCGGAGCGGTACTCCTGGAAGGCCTGGATGTACTCGTGCCCAGTTGGCATCTGCTTTTCGAAGCCGGCACTAACTCGAAGTTGCACTGCAAACCAGGCCATGACCATCGTCAGCAGCAGCAGGACCAGCAAGATCGATTTGCGCCCGGCGAACAGTATGCGCTCCATCGCCTGGACGGCTCGCGCCGCCCGGCCAACCGAAGCGGGGGATGATTCAGTCAAGTTTCTTCTCCCGTCAAGAGCGGCAACGGCATGAGATGCAGCACAACACGCGTTGCGTCACCTTGCATCAGAAATTGCGTGAAAGCACAGCACCGAAGAAGTCACGGTCGCGGTAAGGTTGGTCAAATACAGACGACCCGCCCTGGAATCGGGCGTAATTGATTGCAAATTGCCACTTTGCTGGGTTTTGAATGAATGTGACGGTGAAATTGGCTGATTTGGCACCCTCCATGAATAGTGCCGAAGTGTTCGGAGTGCGCCCAGTCACAGCCTGAAAGTAGTAGATCTCTGGCACCACCTGCCATCCAGGAATCAGCGTACCGTCATAGACCCAGCTGAAGTCAAAGTTGAAGCCGGCAGAAGTCTTGGTGCCAACCGACTCAGGCATAGCCATAGGATCGGTGGCATTGCCCCAGCCCCAGCCACCGGCCGCGACCGGGTCTCCGCCGTAGCTCGCCTGTAGGCCGGGGTAGTGGATCACGACGGCCTCGGCCAACAGGGTGGCGGTGTCGGCGCCCAGCATCTTGAGAAGCCCTGAACCAGTGCCGCTTGGAGTCAGGCTGAGGATACCCGTCAAGTGCCATTGATAGCGTTTTTCATCCACCCAGCAGTTTCCGTTCTGAGAGCTACAACCACTGGCGTTGACGTTAAGTGAGACGGCGTCACGTGGCCGGTAGGAAAGCTCGGTGCCGACGGCCCAGTCGCCCACCGGGAAACTGGCGCTGACTCCGTACAGTTCCCGATTCTCCGCATAGGTCCAACCGACTGCGCCAGTATCTTTGATATTGACGCTGAACTGTGGTGTCTTGTCGTGAAAGTTCATCGCGTAGAAACCCATGTTGAGCTGGGTTCCTTCCGGTTGGTAGCGCAATGCCGCGCCCCACTGACCACGATCGGGTGCTTTGTCCTCGGCCAAGCCATAGGTGTCATGGCCCTTGCCCAAACCGTTGACCATGGACCAGTAGCTCCCCGTGGGGGGAAAGTAGCTGGCGTTCCAATTCGTTTGAACATAAGCTTCGGCGTTGAGGCCCTTGCCCAGGCCAGAGGCCACGCTGATCATCGGAGCTGGCAGGAACACCTCTTTCAATTGGGTACCGGGCTGCGACAGTCGCATGATGTCCATGGCATTGGTGCTGTTGATACCGCCGGGTAGAAACAAACTCTCGCCCCAACTGATCACTTGGTTACCAACGCGAACACGTGCCTGTTGCTCACCCACTTGGAAGCCCTTACTGACCCACAGATCCAGAAGCCGACCCTTGAATTGGAGATCATCGCGCGCGTCTTCGGCCAGGTTATCACGCAAGCCAGGGGGAGTTGTTGCGCTGACGATTCCTGACGTGTGGGAGGCGGCGAAGTCACGCACCCAGTTTGCGCGCGCGAAAATCTTTATGTCTTCTGGCAATTTCAACAACAGCTCGTGACTGCCCTTGAGTTGACCGGCAAACAGATCACCCCGTGCATAGTTGAGATTGCCCTGATCACCCAGCCCGGATATCGGGTCGAGGCAACCGGTGGGCGCTCCGGGCCCTGTGGCGCCTTGCAAAACCAGGCCACAGGTCGGTGTGCTCGCACGCACACCGAGTCCCAGAGAAATCGTAGAGTCAAAGTTGCCTGATATGTTCTCGGTCTCAAATGTGACGGCCTTCGCCGATACGCCACATGTCAGGCCCACGGCCACTGCTACCAAACGTAAAGGGAGTTTGAAAGTTGGATTCATGATGCTAGTGCTCGGTATGGATTGATGAGGTCAACGTTCGCTGACGGCGCGCAAGTTGTCTGCGGTGTAGAAACCGGGCTTGTAACGTGCCCCGGTTACTTCGGT
The DNA here is from genome assembly GCF_016705985.1 of Candidatus Aalborgicola defluviihabitans. Classification (NCBI taxonomy): domain Bacteria; kingdom Pseudomonadati; phylum Pseudomonadota; class Betaproteobacteria; order Burkholderiales; family Comamonadaceae; genus Allorhodoferax (SeqCode); species Candidatus Aalborgicola defluviihabitans. The sequence continues at coordinate 818,284 of NZ_JADJKN010000002.1, forward strand.
AATCCAACGCACGTCGGTACCAGTCCCCGCAGCGTGCATGTCAAAGACGTAGCGGCCTTCGGTCAGGTTGTTCTGAACAAATGCTTCCACGTCACAAGTGCCGGTCTCGTAAACCGGAATGGCAAATCCCTCGCGCATTTTGGCCAACTTGCCCTGGGCATCGTAGTCGTCGGCCACCAACAGAGTCCAACTGTCCTCATCGAGATAGAACGTGCGCTTGGGTGCGGTGTGGCGCATGCCTTGCTTGACCGTTGCTTCGACAACCCACACGCGGTGCAACTCATAGCGGCGGTGGCCCGGATCAATGAAGTCGGGCTTGGCAATGTCTTCGAATTTGGCCTTGAAGTCGTAGGCGCCAAAGGCGTTGTAAAGAACGTACATTTCCTTCTTGCCAACCAGCTTCCAGTCAAAGCGATCCATCGTTCCATTGAAAACAAAGGGCTCATCCAGCGTGTACTGGTTTTCCATGCCAATCTGTGGTGAATCGTAGGCGTATGTGGGCATGCGACGCACTCGACGCTGACCCGGAAAATAGTAGAACGTCTCGCTTCCCGGTTGATTCAAAAAGAAAGTCAATGCCAGTGCTTGACCGGCCAGAGCGGTTGGCGAGCTGTAGGCAAAGTAGGCAAAATATTCGACAGGGGGCAGCGTGGACAGCAGTGTCGAACCCTTTGCACCCCAAGGCATGAACGCTGTGAACTCCTGACCTGCCCGGATCCATTCTGTGCTGCCCTTGCGTGGCGACACTGAGGTGACCACGTTCTTGTACTCGACACCGACACCTCGGTAGCGCATTTTGCTGTTCCACATCGCCTCTGTGCCATTGGCTGGCGTAGGAAATGGATAACCGGGCACGACGGCTTCCTGAAGGCTCCAGCCATCAGGGCCGATCTTGGCGATTCCGCCGGCGTTTTTCTTGGTGTTCTCGGCTACAAAGTCTGGCACGCCGCAGGTGCGCCGTGTCGGGTACACGTCCATGCGGTAGCCTTTGACCTGCTTGAGCATGGCCAGTTGACCCGGTGAAAGCATGGCGGCGTATTTGTCGGCGTTTGACGCATCAATGGTCAACGTTGACTTGTCGCCCTTGTATTTGAAGTTGTCGCTGCGCAATTTGCCGTATGACCAGCCTGTTTGCTGCACTTCGTTGCCAGGCCAGGCAGGAATACTGCCGCTGGCATTGCCGGCACGCTCGGCGCCAGCTGGTGTTTTGCCCGTGTCTTGCGCGGCTGCACAGGCTGTGATCGCTATCAACGCGGACGCGACACTGGTGCGAATCGTAATCATGACTACCCTTTCACTCAAAAACTGCAGTTGGCCGGATTAATGTCCACCCCGAGGCGTACCAGATGGCTGGCTGCTGCGCACCACCGGTCTACCCCGCCGACATTCGAGGTAAATGAATTATTGAAATGGTTTGTTTCGTTGTCAACAAGTGTTTCTACTAACTCGTTTCAATGACAACAATATGAAAACTATAGAGGCGCACTAACGAGCGCCCGTCAACGCGCGACCGCCACTCAGGAGGTCTGCCTAGAACTCGAACGTATCAGCCCTTGTCAGTGATGCCGACAATCACCGAGACGGTGCAGTGGTAGACCGAACTGTCATTGGCCATACACCAATTGATGTCGTTGTGAATCCCCATGTGGTAGCCGGGTCGGTCACCATGGTTCGTATTGCAGAAACACCGGCCGCAGGACGTCACGCCGCAGCAGTCGCTGTAGCTGAGCAGGTAGTCTTTCCCGTCGGCCGGGTTGTGGCAGGTGCCAACCCAGGACACCTTGGACGCAGTGGTGCCGGGCGGACAACTGGTGGCACTGCCACCGCAACAGGAACACAGGAAACCGTCAACCGAACAATAGCGCCAATAGTCGCAGTCGGTGTCTTTAGCGGGCCCCTTGGTCGCTGCGGCCGCAGCGCCGGCCGCGTGCGCCTGCGAGGTACGATCAAACGGCAACACTGGCAAAGTTATGGCCCCAGCCAACATTGCCTTGCCAACCCCCACCAGCAAACTGCGTCGCGACGTGCGCTGCGCAAGCGACCGGCTGCGCCGCTCAGTTGTTCGATCCAACCATGCCCAAATTTTGTTCATGTCGACTCCTTGCTCAGAGCAGCCCTGGCCTGCACGGTCTGCTCAATGTAGTCCTGAACAGACGCCACGCCCAGGTCGTGGGACGTGAACAGGCTCTCGATCTGCTCGCGCGAATTGACCAATCCTTTGGACCGGACCACGCCGCGCTCGTCAATCAGCACCGCGTAAGGCAGCTTGCTGATGCGCCATTGCATGCCGAGCTCCGTCGACAACAAATATGGGTAATCGGTCAGCATCGCCCGACGCCGAAACGCTTCGTGCTCGGGCTGTTCGCCATCGGAGGCAAAAATCAACTTCACCCAGGACGCCTCAGTAGTTTGCACAGAACGCAGAATCGGCAGCAGCTTCTTGCAAACTGGACAGGTCGGGGATAAAAAGAACAACAACGTGCTGTGTTGGTTGGGCGCGCCAATCGATATCTGCTGGCCGTCGAGCGAAAGCAAATCCAGCACTGGCGCGGCTTCACCGACCTTGGGCCCGGTGTCCATCATCAAAGCTCCCATGGGCGCAATTCGCTCGTACAGAATGCCGATTTGACGCGACAAGGCTATCACGGCCACCAGCAGCGCCATGACAGCCACCCAAAGCAGAATATTGGAAACGATCAGAGACTCGATCACGGCGCATTCCTCAGGTCGATAAAACGGGATTGGTGGCTGAGCCACAAGTTGGCGGCTTGGTAGAGCCCCAGTAAAAACAACGTGGCCATCAGAGTGGACAGCAAATCAAGCCATACGGTAGGACGCAAGTTGTGGCTCTGCGATGCCACTACTATGACCATACCGACGACACTGTTGCGCCACAGCAAGCCCGCAGACAAAGGCAAGGCGTCATCGCCGCAACCACAAACGATGCGAGAGCGTCCTCGGCGCAGGTTGACCGCCACTGCACCACTGACCAACACCAACAAGCCCAACGCCAAGACTGCCCCGGAAGGGCGCGATACCAGCGGCAGTAGTAACACGCCAGCCGCCAACTCCAGCGTCGGCAGCACGCGCGCGGCCACCGGCACCAACGCAGAGGGAAGCAGTTGGTAGTTGTCCAGCACCGCGTGGAACAGCTCAATGTCCCGCAATTTGGATAACGCGGCAAGCAGGAATAGCACCGCCACTGACGCCGCCGCCGCGTGCCCCATGACCGGATCAACGAGAAACAGTCCGTTCATGGTGACTGGGTTTCGATGTAGACCGGCATTTCACCAAACGGTGCTGACTTGCGCGACGGTTTGCTCAAGCCGCGCGCACTGAGGAGGTCAAACGCCACCAAACTGTTGTCCATACCGTTGAGCACAATGAGTTCCGGCTTCTCTCCAGAGGTCATGGCCATCGAGACTGCAGCGTGTCCCGGCACGCGCGCAAGACGTTTGTGCTGTTGCAAATCGAACGCCCACAATTCCTGGGCTGGATTTTTATGGCTACCTTCAGTTGCCTTGGGATGCATACCGACCACCATGCGTCCACTGCGCGGATCAACAGCGAACAGCGCCATGCCACCGGGCCGCCAGCCCTGCTTGCGTGTCTGCGCATCAAGCAGAGACCATGCTGACGGAAAAGTTGGTGTTGCACCACTCAAATCAACGGTGTACACCGAGCCCCCATAAGAGACAAACACCAACTCCTGATTTACCATCTGGTAATGCATAAAAATCGGGTCGTCACTCGAGTCAAAGAATCGCACACTGTTGCTGCGCGAAGCCAAGCCTCCACTGGCATCCAACTCGAATGTGGCGAGGGTGCCGTCGCCACACACGCTGGAGAACTTCGGCTGCGCTTGCGGCCAGGGGATCACACCCCAGCACCCTGAATTTGGAATCTCTGCGCTCACCTTGTGTGATTGCAAGTCCACCACGGTGACCGTTGCGGCCGGCGTAGCGTTCTGCACCAATAGAAAGCGGCCATCACGCGTTTGCCGCAACAGCGCCTTGATGTTGAGTCCCTGCGCACGCCGCGGTGGTACTTCGATTTCGTATTTGAGACGCAAATCGGCGGTGTTATATGCCTCAACCACATCGGTCCGGATACCACGCTGCAAGCGGCTGTGATAGGTAGTAGCCAGAAAAAGCGTCTGTCCGTCATTCGAAAGCGCCGTCGCTGCCGCAAAACCTGCCCCTATCAGGCCCAGGTAGCGCATCTTCTCGCCATCGATCACGTGGATGCGACCATCGACGATATGCCCAAGACTGGGATCACTGAGGTAGAGCCGATGCGAATTGGGCACAGGCAGCGCCGTGGTGCTCAACTGCTCAAGCGGCAACTCGGCGCGTGCTGGCGCCAGCGAGCATGCCGCGACCAGCATCAGGGCCGCGAGTTTAGTCAGAGCGGACCATATATTCACCCCACCGGCCGCTGTACCCCGCTCATTTTGCATATTCATGTCTCCTGTTGCCGCACCCTCAACCAACGCCCGACTTGCGCCGCCACGCCGCCAGCGACGCTATGAAGTATCAGTGGCCAATCGGTCAATGTACTCACACGCGACAGACATAGCTTGCACTAGAGTGCATTCAATAGTGGATAAACGTGCAATTTATTGCATGATCGCACTCACATAGCGCGATGCCTATGCGGTGTTTCGGACTGAGGTCCGGAATTCGGTCGGGGTGCAACCGTATCGACGTCGAAAGATGCGCGCGAAATAGGCCGGGTCGGAAAACCCGATTTCCAGCGCGAGTTGCGTGATACTGGCGCCGCTGCCACCTTGGCGAGACAGGTCGTCGCGGCAGCGCTCCAGACGCAAGCGTTGAATGCAGGCTTGCGGCGTCTCTCCCGAGGCTGCGAAGGCGTGGTAAAGCGTCCGGCGGGAGACGCCCAAGGCTAGTGCAATTTGACTTGGACCGAGGTCGGGGCGTTCCAGGTGTCGGCGCACATACTGCTGTGCATCGTCGAACAGGATTTCCAGCGACTTGCGCCGAAGCGCCCCCGCGCCATTTTCCAGGAACTGCGCCTCCTGCGCCAACAGCGTGGCTACAAAGTTTCCGACTGTGCTGTGGCTACGCGGATCCAGCCTGTCACCCTGCGATTGCATGGCGTCAAGCGTAGCCAAGGCAACCGCCGCACCACCTTCAATTGCCATGCTCCGCCCAGCCACGCGCGGCAGCAGCTTGGCCAGCGCGTCGCACTCGTCAACCTCACACAACAGCACTACGAAGGCAGAGTCGTCGCGCATCTCGATTTGGTACGGGCGGCTGGCCTCGTAGATCGCCCAATGCCCAGCCTCAATGTCAACCACGCGCTCGGTTTGGCGAAGCTGGGCACTGCCGTGCTGTTGCCACAGCACTTTGACATAGCGGCTGCTGAGTTTTCTGGCACTTGCCGTACTCAGTGAGGCACAGTGGGCGTTCGCCTTGACCTGTGCGACGCGGCAGTTAGCCATTTGACTCACTTGCACCCAGGCGGCGAACGGTTTGCCTGGGGCAGCTCGAATCTCGAGCGGGAAAAACGAGCTTGCCACCTGGGCACCCCATTGCGCCAGATCGACCTCGATCGGCGTAATTCGCGTTGGGCAGTAATTCATGCTGAAACCTGTGATGAACGGGTGACTCGACTGGCGGTGCGTCGCAGCAGGCTGGTACCCGATTCACACGCTTGGCTCATTGCATGGCCTGGTATTCAGGCAGACTGGGCGGCGTCACCAGCAAGGGCTCGTCCATGCTGAGTGATTCCAGAAACGCCAGCAATGCCAGCTTCTCATCGCTTGACAGCGCAAGCGGCTGCAGCAAATCAGTCTTGTGCTCGACACCACCACCCTGGTCGTAAAAGTCGATTACCTGACGCAAATCAGCCAGACTGCCGTTGTGCATGTACGGCGCGGTGTACTTGAGTTCACGCAAGCTCGGTGTGCGGAACTTGCCGATGTCGGCTGGTTTTCTGGTGCGGTAGTACAAACCCATGTCTTGCGGACCGGCACGGTACGTGGCCTCAGGCGCACCGTGCTGAGCATTCTGCCAGCGCTGTGTAATCTGATGCAGCGGGCTGTCCCGAAAGACATCATTGCGGGGCACGCTGGTGGCATGAAAACCTTGATCGGACACCAGCGGGCCGTTGTGGCAGCGGATGCAGCCCGCCTTGCCACTGAATAGTGTCAAACCCTTAACTGCGGCGGACGACAGGGCAGCTTTTTCTCCGTTCATGTAGCGATCAAAGGGAACCTTGCTCGGGTCCGACACCACGGTGCGCTCGAATGCGGCGATCGCCTGCCAGGCATGAGTGATGCTCGGCCACTCGGTTCCAAAGACACGCCGAAAACGCGCCACGTAGTCAGGCACGAAGCGCAGGCGCATTTCCATCATTGCTGGGTCACCGTTACCTTCGACCGCACCCTGTGCAGCGAACGGCGCCTGGGCTTCAAGGCTGCCAGCCGCACCGTCCCAGAACAACTTACCGAAATGGGCGGCGTTGAGCACCGTCAGGGTATTGCGCCATTGCCTGGTACTGGGGTAGCCGCGCGACACGGTCGAGCGCTCACCCCACCCGAGTTCCGGAAAGTGGCAGGATGCACAGGCGGTGCTGCCGTCGCCGCTCAGTCTCCGGTCAAAAAACAGCATCTTGCCCAGTTCGATTTTCTCCGGCGTTGCCAGATTGTCAGACGGTACAGGTACCGGTGGCAAGGGGGCCAACGGCACGATCAGAGCGAGTTCCGGCGCAGTCGTGCCCGGCCGGATATCCGCGGTTGCAGGCAGGGAGGGTACCGTGCTCAAGTACAGGGAATTTTCCAGGTGCTGCGGCTGCACCACACCAACCGGGTCACCGCTGAGTGTGTCCAGAAACGCCAGCAGATCACGCTTCTCAACCTGGCTGAGGCCGAGTGGCTTCAGGCCGCTGTTGGGGCCAGCGCCACGATCATAGAAATCGACGACCTCGGTCAAGGTCTGAAACAGGCCATTGTGCATATACGGCGCGGTGTACTTCAGTTCGCGCAGCGACGGAGTCTGGAATTTGCCCCGATCTTCCGCCGATTTGGTGACCGCAAACGCCCCCACATCTGTACGCTCTTGCATATAGTTGGGTAAGCCGCTAGCGGCAAAGTAGCGCAACATCGTAATATGGCGCAGCGGTTCAGCGGTGATAGCCAAATTCTCCGGTACGTCCAGACGATGGCGTTGGCCATCCGACAACAAAGCACCACGGTGACAGGCAATACAACCCGCTTTGCCCTGAAACAACCGCAGACCAGCGGTGGCGCTGCGATTCATGGCTGCAGTATCGCCGCTAAGGTAGCGATCAAAAGGCACGTTGTGTGACGCCAGTGTTTTGACGAATTCTCCCAACGCGTCGAACAACTTTGGCGCAGAAGGTTCACTGCCTGGGCCGTAAGCCTCGCGCCAAAGTGCCAGATACCCTGGCGCCTGCTTGATCCGTTCCTGTACCAGGCGCGCGTCGGCGTGCATGAAGTGCGCCTGGGTCACCATGTCACGCACAGCGCCACCCAGATCGGTACCATCCAGTCGGCCATCCCACATGAAGCGGACACGGTGCCGCGCATTGATCAGGCCAGGCGCATTGCGAAAATACTCCGAGCCAGGATAGGAGCGGGCCAATGCATCCCCATCGGCCCATCCTTTGCCGGGCATGTGGCAACTGGCGCAGGAACGGCTACCGTCAGCAGACAACCGGGGGTCGAAGTACAGGTTGCGCCCCAGCTCTGCGAGTGCCGCGTTGACGGGTTTCGTGGCTGGCAAAGTCGCAAGCGACGCATGACCGGGCTGCACGCCCTGTGAGTGCGTCAGCGTGGCCGCCAGCATCACGAGCGCCCACGCGATCAAAATCACCAGCCGCCGAATGCTAATGGACATCATGACTCTGCTTTGTGACCGCGTGTCTGTCGGCTTGTGGCAAACCCACCACCGGTGAACTGCGTAAGACGGCTGTGCAAGACCTGCGCCAGTTCAAAATTTCCGCGATCAGTCTGGCGTCGTCCTCGGCCGACAGTGGGTGGCCATCGGCAGATGGCAGCCGCATGAAGAACTGTCTTCCCAGCGGGAGTTGCACAAATTCACCCGCCGGTCGGGCGCTTGAATGCGTCGTGCTGGCGCCCTCCGGTACCGGGTGACAGCCGAGACAATTGAGCGCGTAGACGACTCGCGCGGACTGCGCCGCTACCGGCGCGACCACCGCGCTAGACAAAGCGGCCAGGCAGGCCAACACCAGGTGGCGCTGGCGCACTTTGGTCTGGATCAGCGCGCGCAGTCTGGCTGCATTGATGGACCCTGGGGCAGGGGCATCCACGTGAATCGTGCTCATAACTGTCCTTTTGATTTCTATCTGCTATCAACCGGCCACCAAAATTTGACACAGATGCGTGAAAATAGTCTCCACAATGGTCCAAATTTGTACCCGCTGATACTTAAACTGGCATAATTATTGAAAATTGTTTGTTTCGTTGTCAACAAGTGTTTCTACCAATTCACGGCACGCGCTCCTCTTTTTTTCACGCAAACCGCATGCATTACGACCCTTGTAGATTGATTCAATTGACTCGAATTTCGACATTACATTTAGACTGGGCCACATCATCATGGTGACTACCCGCCGCGCGCACATTCCTGCCGCCACGCCGAGCGGCAAACCGGTCCGAAAGAAGTCTCCTGCTCCCACCAAGCCCAAGCGGGTTTCGGTGAAGCGTCGCACCCTGGGGCCTATTGGCAAGCTTGAAGACTTCATCCCGTTCAAACTGGCCGTTGTTGCCAACCGTGTGTCGCAATCGATTGGGCACCTGTTTCAGACCCAGTACAACCTACAGATGCCGGAGTGGCGCATATTGATGGCGCTTTACGCCTATGGTGATCTGTTGTTTACAGAGGTGGTAGAGCGCACCAGCATGGACAAGGCGCGTGTCTCACGGGCCCAACGCCGGTTGGTCGACCTGGGCATGATCACCACTGCAGATGATCCCGGTGATGGACGCCGCTTGATCCTGTCGCTGACGGCCACAGGCGCCCAGCGTTGCGCCGATATCTTGCCGGCCGCCGCAGCACGCGAAGCCTGGTATCTGGAAGCTTTGGATGACCACGAACACCAACAGCTCGACGTGATCTTGAACAAGCTGATGGCACGCAGCAACGAGGTGGAAGGCTAAGCGACGGGAGTACGGTTACGCTTGGCTTTGTTGCCAATTCGGCATCTCCGTTTAGGACGCCGACATCAAAGCACTTGCACCTTTTGACGCGGCGGACTACCTTGATGATGAAGCGACCACCACGCAATACATCACTGCCGCACTGGAAGCCTCCAACACCGACGTATTTTTAAACGCAGTGTTGAAGCTGCTTCACGCTCTGGGCGTTAAATTGTCCGCATCGCCAATCTATTCATAGATTTCTATTTATGCTGGCCATTTGTGCCTATGGCCCTCGTCGAATATACTTAAGCAGCTACTAAAATAATAGCAATTTACTCTAATCATGAACCGTAACCTTTGGCTACTGGCCTTGTGCCAGGGACTCTTTCTCACCAACAACGTCGCTTTCATCGCCATCAACGGCCTGGTCGGCCTGAGCCTGGCGCCGTTTGGCTGGATGGCCACGCTACCCGTCATGGGCTATGTGGTGGGCGGTGCCTTGAGCACCCCATTGGTCGCGCGTACCCAATCGCGCTACGGGCGGCGCATCTCGTTCCAAATCGGTTTGCTGGTGGCCCTTCTGTCTGCCGTCGTGGCGGCCTGGGCCGTGGTGGACAAGAACTTCTGGTTGCTGGTGGCCACCACCGTGGTCGCTGGTTACTACAGCGCCAACGGGCAGTTGTACCGCTTTGCCGCGGCCGAACTGGTGCCAGCGCCCCAACGCGAAAAAGCAGTGTCGCTGGTACTGGCCGGTGGTCTGTTGGGTGCCGTCATTGGCCCCAACCTGGCGGCGCGCTCGCGCACGCTGCTGGACGTACCCTTTGCCGGTGCCTACGTGGTATTGGCGGTGGTTGCGCTCATCGCCATGGCGCTGATGGCGGCCATTCGGTTTCCCGCGCCTGTCGCTGCCACTTCCGCGACTGGGGGCGGTCGCCCCTTGGGCGAAATCATGCGCCAGCCCGTATTCATGGTGGCCTGTGCCAGCGCCGCCCTGGGCTATGGCGTGATGAACTTGCTGATGGCCGCCACGCCGCTGGCGATGCAGCAGTGTGGGCTGTCGTTTGATGATGTGGCCTTTGTGCTGGAGTGGCACGTGATTGGCATGTTCGCGCCGGGCTTCTTTACCGGCGGTTGGATCAAGCGTTTCGGCACACTGCCGGTCATGGGCGTGGGCGTGCTGCTGAATCTGGTTTGTATCGCCGTCGCCTTGTCGGGCGTGGAGCTGCACCAGTTTGGCATTGCACTGTTCTTGCTGGGCGTTGGCTGGAACCTGATCTTTACCGGCAGCACCACGCTGGCACTGGGCGCTTACCGGCCCGAGGAAAAGGACCGGGCCCAGGCGGCCATCAATTTCTGCGTGTTTGCGGTGATGGCGGTGACCTCATTTGCTTCCGGCGCGCTCATCACCACCCGGGGCTGGGCACTGCTCAATTGGGGTTCGTTGGTACCCCTGTTGCTAACCGCGCTGGCATTGGCATGGCTGGCGGCCAACCAACGCGTGCGACGCTAGTGCCCACGGGGTTGCGTTAGTAGCGCTGATCCAGCCAGCGCTTCAGCGTGACAAAGACCGGGGTTGCGTCAAGTTCATTGAATATTTCGTGGTACAGCGTGTCAAAGCACACTGCCTTCACCACATCCGCCGGCGCGGCGGCGGCAAAATTGCGACTGCCCTGAGGATTAAGCATGCGGTCATCTCCAGCATACATGAGCAGGGTAGGAACTTTCCACCGGCGCGCCAGTGCCACCGTGGCGGGCCCGGCCTGGGCAATGAACTGCGCCAGCCTTGCGGAGATTCGGTCATGCACCAGCGGGTCGGCTCGGTAAGCTGCAACCACTGCTGGGTCGTGCGAAATGAACTGGGGTTTGAGGCCGTTGCCCACACGCAGGTTGGGGCTGATGCGGGGCAACACATTGATCAAAAATTTTTGAAAGGCGCTCAGGCCAGCGTCCAGCGCGGGTGACGACAGGATGAGCCCATCCACCGACCGCAGCCCCAAAGACACAAAGCGCGCTGCCACCAGCCCGCCCATGCTGTGACCCAGCAAAATAAGCGGCGTGCTGTGCCCCAGGCGCGCGCGTGTGCTGTCCACAATGTCGGCCAGATCGTCCAACAAGCGCGTATCCGTGGGCAAGCTACCACGCGCGCCACCGGATTCACCATGGCCGCATTGGTCGTAGCTGCGCACGGCAAAACCCCATTGGTTGAGTTGCAAGGCGACGTGCTCGTAGCGGCCGGCATGTTCACCCAGGCCATGCACCAAGACCACCACACCACGCAGGGGAACCTCGGTTAGCAATGGCCAATCCAGAACCACAACGCGGTCGCCATCGCTGGCAACAAAGGTAGACAGCGTGGATTCCGAAGTCATGGGCACTGGGCAATCACTTGCGCCACCGCAGCGGTCAGCTTTTTGGCATAAGGGATGTGCAGGAATTCATTGGGGCCGTGCGCGTTGCTCTTGGGGCCGAGCACACCACACACCATCATTTGCGCAGCCGGGAATCCTTTTGACAACATGTTCATGAGCGGGATGGTGCCGCCCTGTCCCACGTAACCACACGACGCGCCAAAATGCGTTTGCGAGGCGTCGTTTAGCGCCGCCTCAAACCAGGGAGCCGTGCTGGGCGCATTCCATCCAGTCGCGTTGGACAGGCCTTCAAACGTTACTTTGGCTTGGTAGGGCGCGTTGTCTTCCAGCAGGGCCTTGAGTTCCTGCACCGCAGCGGCCGCCTCAACCAGAGGGGGCAAGCGCAAGGACAGTTTGAAAGCGGTGTAAGGCCGCAACACGTTGCCCGCGTTCGTGAGGTCTGGCAATCCCTCCGCCCCGGTCACGCTCAGCGTAGGCAACCAGGTCCGGTTGAGCAGGGCCTGCAGAGGGTCGGTGGTGGTTGGCAGGGCAAACGCCGTGGCACCGCCGCAGTCGTAATGCGCCCAGGGAAAGCGCTTGTAGATTTCGTCGCCCAAAATGGCCGCTGTGGCCTTCGCTTGGGCCAACCGGTCTGCTGGCACCTCGCAATGAAAGCTGGCGGGCAGCAGGCGCCCCGTGGCGCTGTCTTCCAGGCGGTCCAGCACCTGGCGCATGATCCTAAAACTCGACGGCACCAAGCCACTGGCATCACCGGAGTGCACACCCTCGGTCAGGATCTCTACTTTGAGCACACCACTGGCCATTCCGCGCAGACTGTTGGTCAGCCACAACTGGTCGTAGTTGCCGGCACCCGAGTCCAGACAGACCACCAAGCCCACATCGCCCAGACGGGGTTTGAGCGCATCGATGTAGTGCAGCAAATCGTACGAGCCGCTTTCTTCGCAGGTTTCGATCAGACCCACGATGCGCGGATGCGTCACATTTTGGGATTTGAGCGTCTGGATGGCGGCAATGGCGGCATAGGCGGCGTAGCCGTCGTCCGCACCGCCACGGCCATAGAGCTTGCCATCATCGATCTTGGGCGTCCAGGGGCCCAAGTCGCTGCGCCAGCCAGAAAATTCGGGTTGTTTGTCCAGGTGACCGTACATCAGCACGGTCTGGGTGGAGCCCGCCTTGGTGGCCGGCACTTCAAAAAACAGCACCGGGGTGCGCCCCGGTAGGCGGACGACTTCCAGACTCAGACCGCTGACCTTCTGCGCCTCGATCCAGACCGCCGTGTTGCGAACCACCGTGTCAAGATAACCGTGGGTGGCCCAATCGGCATCGAACATCGGCGATTTGGCCGGAATGCGGATGTAGTCCTGCAACTGCGGGACGATTTCGGCGTCCCATAGCGCACTAACTTGGCTGAGGGTTGTGTCCGCGTTCAACACGGACGGGGGTATACGGGCATTCATGGCTTGGCCTCCTCACACTGCTGCCACGCGGGCAGTCAAAGCGGCATCATGCCACGGCTTGCAAGCCTGCGTCACCCTCTGGGTATCCATTGCAGTCCCTGGCGGGTGGCGCCGGCCTGCGTACCAGCGCTGGGGCGGTACTCGCAGCCCACCCAGCCCCGATAGCCCAGCGCATCCACTAGGTTAAACAAATAGGGGTAGTTCAGCTCGCCCGTATCGGGTTCATGGCGTTCGGGCACACCCGCAATCTGAATGTGACCAACCCTTCCGGTGGGCAGGTATTGATGCAATTTGGTGGCTAGGTCGCCCTCCATGATTTGGCAGTGGTAAAGGTCCATTTGTACCCGCAGATTCGCAGCACCCACGGCCTGCACCGCAGCGTGCGCCTGATCTTGGTGGGTCAGAAAGTAGCCCGGCATGTCGCGCGTGTTGATCGGTTCGATCAGCACCTCTACCGCAACCTTGGCGGCCGCTGACGTGGCATAGTGCAGATTGGCCAGGTAGGTGGCTTGCAAACGTGCCAGTTCCACACCGGCCGGCGCCAGACCGGCCATGACGTGAACCCGTGGACAGCCCAGGGCCGCCGCGTACTCCAGCGCCCAATCAACACCGAAGCGAAACTCTTGCTCGCGTCCGGGCAGGCAGGCTGTGCCCCGCTCGCCACGCGCCCAGGCGCTGTGCACAGTCGCCGCATCGGTGCCACCGGGCGGTGCATTCAAAAGAACCTGCTGCAACCCATGAATCTGCAGGCGCTCTCGCACGTCGGCTACCGCATAGTCGTAAGGGAATAGAAACTCAACCCCCTGGAACCCATCTTGCGCGGCAGAACGAAACCGGTCCAAAAAGGCATATTCACCATACAGCATGGACAGGTTAGCGGCAAATTGGGGCATGGGAAACATTGCTACAGTGGAGACAGTGCCCGACTGTACTTTTTTTAATGGAGATATTCATGCCACTTTCGCTCTCCCCCTCTTTTTCGGCCCGGCTCAACCGACGAATGGCCACTGTGCTGGCCGTCAGCGCCCTGTGCTGGGGTAGCCTGGCCCAAGCGCAGACTGGTCCCATCAAGATTTTGGTGGGGTTCCCCCCCGGCGGCGGAACCGATGCCATTGCCCGCACTCTGGCCGACAAGCTCAAAGACCAACTGGGCACGCCCGTGGTTGTGGAGAACAAGGCCGGCGCTGGTGGACAGATTGCCGCACAGACACTCAAGGCTGCCCCAGCCGACGGCACCACACTGTTCCTTTCACATGACCACACCATCTCCATCCTGCCGCTGGTGGTGAAGAACCCGGGTTTTGATCCAGCCCGTGACTTTGTGGCCGTGGGTGGTTTTGCCACCTTTGTGAATGCGCTGGCGGTATCGGGCGGCACACCGGCCAAGTCCATGAACGAGTACGTGGCGTGGGTGCGCAGCCAGGGCGCCGGCAAGGGCACTGTGGGTGTGCCGGCACCGGCCTCAGTCCCGGAGTTTTTGGTCAAGGTGATTGGCCAGAAGTACAAGCTGGACCTGCAATCTGCGCCTTACCGCGGCAGCGCCCCCATGATCGGCGACATGCTGGGCAACCAGATTGCGGCCGGAACCGGCTCTATCCCTGACTTTATCGAGAACCACAAAGCCGGCAAGATCCGCGTGGTCGCCGTCATGGGAACTGCGCGTCAGCCGCTTCTGCCGGATGTGCCGACCTTTGCAGAGCTGGGATTGGCTGGCTTTGAAGACCTGCCCTACTACGGCCTGTTTGCGCCGTCTGGCACGCCCACTGCCACCATCGACAAGATCTCTGCCGCACTGGCCAAGGTGGTGGCCATGCCGGATGTACATGACCGGCTAACGGCCATGGGCCTGAGCGTGGGCTACATGACGCCGCAGCAACTGAGCACCCGCGAGCGGGCCTACAGCCAGACCTGGTCCAAAATCATCAAGTCCAGCGGCTTCGTACCCCAGTAATGGACTAACGGGACCGCGGCGCACCCGTCAAATGGTTGCGCCAGCGTCCTGAATAGGTTTGGATTTGCGCTGAGGCCGGGCGCGCTTAACGGATACTACAGGCGTCATGGATGCCATGCGCACCCGCCTTACCGCAGACGACTTGCGTCGCTGGGCACGCACGGCACGCTGGGCCAGTGCCAGGTATTCCTGGAAGCTGTCACGCAGGCACTGGGCCAGTACTTCGGGGTCGGGCAGTTGTTCGTAGCAGCCGGTGACCGAGACCACAATCGTATTGTTGTAACCGGTCACCGAAAACACCAGGCCCATGCCGTCGGAGATGGGCATGATGGCTGACAGGTACGTGAGCTTGGCACCTTGCAAATACAGCGGCACTCGTGAACCCGGTACGTTGGTGATGGCGCAATTGGCCAGCGGTGCCCAGCCGCCCAGGAGGGCCGAAGCTGAACGCAGCATCTTGCTCGTAACCATGATGCCCAATGACGGTGCCAGTTGCGCCAAGCTGGTCAGCTCCCGCGCGCTGATGGCCTGCGTCATGGCGGCTGAAGACGAACTGGCCAACTGAATGGCAACCAAGCGCTGCACCGGATCGACAATGTCCGTGCCCAAACCCACCCGCACCCAGGATAAATGGGTTTGTGGATCGGACTGCAGGTCACTGTGCACGGCAATGGGTGCCGCTGCAACCAGACTCGTTTCGGGCAATTCAGCCTGCATGGCCAGGTAGCTGCGCAGACCGCCGGCGCACACGGCCAGCACCACATCATTGACCGTGGCATGGGGCACCAAGGCACGGATGGTTTTGAAATCTTCCAGCGCAAAACGGCGGGTCTCGAAGACCCGATGCGGCGATACCTCGGTGTTGAAGCGCGTCATGGGGAAGGCGTGGGGCTGGCCCAAAATTTCACCGGCAAAAGTTTTGACTGTGGATTTGATGGCGGTCCAGCTGCTGCGAAGCGGCTGGACCATGCGAAACGGGAAGGTAGCCATATTCATGCCTGCCAACCAGACCAGCGCCAGATTGCCGGGAGGTGACTCTGGAAACCAGGGTGCCGCCGGCGGGGGCAGTGCGGCACTGGGAGACAGATCGTGCAGCAAGCTGGTGATTTCGTTGCCGTTCTCCACGTCAATGGCAGCGTGGTGGATTTTCAGGAGTACCGCAAAGCTGCCGGGCGGCAGGTGCAGCAGACTGTCCAGACCTTCGATCACATACAGTTCCCATAGAGGGCGCTGCAGGTCCAGCGGGCGCGCATGGATGCGCGAAGACTGGATGCAAAACTGACGCCAGTCGCCAGGCCTGGGCAGTGCGATGTGGCGCACGTGGTATTCGATGTTGAACTGCTCATCCTCTACCCAGTACGGATAGTCCAGATCCAGTGGCACCCGCAGGATTTTTTCCCGGAAATTGGGCAGACGATCCAGCCGGCTCGCTACGTGGGCCAATATTTGCTTGAAACGCACCACTCCGCCTGGCGCCGTGGACTGATCGTAGATGTGCAGCAGCGTGATGTTGGAATTGGCGTGGGCGCTGTCTGAATAGATGTAAGCGGCGTCGTGTTCACTGAGTTGGCGCATGAAGGTTCTTTCGCAAGTCAGTTTGCGTCTGCTGCTGGCCTGCAAGCTTTTGGAGTGCCCGTTGTCAGACCCAAGACCTGCCCCAGCAGCCCTTTGGCAACAAACGGTTTCCAATTATCTTCTGGCTGGGCCAGACGGTCGGCCACGACGGCCAGCACAATGCCGTTGAAACCCAGCCCGATATGGCTGCCTGCAACCCGGATGTTTTCGTGCAGGGACGGGTCACCGTCGATCGTGGCTTCCTGCGGCGGAACCACACCATCCGACAAAGAATACAGGCAACTGGTAGGAATGGCCAGGCGACGGCGCTCGCGCATATCCTTGGCGCGCGGCTGCATCACATGCGCGGAGGCACCCAGCCGGTGCGACACGAGACGGTAAAGCGCTTTGATTGCGTTGGGTGACTGGCTGCCAGCGGCATCCACACTGACCGGACTGCCCAAGGTGATGACGCAGCGCACACAGTCAAGCGCCTGTTGTGCGCCATACATGGAAAAGACGCCGCCCAGACTCCAACCGACCAGGCTCACCTTCTTGCCGGTAACGTGGTGCAGGTAGCGGATCTTCTGCGGAAGGGCATTGGCATGCTTGCTGCGAAAGCCCATATTGCGACCCAGACCCCAGGTGTGGACGTCATAGCCCTTGTTCTGCAAAAATAGCTTCAACGCCACCAACGACGACTCGCTGGCCATGAAGCCGGGTACCAAGAGCACGGGGTGACCGTCGCCCGCAGGGGCATTCATCAGCAGCGGCAGGGAAGCCGGCAACAAGGCCATTTCCAACAGCCCGCGCGCTTCCAGCAGTGACGTCAACACATGCGGCGCGCCAACATGGGCATTGCGGACGACGGGATGGTGACGGTGCATGGAAAAGAATCCTCTATCTGTCTGTTTTGACAGTAACCGGTACAGTCTAAAACCATTCTGGGACTTGTATTTAGGAGAATTGCCTAATGCAGTGATGCATTGGTGACACCCCAATGGCTACGACTACACAAAAAAATCAGCAACGTTCACAATCAGACGGTCATTTTCAAACCCGACTTACTGCAACAGAACCCCATGAAACGCATCCTTTTTGCCACCCTGTTGACCCTGTGCACCACCGGCCCTGCAATGGCCTGGAGCAACCACGCAATGGCCAGTTATCGCGCGTTCGAAGGCATGCCCGAAGTGGCCAGGGCCGCTACCGTGCCAGCTGAGCCGCTTGAATCATTTCTGGCCGCACAGGCCCAGCCTATTGCCCAACTGCTGGCCCAACAGGACGCCTGGGCCAAAGCCCATATTGCGCATTACCCGCCTCTTTCAGCCGCGCTGCGGTTTGATGCACAGGTAGCCCAGCAAGGCCCACAGGCGCTGCGCAAAGCATTCTTGACAGCGTTGCGTGTATCACCCGAAAGCCGCCTGGCGCTCTACATCCAGCCCGACCCCTGGTCCACAGCGCCGCAAGCCGAGCCGTTAGCGCACGACACCGTGAGCGCGTTGCCAGCGCGCGACAAAGACGACGACGACCACCATTTCGTACGACTGAGTCCAGGCGAAGCCGTGGCGCCGCTGGCAGTGCTGGCCTCGGCCAGCGACGAGCCCGACTACGGTATGGACCTGAACCTGTGGGAAGACAGCCCGTCGCCCTGGGGCGCACGCTACGGCTTTGGCAAGATTCCCTTCGGCAACCCCAGCCTGGCGTTCTCTACCCAAGCGCCCTTTCATATGGGCTTCTACCACGAGTCGCCCGTCATCTACATGGCCGCCGGGTTCCTCAAGCGCACCTATCCCCTCTTGCGCATCCACCAGTATCGGGGCCTGTCAGAACTGGCTTTCCGCAGCGGCCACACCTACTGGGGCTGGCGCTTTGCCGGGCTGGCCATGCACTACGTACAGGACTTGACCCAGCCCTACCACGCCAGCCTGGCACCCGATTTTTCGGCGACCCGCCTGATCGGCATCAACCTGCTGGCCATGCTGGGCATGCCGGGCGCAAAGAACAACATGATCATCCTGCTGTCCAATCGCCACTTCGTGCTGGAGCGCTACGAGAGCCAGATGGTCCAGGCCGACGCACAAGGCCGCCAGACCGGCAGCGTGGAGCAGGCCCTGCATGACACGCGCACC
Organism: Candidatus Aalborgicola defluviihabitans; assembly: GCF_016705985.1. Classification (NCBI taxonomy): domain Bacteria; kingdom Pseudomonadati; phylum Pseudomonadota; class Betaproteobacteria; order Burkholderiales; family Comamonadaceae; genus Allorhodoferax (SeqCode); species Candidatus Aalborgicola defluviihabitans. The sequence continues at coordinate 836,895 of NZ_JADJKN010000002.1, forward strand.
GACGCCGGCTACCCTGCGTGGTCAGACCAATACGTACGGGACACTGTGGCCAATCAGGCGCACGACCTGGGCGTCACGGTGACCAGTCAAATGCTCGCCACCGTACCTACAGGCTATGTGAATGACCCAAGCTTTGATTTTGGTCTGCACGCCAAAGACATCGACCTGATGACCGAGGTTGCTCGCCAGGGTGCCGCCCCCAAGGCCGCGCTGGAATCCACCATTGCCACCTTGATGCGCAACGCTGGCGCGCACAGCCGCAACCTAGTGCGGGGCATCCTGCTGGACGTGTCGCAGCATTAACGCAACCAGCTAAATGAGGGCCGTCATCTGCATCATCGGTAAAGCAGAGTGGGCAGCCACATCGTCAAGGGTGGCCACAGGGCCGCAATCAGCAAGTCCAGCATGGCTACCGCGACCAAGGGCATCACCGCACGCGATATTTTTCCCAGCGAAATACCGGCGATACCGCAACTCACAAACAGGCAAATGCCCACAGGCGGTGTCATCATGCCAATGGCCAGGTTCACCACCACCAGCACGCCAAAGTGCACCGGATCGACCATCATCTGCGGAGTCAACAGCGCCAGCACCGGCACCATCAACAAGAGTGCCGCAGTGGTCTCCATCACACAACCCACCACCAGCAGCAAGGCCATCACCAGCAGCAGCAAACCGGTGGGCGGCAGTGACAGCGAGTTGACGAACACGTCCAGCAGTCTGGCACCCTGCTGCATGGCCAGCAGCCAGCCAAAAATCTTGGCCATGGCGATGATGAACAGAATACCGCCCGCGGCCACCTGTGACTTGATGATGAGTTGCGGCAAGTCTTTCCAGGCCAGCTCACGATTGATCAGCGTGCCTACCAGCAGCGCGTAAAACACCGCCAGGGCAGCGGCCTCGGTCACCGTCACAATGCCACTCAGAATGCCGCCCAGCACCACCACCGGAGCACCCAGCGACCAGGCAGCGGCTCTGCCGGTGCGCGCCACCTCAGTCCAGCGAAACGGCACACGCTGCCCATAGCCTTTACGCCAAGAGATCCATACCGCCACCGCCATGAACGACAGCCCCAGCAGTAGCCCCACCAGCATGCCGCCGGCAAAAAGTTGCGAGGTCGAGATGTTGGTCATGAAACCAAAAATCACCATCGGAATGGACGGCGGAATGATCACCCCGATAGCACCACCCGCCGCAACCACCGCAGCGGCAAACGCAGCCGGGTAACCCTGGCGGATCATGGCGGGAATCACCACTGCGCCAATCGCCGCCGTGTCGGCCGCCGCCGAGCCCGAAATGCCGGCAATGATCATGGATGCCACGATCGCCGCTGCGGCCAGGCCGCCGTGCGCCCAGCCCACCAGGCTGTTGCAAAAGTCGATCAATCGGCGCGAGATGCCGCCGGTTTCCATCAGCGCACCGGCAATCATGAACAGCGGCACAGCCAGCAGGTCAAACGAATCGACCCCTGAAAAAAGCTGCTGGACAATGGTTTGCCCCAGCGCGGCCAAGCTGGCCGTGGCCGGGAACACGCCAGGTGTCACAATCAGGCCAATCGCGGGCAGGCCAATCGACAAGGCGATGGGCAGGCCCAGCGCCTTGAGAGTGAACATCAGTCCGAAAAGCAGGACGATGATCATGGCGAATCTTGTACAAGGCCGCTGCCCGCACCCTTGCGTCGCGTCAAATCAGTCAGGATATGGAGCAAAAAAATACCGCCCGACATGGGCAAAACAGAAATGGGCAGCGACATCGGCATCTGCACTGCAGTAGATGTCTGGTCCCAGGCCTTCATCGTATAAAGGACACCGTACCAGGTGATCAGCCCAAAACAGCCCAGCGTGAGTAGTTGCAGTGAACGCACGATGATCTGTTCAATCGCGGTGCCAAAGCGTGCGCCAAAACCCGCCAGACCGATGAAATGCGCACGCTTGTACGCTACTGTGGCACCCAAAAAGGTCGTTGCCACCAACAGGTAGCGACCAATTTCCTCTGACCAGCTAAGTGAATGGCCCACGTAACGCGCCACCACTTGGGCGAACAGGATGAGTGAAATGGTGGCACCGACCAACAGGAGCACGCGTTCGACCCACAGGTTGACCCAATCGCTCGTACTCAACAGGCGTTGATGAAAATTCATGAATGCTTCAAAAGCCGAGGTTCAGGCGCATCCGTCTGCGCGCGAACCTGGCATCGGCGGTGACGATTTATTTGACGGTCTTGCGAATTTCGTCAACGATTTTTTTGGTATCGCCGGTCAAAGAGGCATAGACCGGTTCGGTTTTGGCACGAAAAGCCGCCAAATCGGGATTGTCCACCACCTGCATACCAGCGGCTTTCAGGGCGGCCAATTGGCTGGCTTCGTTGTCCCGCACAAAGCGCCGTCCGGCCATGGAAGCTGTCGCTGCTGCGTCCATGAAGACCTTGCGGTCCGCAGCGGGCAGCGTATCCATAAAGGCCTTGCTGGCGACAAATACCAGTGCCGAGTACACATGGCGGGTCATGGTCAAGTATTTCTGACCTGCCTCATTGAGCTTGGCCGCCGAGATCACCGACACCGGATTTTCCTGCCCATCCAGAACGCCTTGTTGCAGCTGAGTCGTAATAGGCCAGGCCATTGGGGTTGGGTTGGCCCCAATTGCACGCCAGATGGCCAGGTGCGTGGGCGACTCCATGGTGCGGATCTTCATGCCCTTCAAATCATCCGGGCCCTTGACGGCTTGCTTGGAGTTGGTCACGTTGCGGAAACCGTTATCCAAAAAATGCATGCCGACCAGGCCGGCTTTGTCGAAGCGTTTGAGCAAATCCTGACCAATCGGGCCGTCGAGCACCTTGTCGGTGGCTTCGTAGGAGCTGAACAGGAAAGGCATTTCCAGCGCTTTGATCTCGGGCACAAAGGCTTCGACCGGGCCGGTGGTGCAGACGCTCATCTGCACGGTGCCAAGCTGCAACTGCTGCAGCACCTGGGTTTCGCTACCCAGCGCGGCGGAGTGGTGCACCACGATGTCGTATTTGCCAGGCAAAGCCTTGTCGACTGCTTCCTTGAACTTGTTAGCCGCCAGGGTGTGAACAAAGGTCGGGCCGGTGACCACGCCAATATTGACTTTTTCGGCAGCCAGCGCGGGCAAGCCAAAAGCCAGACTGGCAGCGCAAATCAGACCGGACAGGGTGCGGGGAATGAATGTCATGGTGTTCCTTGAAGTGAAAAAGTCACTGAATAGCTACCTGTGCGCAGCGCTCATCGCCATATGCACCTCAATCATAGGTGCAGAATGCGGCGCTCCGCTAGGCGGCTTTCACCACCTTCTTTCGCGCGCGCTTCACGGGCACTTTCGGAGCCGGCAGAAACGCGGTCTCCAGTTCAGTCAGGGCATCGGCGGTGTAGACCGCCAAACGCTGGATGCCAGGAATGGACGAGTGGCACGCCGTAAAGCCAAAATTCATGAATCCCGCGTAACTCTGACAGGTGATGTTGAGCGCCTGACCATGCGTGACGATGGAGGCTGGATAGGTGGCCACCATCTCCGCACCACGAAAATACAGCGGCGTCTCCGGTCCGGGCACATTGGAGATCGTGATGTTGAACATGGGCCGTGAGCGCCCGCCAATGCCAGTGAGCAATGTGAGTATGGTGGGGGTCATCAGGAACACGGTGTATTGCATCATTGCCTGGCGTGGCAGGCTCTGTACGTGTTCCTTGGCGAGCTTGACTGACTGGCGGATAGCCGCGAGCCGGTCTTTGGCATTTGCGATGTCGGTTCCCAGGGTGGACACGATAAAGGTAATCGCATTGCCATTGCCGTCGTCGTCCTTGGGCCGCACGGAAACCGGAATCCCTGCAGTCAGCGCCTTGTCGGGCAGGCTGTCGCGTTCAGCCAGGAAGCGCCGCAGGGCGCCGCCACACACGGCCAGCACGATGTCATTGAGCGTGCAATTGGCAGCAGTCGCCACCGCTTTCATGCGCTGTAGCGAGAATTGCTGGGTGGCAAAGCGCCGCTTTTCGCGTACCCGCCCATTGAATATGGAACGAGGCGCATCAAACGGATGGGCCATGCCAGACGTCGGTCCAAAGGCATCCTTGACCAGCTTGCCAAACGCCATTGCCAGTTGGGGAGTCGCCGACGCCTGAATGCGCAGTTCCTGCATGGCTCCGGCAATGGCGTGGGCAACGGTGGGCACCAGCGCTTCGTGTGGCTGCTTCGAATCGGCACGCGCCGCCGGTTTACCTGCCGCCCAGAAAGGCGGCAAATGCAGGCTCTTTGCGCGGTCTGGCGACATGCCACGCTGCAGCAGTTTGACTCCGCTGATGCCATCGATCAAAGAGTGGTGCATCTTGATGAACAGGGCGAACCGGTTGCCTTCAAGGCCTTCGATGATGGTGCACTCCCAGGGCGGACGCGACAGGTCCAGCGGTGTACTTTGCAGGCGCCCGACCAGTTCACCCAGTTCACGCTCACCACCCGGCCAGGGCAGTGCCGCATGGCGCACGTGGTACTCCAGATCAATGTTGTCGTCTTCCACCCAGACCCGCATCGGATTCATGCTAAATGACTGCTTGAGGCGCTGGTTCCACGGCGGTGTGAATGTGCGGTGGTTGCGGAATTCCACCATCATCTTGTGCATGAAGTCCTGCGGTGCATCGTCAGGCAGCTTGAACTGCAGCAACCCGCCAACGTGATTGGGTGTGGCACGCGATTCGGTGACGATCCAGGCGGCGTCAAGGGGGTTCAGACGAAGGGATTGCATGATCTATCCTGAATGTAGGTTTCCAAAGACTACCACCACGGGTCAACTCAAATACAGCGCTATTAAATATATAGCTATTTATACATATTCGACGAGGGCTAGAGCTCAATTTGACAACTAATTATCTGGCAAATCGAGCCTTACGCCACGATTGCGCGGAAGGATCAGCCGCCCTTGGCCAACTGGTAAACCGAGGTGCCCGCCATCAGATTGGGCGCCCAGCGCACGGTCTTGCCGCCCTGCAGACCAAAGCTGTCCAGTACCTGCAAGCGGTTGCGTGCGGCCAGAACCGCCAGATCGGCATGGGTGCCAACGCGGATGTTGGGTGTGTCATACCACTGGTAGGGCAGGCGTTTGGTCACCGGCATACGGCCTTGGAGCACGCTCAAGCGGTTGGGCCAATGGGCAAAATTGGGGAAGGCCACGATGCCGATACGCCCCACCCGCACGGTCTCGCGCAGCATGACCTCGGCATTGCGCAGGTGCTGCAAAGTGTCAATCTGCAACACCACATCAAAGCTGGCGTCGTCAAACATCGCCAGCCCCTCGTCCAGATTGAGCTGGATGACGTTGACGCCACGCTGCACACAGCCCAGCACATTGGCGTCGTCAATCTCCACGCCATAGCCGGTGCACGCCCGCGTTTTCTGCAGGTGGGCCAACATGGCGCCGTCGCCACAGCCCAGGTCGAGCACGCGCGAACCGGGCGGCACCAGTTGGGCCAGCGCGTGCATGGTGTGGATATCGGTCATACCAGCACTCCCTGTTCAGCATGAACACTATCGAAATAGGAGCGTATGACATCCATATACCGAGGGTCATCCAGCAAAAAAGCATCATGGCCGTGGGGCGCGTCGATCTCGGCGTAGCTCACGTCACGCTGGTTGTCCAGCAGGGCCTTGACCATTTCGCGGCTGCGCTTGGGTGAAAAACGCCAGTCGGTGGTGAAGCTCACCAACAGGAATTTGCAGGTTGCACGTTGCAGCGCCCGGCTCAAGTCACCGCCAAAGGCAAGGGCCGGATCAAAGTAATCCAGCGCCCGGGTAATCAGCAGGTAGGTGTTGGCGTCAAAGTATTCGGCAAACTTGTCACCCTGGTAGCGCAGGTAGCTTTCGATCTGAAACTCCACGTCTTGCGTCGTGTAGTGGTAGGGGTCTTCACCCAGCACAGCTTGCTTGAGTTGTCGACCAAATTTTTCATTCATCACATCATCACTCAGGTAGGTGATGTGGCCGATCATGCGGGCAATGCGCAGACCCCGCTTGGGCACAGTGCCGTGCTCGTAGAAGTGGCCGCCATGAAAGTCCGGGTCGGTCACGATAGCGCGGCGCGCCACTTCGTTGAAGGCAATATTCTCGGCCGTAAGGTTGGGCGCACTGGCCACCACCACAGCGTGGCGCACGCGGTTGGGGTATTGCAGCGTCCACGAGAGCGCCTGCATGCCACCCAACGATCCGCCCATCACCGCCGCCAGGGTCTGAATGCCCAGCACGTCCAACAAAAGTGCCTGGGCGTTGACCCAGTCTTCAACGGTGACCACGGGAAAATTGGCGCCATACACCTGGCCAGGCACATCCGGGTTGGGGTGCATGGGGCCGGTGGTGCCAAAGCAGGAACCCAGGTTGTTGACGCCGATGACAAAGAAGCGGTTGGTGTCCACCGGCTTGCCGGGGCCAATCATGTTGTCCCACCAACCCTCGGAGTTGGCCTGGCCCGCATAGGTGCCGGCCACATGGTGCGAGGCGTTCAGGGCATGGCAAATGAGCACGGCGTTGCTGCGATCGGCATTGAGCGTGCCGTAGGTCTCATAGCTCAAGGAGTAATCGCGCAGGGATGCGCCGCTTTGCAAATGCAGTGCGTCTGCGAAATACTGTGACTGTGGTGTCGCGATCATTGGCATGCCCAACCCAAACCCCATAAAAAAACCCGGCGTCGCTAAAAACGAGGCCGGGGTACTGGTGTCGGTCCGTCTTTAGCTGTATTTATTAAGCGCCCGCAAGCTGGAGCAAATTGGCGCTACGGTAAGTATAAATCCAAGTCAGGCATCCACCCAACGGGGTAACACACCTTCTTACGCTTGCATGACCAACATTGGCGCATTTCTTGCAAGAAATTGGTGCAATTTTGAATTTCCGCTCAAGACCGCACCAATAGGCAGCATTTCACGCAAAGAGGTTGATATGGACGCACTCAAACAGGGCGCAGATGCCTTGTTCATTTTGCTCGGTGGCATCATGGTTTTGGCCATGCACGCCGGATTTGCATTTCTGGAGCTGGGTACCGTTCGGCGCAAAAACCAAGTCAACGCGCTGGTCAAGATTTTGGTGGACTTTTCGGTTTCCACCGTAGTGTATTTCCTGGTGGGCTATGCCGTGGCCTATGGCACCGGCTTCTTTGTGGGTGCCGAGGAGCTGGCCGCAAAGAACGGGTATGCGCTGGTCAAGTTCTTCTTTTTGCTGACCTTTGCCGCCGCCATTCCCGCCATCATCTCCGGCGGCATTGCGGAGCGCGCACGCTTTTGGCCCCAACTGATTGCAACTGCCGTCATCGTCGGCTTCATCTACCCATTCTTCGAAGGCATCATGTGGAATCACCATTTTGGTGTGCAGGCCTGGCTGAAGGCACTGACCGGTGAGGAGTTCCACGACTTTGCCGGCAGTGTGGTCGTGCACGCCGTGGGTGGCTGGATAGCGCTGCCAGCTGTCATCTTGCTGGGTGCACGCAGCAACCGCTACCGCAAAGATGGTGCGATCTCGGCACACCCGCCATCCAGCATTCCGTTTCTGGCCCTGGGTGCCTGGATTTTGACCGTGGGCTGGTTTGGCTTCAACGTGATGAGCGCACAAACGCTGGACAAGATTTCTGGCCTGGTTGCCGTGAACTCGCTGATGGCCATGGTGGGTGGCACGCTGGCGGCCCTGGTGGCCGGCAAGAATGACCCCGGTTTTGTACACAACGGCCCACTGGCCGGTCTGGTGGCCGTATGCGCCGGGTCTGATTTGATGCACCCATTAGGTGCATTGGTGGTGGGTGCGATGGCTGGCACCACCTTCGTGGTGATGTTCACGCTAACGCAGAACAAGTGGAAAATTGACGACGTGCTGGGCGTGTGGCCCCTGCACGGCCTGTGCGGCACGCTGGGTGGCGTGGCGGCGGGCATTTTTGGCACCAAGGCGCTGGGCGGGCTCGGCGGTGTGTCCTTTTTCGCGCAGCTCATCGGCACTACCATGGGTGTCGCTTGGGCCGTACTGGGCGGCGTGGTGGTGTACGGTGTGCTTAAGGCGACGACCGGGTTACGCCTGAGTCAGGAGGAAGAGTTTGACGGCGCCGACCTGTCCATCCACAAAATCAGCGCCTCGCCGGAGCGCGAAGCCAACTGGTAAGGCACTGCCTTCCGTCAGACCCGGGGGCGTTCGTTTGCATCGCTACCGGGGCGGTGTGGCAGTGCGATACTTGTCTTGATGTTGCTCAAAGTTCCCGCCCAAGCCCTGCATTCCCTGGCGGACGATTACTACCGGCATCTGACCCCCGAGCTAAAACGGCTTGCGCTCGACGGAGCCACAATGGGTGTCGACGACATCACGCCCCAGCTCGAAGTCTTGGAGCAAATCCACGGCCGCGCCGTGTTCCAGCCCGATTTTGCGCATGGTTCCCTGTCGTTTGTACGCAGCCTGGTCCGCTCGACCCAGCCGCAGTGGTGGCGCACTCTGATTTACATGACGATCTCGACCATGGCCACCGCCGCGCCTGCGTTGCTGATCGAATGGGTGATGACAGACTTTGGTGCGATCCAGGCCGCGCCCCTGGCAATACACAACCTATTGATGCTGCTGTGCTTTCCCCTGGTCATTTACATCACCAATGTCAGCTTCCAACGCTACCTCAAGGCGTTTGCCCACGCCCACATGCTGCAGCGCAGTGCGCTAATGCACGCGTTTGCCGTCAAGTGGTTTCGCCTGGAACCCCAAACCCGCCATAGCCTGCCGCAGGGCAACATCCAGAACCTGATGCACGTGGACGTGCCCGCGGTCAGCCACTGCGTGGAGCGCGTGGTCGATGCCCTGATGGTGGTGGTGCACATCAGCATTGCGGCCATTTTGCTGTGGCGCTACCTGGGTTCAACCGCACTGGCCGGTCTGGCCATGATGGCGCTGACCCTGCCGTTGCTGCGCTCCATTGTGCGCAACACTTCCAGGCGCCAGGGAGAGTTGTTGAAAGCACGTGATGCGCGGCTGGACTTGGTGTCTCAGGTGCTGTCGGCCATCAAAGTGATCAAGCTGTCAGGCTGGTCCGAAGTCTTTTTGGGTCGCACCCGGCAAGCGCGCAGCGCCGAGGTAGAACGGTTGATAGCCGTGATGCTGCTGCAGACCCGCGCCTCGCTGCTGTTCTCGTGCGCCGGTTTGGTGGTGGCCACCGCCACCTACGGCATCCACATTTTGCGCGGCGGCGAGCTGCACGCGGCCATGCTGCTGCCCACGCTGCTGATTTTTCAGACGCTGGAGTTTCCGTTCATGGTGATCAGCGACGTGGCCAGCACATTGGCCCAAACCGAAGTGTCCGCACGGCGCCTGCTGGAATATTTCAACCTTAAGGATGCACCGCCTTCCAACGCTACGGCGACCGACCAGCCCCCTAGCTTGCAGGTGCGCGACTTGGTGTTTCGTGCACGCGATGAGCACCCCATTCTGAACGGTATTTCCTTCGATCTGGCTGCAGGCCAGAGCCTGGCCATTGTGGGCCCAGTGGGCGGTGGCAAGACCGTGCTGCTGCGTACCTTGCTGGGCGAATACGCGGCCAGTTCCGGCACCGTCCATTGGACCGGCACGCCTCGCTTTGCCTACTGCCCACAAGAAGCATTTATTGCCAGCGGCACGTTGCGCGACAACCTGACGCTGTTTGACCCCACGCTGCAAGGGCAGGACGCAGCCCTTGAACAGGCACTGCACTTGGCCAGCCTGTCCAACGAGGTGGCGCAGTGGCCCGCCGGGCTAGCCACAGAGATTGGCGAACGCGGCCTGAACCTGTCGGGCGGACAGAAGCAACGCGTGTCATTGGCGCGGGCTGCGTTGCACCCGGCCAACGCCATCATCCTGGACGACCCCTTTTCGGCACTGGATGTGGGGACTGAGCAGACGATCGCCCGCGACCTGGTGTTTGGTCAGTGGCACCAGCAGTTGCGCATTTGCGTGACCCACCGGCTGGCACAACTCGAACAGTTTGACCGCATCTTGTTCATCGACACTGACGGTTGCGGCCAATTTGGCACCATGGCCGAACTCACGACATCGAGCGCGCGGTTTGCCGAGTTCCTGCGCATTGAAGCGCAAGGCGAGGCCGACCACAGCTTGGTGGCGCGCCAGCTGGGGGTACAAACCAGCCCTTCTGCAGGCAAGGAAGAATTGCTCACCACCAACGAAACCCAGGCCCTGGGCAAAGTGCACGGTTCGGTCTGGAAGGACATGGCGCTGACCCTGGGCGACAGTAGCTGGACCGGCCATGCACGGGTCGGGGCCCTGCTGGTGCTGGGTTTGATGCTGCTGGCCAGTGTGCTGCCGATGTCGCAGCAAGTGCTGATGTCCACCATGGATGGCAGCGGCGCCATGGGGCCCGTCACATTTTTTGTAATTTTTGCCACGTTGACGCTGCTCACCGTGGCCCTGAGCTATGTGGCGCAAGCCACCTTCCGCCAGGCCTGCGCGCACGCTGCACAGCGGGCACACGACAAGATGCTGGGCGGTGTGATGCACTCGCCCCTGCGGTTCTTCGAGACCACACCGTCAGGGCGGATGATGAACCGCTTCTCGGCCGATATCCAGCAGCTCGATGTGGAACTGGCCGGTCGTGGTTTTCGTTTCACCCAGGGCGCCAGTGCCGCCATTGCCAGCACCATCGGCATTGTGGGGGTAGCCACGGCGGCCATCGTGCCGTTCACCCTGGCTGGCTACGTGTCGATCCGCGTGTCGCGCCTGTACGGCGCTGCCGTGCGCGAGACGGCGCGCATGGGTGCCATCACCCGGTCGCCCGTGTTTTCGCTGTTCAACGACGCGCTGCGTGGCCACTCCACCCTGCGCGCCTTTGGACGCGAGGCCACCGTAGTGGAGCAGTTTGACCGCGCCTCACGGCTCAGTCTGAACACCGAGCTGCGGCGCTGGGATCTGGTTTTTTGGTTGTCGATGCGGCTGACATTGGTGTCTTGCGGCGTCATGGTTTGCCTGCTGGTGCCGCTGGTGCTGGGCCCAGCATTACCGTTTCTTCCCGCGCTGGGTAATGGCGCGGTGGGTCTGTTGCTGGCGTTGACCTTTGGACTGCTGGTGCGCATTGAGCGTTTGTGCCGGGACTTCTTTGCACTGGCCACCATCATGGTGCCTTGGGAACGCTGCCAACAATGGGCTGAGCTGCCACCCGAAGCGCAAGCCGACACAGTTGCCAACATCAACACGACCATCCCTGTCGACTGGCCCCAGGCGGGTGAGATACGCTTTGAGCAGGCCTGTCTGCGCTATGCACCGGACCTCCCTGCCATTGTGAACAACGCCACCTTCACGGTACCAGCCCGCAGCCATGCCGCACTGCTGGGGCGCACCGGCGCTGGCAAATCGACCGTGCTGCTGGCCCTGCTGCGCACGCTCACCGTCGAGCGCGGCACCATCCGTATTGACGGTGTGGACATCGCCCAGGTGCCCCATGCACGCTTGCGCCAGGCGATTGCTTACGTGCCGCAAGACCCTGTGCTGTTTTTAGGGCCGCTGCGGGCATCCATCGACGTGACCAACCAATACAGCGACGATGCCATTCACGCGGCGCTGGCCCAAATTGGGCTAACCCGTTTTGTGGCCACGCTGCCAAAAGGATTGGACACGCCGCTGGAAGAGGGTGGACGCAACATCAGCGCCGGGCAGCGACAACTGATTTGCCTGGCACGGGCCCTGCTGTCCCAGGCCAAGGTCATCTTGATGGACGAGGCCACCGCCAGCATGGATGTAGAAACCGACGCCTTGATTCGCGCCGCCATCCAACAGCATCTGCGCAGCACCACCATTTTGCTGATTGCCCACCGTCCCAGTTCGCTGGCGCTGTGTGACCAATGGATCCAGGTGGAGAACGGCCGCACGGTGGTGGTTGAACGTATCTCAGAAAAGTTGAATCAAAATTTACTTTAAATTCAAATAGTTTGAAACATTGCGTCAAGTAATTTGAAATTTATGAACGATTTGCAGCCCTAGACTTCCAACCATCACAAGCCGCTGTTGGCTTGCAGGTATTTTTGTCCACACATTTGCCCGCATGAACACTGATATAGCATCCCGCCGGTACAACGGTTTTTCTATGCTGCTGCACTGGATATTGGCACTTGCATTGGTGGGAATGTTCACCATGGGGCTGTACATGGCCGATCTGCCGTTTTCGCCCCAACGCCTCAAACTTTACAACTGGCACAAATGGGCCGGCATCACGGTGCTGACCCTGTCGACCTTGCGCCTGCTGTGGCGCCTCACCCACCGCCCACCACCCCTGCCGCAAGCCGTAACCCTGGCCATGCCGGGCTGGCAGATGCAGGTCTACCAGGCCACCCACGTGTTGATGTATGCGCTGTTCTTTGCGGTGCCCTTGATTGGCTGGAGCTACAGCTCGGCTGCCGGTTTCCCCATTGTGGTGTTTGGCGTGCTGCCACTGCCCGACTTTGTGGCGCCCGACAAGGCGCTGGCCGAGTTGATCAAACCCTGGCACGCCATTGCGGCGTTTACCCTGGCTGGACTGGTGGTGCTGCATGTAGCTGCAGCCCTGAAACACCACTGGATCGACAAGGACGGCCTCCTGGCGCGCATACTGCCCGGCAAACGCTGAACCCCCGCACCCTTTCACCCATACCCCTTAACAGACTAACCGCATGACCCATTCCACAACCATTGCCCCTTTTGCCAGAACTACGGCCATTCTTTTGCTGGCTACCTTGGGCAGCGTGGCCGCGCAGGCCCAGCAAAAGCTCGTTCCAGCGCAGAGCGAGATTGCTTTTGTCACCAAGCAAATGGGCGTGCCGGTAGAGGGGCACTTCAAAAAGTTTGATGCCCAAATTGCCTTCGACCCAGCCAAGCCGCAGACTGGCAAGATCGCCTTTACGGTGGACATCGCCAGTGCCACGCTGGGCTCACCAGAAACAGATTCAGAGCTGCCCAAATCCGAGTGGTTCAACACCGCCAAGTTTCCACAGGCCACCTTTCAGTCCAGCAGCATCAAGGCACTGGGCGGCGGCAAGTTTGAAGTGGCAGGCAAGCTCGCCATCAAGGGCGCCAGCCAGGATACGGTCGTCCCTTTCACGCTGACCCAAACCGGCACAACCACCACGGCCAATGGCACATTCACCTTAAAGCGATTGGCGTACAAGATCGGCGAAAAAGAATGGGCCGATACGTCCATGGTGGCCGATGATGTGCAGGTCAAGTTCAAGCTGGCGCTGACCGGTGTCGGTAAATTCTGATTTCTTTCCCCAACCCTTGTTTTTAATGGAGCAATCGAACATGCGTAAATCCCTACTTGGCCTGGCAGTCGCCACCACCCTGTTGTCCGCCGTGGCCCACGCCGAAATGGCCAATTACGCCATCGACCCCTCCCACACCTTTGTGTCGTTTGAGATTGGCCATTTTGGCACTTCAACCAACCGCGGTCGATTCGACAAAAAAGAGGGCACCGTGCAATTCGACCGCACCGGCAAGAGCGGCAAAGTCGATGTGAGCGTGGACGCAGCCTCCATCAACACCGGCTTTGCGTCGTTTGAGAAGCACCTGCGCAGCCCCGATTTGTTCGATGCCGAGAAATATCCCACCATCAAATTTGTGTCTGACAAGTTCGTGTTTGACGGCGACAAGGTCACCGAAGTGCAGGGTAACCTGACCCTGCTGGGAAAGACCCTACCCGTCACCCTCAAGGCCAACCAGTTCAACTGCTACCAAAGTCCCCAGTCCAAGCGGGAGGTTTGTGGTGGTGATTTTGACGCGACCATCGACCGTACCGCCTTTGGCATGGACTATGGAATCAAATGGGGCTTCCCCAAGAACGTGCGAATGATCGTTCAGATCGAAGCTGTCAAGCAATAAACCGACTGAGCGACGAGGCCTTAAAGCAGGTCAGCCTTCACAAGGCTGGCTGCCGCCAGGCCAGTACCGCGCCCAGCCACAGCGCCAAAGCAGAGTACACCAGCCCCCGCGCCAAGCCACCGGGGCCGTCGGCTATCCAGCCCACCACCGTGGGCCCGATAATTTGGCCCGCCGCAAATACGATCGTAAAGGCGCTGATACCCGCAGCCCACGCCGCATGCGGCAAGTTGTGGCGCACCAGTGCGGTGGTCGACGCGACGACCGACAGGAACACCCCACCAAACAGCAAACCAGAGCCCAGCACCACCGGCCACGACTGGGTGAGCGCAGGCAGGATGGTTGCCACGCCCAGCAAACCATTCAAAATAGCCAGCGCACGCCCGCTGCGATGACGGTCCAGCAGACCCGCCCAGATACGTGAAGACGCTACCACCGCCAGCCCCAGCAAGGCATAAAAAACCGTTACTTCCACGGCGCTGCTGCCCTGCTCGCGCAGCAGGGCCACCACGAAGGTCATGTAGCCGATATAACCCACGCCAAACAGGGTGTAGCCGGCCAATGCATAGCCAAACGCACGCCAGCGAAAATGCACGGGCGCGCCCGTGCCAGCCTGCGTGGTGGGTACCGTAAAACGCGCCATGGCACGTGCGGGAATGACCAGGGCCGCGCTGGCCAGCAGACAGACCAGAGCCAGCAACCACCATACCCAGCGCCAACCATGCAGCTGTGTGGAACTGGCGTCCAGTGCCCAGGGCACCAGCACTGCCGACAAAGCAATTCCGAAGCCAGTGCCACCGTAGTACAGGCCGATCAAAAATCCGCTGCGGGATGGCGCTTGTGCACCCAGGCGTGCCGCCAGCAGACCACCGGCAATAAACACCAGTGCACTGGCCACGCCGGCCAGAAAGCGCTGCAGCAGCAGCGGATCGGTCTCTATGAAAAAACCGCTCAACGCCATGAAAATACTGGACAAAAAGGCCCCAACCACCAGCACGGTGCTGGCGCCCCAGCGCGCGAGCAACTTGGGCGTCATTAGCGCACCCACAAAGTAGCCCAAGGCATTGGCCGTATTCATGCCCCCGGCCAGGGTGTAGGACCATGCCAGGTCGGCACGCATGGCCGGCAACAGCAGGCCATAGGCAAAGCGGGTGATGCCCAGGGACACGGCGGCTCCCAGCGACAGCAGCAGGGCCTGCAACCAGATGTGTCGCACAGGTGTCAAAACGAAGGGCCCAAGTCGTATGGCATGACTTGCATTCTGCAGTATTGGAAGCATCTGATTTCCGAACGCCAGTAAAGTCAGTCCTCCATTCGTACTTTTTGGCTTTTTTTATCCACCACAAGCAATCTCAATGACCCAACTGTTCGAACCCCTCCAGGCCGGCCAACTCTCCCTGTCCAACCGCGTCGTCATGGCACCACTCACCCGCAACCGGGCACCCGGCGCCATGCCCAATGCCTTGATGGCCACCTATTACTCCCAGCGCGCCAACCCCAAAGACGGTGCCGGTCTGATCATCACCGAGGCCACGGCCATCAGCCACCAGGGCCAGGGTTACTCGGATGTGCCCGGTATCTGGAGCGACGCGCAAGTTGCCGCCTGGAAGCCCATCACAGAATCCGTCCACGCTGCAGGCGGCAAGATCGTGGTGCAGTTGTGGCATGTGGGACGGGTCTCGCATGTGGACCTGCAACCCGGCGGCCAGGCGCCGGTGGCCCCTTCCGCCCTGACCGCCAAGACCAAGACGGTGCTGATCAAGGACGGTGTTCCGCAATTCCAGGACACCTCGGCACCACGCGCACTTGAACTGGAAGAGCTGCCCGGTATCGTGGCCGACTACCGCCGCGCCGCACGCAACGCCATTGCCGCCGGCTTTGACGGCGTGGAGGTGCATGGCGCCAATGGCTACTTGCTGGACCAGTTCATGCGCTCAGGCTCCAACCACCGCACCGACGCCTATGGCGGATCCATCGCCAACCGTGCGCGGCTGCTAGTCGAAGTCATGCAGGCGGTATGCGACGAAATTGGTGCCGGCAAGGTGGGCCTGCGCCTCTCGCCCGTCACACCGGCCAATGACGCCTTTGACCCCCAACCCCAGGCGCTGTTCACCCATGTGGTGCAACAACTGGCCCCCCTGAAGCTGGCTTACCTACACTTCATCGAAGGCTCTACCGGCGGCCCACGTGATTTCACCCAGGGTGATGCCCCGTTTGATTACGCTGCCCTGCGCGCGGCTTACCGCGCCGCTGGTGGCCAGGCGGCCTGGATGGTGAACAACGCCTATGACCGCAGCCTGGCAGACGTAGCTCTGTCCGAAGGCGCAGACCTGGTGGCCTTTGGCCGACCCTTCATCGCCAACCCGGACCTGACCCGGCGCCTGCGCGA
Organism: Candidatus Aalborgicola defluviihabitans; assembly: GCF_016705985.1. Taxonomy (NCBI): domain Bacteria; kingdom Pseudomonadati; phylum Pseudomonadota; class Betaproteobacteria; order Burkholderiales; family Comamonadaceae; genus Allorhodoferax (SeqCode); species Candidatus Aalborgicola defluviihabitans. The sequence continues at coordinate 853,119 of NZ_JADJKN010000002.1, forward strand.
GGGCACCCCACTGAACGCACCCGACCGCGCCACCTTCTACGGGGGCGGCGCCAAAGGCTATATCGACTATCCAATACTATTAAATTGATAGTGCATTACGTATATTCGACGAGGGCTAGATGCACATTTCGTCATATGCGATTGGGCCTGACAAAGCCCTGACGGCTGGCTAAAAATCAGGGTAAACCTCCGTCTGCGGTACCAGGCGGGGGTCTAGACTGCGCTCGGACCCACTATCCGGAGAAAAAGATGCGCGCTACCCAGGTTTGGCTATCGGGACTTGTTGGCACGGTCGCCCTGTGCCTGTCACTGGCGGCATCAGCCCAGGGCGGACCCACGCTGAAGGTGGGCGTGATTGGTCCGTTCACCGGACCCTCGTCCGACTTTGGCGTGCCCATGCTACAGGGCATCCAATTGGCAGCGGAAGAAATCAACGCGGTGGGTGGCTACATGGGGCGCCATCTGGAACTGGTCATCAAGGACGACCAGGGTAACCCTGACATTGGCCTCAAGGGTGCAAAAGAACTGGTTGCCGCAGGCGTTGCCGCCACCATTGGCTTTTGCAACACCGGCGTGGCGCAAAAGTCACTGGAGGTGTTTCAAAATGCCAAATTGCCACTGATCATCCCCTGCGCCACCGGCACACCACTGACCACCCAATACCCGGCCCCGGAAAGCTACATCTTTCGAACCTCGGCGCGCGACGCCATCCAGGCCCCCTATGTGGTGGAGGACATTGTTCGACGTGGCTGGACCCATGTAGCGATCTTTGCTGACACCACCGGCTACGGCGAGGCCGGGCTGAAGGACGTGGTGGCCGCGCTGGCGGCAAAAAACCTCAAGGCCGTGCACATAGCGCGCTTCCCGCTGGGCGTAAAAGACTTGCGGACTGAACTCACGGCCGCGCGCGAGGCCGGAGCCGATGTAGTGTTCAGCTACACCGTGGGGGTTGAGAACGCAGTCATTGCGGTTGGGCGCAAAGAACTGAAATGGAAGGTTCCGCAAGTGGGCGCCTGGCCGCTGTCGTTCCCCTTCTTCATCAACGGTGCAAAAGACGCAGCCGAGGGCGCCATGATGGCCCAGACCTTCATCGCCGAGCCCAGCAATGAACGCCGGGCGGCATTTCTGAGTGCATACCGCCACAAGTTTCAACAGCCCATGGCCGTGCCCATGGCGGCGGCCCAGGGTTACGACAGCACCTACTTGCTGGCTTTTTCACTGTTTGGCGTGCGCGACGGCAACCCCACCGGGCCGGTACTCAAGGCCGCTCTGGAAAATATCTCCCGCGTCTACTATGGAGTAGTGGCCACCTATGAGCACCCCTTCAGCCGCGACGACAAGGATGCAATCTCGCCGAACATGCTGGTCATGGGCAAGGTGAGCAATGGTGCGGTGACCTTTGCCCGCCCCGAAGATGCCAAGCGCAACCTGCTGGTCAAGCGCAAACACTAACTGCCGCGAATCGCGCCTAAGGTTATTGCGATTCGGGTTTTGACGCGGACCGCACTGAATCTGCTACCCTTTCACCCCAAACCCATTTATTTGAAAGGTTCGCACAATGTCTGACTCCCCAACCTCCCCCATGGGCTCGCAGGAAAGGCTCGTAAACGATATCCGGGCCGTGATTGTTGATGCCTAGGACATGCTCCTGGCCACTGCAGACCAGTCGGGAGACAAGATTGCCCAGCTGCGCGCCCGCATTGAAGCCCGGCTGAAAGACGCTCGCTCCCGCTTGGCGTCGGCCGAGGCCATACTGGTGGAGCGGACCCGTGCCGCTGCACAGGCCACCGACGACTACGTTCACGATAACCCATGGCAAGCCGTGAGCATTGGTGCTGGCGTGGGCTTTTTGGTCGGCTTCATCCTGGGCCGCCGTTAATCCCTGCTGACAGCTCCCGATGGCAACAAACCCGCAAGGCAGCTCCAGTACCTGGAGTTCTGTCATGGCCAAGGCAGCCTCGCTGCTGGCCATCGGGCAGACACGCCTGGAGTTGCTGGGCAACGAGATTGAGGTCGGACGCGTCACGGCCATGCGCCAGCTCATGCTGGCGTTATCCATGCTGTTTTGTGTGGCGCTGGGCGTGGTGCTTGTCGTCATTGCAATCACCCTGCTGTTCTGGGAGCAACGTCTGATCGTGGTCGCGTTGGCGGGTGGCCTGTTCTGGGCCTTGGCACTGTATTTCTACTTCACCATGCGCAGCACAGCCAGCAAGACCGAACCTCTGTTTGCCACCAGTCTGGCCGAACTGCAGGAAGACCTGCGCCAACTCAAAGCCGCTTCCCGCCATGGACCAGCGCCTGATTGATTTGTATGTGCAGCGTGGGCGGCTGCGTGAACGCATAGCCAGCCAACGCGGTCAATTGGCCGATTCACTGCAGCCCCTGGGCACCGCCTTGCAAACCGTGGACCGTGGTCGCGCACTGGCGCATAAAGCCCAGGTCTGGTTAACGGCCCACCCCGGCCTGGTCACTGCTGCAGTGGTGACATTGCTCATCTGGCAGCCCCGCGCGGTGTTGCGTACCGCCCGCCGGGCATTTTCCTTGTGGAGTAGTTGGACCCGCGTGCGGGACTGGGCCAGCACCGGCTTGCGTACACTGTGAACCGGATACCGGATAATTCACTCCATGGGACAGCCCAAACCTTCCACCCAAGAATCTGCTGCGGAGCCGGCATCGCTTCCTCCTGCGGCGGCGTTTGATCCGGACAAGACGATCTCGTACCAAGCGCGGTTGCGCCATGCCCCCGGCTGGTTCCATTCGTTTTTAGCCGGCAATAGCCGCGAAAAAAACCGCATGCGTGTTGAACTGGGCAAGATCAAGGGTGCCATTCCTTTACTGATGAAGCCGCGCAATGGGTTGAAATGGACAACGCAGGACAGACGTGATTTGCAGCGCATGCTGCGCGCCGCATCGGCGGTTTATCCCTACCTGATCATCTGGGCACTGCCCGGCTCCATCTTGCTACTGCCCTTCCTGGCCTGGCACCTGGACGCCCGGCGCAAAAATCGCGAGCGCAAGGCCGGCCCCGGACCTGCGGTATAAACGCCAATCCCGTTCCCAGCGGGGGCCGCCTGCAATCCAGTGCGGCCAGAGCATGCGGCGGCGGAGTACCCTGTCCGCCTCCCGCACCGTTGGGGCCAATCTCTCTACCGGAAAGACCCATCGCATGAAGCTGATCGCTGGTTTGGTGTTCTCGTGTCTGTTATCACTGCAGGCATTTGCCGCTGAAGATGTACTCCCCCTGCGCCTGCCCAGTGGCGTAACACCCACCGCTTACCGACTGGCGCTCACCGTAGACCCCAACCAGGAACGCCACCAGGGCGAGGTGGGCATTGACGTCACCATCACCCAACCCGGCACGGTTATCCGGCTCAATGCGGCTGAAATCACCGTCACGTCGGCTCGACTGGAGCTGGGCGGCAAGACTTATGTAGCCCGCGCCCGTATCCGCAATTCGGACCTGATGGACCTGGAATTCGACACCCCCTATCCTGCAGGCCAGGGCTTGCTGACGGTGGCGTTCAGCGGACGACTGGAAGACAAGGACAGCCAAGGGCTGTTCCGTCAGAAAGAGGGTGGCGACTGGTATGCCTTTACCCAGTTTGAGTCCATCAGTGCGCGTCGGGCCTTCCCCGGTTTTGACGAGCCGGGCTGGAAAGTGCCGTGGACGCTATCTCTGACGATTCCACAAGGCATGACGGCCGTGGCCAGCGCTCCCATGGCGCGCGAAGTGCTGCTAAGCAACGGCCAAAAACGTGTGGAATTTCAGACCACAAAGCCACTGCCAAGCTATTTGTTGGCGTTTGGCGTAGGGCCATTCGACATTCTGGATGGCGGCATGGCCGGAAAGACGCCCGTGCGTTTCATAACGCCACGCGGTCGTGCTCATGAAGCTAGGTTTGCCGCCAGTATGACGCCCGAAATCCTGGGTCGGCTGGAGGCCTACTTTGGCACACCCTATCCCTATGAAAAACTCGATGTGATGGCACTGCCCATGACTTTGAGCTTTGGCGCCATGGAAAACCCCGGGTTGGTCACATTCTCTTCCCTGCGCCTGTTGGCCAAACAAGGGGAAGAGTCTGCACCATTCAAACGCTACTTTGTCTCCACCCAAGCCCATGAACTGGCTCATATGTGGTTTGGTGACCTGGTGACCATGGCCTGGTGGGATGACCTGTGGCTTAACGAGTCCTTTGCCTCGTGGATGGCCGACAAGATCACCAGCCAAATGGCCCCTGAGTACCACGAAAGTGGCACACAGGATGCACGGGCCTGGGCCATGCAGACCGACCGACTGCTATCCACCTCGCAAATTTACCAGCCGGTGACCGGCAGTTTTTCCCAAGGTGACCCGCTGGGTGGACAGGTGGCCGCCATCGTATACGGCAAAGGCCAGGCTACGCTGGCCATGTTCGAAAACTGGTTGGGCGCCGATCGCTTCCAGGCCGGTGTGCGCCGCTACATGGCCAAGCACGCGTGGGGTAACGCCACCGGCGAAGACTTTGTCGCCGCGCTGGCCCAGGGCGACACCGAACTGGCTACGGCCTTCAAGACTTTCACCCACCAGCCTGGCGTTCCGCGCGTAACGGTGGCACTGGATTGCAGCGCAAAGCCTCTGCTGAAACTATCGCAATCACGCTTTTTGCCCGCTGGTAGCGAAGCCACCAACAGTCCCCTGTGGGAAGTGCCGGTGAAGGTGCGCACACCCGCTGGCGCAGCACAAGTTTTGCTCAAGGGCAAGACGGGGGAACTGCCCCTGGCGGACAGCACCTGCCCAGCGTGGGTGCAGGCCAACGCGGGAGGTTCGGGCTATTACCGATCCGTATATGCCCCGGGTGCCATGCGCACGCTGATGAACACGGCTGATCTGAGCGTGCCCGAGTTGCTGGCCAACCTGGACGATGCCAAGGCCCTGACCGAGTCCGGTGACTTGCGCGTCGCCGAAGCCCTGTCGATGGCCACCCGTTTTGCCGGCCATCCTTCACGGGAAGTTACAACCACCGCCTTGGGATTGATTGCCCATGTCGAGCCGCTACTGGAACCCAAACAACGCTCGGCTTACGCGGCCCTGTGGCAGCAAGCCTTTGGTGAACGGGCACGCAGTTTGGGTCTGCTGGACCGACCCACAGACTCGGCCGATGACCGGCTGTTGCGAGCAAACTGGGTGGGACGTTTTGCCGAACTGGGCCAAGATGCCGGTCTGCAAACCCAAGCCACCAAACTGGCAAAGGCTTGGCTCAAAGACCGCAAAAGCCTGCCCGTCAACAGCCGCGCCATGGTGCTGCACGTGGCGGCGCTGTCGGGTGACAAAGCCTATTTTGATGCCCTGTTGGCTGCCGTACACGACAACCCCGACCGGCGCGAACGCGCCGATATTTATGCTGCACTGGGCGGCTTTCGCAAACCTTCACTGTCCCAAGCTGCACGGGAACTGTGGTTATCGCCACAGCATGACATCCGCGAGGTCATGACCGCCGTACGCGGCCGTGGCCGTGCGGCGGTTGGGCCAGAGCCTTTGTTCCAGTTCATGGAGAAGCATTTCACAGAGTTGTCACACAAGCTGCCCAACGAGATGGTGGCCCGCTTTCCGCAGATGTTTACCGGCAGCTGCTCGCGTGATCAGGCCCAGCGGATGGTCAACCTGTTCACCCCGCACCTGGCTGCTGTGGACGGCATGGCAAAGTCCCTGGAGCAATCAGTGGAAACAGTGCGCCTGTGCGCAAGTTACCGGGAGGTGCAACGGGCCAGCCTGCAAGGCTTCCTCAAGCCACTGCAAGCCACGCGGTAAACAGGCATCGGCCTCTGGGCGCGCTGCACGGTTACTGGATACGCTGCGCAGTGCGCTCCATCCGGGGTTGCCAGTCTTCCTTGATGGCTGCCGACACCACAATGTGATGGGCCCGACCGATCAACAGGTGGCGAGGCACCAGGCCGATGTAGCGTGAGTCGGCACTGTTGTCACGGTTGTCGCCCAGGAAGAAGTACTGATCGCCCGGGACCACCACGGGGCCCCAGTTGCGCCGGGCCATTACGTCAGGCAAAAACTGCACCGTACGTGTGCTGCCAGCCAGGTGCTCCGTGGCCTGCAAGGCCCGGGTGGATGCGCCGTTGTCCAGTGGCTCTTGATGGCTGTGAACGCTGTCATACGATGCCCGCTCGCCATTGACGGTGAGCAAGCCATCGTGCAGTTCCACCACGTCACCTGGCACAGCCACCATCCGTTTGATCAGGCGGGTACCGTCCGTGGGGGAGTTGAATGTCACTACGTCGCCGCGCTGCGGTGTTCCGGTGGAAAATAGCACCGTGTCGGTCAGCGGCAACTTGAAGTCATAGGCCAGCCGGTCTACCAATACCACGTCGCCCTCCAGCAATGTGGGGCGCATGGAGCCAGAGGGAATGGGGTTCCAGTCGGCAATAGCCAGGCGGAAAAAGCCAAAGCAGACCAGAAAGGCGATGAAACCCCGGTTGTCCTTGAAGAAGGCTTTCACTGCAATATCCAATCAAGCACGGCGGCTGACAACAACCACACGCTCCAGCTGCACAGCAGGCAGTACGGGTGCCGTTTTGGCCATGCGTGTTGCGGCGGTGGTCAGATCGGCCGGCTGGGCATTGTGGGCCATGCGGTCAAAGCCGACCAACATGCTGCCATTGAGGACCAGGGTCATGGCAACGGCGAAAGCAAATCCGGCAAAACTGAAACGGGGGCTGGTGGCAAAGTTCGACATGGTGGGCTCCGGTTACTGGGTCAAGCTGACCCGATGAGCGAACTGTAGGCACCCGTCCCCTGCGTTACCAGTGGTTTGCGACAGTGTGCAACTGGGTGCGAAGAACCGCGTCTTTTGCGGATTGGACGGTGGCTTTACCGCCCCGGTCGCCAGCGTTTGAGCAACAAGGCGTTGGTCACGACGCTCACCGAGCTCATCGCCATGGCGGCTCCCGCCACCACCGGACTGAGGTAGCCCAGCGCCGCTAGAGGAATACCGGCTACGTTGTAGAAAAACGCCCAAAACAGGTTCTGCCGGATTTTGGCCACGGTGCGATCCGATATATCCAACGCCGCAGCCACCAAACTCAGGTCCCCCCGCATGAGTGTGATGCCGGCTGCGTGCATGGCCACATCCGTGCCGTTGCCCATAGCCAGGCCCACATCGGCCGCCGCCAGCGCGGGTGCGTCGTTGACGCCGTCACCCACCATGGCAACGGTGTGGCCGCCGTCTTTGAGTCCGGCCACCAGTGATGCCTTGTCGCCCGGCAGCACTTCTGCCATCACCTCGCCTTCTTCAGGCCGTAACCCCAAGCGACGGGCCATGGCTTCGGCCGCGCCCCGGTTATCACCGGAGATCATCACCGTGCGGATTCCGCGTGCGCGCAGCGCTTCGAGGGCCTCACGGGCACCGGGCTTGGGTTCATCACCAAAGGCCATGATGGCCTTCAACGTCAAGCCTTCTGTGGTGCGTTCAGCGACGGCCGACACGGTGAACCCCTGCGCCTGAAGCTCCTGTGCACGGGTGGCAAGCATCCCCAAGCGCACACCCAGTTCCTCCATCCAGCGCAAGCTTCCGATCAAGTAGCTTCTGGCGCCCACCTCTCCCTCACTGCCGCGGCCCGGCACGGCGCGCACGGCATCCGGTGCAATAACCGCCACGCCGCGTTCCTTGGCAGCGGCCAAGGCAGCGCGCGCCAACGGGTGTTCGCTGCCGCTTTGCAGGCTGGCCACAGCCTGCATGACCGAAGTCTCATCAACCCCTTCCGCACACGCCAGGGTGGTCAGGCGCGGCTGGCCCACCGTCAGCGTGCCGGTCTTGTCAAAAGCCACCACATCGACCTTGTGCGCCAATTCCAGCGCTTGGGCGTCTTTAATCAGGATGCCATGCTGGGCTGCCACGCCGGTGCCCGCCATGATGGCCGCCGGTGTGGCCAAGCCCAGTGCGCAGGGGCACGCAATAACCAGTACCGCCACCGCATGGATGACCGCCATCTCAAAGGGATGGCCGCTGAGCCACCAGCCCAGCAGCGTGAGCAAAGCCAGCACCAGCACCACGGGTACGAACACTGCGCTGACCTTGTCTACCAGACGCTGAATCGGCGCCTTGGCGGCTTGGGCATCTTCTACCAAGCGGATGATGCGCGACAGCACTGTGTCCACACCGACCGCCGTCACTTGCAGCACCACGCGGCCATCGCCATTGATGGAGCCACCGGTGAGTCCATCCCCGGCGTCTTTGCGCACCGGCAGTGGTTCGCCGGTGAGCATGGACTCATCCACCTGGGTTGTGCCTTCTTGCAAGATGCCATCCACCGGAAAGCGTTCGCCGGGCTTGACGACCAGACGGTCACCGAGCATGACCTCTGCAATGGGCATATCCACTTCACCGTTGCGCCCCAGCACATGGGCTATATCTGGGCGCAGCCCATGCAGCGCGCGGATGGCGGCTGTGGTCTGGCGTTTGGCACGCGCCTCCAACCACTTGCCGAGCAGCACCAGGGTAATAACCACGGCGGAGCCTTCAAAGTACAGGTGCACCATGGCACCATCGCCGGCCTGTAGCCACAACCACACCGACAAGGCCCAGCCCGCAGTCGTGCCAATGGCCACCAACAGGTCCATGTTGCCGCTGCGCGCCAGCACGGCGTGCCAGCCGGCCTTGTAGAAGCGCGCACCCAGTATGAATTGCACCGGCGTGGCCAGCGCAAACTGCACCCAGGCTGGCAACATCCAATGCTGGCCAAACCAGTCACCCACCATGGGCAGTGCCAACGGAAACGACAGCAGCGCACCCAGTGCCACCGGGCCAAATCCGGCCCACGGTGATACCGATTCCAGGGCATCCACCTCAGCCGGACTGCGCGGCTCATAGCCAGCGTCGCGCACGGCGCGTTTGAGGCGTACCGGCATCTGCGCATCGCCCGCAAAAACAATACGGGCGGATTCTGTAGCCAAGTTGACCGATGCGTCCTGCACGCCGGGGACTTTTTTCAGGGCGCGCTCAACGCGGCCGACGCAGGATGCGCAGGTCATGCCGCCAATGCCGATGTCCAGCGTAGCGCCGGCGGCGGAGGGAGTAGGGTTTGTTTCCATGGTGTGTAGCCTAAACCCTCCCGCCATAGGAAGGTCAAGTGCGGAAGGACAAGTGCTTGACTCTCCCACCGTGGTAAGGTTCAAACTGTGGCTCTTCTGATTCAACAACCCCACAAGGAACCCCCATGAACCAAACCTTTACCGTAACCGGCATGACCTGCGGCCATTGTGAAAAGGCCGTGACCCAAGCGCTGCAACAGGTGGACCCACAGGCCCAGGTGGTGATCGACCGCAGCCAAAACAGCGTGCAAGTGCAATCCAACCAGCCACGCCAGGCGCTGGCAGCAGCGATTGCCGAAGAAGGCTATGCCGTTGCCGACTGAGTCCAACGGGCTCACCGGGAACTCAGGCCCCATTGCCATTGGCGAGGCGGCACGCCAGTCTGGCGTTTCGGCAAAATGCTGCGCCATTACGAATCGTTGGGCCTCTTGGGGCAGGTCAACCGCACCGACAGCGGCTACCGCCAATACACGCCCGGCGATGTGCACACTCTGCGCTTTATCAAGCGCGGCCGTGACTTGGGCTTTTCCATGGCCGAGATTTCCGAGCTGGTGGGTTTGTGGCACAACCGCAGCCGTGCCAGCGCCAGCGTCAAGCGCATCGCCCAGAAGCACATGGATGAGCTGAACACCCGCATGGCTGCCATGCAGGCCATGCAGCGCTCCCTGCAAGACCTGCTGCAGAACTGCCATGGTGACGCCCGCCCTGACTGCCCTATCCTGGATGATTTGGCCGGCAACGGCAGCACCGGGGCCAACCGCAGGTACGGTGTTGTTCAGCGCACAGACCGCCTGCAGGGGTTTCCCGCTGGTATTGGAAGGCGAAGTCAAGGTCAGCCGCCACTCCAGCGACGGACGCTCACTGGAGTTGTACCGCGTGGTGCCGGGTGAACTGTGCCTGGCCTCCAGCGCCAGCCTTTTTCGCAGCCTGCCGCTGTCGGCCACCGGCACAGCCACCAAGCCGACCACGCTACTGCTGATTCCACCGGTGCTGTTTAACCAATGGCTGGAGACACCCCCTTTCGCGATGCCGTGTTGGGCCTGTTTGCCGAGCGCATGGCAGACCTGACCGGACCGATCGACGCCGTGGCCTTCCAGCGCCTGGACCAACGCCTGGCCGCTGCCCTGCTGGGCCGGGGCCCGACCTGGCGCTCACCCACCAGGAACTGGCCGACGAGCTGGGCACGGTGCGGGAAATGGTGTCGCGCCTGCTGCGCCGCTTCGAGCGCGAGGGCTGGGTAGAGCTGGCGCGAACGCATTCACATCCGCGATAGCGCCGCGTTGCGCACTGTGGCCGCGGCACTGCCAAGCTGAAAACAGGTACGGTCGATTTACTATGTTTTTTGATAGCTAACTAAACATATTTTACGAGGGCTAGACACCCATTCTGGCGTAAAAAACGTCTCAACGAATCAAGCGCACGATGCCCAGCGCCTTGAGCACGTACTTCTCGTAGATGGGTTCCGGAGTGCCGTTCTTCATCTTGCGCATGAAGTACTTCTCGAAGGCAATTTTGGCCAGATGAACCCATTTGCCTTTCTTGAACCAGTTGACATTGCGCGGCGGTATTTGCGGCAGAGCCACAAAGGCCGCACCGGTGTCGCCAAAATCAGCCAGACAAATGGCGTTCCAGGTAGCCTTGGTGCTGGCGGTGCTGCCATTGAGCTCGTCGGCAATGTTGTGCACGATGGCCGAAATCATGGTCTCGATCATGTAGCCGGTCTTGGGCGCCCCGGTGGGAACCGGCGTGGCTTCCACCGGCGGAATGGCCACGCAGACGCCAGCCGAGAAGATGTTCTTGTAGGCCTTGCTGCGCTGGTATTCGTCGATCAGCACGCCGCACCGCACTTGCACGCACCCAGCGCGCCTGCGGGCCACCTGCGGCACCCTAAAACCCACCAAATCAGAGCGCCTCGGTAGCCCTAAATCCGTGCAATACTTGGTCTCATGCGGTTGAATTTCCTATCCCCACTACCACATTAATTCGAGGGCTACAGCCCGATTTGACCTCGAACGCCCTGGCAGCGGATTACTGCACCTTGTTACCGCGTCAAGCTGACAAACAGCCGCGTCATCCGCTCCGGTAACTGCTCGATGCGGTCCACCACGGTGGCGTGGTGGCCGAAGATGTCATGCACGTAGGCATCGGCTTGCGGGTCCAGGCTGATGCAGTGGCTGTGGATGCCTTGCTGCGCCAGTTCTTGAACAGCCTGGCGGGTGTCCAACACCAGGGATTGGTCGTCACTCACATCCACATCCGACGGGCGGCCGTCGGTCAGCACCAGCAGGAGTTTTTTGTCGGCCGTTTGCGCGCCCAGGGTGCGCGCGGCGTGGCGCAGGGCGGCGCCCATGCGGGTGGAGTACTGCGCTTGCAACGCGGCCAGCCGGGCCTTGGGCACATCGTCCCAATTTTCGCCAAAGCCCTTGATGTGTTGGTAGCGCACGTCGTGCCGGGTGTTGGAGTGAAAGCCCGCCAGAGCAAACGGGTCGCCCAGCCGGTCCATGGCCCAGGCCAGCAGGGCCACGGCTTGCTGGCTCAGGGCCAGGCGGGTCTGGCTGGTGCCGGGCACGGCGTCGTTGAGCGATTGCGACAAGTCCAGCAACACCAGCACCGCGATGCTGCGGTCCTTGCTGCGGTGGCTCATCAGAATGCGCGGGTCGGGTTGGGCGCCAGCACGCCAGTCGGTGAGTGCCCGGATGGCCACGTCCAGGTCCAACTCGCTGCCTTCTTCCTGGTAGCGAATGCGCACACGATTTTGCGGCTTGAGCAGGTCCAGCAGTTTTTGCAACTGGCGTGCCAGACCGGCGTGCTGGGCCAGCAGGGCGTCGATGTGGCGGGCGTCGCCGCTGGGGTGCAGGGCCTCATAGACGCTGACCCAGTCGGGGCGATAAGCTTGGCTGGCAGCATCCCACTCGGGGTAGTGGCGCGGCGGCAGACCGTGCACCGCCTGCTCCGGCGGCGGACGCTCTGCGTTGAAGCTGTCTTCTTCATCGCCGGCTTCGATAAAGGTCCACAGGTGGCGGTTGTCGTCGCGGTAGCTGACCACGGTGTTTTCAAAAAACACGCGTGCCAGCTGGTCGCTTTGGCGGCGGGTGCGGGCGGCATGTTGCAGGGCCAGCGTTTGCATGGCCTGGGTGCTGGAATCGCTGCCATTCAGCAGGTCGTGGAAAGTGTCCACGCAGTTAATCAGGTCTGCATCCCGGTAAGCATGGCCGGGGTCGAGCAAGGCAAGGGACAGCATTGCCAGGCGGTGGCGCAGGCAACTGACCTGGGCGGGGTCGCAAGCGCCTTCTACCGGGCGCGGGTGCAGCGCCAGCAAGAGCGGGCGCAGGCCGGGGTAGTGGTGCAGCAGCAAGTGGTCGATGCGGGCGTCTTCCAGGCATTCGGTGGTCAGGCGCTGCAGGGGGCTCAGGTTGTCGGCCACCAGCGTGCCACTCCAGCGCCGGTGCGCGGCCATGTGGGCCAGCGCCACGCGGTAGCGGTCCAGGCCGTTGATGTTATTCAGGGTGTCGTACACATCGGGCAGGCAGACACTGTCGTTGGCGGTGTGTTGCGTGCTCCAAGGCGCTGGTGTGGGCGCATCGGCCAGTCCGGTGGCGTAGGCGTGCAGGGGGGCCTGGTCTTGCCACAGGGCGCGCAGCGTCAGGTCTAACTGGCGCTCCACGTCCACCAGCAGCGTGCCGTGGCGTTCGCGCTGGAGTACGGCGCGGCTGTCGGGCAGGGCGCAGGCAAAGTAGGCGCGCTGCTTGTCGGGGTGGTGCTGGTAGTGGCGTGCGCCGTAGTTGGCCCAGCGCGCCAGCCCCGCCACGGTGAGCGGCCCCAGCAGTTGGGGCGCATGCTCCAGCAACACCGGTAGGCCGGGGCTGGCAAAGGTGGTGTGGTGGCCGTGGATGGACACGCTGGTGCGCGACATCACGTCCCTGACCACATGCAGGTAGTGGTGCAGCGGGTCTGCGCCCTGCAGGCGCCGCGCCACGGCAGCCAGGGTGCTCAGCAGCGGGGCCATGGCGGTGCTGTTGGGCGACTTTTGCATGGCGGTGAGCAGGGCGGCAACGTCGGCCAACAGGTCTTGGGCGGCGGCGCTTCCCACCGTGTGGGCTACTTGCGGCCACTCCTGCAAAAGCGCCAGCACCGGTTCGGGGCCGCGGCCCATTTTGCCCAGGGCGCGGGCGCAATCGACGTAAGCCTCCATGCCAGCAGGACCGAGTACTTGGGTGGCCTCCAGCATGCAGTCGGCAAACACCGCTTGCACTGCGGGGAAATTGCAATCGAGCTGCTTGCGCCAGGTTTCAATTTGTAGGAGCGAACACAGCATCAATGGCGTGGTCCAGCGTCTGGCGGATGTCGGCGTCGTCGGTGATGGGGCGCACCAGCGCCATGCGGCAGGCGTCCCCCGGTGCCACGCCGCCCACGATCAGTGTGGCGGCATAGACCAGCAGCCGGGTGGATATGCCCTCAGTCAGTCCGTGTCCTTTGAGCTGGCGGGCCGCGTGAGCAATCTGCACCAGCTGCGCGGCGCGTGGGGTGTCGATCCCGGTCTCGGTGCTAACGATCTGCGCTTCCAGCTCAGCGTTGGGGTACGCAAACTCAAATGCGGCAAAGCGCTGTTTGGTGGAAGGTTTCAGGTCCTTGAGCAGGCTCTGGTAGCCGGGGTTGTAGGAGATCACCAGCTGAAAATCCGGGTGCGCGTGAACCGTCTCTCCCTTTTTGTCCAGCGGCAGCTGGCGGCGGTGGTCGGTCAGCGGGTGAATCACCACCGTGGTGTCCTGTCGCGCCTCCACAATTTCGTCCAGGTAGCAAATCGCCCCGGTGCGCGCGGCCACCGTCAGTGGGCCGTCTTGCCAGCGGGTGCCCCCGGCGTCCAGCAGGTAACGCCCCACCAAGTCGCTGGCGGTCATGTCCTCGTTGCAGGCCACGGTGATCAGGGGTCTACCCAACCGGTGCGCCATGAACTCGATGAAGCGCGACTTGCCGCAGCCGGTAGGGCCTTTGACCATCACCGGCAGGCGGGCCGCGTAGGCGGCTTCGAATAGGGCTACCTCGTTGCCTTGGGGCTGGTAGAAGGGAATTGTCATGGCGCGCAAAGGAAGGGTGCATGGGTTTCGCCGCAGGGCCGGGCAGTACACGAAGTGACAAGCGTGGGGGCATACATTCTCATCGATGTGCGCCAATCTTTTCGCGCCAGCCCGGGAACAGCTTGTCGGCGTCGCCGGGGAAGGACGCAAACGCCCGGGCAAATTCTTTGTGCTCCTTAGCCCACTCAATAGGGTCGGCCCGGGCCTTCCAGCAGTCATAGGCCTGGCGCAGTGAGGTGGCGCCTGCGGCAGGGGAGTCGATATGGCCGTAGGAGCCGCCGCCCGAGGTGTTGATGACGTTGCCGTGACCCAGGTTCTCGAAGAATCCGGGCAGGCGCAGCGCGTTCATGCCGCCCGAGATGATGGGCGTAGTGGGCTTCATGCCGTACCACTCTTGGTGGTAGGCCGGGCCGCTGTAGCTGTCTCGCTCGATGATGTAGGCAATGGCGCGGTCGTCGTTGCTGCCTTCCATCTTGCCGTAGCCCATGGTGCCCACGTGGATGCCCGATGCGCCTTGCAGGCGGCTCATCTTGGCCAGCACATAGGCCGTGTAGCCGCGCTTGGCGCTGGGGCTGGTGACGGCGCCGTGGCCGGCGCGGTGGTAGTGCAGGTACTGGTTGGGGAAGTGGCGCCGCGCCGTGGTGATCATGCCGGGGCCGCCGACGTAGCCGTCCACCAGGAAAGCCACCTTGTCGGCGTCAGGCCCGAAGGTGCGCAGGATGAATTCACCGCGCGCCAGCATCTCGTAATGGTCGTCGGCGGTGATGTTGGCCGAGAAGATTTTGGCCTCACCGGTTTCGTCCATGGCCCGCTTCATGGCGTCGTAGACCAGGGGAATGGTCTTCTTCATCGGCGCAAAGGTCTGGTTGCCCTGCGGCTCGTCGTTCTTGATGAAGTCGCCACCCAGCCAGAACTGATAGGCTGCGGCGGCAAAGGGCTCGGGGCGCAGGCCCAGCTTGGGCTTGATGATGGTGCCGGCGATGTAGCCGCCGTCCTTGACCGGGCGACCCAGAATGCGCCACAGGTCAGAAATGTCTTTGCTCGGACCATCGAACAGCTGGATGGCGCGCGGCGGCATATAAAAGTCGTACATCTTGGCGTGTTCGATATCGCCCATGCCCTGGTTGTTGCCGATCACCAGCGTCAAAAATGACACGATCATCATGCGGCCATCCGTCATGTTGCGGTCAAACAGGTCAATCGGATACGCGATACGCATCTCCTCGGAAGGCTCGTCAATCTGGTAAACCAGCGCGTCCACGCCCTTGGTGAATTCGTCAGTGGTGGACACCTCGACATTGGTGCCGGTGGACGACTCGGCCGCAAAGTGCGCCGCCGCTTCCAGGTAGCCGTGGCCGGCCTTGGGCTTCATCTTGTAGGCCACCAATATGTGTCGACCACCCGAGATCAGGTCGTGTTCCTTAAGGCTCAGGTCAGCGTAGCGGTTGCTTTGGTCCATGGGGAAACTCCAGTTGAATAGGTCAGCGGGTGGCGATGGACCTGACTATAGGCAAGGCTATTCATAATGAAAATTCAAATAAGTTTCTTGTAAGATCAGGTTTTTGTGATGAATTGATGGAGGCGATCCCCAACGCTCCGAAAAAATCGAAGTTCCCATTTTGGGAGTCTCGCAAAAAGGCGCCATGCCTCGTGGACCTGGAGTGGATGACGCTCCCACTGACAGCTACGGGGCTATTGCCGACCGTAACTTTCAAGCGACTGGGTTACCAAATGCCAGCCGGTGATGCACAGCGAACTTGGTTCCCAGAATTGATCGATCTCTTGCGTCGCAATTGGAATCCATCAATGTCAATGCTGCAACTTATTGAATTGCGGAATCAGCTCGATGGCATGCTTCAGACAATTCGGACAGAGCACAGTATCTTGCCGCCGTTGATGACCTGCTCGCATTGTGGGATAAAGAGCCGGGCTGCCCGACCCAAGGTGTCGGTACGGGCCATGATTTTTGCTTTGAGCCGCTTTCGCATCGCTTCCCTTGACGAAGTTCATGCCTTGGAAAAGCTCTGGGATCGATATCGACGCGACGAACACCTCGACCTTTATGGAGACATAGAGGTCGACAGCAGGTAGCGGCGTATTCCACTGGAATGCTTCTTTGGCCGCAGTTTCAAAGTCGCTAGCTCCACGAATCCATCAGCGCGCCGCCCTGCTCAATCAAAAACTCCTTGAAGGCACGCGCAGCCGGGGAGAGCTTTTTGTGGCGCATGTGGGTCACATACCAATGCCCCATGGATGGCAACCCTGCAATATCGACCAGCGCAATGTGGCCGCTGGCCAACTCATGGCGCACCGTGCGCAGGCTCAGAAAGCTCAGGCCCATGCCGGCCATCACGGCCTGCTTGATGGTTTCGTTGCTGGGCATTTCCATCACTACGTTCAAGGGTGTTTGGTGCTCGGCAAATAGGCGTTCCATCGCCGCGCGCGTGCCTGAGCCTTCTTCGCGCACAACAAACCGGTGTTCCCCCAGCGCTGAAAATGGCCACTGTTTGCGGCGCACCAAAACGTGGTCGGGAGCGGCCACGATAGCCAGCGGGTTGGTGGCAAAGGGGGTGGCTTCGCAGTCCAGGTTGGCCGGCGCGCGACCCATGACGACCAGGTCGGCCTCGTTCCGCGCGAGCAGTCCCAGAATGTTTTCACGGTTGTCGATCTTGAGCTGGATGTCAATGCCCTGAAACAGCTTGCCAAAGTGCAAGAGGAGCATGGGAATGAAAGATTTGGCGGTGCTGAATAGGGCCAGATCAATACGACCTTTGCGCAGACCCACATGCTCGGCCATCAGGGCTTCGAGGTCTTTGAGCTGGCCCATGGCGGCAATGGCATAGGTCTGAAAAGCCTCGCCAGCGTGGGTCAGCCCGATGTTGCGACCCACTGGTTCGATCAGGGGTACGCCAAAAGTATCCTCCAACTGGCGGATTTGCATGGACACGGCGGGTTGGGTCACAAACAGCCGCTCGGCCGCTTTGGAGACCGAGCGCTGGCGCGCCACTTCCAGAAAGGTCTGGATTTGCTTCAGGGTATATGGGCGCATCAGAGGTCTCCGTTTCATCAGATTAGTCTGATGAGTTTTCAATAAAACATGATTGGAGTTTATGAGTTAAGGCTATTAAAGTAAATCATTCCTCACTGATATGAAGCCCGTTTATCCCAATTGTCCGTCGTTGTACTGAACAATACCCATGTCTGCAAGCACCCTTCAAGCCCTGATTTTTGATGTCGATGGCACGCTGGCCGACACCGAGAGTGCACATTTGGCCGCGTTTAACCACGCCTTCGCCGAGATGGGCATGGGCTGGGTGTGGGATGAGGCGCTGTACACCGAACTGCTCGACATTTCAGGTGGCAAAGAGCGCATCCTGCATTACTGGAAAACCACCCGGGCCGATATGCGCGAAGTCGGTGCCATGGCGTTGAACGATACCGTGAACCAGCTGCACGCGCTCAAGACAGCCGCGTATGAGGCCGCAGTGAATGACGGCGCTGTGAGTCTGCGCCCGGGTGTGCTCAAGCTGATGGACGAAGCGCTGGCCCAGGGGTTGCAACTGGCCATTGCCACCACGACATCGCCTGTGAACATCGCCGCCCTGATGCGCCGGGCCATAGGAGCGGACTGGCGCCTGAACTTCACCGCCATTGGCGATGCATCCACCGCGCCCGTCAAAAAGCCGCATCCGCAGGTGTATTTGCAGATGCTGGCCGCGATCCAACTGAGTCCCACCGATTGCATTGCGCTGGAGGACTCCAGCAACGGGCTGCGCGCCGCTACGGCCGCTGGCCTGGCCACCATCATCACACCCACCACCTACACCGCGCACCATGACTTTGGCGCCGCGCTGCGCGTGGTGCCTGATTTGAGCCAGGTCAACCTGGCCCAGTTGCGCAACTGGCATGCTGAAAAACAAACCTCCATGAAAGCCAAACCATGACAGACTCCCCCGCGCAAGCGCCTGTTCTCCGCCTGGCCCCCAGCATTTTGTCGGCCGACTTTGCCCGCCTGGGCGAAGAGGTTCGCGCCATTCAAACGGCCGGTGCGGACCTGGTGCACTTTGACGTGATGGACAACCACTATGTTCCCAACCTGACCATTGGCCCGCTGGTGTGCGAGGCTATTCGACCCCATGTCACCATCCCTATCGATGTGCACCTGATGGTGGAACCGGTGGACGCGCTGATTCCCTTGTTTGCCAAGGCCGGTGCCAACATCATCACCTTTCACCCCGAGGCCTCCCGGCATGTGGACCGCACGCTGCAGCTGATCAAGGAACACGGGTGCAAGGCCGGCCTGGTGCTGAACCCGGCAACAACTACCGATTGGCTGGACCACGTGATGGACAAGCTGGACATGATTCTGCTGATGAGCGTGAACCCGGGCTTTGGCGGGCAAAAGTTCATTCCTTCCACACTGGGCAAACTGCGCGCGGTGCGCCAGCGCATAGCTGCGCACCAGGCCGCCGGCGGCCAGCCAATATGGTTGCAGGTGGATGGCGGGGTCAAGGTCGACAACATCCACGAGATTGTGCGGGCCGGGGCCGACACCTGCGTGGCCGGTAGCGCCGTGTTTGGCGCCCCCGATGCCGATGGCGGCTACCGCACGGTCATAAGCGCGCTGCGCCGCGCCGCACACCCTACCGAATAATTTCATATCAACCGAGACTGCACCATGCCACTGAGCTACAACAACCACCGCCGCACGTTGACCCAGTTCCTGATAGAAGAGCGCCGCCGCTTCCCCAGCGCCAGCGGCGACTTCAACGCCCTGATACTAGACGTCGCCATCGCCTGCAAGGCCATTGCCCGCGCGGTGGCGTTTGGCGAGCTGGGTGGCGTCATGGGTAACCATGCCGCAGAGGAGGGCGGCTCTGTCAATGTGCAGGGCGAAACCCAGAAAAAACTGGACGTGTTGTCCAACGATGTTTTCATTCGCCGCACCGAATGGGCGGGCAATCTGGCGGGCATGGCTTCGGAAGAGATGGATGTGCCCTACCAGATCCGCGGCCAGTACCCACGGGGCAAATACCTGCTGGTGTTTGACCCGCTGGACGGCTCCAGCAACATTGATGTGAACGTGTCGGTTGGCAGCATTTTCTCGGTGTTGCGCGCACCGCAGGATCTGGACGACATGCCGCGTGACCAGCAGCGTGACGTGACCGAGGCCGATTTCTTCCAACCTGGCGCAATGCAGGTGGCCGCAGGTTACGCGCTGTATGGCCCCACCACCATGCTGGTGCTGACGGTGGGCGATGGCGTCAATGGCTTCACGCTGGACCCCACGCTGGGCGAGTTCATGCTGACCCACCCGCACATCCAGATTCCCGTTGATACGCACGAGTTCGCCATCAATGCCTCCAACGCCCGTTTTTGGGAGGCTCCTGTCAAGCGCTATGTGGACGAATGCCTGGCCGGCAAGTCGGGCCCGCGCGCCAAAGACTTCAATATGCGCTGGATTGCCAGCATGGTGGCCGAGGCCCACCGCATTCTGATGCGGGGTGGCGTATTCCTGTACCCGCGCGACACCAAAGACCCCAGCAAACCCGGCCGCTTGCGCCTGCTGTACGAAGCCAATCCGATCGGCATGCTCATGGAACAGGCCGGAGGCCGCGCCTCCACCGGCGAGGTGCCCATGCTGGGCGTGCAACCCACCAGCCTGCACCAGCGCATTGGTCTGGTGTTTGGCTCCAAAAATGAGGTGGAGCGCATCGAGCGTTACCACGCCGAGCCAATCAAGCACGAACTGGACAACCCCTTGTTTACCGAGCGCAGCTTGTTTCGCGACGCACGCTTCTGATCAGTTGGGGACAGAGCTAAAAATCTGTCCCGCAATGCTATTCGTTTAATAACAGCTCGTCCAATAAGTACGAGGGCTAGAGGCCATTTTTACCAACATATTTATAACTTAGGAGCAACCATGTCTGCACGCCATCCCATCATCGCCATCACCGGTTCTTCCGGGGCGGGCACCACGTCGGTGACCCGGACCTTCGAAAACATCTTTCGCCGCGAAGGTGTCAGCGCTGCCGTGATCGAGGTGACAGCTTTCACCGCCGCGACCGTGCCGAGATGAAGCTGCTGGTCGAAGCCGAAAAAGCCGGCAACAAAAACTTAGCCACTTCGGGCGGAAAACAATCATTTCCCGAACTTGAAGCCCTGTTTCGGGACTACGCCACCACCTGCAGCGGCAGACGCCGCAAGTACCTGCACGACACCGAAGAGGCCGCGCCCTACAAGCAAAGCCCGGGCACCTTTACGCCGTGGGAAGACGTGCCCGCCAACACCGACCTGCTGTTTTACGAAGGCTTGCACGGTGCGGTGGTCACACCCGAGGTCAACATCGCCCAGCACCCAGACTTGCTGGTGGGCGTGGTACCGGTCATCAACCTGGAGTGGATTCAAAAACTCTACCGTGACAAGAAGCAGCGTGGCTACAGCACCGAGGCGGTGACCGACACCATCCTGCGCCGCATGCCCGACTATGTGAACTACATCTGCCCGCAGTTCAACCACACGCACGTCAACTTCCAGCGCGTGCCCATGGTGGACACCTCCAACCCCTTCATTGCCAGAGACATTCCCAGCGCCGACGAGAGCATGGTGGTGATCCGCTTTCGCCAACCCGAAGGGCATCGATTTTCAGTACCTGCGCAGCATGATTGGAGACAGCTTCATGAGCCGCGCCAACACCATTGTGGTGCCCGGCGGCAAGATGGAACTGGCCATGCAACTCATCTTCACACCCTTCGTCTGGCGGATGATGGACCGGCAGAAGAA